>NZ_JBFAIQ010000003.1:0-244802 GCF_040654755.1 Streptomyces sp. NPDC050625
AAGCGAACAAGCCCCACGGGGCTCCGTATGTTGTCTAGGCCCACCGTCAAGCATCACCTGGGACCGGAACGTCAAGCATCAGCTGGGATCCGACAACCCTGACCAGCGTCCCGGCGCGGCGGGTCAGCGGCCCCGCCCGCCGCCGCCCACACCCGCTACACCGCCGTCGTGCACCAGTACCTCGTACCGGGCCTGGGCAGGAAGAAGCTCGCCAAGCTCACCGCCAAGGACATCCGCACCTGGCTCAACGAACTGCGGACCGTCTGCCAGTGCTGCGCACGCGGCATCGACGCCGGACGCGACCCGCAGGCCCAGGCCAACCGGCGTCCGCGCTGCTGCGCGATCGGCAAGTGCTGCCGCAAGCACCTCTCCCCGGTCACGCTCGCCTACATCCACTCCGTGCTCAAATCCGCGCTGGAGCACGCCGTGCGTGAGGAGGAGATCCCTCGCAATGTCGCTCGCAACGTCCGCACCGGAACCCCTCGCCCCCGCCGCTTCAACCCACTCACCGCCCACGAAGCGCGGCAGTTCCTCGCCGCCACCCAAGGCCACCGACACGCCGCCCTGTTCGAACTCGCCCTACGCACCGGCCTGCGCAAGGGCGAACTCCTCGGCCTGCGCTGGGAAGACCTCGACCTCGACAGCGGCACCGCCACCATCCGCCGCACCCTCCAACGCACCACCAGCCGGGGCCTGACCACCCTGCCGACCAAGACCATCAGCTCCGAACGCCGCATAGCACTGCCGGCCTCCTGCGTCACCTCGCTTCGCGCACACCGCGAGCATCAGGCCCAGGAGCGGGACCGGGCGGGCTCGGTGCGGCAGGTCAGCGGGCACGTCTTCACGCGGCCGGACGGGCACCCGATCGAGCCCGCCACGCTCACCCGGCACTTCAACACCCTGCTCCGCGAAGCCCACCTGCGGCCGATCCGGTTTCACGACCTCCGCCACTCGACGGCGACGCTCCTTCTGGAGCAGGGCATCGAACTCGTCGTCATCAAGGAGTTGCTGGGACATGCCCACATCGGGGTGACCGCGACGGTCTACGCCCACGTCCGACTCCGCCTCCAGCGCCAGGCCATCGACCTCCTCAACCATGCGCTGGGCAACCTCGCCCGAGCCCGACGACGGCGACGATCCGCCGGTTTGCGCAGCACCCGTCCGCTGACGTTGCCGTCAACTACTGCCGTCAGACACCCCAGAGGCCTCACCGGAATTACATCCGGTGAGGCCTTCTCTACAGCTTCCAGGAATCTAACAAATAGACCGCACCCACTCAAGCAATCGGTTCACGCAATGGATCAAATCGATCCCATTCGAGTTCCCAGAATGCTTTAAATCCATTCTTCTTCACAAACTCTCGCTCGGATGAGTAGATTGGATAGACGCCCACAAAGTCCACCACACCCTCACCCTTGCCCCCCGACTCGACCGGGCCCACGCTAAACGGGACGAGCCCCAGGGTACTCGCCGGATCTCCCAAGAGAAGGCTCGACATCCCCGACTCTTCGACAAATCGCTGCGCATAGCCAATCGCGCGACCAGGATCAAACGGCGAAAGTCCGCGCAGCGCACCGACAGCCCTAGCCGGAACACTAGCCCAAGACAAATCCCGGCTTCGCAGTGTAATGACCATTTCGTGACGACTGGCCACCCCGCCTCCGGGGCTTGAAAGCGAGAGCCCGTACGTAATCCCAGTCAGGAGACCGGGGCCCGGCACGTCCCTGTATCCGAGGGATAGAACGCGGCCATCGCTCGGGTCACGCGGCTCGACCTCCTCAATGATCGGGTCTTCACCCGTCACGGCACGCAGGTGCGCCAGGTACAGGGCAAGCCGCTCAGCGGTGTCACGACCAGTCACTTCAGACGCTCCGCAAGGAATAGACAGTGTGGCGAATGATAGCCGCTCCGATCCCTTCTATGGAGCTAGCCGAGATCACCCTCATCCCACCACCCCTGATAGGAAGGCACCCATTTGGTTCGAGAATGATCAATAAATGAATTGAACTCGTCAGCCCGCCCCGCTGGAATCCTGAACTCAGTTACACCCTGGAGGCCATTCTTGTTCTCAAGGGGGAATTCAAGATCTCCGAATGTCTTTTCCATAGTTCCTCCTGCATTCGAATCCAGGAATGCAGAATCCATATAGAATACATGGAATCCGGGATCGTGCCCATTCCCCGCATACTGCGCCGCGCCCTCCGGCATGTTGGAGAGGTAAATAGTCGCATGATTTCCGCTGTGATTAGCAGGGTTCAAACCATTGGCTTCACTCGCTTGATTTCCCACTCCAGGAGATCGGTAGAGTGGGATCGTACATCTCTCACCGCCACCCCCTTCGGTATTATGCACCAATATCGGCGTGCCGCCTGCCAGCACATAGTACGTGTGGAGTTGCTGGACGGTGAGGTTCCAGCGATCGGCAGTACCGGGAGTGGGCCGGGTGACGACGACAGGGGCGTGGTGGCCGGTGGAAGTGTTGAGCCTGTCGCCGGGGTGGAGTTTGCCGGCAGGGACCCAGGTGTGTGTGGTGTCGTCCCAGAAGGGGTGGTTGGCGGTGGTGTGGATGGTGGCGCTGCGGCCGTCCTTGGTGCGGATGGTGACGTCGAGCAGGTCGTGGTCGTGGTTGATCCACACGTGTTGGACCGCGCGCGAACCAGCGTGCTTGCCGGTCTTCTGATCGGCTGATTCGACCTTGTCGCCGACCTTGATCTTGCCGATCGCCTTGGTCTTGCCGCCGGCCATGAGGACGGGCGTGTCAGGGGAGAAGCTGCACCGGGCTGCCGATTCCGCGGGCTTCGTGCCCGCGTTACCCGCTTCCGGCTTGCTCGGCCTGGTCGCCTTCGCGCTCGCCTCCGAGGCATGCTCCTGTGCGTTCGCCCGCTTCAGCGCCGCCAGGTCCGCCGCGTCGGTCGCGGCCTCGTCGACGGCCTTGGCGCTCGCGCCGGCTGCTGCCGCCGCGTCGGCGTCCGCTCCGGCTCTGGCCGTGTTGACCAGCGCGCTATCACCTTCGCCCACGGCACCGCGCTCGAGAGCTCCGACGCCGCCACTGTCCATGCCTCCGGAGTAGACGCCGCCGGCTATCTTGCAGGCCTGCTCGTGGTCCGCTCCCCCTCCCGTGAGCCAGAACTCGCAGACGGATAGGGAGCGGATCGCCACACCGAAATCCAAGAAGATGCTGTAGATGGAGTCGCCGCCGGCGTTCGGGTCGGGCGGTGTCGCGGGCGGCGTGACCCCGGGAGAGGGCTGCGGGGTGGAGCTGCCGTTGCCGCTGCCGCTGGAGGTGCTGGTGGCCGCGGGCGCCGGTGACGGGGAAGGCTCCGGATCGCAGTCGATGACGCACTTGTTCATCGACGGGTCGTTGTACCAGTCGTCGTAACCCGTGGGGTCGCTGCTGCTGGCGGGGTTGTCGGCGGCGTAGGTGTAGCCGCCCATCTGGTTGGGGTCACCGGCCTGGAAGAGCGGGTCGGGGGTGAGGAAGCGGCCGATGACGGGGTCGTAGTTGCGGGCGCCGAGCAGGTTGAGGCCGGTGACGGGATCGGCGGGCTGGCCGAGGAAGCCGTGGTTCTCGTCGGGTGACACCCAGGAACTGGGCTTGGTGCCGCGCGGGTTGCCCCAGGGGTCGAAGGAGCGGCGGGTGGCGACCAGCGTGGCGGCGTTGACGGCGGTCAGGGCGGTGCCCTGGCCGTTGGCGACCTGGTAGGTGACCGTGCCGCTGCTGGAGCGGGTCACGGTGGTGCCGTCCGGGCCGGTGATCTTGCGCAGGCCGGTCCAGGTCTTGGCGGCGACGTTGAGGGTGATCTGCTCGGTGCCGCCGAAGAGGTAGAGGATGCGGGTCTTGTCCACGCCGTCGACCGCGGCGGTCTGCTCCAGCAGACCGCCCTTGGCGTCGTACAGGTACTTGCTGGTGTTGGTGTGGGTGCCGGAGGTCGTGGCGACCGTGGCGGTGCGGCCCTCGGCGTCGTAGGTGAAGGTCTGGGTCTGGCCGGCCGGTACGGCACCGGTCGCGGCGTTGGTCCAGGTCTGGCCGCTGCCGCCGCAGGTGGCGATGGTCAGCTGGGTGCCGTTGGTGGCGGAGGCTGCCGGGTCGGTCAGGCACATCGCGCTGTTGGCGGTGTTGACCAGGGTGCCGGTGGTGGTGACCTTCCATTTCTGGGTGGCGGTGGTGCTGCTGCAGGTGTCGATCACCACGAGGGTGCCCGAGGCGGTCGCGTTGGCGGAGGTGTCCAGGCACATGCCGAGGACCTTCACCGTGCCGTCGGTGCCGATCGTCCACTTCTGGCTGGTGGACCCGTTGCAGGTGTAGATCTGCACCTTTGTGCCGGCGGTGGTCGACCCGCCCGCGTCGTCGACGCACCGCTTCCCGCCGCCGGAGATCGTGAAAGCGGTGGACAGCGGGCCGGTGGTCGTCACCTTCCGGCTCATGGTGTCGCCCGCGTTCACGTTGCCGTGGGCGGGGTCGGTGTACGTCGACGTGATGGTCGCGGTACCGGCCGGGTTGGTGAGGGTGGCCGCCCCGGCCTGGTCGGGCAGCGTCGCGCTCGCCGTGCCGTTGACGCCGGGGTAGGCGATGCTCTGGGTGGTGTCGTTGAGCGCGTTGCCGGTGGTGTCGTGGCCCACCATGCCGGTGCGGTCGCCGAGCTGGTCGTAGGTGTAGGTCTGCCAGTACGGGGCCGGACCGCCGATGGTGCCGGCCGTGATAGGGGCCGTGGTGGTGGTCTGTACCCGCGCGGTGGTGCAGCCGCCGACGGCGCCGACCGTGGCCGCCGTGGGGTCGGTGATGCCCGCGGTGTCCGTCCAGGCGGCGGTCAGCCGCTGGAAGGAGTCGTAGGTGAAGCACTGGGTGTCGTGCGTGGTGTTGTTCTGCAGGTCGTCGGTCGCGGTGAGTTCGCCGGCCTGGTTGTAGCGCATGCTGACGACGTCCAGGGCCGTGGCCGAGGTCTGCACCATGCTGCTGGTCTGGGTGACGCGTCCGGTGGTGGTGTCGTACTGGGCGAAGGTCGCCAGTTCCTTGCCGGTGGGGCCGTAGTTGGCCTGCAGCACGCGGCCGAACGCGTCGTGGACGGCGGTGTCCAGGTAGGCGGGCGTGTTGGCGGAGTTGATGAAGCCGCCGATGCCGTCGAGGTTGCCCTGCTGGGTGTAGCCGTAGTCGATGTCCTCGGCCGGGAGGTTGCCGTCCGCCTGGTAGTGCGCGGTGGAGAGCAGCCCGACGTTCGGGGTGTAGCGGGCGGTGGAGGTGTAGGTGACGGTGCCGCTCGTGGGCGCGCTGCTCTGTCCGGCGGCGGCGAAGCCGTCCGCGGCCGGGATCGTCAGTGTGGTTCCCAGCGGCTGGTAGGCCGTGTTGTAACCGGTGACGGCCTGGGTGTACACGGACCCCGAGGCGCCCCCGACATAACGGGTGGCCGAGGTCTCGTAGCCCTTCTCCAGCGTGTCGTACACATGGGACGCCACCAGCTTGGACGGGTCCGGGGTGGCGGACCAGGCGGCGGCGTACTCGGCGGTGGGGCGGTTGTCCCAGTCGTAGGTGTAGGACAGCGCCTGGCCGCGCGGGTCGGTGGTCTGCAGCAGGTTGCCGGCCACGTCGTACTTGTCGTACGTGGTCCTGCCGGCGTTGGGGTCGGTCTGGGTCAGCTTCTGGCCGAGCAGGTTGTAGGTGTACGACCAGGTGTTGCCCGCGTTGTCCTTGATCGACTCGACCTGGCCCGCGGGGGTGTAGGTGTAGCGGGTGGTGGCGTCGGCGGCCGGGACGGCGTTCGCGGTGCCCTGCTTCCACAGCACGGAGCCGCCCGAGGAGACGACTACCGCGGTGGAGTCGTTGCGCACCCGGAAGGTGGAACCGGTGGTGGCCGCCAGGCCGGTGGTCCACAGCTGGGCCGCGGCCGTGCTGTAGACGACCAGGTTGCCGTCGGTGCCGAACTTGGCCCAGGCGCCGGGGTGACCGCCGGTGCCGGAGGACCAGATGGTCGCGCCGGTCGCCAGGGCGGAGAGCACGAGGTTGCCGTCCGCCTGCATCGTCAGACGCACGCTGTTGGAGGTCAGCGAGGTTCCCGAGGGGATCACCGAGCCGCCGGGCAGGGTGACCGTGGAGCCGGTGTTCTTCACCACGGTGCTGGTGGTCTGGCCGATGGCGTTGGTGTAGGAGGCGGTGGAACGGCCGCCGACGGGTGCCGTGTTGTCGACCTCGTCGGCTCCCGGGTAGCTGACGGAGGTGTGCCACTGCTCGACGGCCTGGTGCCAGAGGGTCCCCTTGAGGGGGCGGCCCTGGCCGTCGTAGGTGGTGGTGGTCTCCGAGGGGATCTGGTTCTCGTTCGCCGCGTAGAGCGTGGTCGAGGGGAAGTTGTTCGGCTCGGAGTACGGCGCGTAGGACGCGACCTGCCAGCCGTGCGAGTCGTAGAAGGTGTCCGAGATGACGCGGCCGGAGTTGGAGTCGCCCATCGCGGTGGACTGGGTCTGCCGCGGTTGCAGCATGCCGTCGTAGATCGTGATCGAGGTGGCGTATGTGCCGTCCTCGCGCAGTGTCTTCGAGGTGACCGACGTCGGTGCGCCGGGCTGGGTGATCGTGTCTCCGGGCGCGGGTACGGCGCCGGGGTTGATGGAGTACTCGAAGGTGCGGTCCGCGCTCTGGCCGGCCGCCTTGTCCCGGCCGGGCAGCCACACCGCGGTGCGCCTGCCGAGCGCATCGTAGGTCATGTCGGTCTTGCGGCCGTTGGCGTCGACGTTCTCGGTAGGCAGTCCGCGCAGCGGTTCGAGGGTGGACGTGACCGTCCAGTTCTGGGAGTTGGTGGTGGTGATGTCGGTCGGGTTGGTGTTGCCGCCTGCCGAGGTCCAGGGCGGGGTGAAGGCCGTGTGGGTGTTCTGCCCGGTGACGTCCAGCGTGTCGGTGACGCGCCCGGCGCCGTCGTACTTCATCGCCGAACTGGTCTGCCAGTTCTCCGTGGTGCCGGTGTAGCCGGTGGCCGTGCGCACGGCGGTGACCCGGCCGATCGCCGTGCTGCCGGTCTGGTCGAGCTGCCCGAAGGTGCCCAGGTCGGTGAGGCTGCCGTCGCCGTCGTAGTAGAACTTCCTGTCGGCCAGGAGCGTGCTCGCGCTCGGCGCGGTGTCGCACGGGCCGTTGACGCTGGTGACCTGGTCCGGGTAACCGAGGGTCATCGCATTGCCGGACGCCGGCGCCGCGTAGGTCGTGGTGGTGCACTTCTCCTGGTTCGGGTCGACGCCGTCACCGTGCTCGTTGACGGTGGACAGGCGGCCCTGGCTGTCGTACGCCGTGTCGGTCTTGGTGTGCCGCCAGGTCCCGTTGGACAGGAGTACGTACTTCAGGGAGCTGCTCGACTTGATCCGGTGGGCGGTGAGGTCGGGCAGGGTGGACAGGGCCGGCTCGGTCTCGCCGGGGTTGTCCTCCTGGGTCCAGTCCGTCCAGGGTGTCCGGTTGGCGGAGGCGGTGGTGGTGAAGGCGAACGGGCCGTTGACGTTGACGGCGTCGGCCGTGCCGCCGGCCTGGGTGTAGGTGGCGTCCTGGAGCGCGGTGCCGGACAGCTGGTCCGAGTCGGTGACGCTCAGCACGGTGTTGCCGCCGACCTTGGCGTCGACGGTGACGGAGCGACGGCTGCCGTCGGCCTTGTAGTCGCCGTCCATGCCCTGCAGATAGGTGGTGGTCCGCTGGGTGACCGGTTCCGGAGCCTGGCCGGTCTGCACGGTGACGGTGCGGAAGCCGCGGAACTGGTCCCAGGTGCGGTACTGGTCGTCGGTCTGGGCCGAGTCGTCGCGGTGCCAGGCCGGGCCGGTGTAGCTGTAGCGGGAGATCTGGGTCTCGGAGCCCGCCGGGTTGTTCTGGGCATCCGGCTGGTACTGCCCGGCGATCGTCAGGTCGGAGACGGCCACGCTGTTGACCGTGACCTTGTTGAACCAGTCCGCGATCGGCTCGGAGGCGCCGGGGACGGTCCAGTAGACGGGATAGCAGGAGTTGGTGTTGCCGTCCGCCTGGGAGATCGAGAGGGTCTTACCCGCGCACGGGGCCGGGTTGTACTCGACCGCGATCGACTCGCCGGTCTCGGTCTGCACGCTGGAGATGCGCGGCCGGTACAGCGGCGGTGCGGACGGGGAGTCGTCGTTGACCCGGTTGTCGATCTCGGTGCCGGTGAACGACACCTGGTTCAGCGTGATGTCGCTGTTGCCGTTGTCGTAGGTGTCCTTGCCGGTGTGCTTGATGGACTGCAGCCACATCACGGCCTGCAGCATTCCGGCGTCCTTGGGGTCCACCGTGGTGCCGGTGACCGGGTCGACGGTGCCACCTGCGTCCGAGTAGATCTGGCCCAGCTTGTAGGAGTCGACCGCGGTGAGCTGGTCGGTCGCCTTCACATGGACCTTGGTGGTGATGGAGTCCAGCCTGGTGGTGGTCCAGAAGCTGGGTCCCGACGTGATGCACACGTCGTCGGGGACGGTCGTGGCGCCGTCCGGCAGTTTGGTCTTGTCCGTCGAGTCGCAGTGCAGGTCCCACGGCACGTCCGGCCAGTGCGTGGCGGTGCTGTCCTTCAGGTTCGACGCCGAGCAGTCGGTGAACGTGTCGGTCGTCTGGCACCGCTGGGCGAGGCCGAAGTCCACCTGGGCCGCCGGGGTCCGCCCGGCCTGCTCGTCCGCCAGCGTGTATCCGTACGAGATCAGCGTCAGCGCGCCGCCCCGGGTGTACGAGGTGAGGGTGCCGGTGTCGTCGGGGTCGTCGGTGGCCGCCGTCTGGCCGCCGCCGAGGTCGTAGTAATTGGATTCGGTGGTGTAGTCGTAACGCTGCACGAATCCGGCCGGCGACACCACGAAGTCGAGGTTCCAGCGCCAGCCCTCCGGCTTGTCGCACTGGGATGCCTTGCCCTTGGTGTCGTCGTGGCAGGGGTCCGTCGAGCGCGGGTGCAGGACGGGGACGCCCCAGGCGGAGTGCGTGGAGGAGTCGGCGGGGTTCGCGGGCATGGTGGCACCGGTGCCCGCACCGCTCGGGGAGTGGTCGGCGCCGAAGTAGGCGGCGGTGCCGTCCGTGGTCAGGACCCGGTAGTAGACACCGTCGTGCAGGCCGTTGTCGGCGCCGGACAGCTCCTGCACGAGGGTGCCGTCGTCACCCTGCAGCCGCCACTGCCTGATCTCCCCGGGCACGTTCGAGTCCACCCCGTCGGGCACCAGCACGCCGGAGTGCGAGCCGAAGGACAGCGTGGCGTTGTCCCCGCCCCAGCACTCGTCGCCGGAGCCCTTGAGGATCTTGTTGTCGTTGGCATCGAGGAGGGAGCCGCACCTGCGGTAGGCCCGTTCCACGGAACCGACCTGATAGGTCCAGCCGTCTCCGACCCACGAGGTCTGGGAGTTGCGGGCGGTGGTCTCGCCGTCGACGGTCTGCGAGTCGTAACTCAGGCCGACGGACGGCGCGTTGCCACCGATCCCGGCCGGCACCGAGATCGGGTAGGAGTAGGTGAAGGAGCCGGTTGCGGAGGCCTGCCAGGTGCCGGCGGCCGACAACTCCGTTGCCCCGTAGTCGCCTTGGGAGCCCGAGGTGCCCGAGGTCACGGCGAGCGCCGTGGTGCCGGCGGCAGCGGTCGCGCTCAGCGGCGCGGTGCGGGCCGACATCGCCTCCGGCCCGTTCGCGCTCTCGGACGGCTTCGGGGATCCGCTGCTCCGGGCCGGCTCGGGAGACTGCACACTCGGGGTCGGCGTGGCGGCGGCGTTCGGGGACTGGGACGGGGAGGCGCTCGCGGTCGGCTTGGAACTGGCCATGCCATCAGTCGACTTGGAGTCGGACGCGTCATCGACGGAGGCGGATCTCATGGTGACGGTCGCCGTCAGTTGCTCGGCGGAGGCACGGTTGGTGAACTTCAGCGGGGTGGCCTTCTGGCACTCCGCCTTCTGCGGGGTGGTCAGCGCGCATCCGGGCAGCTGAACCAACCGCAGGCGGGAGCCGTAACCGCCGCCGTAAGCGCGGGCGATCGCCGAGTAGTCGATGACCACCTTGACCCGGCCGTGGGCGGACGTCGTGCTGGAGGGGGTGATGCCCAGGAGCATGCCGTTGGCGCCGGTGCGCAGCGTCTGGGTGTGGGACGCGGCCTGCACTCGCACGGCGTCGACGCCGTGACTGGTGCCGGCGGGCGCCACCCAGACAGGCAGTGAACCCGCCTTGACCGGCTTGGACTTGTTCTGCGGGCTGAGGTCGACGACGGCGGTGCCGGCCTTGGGCCACCGGGCCGTCGTCGCCCGGTACGTGCCCAGCGGCTTGTAGCCCTTGGGGTGCCGTTGCGTCTTCGGCTGCAGGAGGTGCGCCCCTACGGCCTTGGCGGCGGGCAGTTTCTTGGGGCGCCACACCTCGCCGTCGAACCTGAAGCCACCGTGGTGACCGAAGCCGTCACCGCCGTCGTGGCCGGCGAGGAAGCCTGGCATGCCGAAGCCCGAGGCGATCGCCACCGGCAGCAGCAGCGCGAGCAGAGCGACCGGAATGGTCCACAGCCCGAGTACGCCGAAGAATCTCCGGTGCCACGTTCCCGCGAACCAGCGCCGTCTGCCATTCACGTGTAACCCCCCACAGAACAGCCCACTTGAGGGGCCGTCACACAGTCAGATCACAGGTGAGTGATCGACCGGAGGCTAGGTAGGGCCGTGATCACTACTCAAGACGCTTTGCAATTTCCAGAGGAAGACCATGCGTGTCCATGACAGATGCTGTGTAGGTTCTGTGCCGAAATTGATCACTTCTCAGATCTCTGTGGCAACCGGGCTTCCCCCACCCCGCTGCCCGCGACCCGAAGGAAGCCCGCCCACGTGCCCAGACCACCGATACGCACCGGCCACAGACGCGCCGCTCCGGGGCGGAGACTGGCCCTATTCGCCGCCGCTGTCGGCCTGTTGACGGTTCTTCCGGCACTGCCCGCCGTGGCCGACGACTTCAGTGCCACCCCGAGCGATCCGCTCCTAGCAGCCCAGGCGCAGGCCGAGTCCACCGGTAAGTCCGTCCCGGTGGACGCGCTGACCACGGAGGTCTCCACCACCGAGGCGCTGCCGGACGGCACCTTCACCAACACCACCAGCGTGCTGCCGACCCGGGTGTTCAAGGACGGCGAGTGGACCCCGCTGGACGCCACCCTGGTCTCCGACGGCCATGGCGGCTACGCGCCGAAATCCACCCCGAACGGGGTCACTCTCTCCGGTGGCGGCGACGGCCCGCTGGTCACCCTCACCCACGCCGACGGCCCAAGCATGGCTCTGACCCTGCCGTTCACGCTGCCGAAGCCGGACGTCAGCGGCGACACCGCGGTGTACCCATCGGTGCTGCCCGGCGTCGATCTGTCGGTGTCCGTCACCGACCAGGGCGGCTTCAGCGACGTCCTGGTCGTGCACGACGCGGACGCGGCGGCGAACCCTCAGCTGAAGAAGCTCACGCTCGCCGCCGACACGCACGGCCTCTCTCTGTCCACCGCTGACGGCGACACCATGACCGCCACCGCGGCCGACGGCGATCTGGCCTACACCAGCCCGCAGCCGGTGATGTGGGACTCCGGCACCACACCCCCGAAGACCGACGGTCCGGCCGCCGGCACGGCCTCCTCCGTGGACGGCCCGGGCCCCGGAGCCGACACCGAGCCGGTCGCCATGACCGCCACGAGCAAGGCCGTGACGCTGACCCCGGACGCGGGCATGCTCACCGACTCGGACACCACCTATCCGGTGTACATCGACCCATACACCAACCCGGTCTCCTCCACCGCCGGCCACTACACCGAGGTCTACTCCAGCTCGGCCTGCGACAACTCACCGCAGTACGACAAGGCGCAGACCAACGGCCAGGGCGTGGGCTACCAACGGTGGGGCGGCGCCTGCGGCGTCGGCCTGGAACGCTCCTACTGGGCGATCAACACCAGCGGACTGCACTCCTCGTTCGTCGTCTACGACGCCTACGTGAAGATCTCCACCACCTTCGCGGCGAGCTACAACTGCAGCCAGAACCAGCCGCTCACCCTCCACACCACCAACGCGATCAGCTCCAGCACCGACTGGCTGTCCCGGCCCGGCGTCCACGACACCGCCTTCCCGCCGGTGACGGACACCGTGCCCAGCGGCGCCAACTCCGGCAGCTCCTGCAGCAACAGCACCGCCACCTTCCACGTCAAGGACCAGGCACAGAAGATCGCCGACCAGGACGGCAACGGCTACGACGCGAACGGCACCTTCGGTGACGGCACCAACACCTGGACCATCGGCCTGTACGGCAACGAGTCGCAGACCTCAGGCAACGACGACTACCTGCGCATGTCGACCACGCTGACCCTCACCACCAAGTTCGACATCCCACCGGGCATACCGAGCAACCTGCACACCACCCCGCCGGCCACCGGCGCCTCGGCCGCCTGCACCACCAGCGGCGTGGGCTGGATCGGCGCCACCACCTACTCGGACGCCGGCAGCGACATCACCCTGCACTCCACCGTCACCTCCCAGATCTCCGGCGAGAACGTCAGGGCGCACTACTACGTCTGGGACCGCACGGTCGACCCCGACGGCGACGGCAACGGCGCCTCCGTCTCGACCCCGGACAGCGGGTGGCTGGCCTCCGGCACAGACGCGGCGATGCAGATCGGCGCCACTCTGAAGGACGGCCACCAGTACGGCTGGGACGTCTACGCCGAGGACGACTCGCCCGACCAGAACCTGACCTCGGGCAAGTCCGACCACTGCTGGTTCAACACCGACTTCACCGCGCCGCCCACCCCGGACATCTCCGGCAACCCCGCCTTCCCGCAGGTCGGAACCGCGCGTGAGGGCGACCCCGTCTACGCGGGCCCGGGCAAGACCACCGACTTCACCGTGGCGGGCACCGACGCCCCCTCCAGCGACGACACCTGCGACCCAGGCGCCTGCAAGTCCAGCGGCATGGGGTCCTTCATGTGGCAGCTCGACTCGCCGCCCACCGCCGCCGACGGCCAGACCGCCGCGGTCTCCGGCACCGACAGCCAGGGCCGCTCGACCGCCACCATCCCCGTCCCGATCCGTGACTGGGGCGTGCACACCCTCTACGTCGCCGGCGTCGACAAGGCCGGGAACATCTCCACCAGTCCCGCCGGCTACACCTTCACGGTGCCGTGGGATCCGGCGACCAAGATCAAGCCGGGTGACATCTCCGGCGACGGCGTGCCCGACCTGCTCGCCACCACCAAGACCGGCGACCTCGACCTCGTCCCCGGCAACCAGGACCCCGCCCAGGCCACCGCCCCGGTCCACAGCGACCCCGTCTCCGGCACCCCGCCGGCCGTCACGGGCCCGGTCACCGTGTCCACCAAGGAGGACTCCCCCGACGGCACCGGCTGGAACAACTACGTCATCGCCCACCGCGGCAACCTGCACGGAGCGAACGGCGACGACCTGTGGGCGTACAACAAGACCAGCAAGAACCTCTACATCGTCAAGAACGACCTGGACCCCATCGACGACGCGTCCTTCCCGGCATCGCCCTGGTCCACCTTCGGCGGCTTCGCAGGCAAGCGGTTCGACCTCGTCGTCAAGGACACCTGCGCACTGCCTGACGTCGTCGCGGACGACACCCGCTGCCGCAGCACCGACTACGACAGCAAGAACTGGAACGTCAGCCAGCTCATCGCACCGGGCAACGTCTTCGGCAACACGAACGACTACCCCGCCGTCATCACCGTCGAGAACAAGGAGCTCTGGATCTACCAGTCCGACGGCGGCTACCACCTGAAAAACCCGATCCTGCTCGGCGACGGCGACTGGACGACCCAGACCCTCATCGCCGCGGGCACCTTCAACAACAAGCCGGTCCTGTGGTCCCGCGACAACGCCACCGGACAGTTGTACAGCTACCCGATCACCATCGACCCGACCACCCTGGTCCCGACCCTCCTCCACCCGGGCACGCACACCAGCCTCGGGCTCACCCTGTCGCCGGCCCTCTACCCCATGGTCGCCTCCCCGGGCGACGTCAACAGCCCGGTCCAGACCGGCGACACCAATCCCGGCGCCCCGGACGGCAACCCCGACCTGTACGCCGTCGGCCCGTTCGGCCAGCTCGTCGAATACAACTACCGCCAGAGCCCGGTCCTGACCTCCCCGCCCACCTACGGCTTCGCCCCGCCGGTCTCGCTGGGCTCGGTCACCGACACCGCCACCCACTGGTGGAAGCTCACCGAAGGCAGCGGTACCGCCACTGCCGACAGCACCGGCACACTGAACGCCACTCTGTCCGGCGGCTACTCCTGGACCACCGACACCACCCGCGGAAACGCCGTGACCCTGAACGGCACCACCGGGTACGCCGCCACGACCGGCCCGGCCGTGGACACCTCCAAGAGCTTCACCGTCTCCGCCTGGGTCAAGCTCAACTCAACGACCGCCAACAGCACCTTCCTCTCCCAGAACGGCACCACCAACAACGGCTTCCAGCTGTACTACTCCTCCGGCGCCCAAGCCTGGGCGTTCGGCCGGCACAGCACCGACGCCTCTGGCGCCGTGTGGCGAGCCGCCTACGGCAGCAAGGCCACTACCGGTCAGTGGACCCACCTGGTGGGCGTCTACGACGCCAACGCCAAGGAGCTCCGCCTGTACGTCAACGGCAAGCTCACCGCCACCAGGGACTGGACCTACACCCCCTGGAACGCCACCGGCCCCGTCCAGATCGGCCGCAAGCTCTCCTCTGGCACCTACGGCGAGTACGCCAACGCGGCGATCAGCAACATCCGCGTCTATCCCACCGCCCTGCCCCCCGCCGACGCAGCGACCACCGGTGACAACCCCAAGGTCGTCCAGCTCGACTGAGCACCACGGTCGGCGCTCGCCCAGGGCCCGTCCCGGCTTGACCGGGGCGGGCCCGCGCGTCACGCCAGGACATCCGCTGCGGCCGGACTCCGCTCGAGCGGAGGTGATCCAGATTCCCCAGCAACCCTGTCCCAGGTCGCAGCACCGTCGCCCCGGCAGCCGGATCTGCCGAGCTGGCCTCGCAGGCAGCTCCTCGCCAGACCTGCGTCCTCACAGCGTCCCCAATGGCGCCTTCGGCTCCTCGTTGAGGCCGCGAGTGCCGCTCGCTCACCGTGATCCAACGTATTCACGCAGGTCAGCCTGGTGTCGACCCACCGTGAGTGGAGGTGCCGTTGAACTCGAGCAGCGGATTCGGTCCGCTGGGCCGGAGTTGATGCTCCAGCACACGACGAGGAACGTTTCCGCAGGTCAGGGCACGTTACTGGTGGGGCGGGTGGGACTCGAACCCACGGCCGACGGATTATGAGTCCTTGCAGGTGTTTCGCTCCCGCCCCGATTCCTTCCCTGATCTTCCTGTTTGTTCAGGTCAAAGGGGTGACGACCGCCGCTTCCCGCTGCGGTCCTCCTGATCGTTGCCGATCCTTCCGTCCACTGCGTGTCCACTACGGGCCCACCGTGCGGCCCTCCGCACAGCTACGGTCCATCTGGCCCTTCGGAGAAGGGTCCCCCTCCGGCCCCTCCAACTGTCACACGGCGGCGACTTCGTGGGGGAGAACCAGTGCGGCCCCGTCCACGAATCTCTGGCGACGGCGCATACGGCACCCGCCGGATGCGCCATGCTTGGAGGCCGTACGGCACACCACGTGTTGCCCGGCCTGCCGGCGCGAAGCGTGGCGTTTCCCTCAACGAGGTGCACTGATCAGTGAAGTCCGGTAAGTCGACCCTCGCAGGGTGGCTACACCTCCTCGACGCCGAACACCTGAAGCAGGTACTCGCGGCACGGCCGGACGCGGTGGCCCCGCCGGAGCTCCGCTCGGTGAGCGAACTGGCCGAACGCCTGCAACGCCCGGGCTCGGTCGCCCTCGCGCTGCCCCGGCTCGCGCTGCCCGCCCTGCAGGCAGCCGAAGCACTGGCGGCGCTGAGCGCGTCGGCCTCTCGGGACGTCCTGGCGAACCTGCTGGACGCGACGGAGGACGAGGCCGCACGCGGCCTGGAAGCGGCGCTCCAGACGCTGTCCACGCATGCGCTGGTCTGGCCGGACAGCGAGGGAACACTGCGCATGGCCGCGCCCCTGCGGCAGGCGTGGGACACGCCGCTCGGGCTGGACCAGCCGCTGGCGACGCTGTTGAAGGACACGACCTCCGACGAGTTGCGCCGCATGCTCACGGCTCTGGGCGTGCGGCCTCCCGGCACCAAACCCCAGCGTCTCGCGACGCTCGTGGAGCACCACAGCGACCCGGCACGTGTCGCCGCGGTGGTCGCACATGCGCCGACCGACGCCCGGAAACTGCTGGAACGCCGGGCGGACCCCGCATACCGACCGCAGGCATTCATCACCTTCGGGGGCCAGTCCGCCCCCGAACCCGGTGCGCGCTGGGCGCTGGAGCGGGGACTGCTGGTCCAGGGTCGACACAGCTACGGCCCCGTACGGTTGCCCGC
The DNA here is from genome assembly GCF_040654755.1 of Streptomyces sp. NPDC050625. NCBI lineage: Bacteria > Bacillati > Actinomycetota > Actinomycetes > Kitasatosporales > Streptomycetaceae > Streptomyces > Streptomyces sp. NPDC050625. The sequence continues at coordinate 16,387 of NZ_JBFAIQ010000003.1, forward strand.
CGAGGTGGCGCTCGCGCTGCGCGGGCCAGGCTGGCACGCTCCGTTCGACCCCGCGCCGCCCGTCACACTGCTGGTGCCCGTCAGCCCGGCAGAGGTCGACAGTGAGGCGTCCGCCGCGGCCACGGCGTTCGCCGCCCACGCCGCCTCGGTCCTGTCGGTGTGCGCGACGACTCCACCCGCCCGGCTGAAGTCCGGCGGCGTCGGTACGCGCGAACTGGCCAGGATCGGCAAGGCGGCACGCTGCGAGGAGGCCGTCGTACGCCTCACCCTTGAGACGGCGTACGAGGCCGGTCTCATGGCCCGTGACGGTGACCGGGTAGCGACGACGGACGCCTACGACACCTGGGCCGAGTCGGAGCCCGCAGAACGGCTCCCGGTATTGCTGCACGCTTGGTGGGTACTTGGGCTCACCCCCTCGCAGGCCCGTGACGAGGACGACAAGGCGCTGCCCGCCCTGGCCGGGACCCCGTCCTGCATCGGCTGCCTCCAGGCCCGGCAGGGGCTGCTTACCGCCGCTTCCCGGCTCCCGGCCGGGCAGGGCGCGAAGAACGCGGCCGAACTGGGTCCTCTTACCCACTGGTCACGGCCGCTCGCCGAGGTGCTGCCGCAGGACGCGACGCCGTTCGCCACCGTGATCCGGGAGGCGGAACTGCTCGGTGTCCTGGCACGCGGCACCCTGTCCTCGATCGGCGCCGCTCTGCCGGCCGACAGCACCGAGGGACTGGCCGCCGCCTGCCATCGCCTGCTTCCCGCCGCCACCGCGACGGCCCGCTTCGGCGGCGACCTGACCGCCGTCGTCACCGGCACACCGGCCGCGCGGCTGGTCACGCTGCTGGACTCGGTCGCCGATCGGGAGACCAGCGGCACGGCCTCGGTATGGCGGTTCAGCCCGGCGAGCGTCCGCCGCGCCCTGGACGCCGGCCGTGGCCCGGACTGCATCGAGGCCGACTTGGCTGCCGCCGCCGTCAACCCGCTGCCCCAGCCTCTGTCGTACCTGATCATGGACACGGCGCGCAGCCATGGGCGGATCCGCATCGCCTCGGCCGCCTGCGTCGTCCACGGCGAGGAACCCGCCCTCCTCACCGAGATCGCCGCCCACCGCAAACTCTCCAAGTTGGGCCTCCGGCACCTCGCCCCGACCGTCCTCGTCAGCCGCACCCCGCTGGAGAAAACCCTCGCCGCACTGCGGACCGAGGGATACGCGCCGGTCGCAGAAACAGCCGACGGAGCCGTGCGGATCGAACGGCCCCGCAGCCACCGGGTGACCACGCCGGTACCGCCTCCGCGCAGAGCGGTCGGCGGGCCCGGTGTCCGGTCCCGTACGACCGCTGCCCCGGAGCAGGCCGAGCTGACCGCGCTGGCCGCCCGACTCGCGGACGCCCCGCTCGCCCGTCCCGGCCCCGACCCGCACAACGGCGTCCCCTTAGCCACCGATACCGAAGAAATCATCGCCGGATACGCGACCCAGCTCCCCCACGCAGATGTCCGTCAACTCGCCCACGCCGTCGACGACGGCACGGCGGTCACCATCGACTACGTCGCCACCACGGGCAGCCGCACGATCCGCACCATCAGCGGCCTCGAGCTCGACCCCCCGTATCTGTACGGGTGGTGTCATCTACGCAACGCGGAGCGGGTGTTCACACTGTCACGGATCCACGGCGTGATGCCCCCGGCGTAGCGCCGGGGCGGCGGGCCAGGTTGCGCGAGGCGCCGTACACATCCCGAAGGATTGCCAGCAGGAGCACGATCTCGCGCTGCTGGTGGCCTGTGGGGCCCTGTCGCAGCGTCGCCGACGTCAGGCGCGTGCGTCCCGCTGCTGCACTTCCTTCAGGACCGCCGCCACGGTGGTGAAGTCGTTGTCCACATGGAGCACCGTGTGACCGCGGTGTACCGCAGTGGCGCACACCAGGAGATCGATGGCCCCCGCGGAGCGGTGCTGCCCCCGCTGCGTGAGCTTGTACTGCGCGGTGTCCACCCAGCGCCATGCGTTCTTCGGCACGGGCGAGAGCCGGCACAGCGCATCCAACTCCTCGGCAAGCTCGTCGCGGTGAGCCGGGCCGGTGGCGGAGTAGAGGAACTCCGTCCTCGTGGGCTCACAGATATGGAACACGCCGGCGGCGATGTGCCCTTCCCACGGGCGGATTGCTCCGGGAGTACGGAACAGATGCCACAGGGCAGAGGTGTCGAGCAGATACGTGATCACTCGAAGGCTGCCTGCCGTGCGCGCTTGGCGGCGTCATGCGCGGCCGCCGCAGCCTCGAACTCACCCCGCTCGCCGCGCGCAGCCAGCTTCTCGGCCGCCTCAAGCCGCTTGATGCGCGCCACGTAGTCCCGGAGAGCCGCGTTGACTGTGTCCTTCTTCGTAGTGGAGCCCATGAGACGCATCGCCTCGGCGAGTGCGTCATCGTCCAGGTCGATCTGCGTTACAGACATCTCCGCCACCACCCTGAAGTACCTGATGTACAAAAGAATGATACATCACCAACATCAGCCCGGCGCGACATGCTCGACGGGCAGTACCACCGTCAAAGCAGGACGACACCATTGACGCCACGCCCGACTGGCTGATGCGGCAAATTTCGGTCATGACTCACATGTCGCCCGCACCGCGTCCACTACGTGTCCACTGGATCTTGGTCTGATCGAATGAACGAGGGTCGCCACCCTGGAGTGGCGACCCTCGTTCTCACGCTTATGCAGGTAGAAACGCTTCTGCGCGTGTAACGCCCAGTGGGGCGGGTGGGACTCGAACCCACGGCCGACGGATTATGAGTCCGCTGCTCTAACCGGCTGAGCTACCGCCCCATAGCGGCGTGTCGCGTACATGTGTGCGCGCCGTCTGCCGCAGCATAGCCGCTCATACGATCTCCTGCTTCGCATGGTCGGCTTCACATGACCTTGAGGACTCCGCACCGGGCCGGGTGGTTCCCTCGGACATGAAAAAGGACCCCGGCGGGGTCCTCGTTCAGCATGCTCCCCCGACTGGACTCGAACCAGTAACCTGCCGGTTAACAGCCGGCTGCTCTGCCAATTGAGCTACGGAGGACCGAGCTCCCCCGACTGGACTCGAACCAGTAACCTGCCGGTTAACAGCCGGCTGCTCTGCCAATTGAGCTACGGAGGAATGCCTCGTTGCATCGAACGTACCTACCTGGGTATTCGCCAGGGGGCGCCCGCTCGCTGCGACACATACATTAGCGCAAGCAGGGGGGTGCTCCGCCAATCGGTTCCCCCGCGCCAACGCCGCACCGCAGACCTACGCAAGGGAAGGGTGGCCGCCATGCGCTACCGGCTCACGTTCATCGCCGGACTCGCCCTGGGTTACGTCCTCGGCACGAGGGCCGGGCGCGAGCGCTACGAGCAGCTGAAGAAGTCCGCACGGCAGGTCGCGCAGAACCCGGCGGTCCGCAACACCGCGGAGTCGGCCGCCCAGCAGGGGCGGGTCCTGGCGGGCCGGGCGGCTCACGCGGTGGGCGAGAAGGTCAGCGATCACGTACCCGACGCGGTGACCCAGCGCATGCGCGCCATGCGGGCCCACCACCCGAACGGCGCAGGCACGGACGACTGGGGCACGAGCAACACGTAGCGGGACTTCTCGACCCCGTTCGGCGCCACCCACCACGGGCGCCGGGAACCGCGCGACCGGCCCGGGACGGCCCGCACCCGCGATACGACGTCACCCCAACGGCGCCCAGCGGCCAAACCCGGCGCCGCGGTACGGCAGAATTTTCCCATGGGGATAGTCGCCGGGTTGGACAGCTCGCCCGATTTCACTCGCATCGTCGTCTGCGACACGGACACCGGAGCCGTGCTGCGGCAGGGCTATGCGCCGCACCCGGTGGACAACCCCGAGAGCGGCCGGCCCTCCGACATCGATCCGCAGGCCTGGCTGCTCTCCCTCGGCGAGGCCGCCGGCGGCGGGCTCCTGGAGGGTGTGCAGGCCATCGGGGTCTCCGCCCAGCAGAACGCACTCGTACCGCTGGACGCGCAGGGCAACACCGTGCGGCCCGCCATGGTCGGCGGCGACAAGCGGGCGCAGGTCGCGGCGGCCGACCTGGTCGACGCGCTCGGCGGCCGCGAGGCGTGGGCGCAGGCGGTGGGCTCGGTGCCGCAGGCGGCGCAGTCGGTGACCAAGCTGCGCTGGCTCGCCAAGAGCGAGCCCGAGAACGCCCGGCGGACGGCGATCCTGCTCCAGGCGCACGACTGGCTCGTCTGGCAGCTGCTCGGGCGGCCGGTGCGAAGGACCACCGACCGCGGCGGGGCCTCCGGCACCGGGTACTGGTCGGCGGCCATCGGTGGCTACCGGCCCGAACTGGTCGAGCTGGCGCTCGGTCACCAGGCCATGCTGCCGGAGGTGATCGGTCCCTCCGACGCGGCCGGTACGACCCCGGAGGGGCTGCTGATCTCCGCCGGGACCGGCGAGACGATGGCCGCCGCGTTCGGGCTCGGCCTCGGGCTCGGCGACGCGGTGGTGTCGCTCGGCGCCTCCGGGTCCGTGATGGCGGTGCACCCCGAGGCCCTCGTCGACCAGACCGGCATGATCACCTCGCTGGCCGACGCGACCGGCATGCACCTGCCGGTGGTGACCACGCTGAACGCCGTGCGGACCCTGCGCGGCACCGCCGAACTCCTCGGGGTGCCCGACCTGGAGAGCCTGTCCGACCTGGCGATGAAGTCCACGCCCGGGTCCCACGGACTGGTCCTGCTGCCCTATCTGGAGGGCGAGCGGACGCCGAACCTGCCGCACACGGCGGGCACCCTGGCGGGCCTCAGACGCGAGTCCATGAGGCCCGAGCACCTGGCGCGGGCCGCCTTCGAGGGCATGCTCTGCGGGCTCGCGGACGCGCTCGACGTGCTGCGCGGGCGAGGCGTCGACGTGCGGCGGGTCTTCCTGCTGGGGCAGGCCGCCGAGCTGGCAGCGGTGCAGTCCGCCGCACCCTCGCTGTTCGGTGCGCAGGTCGTCGTACCACAGCCCGCCGACTACGCGGCGATCGGCGCCGCCCGCCAGGCGGCCTGGGCGCTCGGCGTCTCCCAGGGCGCGCTCGATCCGCGCACCCCGCCGGCCTGGCAGGGCGCGGCGGCGCAGGTCCTGGACCCCGGTGACCAGCTGGCGGTGGGACAGGCGGTGCGGCAGCAGTTCATGTCGGTGCGCGAGCAGACCCATCCCGGGGCGTTTCGGTCGTAAGGTCCGCAAAGGAGTCGCAAGAGGCCCACTGGAGCCCGGCTTTCGGATTAATCGGTTGAGGTAACGCGGGTGGAGTGTCCGACGATAGGGGCCACGGGCAACCACCTCGCCCCCCACCGCCGACTCCGAGAGACGTAGCGTGCTCATACGACTTCTGCGGACCTATCTCAGGCCCTACAGGAAACCCATCTCCATCCTGGTGCTGCTGCAGTTCCTGCAGACCTGCGCCACCCTCTATCTGCCCACCCTCAACGCGGACATCATCGACAACGGTGTCGTGAAGGGTGACACCGGTTACATTCTGTCCTTCGGTGTCCTGATGATCGGCATCTCGCTGGCGCAGGTCGTGTGCAACATCGGCGCCGTGTACTACGGCGCGAAGACCGCGTCGGCGCTCGGCCGGGACGTCCGGGCCGCCGTGTTCGACAAGGTGCAGTCCTTCTCCGCACGTGAGGTCGGTCACTTCGGCGCCCCCTCCCTCATCACCCGTACGACCAATGACGTCCAGCAGGTCCAGATGCTGGCCCTGATGACGTTCACGCTGATGGTGTCGGCGCCCATCATGTGCGTGGGCGGCATCGTCCTGGCCCTCGGCCTGGACGTACCGCTGTCCGGGGTCCTGGTGGCGGTCGTACCGGTGCTGGGCATCTGTGTGACGCTGATCGTGCGCCGGCTGCGCCCGCTGTTCCGGTCCATGCAGGTGCGCCTGGACACGGTGAACCGGGTGCTGCGCGAGCAGATCACCGGCAACCGGGTGATCCGCGCCTTCGTCCGCGACGGGTACGAGCAGGGCCGCTTCGGGAAGGCGAACGGCGAGCTCACCGACATGCAGCTGGCGACCGGCCGGATGCTCGCGCTGATGTTCCCGATCGTGATGACGGTGGTGAACCTGTCGTCGATCGCGGTCGTGTGGTTCGGCGCGCACCGCATCGACAGCGGCGGGATGGCGATCGGCGATCTGACCGCGTTCCTCGCCTATCTGATGCAGATCGTGATGTCCGTGATGATGGCCACCTTCATGTTCATGATGGTGCCGCGCGCGGAGGTGTGCGCCGAGCGCATCCAGGAGGTCCTGGAGACCGAGTCCAGCGTGGTGCCGCCACTCGCGCCGGTCGGCGAGCTGAGCCGGCACGGCCATCTGGAGATCCGCGGGGCCGGGTTCCGCTACCCGGGTGCCGAGGAGCCGGTGCTGAAGTCCGTCGACCTGGTGGCCCGGCCGGGTGAGACGACCGCCGTGATCGGCTCCACCGGCAGCGGCAAGTCGACCCTGCTCGGACTGGTCCCGCGGCTCTTCGACGCCACCGACGGCGAGGTGCTCGTCGACGGCGTCGACGTGTCGAGCCTCGACCCGGTGCTGCTCGCCAAGACCGTCGGGCTCGTCCCGCAGAAGCCGTACCTGTTCGCCGGCACGGTGGCCACCAATCTGCGCTACGGCAATCCGGACGCGACCGACGAGGAGCTCTGGCACGCGCTGGAGGTCGCGCAGGCCAAGGACTTCGTGCGGAAGCTGGAGGGCGGGCTGAACGCCCCCATCTCCCAGGGCGGCACCAATGTCTCCGGCGGCCAGCGCCAGCGCCTGGCCATCGCCCGCACCCTCGTGCAGCGCCCGGAGATCTATCTGTTCGACGACTCCTTCTCCGCGCTCGACTACGCCACCGACGCGGCCCTGCGCGCCGCGCTCGCCCGGGAGACCGCCGAGGCGACCGTGGTGATCGTGGCCCAGCGCGTGGCCACCATCCGGGACGCGGACCGGATCGTGGTCCTGGACGAGGGGCTGGTCGTCGGCACCGGCCGGCACCACGAGCTGATGGCCGACAACGAGACCTACCGGGAGATCGTGCTCTCCCAGCTGACGGAAGCGGAGGCCGCCTGATGGCAGGGCCCATGGGACGCATGATGGCCGGGGGCGGCCCCGACCAGCGCTCGATGGACTTCAAGGAGTCGGGCAAACGGCTCGTCGCCCGGTTCAAACCCGAACGGCTGACCATCTACGCACTGCTGCTGTGCGTCGTCGTCAGCGTGACCCTGAGCGTCATCGGGCCGAAGATCCTCGGCAAGGCCACCGACCTGGTCTTCGCGGGCATCATCGGCCGGCAGATGCCGGCCGGGGCCACCAAGGAGCAGGTCCTCGACTCCATGCGCGAGCGGGGCCGGGGCTCCGTCGCGGACATGCTGCAGAGCACCGACTTCACCCCCGGCAAGGGCATCGACTTCGACGCCGTCGGGAACGTGCTGCTGTTCGCGCTCGGCACCTTCCTCGTCGCCGGTCTGCTGATGGCGGTGGCCACACGGCTGGTCAACCGGGCCGTGAACCGCACGATGTACCGGATGCGCGAGGACGTGCAGGGGAAGCTGTCGCGGCTGCCGCTGTCGTACTTCGACAAGCGCCAGCGCGGCGAGGTGCTCTCCCGGGCCACCAACGACATCGACAACATCGGCCAGACGCTCCAGCAGTCGATGGGCCAGCTCATCAACTCGGTGCTCACCATCATCGGTGTGCTGGTGATGATGTTCTGGGTGTCGTGGTTGCTGGCCCTGGTCGCGCTGGTCACCGTGCCGCTGTCGTTCGTGGTGGCGACCCGTGTCGGCAAGCGCTCGCAGCCGCACTTCGTGCAGCAGTGGCGCTCCACCGGCAAGCTGAACGCGCACATCGAGGAGATGTACACCGGGCACACCCTGGTGAAGGTGTTCGGCCGGCAGCAGGAGTCGGCGCAGCAGTTCGCCGAGCAGAACGACGCGCTGTACGAGGCCGGGTTCAAGGCGCAGTTCAACAGCGGTGTGATGCAGCCGCTGATGATGTTCGTGTCGAACCTGAACTATGTGCTCGTCGCCGTGGTCGGCGGTCTGCGGGTGGCGTCCGGCGCGCTGTCGATCGGTGACGTGCAGGCCTTCATCCAGTACTCGCGGCAGTTCTCGATGCCGCTGACCCAGGTCGCCTCGATGGCCAACCTGGTGCAGTCGGGCGTCGCTTCGGCCGAGCGGATCTTCGAACTCCTGGACGCGGAGGAGCAGGAGGCGGACCCGGTGCCGGGCGAGCGGCCGACGGAACTGGCCGGGCGCGTGGCGCTGGAGCATGTGTCGTTCCAGTACGAGCCCGACAAGCCGCTGATCGAGGATCTGTCGCTGAAGGTGGAGCCGGGGCACACGGTCGCGATCGTCGGCCCGACGGGCGCGGGCAAGACCACGCTGGTCAATCTGCTGATGCGGTTCTACGACGTGTCCGGCGGGCGGATCACCCTCGACGGCGTCGACATCCGCAGGATGTCCCGGGACGAACTGCGGGCCGGGATCGGCATGGTGCTGCAGGACACCTGGCTGTTCGGCGGCACGATCGCGGAGAACATCGCGTACGGCGCCTCCCGCGAGGTCACCCGGGGCGAGATCGAGGAGGCGGCGCGGGCGGCCCACGCCGACCGTTTCGTCCGTACTCTGCCCGACGGCTACGACACCGTGATCGACGACGAGGGCACGGGCGTCAGCGCCGGTGAGAAGCAGCTCATCACCATCGCGCGGGCGTTCCTGTCCGACCCGGTGATCCTGGTGCTCGACGAGGCGACCAGCTCCGTCGACACCCGTACCGAGGTGCTGATCCAGAAGGCGATGGCCAAGCTGGCGCACGGGCGGACGTCGTTCGTCATCGCGCACCGGCTGTCCACGATCCGGGACGCCGACACGATCCTGGTGATGGAGAACGGCTCGATCGTCGAACAGGGCGCGCACGCGGAGCTGCTGGCCGCGGACGGTGCCTATGCGCGGCTGTACAAGGCGCAGTTCGCGCAGGCGGTCGCGGAGGTGGACTGAGCGGGTTCGTACCGCCGGGGGCCGCTCGCCGTGGGGCGAGCGGCCCCTTTCAGTCCAGATAGCCCCGCAGTTGGTCGGCGAATGCGTGGTCGCGGAGCTTGTTGAGGGTCTTCGACTCGATCTGGCGGATCCGCTCGCGGGTGACGCCGAAGATGCGTCCGATCTCCTCCAGGGTGCGGGGGCGGCCGTCGGCGAGTCCGTAGCGCAGTTGTACGACCTTGCGCTCGCGCTCCCCCAGGGTCGACAGCACGGCCTCCAGATGCTCCCTGAGCAGCAGGAAGGCGGCCGACTCCACGGGGCTGGTGGCGTCGCCGTCCTCGATGAGGTCACCGAGGGCGACGTCGTCCTCCTCGCCCACGGGCGCGTGCAGCGAGACGGGCTCCTGGGCGAGCCGCAGCACCTCGCTGACCCGCTCGGGCGCCAGGTCGAGGTGGGCGGCGACCTCGTCGGGGGTGGGTTCGTAGCCGCGCTCCTGGAGCATCCGGCGCTGCACCCGCACGACCCGGTTGATGAGCTCGACGACGTGCACGGGCACGCGGATGGTGCGGGCCTGGTCGGCGAGGGCACGGGACATGGCCTGCCGGATCCACCAGGTGGCGTAGGTGGAGAACTTGTAGCCGCGGGCGTAGTCGAACTTCTCGACGGCCCGGATGAGCCCGAGGTTCCCCTCCTGGACCAGGTCCAGCATGGTCAGCCCGCGCCCGATGTACCGCTTGGCGACGGAGACCACGAGCCGGAGGTTGGCCTCGATGAGCCGGCGTTTGGCCATCCGCCCCATGACGACCAGCTTGTCCAGGTCGAGGGCGAGCCGGTCGTCCAGGTCGGGGGTGCTGCCGAGCTTCTCCTCGGCGAACAGCCCTGCCTCGACCCGGCGGGCGAGCTCGACCTCCTCGGCCGCGGTGAGCAGCGGGATACGGCCGATCTCGCGCAGGTACTGGCGGAACAGGTCCGAGGAGGGGCCGCCGGTGTCGGGGCGGGGAGCGGGCGGTTCGGCGGGCTCGAGGGCCTGTGCGACCAGTGCCTCGGCGGGTGGCTCCGCCGGTTCGGACGGGGCCTGCGGCTCCGTCTCGGGGTGCAGCGCTACACGGCCCTGCGGGGGCACGGCCGCGAAGACGTCGGTCTCGTCGTCAGCACCGACGGCCGGCTCCTCGGTCGTGCCGACGCCGGTCTGTGTGAGGGTCTGGGTCTGCACGGGGGCGACCTCCAGGATGATCGCTGCCAAGGAGTACGGCAGCGGTACTTCGGGGACGGAGTCGACGGCCTCGCCGCTGTCCGTCCCGTACACGATGAGAGGAACCGCGGGGGTGTGGGACCCGTGGGGGACGGATCGGCCGCGCTCCGAGGACTCAGGCACCGCAACCCAGTGTGGGGTAAGACACATCGCCGCCACGAGGGGCGTGCGGTGACTTTTTGCGTCCGAGTCGTGACCGCGTGGTAATCCTGGCGTATGCGAACCGCTCAGAGAGCGGCCGCACCCTGCTCTCGAAGCGCCTGGCCGTACTGCTGCAACACCCACAACTCGTTCTGTACGGCGGCCAGATGGGCCGGGTCGGCGTTGCTGCCGAGGCGGGTGAGGGTGATCTGGATGTCGTGGATGCGGCGGTCCACGGCTCTGCGGCGGACCGTCACGAGTTGGTCGCCCGCGTACGCCTCGTCGACCGTGCGGCGCATGATCGCCTCGACCGCCAGCTCCGTGACCATCGCACGGACCGTGTCGTCGGGGGCCGCCTCACGGACCCGGACCAGATACTCCTGCGGGTCCTGTACGCCGTACTCCGCGCCGCCCGCGTCCAGGACGGCCTGGCGTACGGCGGCGTAGGGCGGGGCGGTGAACTCGTCCACGCCGTACGCGTCGAACGCCGGGGAGACCAACTCCGGGCGCTGGAGGGCCAGTTTGAGCAGCTCGCGTTCGGTGGCGTACACCGGGTTGCGCAGGTTCAGGGCCGGGCCGGGGCCGGCGGGACGGGCGGAGGCCGCCGCCTCGTACTGCTGAGGGGCGCGGGAGGCCGGGGCCTGGCCCCTGCCGCCGCCGCCCCGTTCGCGGGCCCAGCGGGCCAGCTGGGCGACCCGCTTGACCACGAACTGGGTGTCCAGGATGCCCAGCATCCCGGCCAGCTCCACGGCGACCTCGTGCTGCGCGCCGCTGTTCTTGATGCGGGCGACGATCGGGGCCGCCTCGTCCAGCGCGGCCGCCCGGGCCGCCGGGGTGTCCAGGTCGTAGCGGTTCACGATCTGGCGGAGGGCGAACTCGAAGAGCGGGGTGCGCGGTTCGACCAGGTCGGCGACCGCCTCGTCGCCCTTGGCCAGGCGCAGCTCGCAGGGGTCCATGCCGTCGGGCGCGATCGCGATGTACGTCTCGGCGGCGAACTTCTGGTCGTCCTCGAAGGCACGCAGGGCCGCCTTCTGGCCGGCCGCGTCGCCGTCGAAGGTGAAGATCACCCGGGCGCTGCCGTTGTCCATCAGGAGGCGGCGGAGGATCTTGATGTGGTCGCCGCCGAACGCCGTGCCGCACGTGGCGATCGCGGTCGTCACTCCGGCGAGGTGGCACGCCATGACGTCCGTGTAGCCCTCGACGACGACCGCGCGGCTGGCCTTCGCGATGTCCTTCTTCGCGAGGTCGATGCCGTACAGGACCTGGGACTTCTTGTAGATCGCGGTCTCGGGCGTGTTGAGGTACTTGGGGCCGTTGTCCGCCTCGTACAGCTTGCGGGCGCCGAAGCCCACCACCTCGCCGCCGATGTCGCGGATCGGCCACATCAGCCGGCCGCGGAAGCGGTCGATGGGGCCGCGGCGGCCCTCCTGGGAGAGGCCGGACAGGAGCAGTTCCTTGTCGGTGAAGCCCTTGCCGCGCAGATAGCGGGTGAGGTGGTCCCAGCCCTGGGGGCTGTAGCCGACGCCGAAGTGGACGGCGGCGGCCTGGTCGAAGCCGCGCTCGGCGAGGAAGACCCGGCCGGTCTCGGCCTCGGGGCCGGTGGCGAGCTGTTCGGCGTACCACTGCGCGGCGATCTTGTGCGCCTCGACCAGGCGGATGCGCTCGCCTCGCTGGTGGGACGGGTTGTATCCGCCTTCCTCGTAGCGCAGGGTGATGCCGGCCTGGGCCGCGAGGCGCTCGACCGCCTCCGAGAAGGAGAGGTGGTCGACCTTCATCACGAACGTGATGGTGTCGCCGCCCTCCTGGCAGCCGAAGCAGTGGAACAGTCCCTTGCTCGGGCTGACCTGGAAGGACGGCGACTTCTCGTCGTGGAACGGGCACAGCCCCTTGAGGTTGCCGCCGCCCGCGTTGCGCAGCTGGAGGTACTCGGACACCACGGCGTCGATCGGGACCGCGTCCCGTACCGCCTTCACGTCCTCGTCGTTGATCCGTCCTGCCACGTGGTGATTCTACGGGGCCGAACTGACACTCCTGGGGCGTGACGTCCTCACGGACCGGCACTCACGGCACAAGGCTTTCGAGTGGGATGTGCGGGTCCGCCAGGGCCTCCGTGTTCACCCGGGTCGTGGAGCGGATCAGCCGCTGGATCGGCTCTGTGACGTCCCACACATTCACGTTCATCCCGGCCAGCACCCTCCCCTCCTTCACCCAGAACGCGATGAACTCGCGCTTGCCCGCGTCGCCCCGGATCACCACCTCGTCGTACGACCCCGGGGGCGCCCACCCGCTGTACTCCATCCCCAGGTCGTACTGGTCGGAGAAGAAGTAGGGCACGCGGTCGTAGAGGACGTCCTTGCCCAGCATCGCGCGTGCCGCCGCCGGGCCGCCGTTGAGCGCGTTGGCCCAGTGCTCCACGCGCAGCCGGGTGTCGAACAGGGCGTGCGGGAAGGACGCCACGTCGCCTGCCGCGTGGATGTCGGGGTCGGAGGTGCGCAGCCGCTCGTCGACCGCGACGCCGCCGCCGTGGGCACGGCCGGCGATCTCCAGCCCCGCGGCCTCCGCCAGACCGATGCGCGGCGCCGCGCCGATGGCGGCCAGCACGTCGTGCGCCGGGTACTCCTCGCCGTCGTCGGTCCGCGCGGCCAGCACCATGCCGTCCTGGCCGACGATCTCCGTCAGCCGGACACCGAAGTGGAAGCGGACGCCGCGCTCGCGGTGCAGTTCCTCGAAGAGATTGCCGAGCTCGGGGCCGAGGACGCTGTGCAGCGGGGTCGGCAGCGGCTCGATGACGGTCACCTCCGCGCCGTACTCGCGGGCCGCCGCCGCGACCTCCAGGCCGATCCAGCCGGCGCCCGCGATCACCAGATGGCCGTTGTCCCGGCCGAGGGCGGTGAGGACGCCCTTGAGGCGCTCGGCGTGCGCGAGACGGCGCAGATGGTGGACGCCCACCAGGTCGGTGCCGGGGATGTCGAGGCGGCGGGGCTCGGCGCCCGTGGTGAGGAGCAGCTTGTCGTAGTGGACGAGGGTGCCGTCGTCGCCGAAGCGCACGGTCTTCGCGGTGCGGTCGATCGCGTCGACGGTCTGGCCGAGGTGCAGCTCGATGTCGTTCTGCGCGTACCAGGCGGGTTCGTGCACGAAGACGCTGTCGCGCTCCTCCTTGCCGAGCAGATAGCCCTTGGACAGGGGCGGGCGTTCGTACGGGTGGTCGCGTTCGTCGCTGATCAGTATCACCCGGCCGGTGAAGCCCTCAGCACGCAGCGTCTCGGCCGCCTTCGCGCCGGCCAGACCTCCTCCGACGATGACGAATGTCTGATCCGCGTCGACCACTTGATGCCTCCTCGTAAGGGTGCCGCCACATGCGAGCGTCCCGCACGCAGCGTGATGCGGGAAGAGGGAGTGCCCCGATCAGGCCACGGAGGGTCACTTCCTTGTCACACGTACCTCGTCAGTCTCACGTGTCGGTCACACGCGCCCCGTCAGGCGCGCGTGGAGCGAGCGGGCCGAGGCGTCGGTGAGGGAGGCGATCTGGTCGACGATCACGCGTTTGCGGGCGTGATCGTCGGGTGCCCCGTCGAACAGGGCGCGAAACTGCGGATCCAGTCCGTCCGGGGCGCGGGCGGTCAGCGCCTCGGCGAGTTCGGCGACGACGACCCGCTGGTCGGCACGGAGCCGCTCCTGTTCGGCGCGCTGCATGACATACCGGTCGGCGACCGCCTTGAGGACCGCGCACTCCATACGGGTCGGTCTCGGTACGACGAGTTCGGCGCCGTAGCGGGTGAGGCCGCCACTGCCGTACGCGGCGCGCGTGGCGCCCTCGGCGGCCAGGCAGAAGCGGCCGATGAGCTGGCTGGTGGCGTCCTTGAGGCGGGCCTGGGCGACCGCCGTGCCGTCGTACCCGTGCGGCCACCACTCCTGCTCCTGGAGCCGGTCGAGGGCCTCGGCGAGTTCGGCCGGGTCGGTGTCCGCCGGGACGTACCGGCCGACGGCGACCGCGAAGACCGCCTGCCGCTCGGGCTCGGCGTGCAGGCAGTTGGGGTCGATGTGGCCGGCGTGCAGGCCGTCCTCGACGTCGTGCACCGAGTACGCCACGTCGTCGGCCCAGTCCATCACCTGGGCCTCGAAGCACGTGCGCGTGCCGGGGGCCTCCTTGCGGACCCAGTCGAAGACGGGCCGGTCGTCCTCGTAGACCCCGAACTTGCGGGACTTGGGGTCGGTGGGGTGGGCGCCGCGCGGCCAGGGGTACTTGGTGGCGGCGTCCAGCGCGGCGCGGGTGAGGTTGAGGCCGACGGAGCCCTGCGCGGTGAAGCGCTTGGGCTCGATGCGGGTGAGGAGCCTGAGCGACTGGGCGTTGCCCTCGAAGCCGCCGCAGTCCTCGGCGAACTCGTTGAGCGCCTGTTCGCCGTTGTGACCGAAGGGCGGGTGGCCGAGGTCGTGGGAGAGGCAGGCCGCCTCGACGAGGTCGGGGTCGCAGCCGAGGGCCGCGCCCAGCTCGCGGCCGACCTGGGCGCACTCCAGGGAGTGGGTCAGCCGGGTCCTGGGACTGGCGTCCCACGCATGGAGCGTTCCCGGGGTGACCACCTGCGTCTTGCCCGCGAGGCGGCGCAGGGCCGCGCTGTGGAGGATGCGGGCGCGGTCGCGTTGGAAGGCGGTGCGGCCTGGGCGTTTGTCCGGCTCGGGCGCCCAGCGGTCGGTTGACGCCGGGTCGTAGCCGGGGAGGGGTTCGGGTTCGGTGCCTGTGCCTTCCATGGTTCGACAGTAAGCGTCGGCAGTGACAATTGGGTGTTGATGTGCCTGCTCGTCTGCCGCGTTGTGTTGATTTGCGGCTGCGGGTCGTATGTGGCTTGTCGCGCCCACGCGGCGGAGCCGCATATCGACACAGCCCCGCGCCCCTCAAGCGGCTGTCGTGGCCGGGGTTGCCAAAGCCTGGTCGTAGCGGTGCAGTACCAGGCGGGTCATCGCCTCGTGGGCGCCCAAAGGAGCCGAGGCTATCCACGGGGCCTCTTCCGCGCACTGTGTAGCGAAGCGGCCCGGGGCCGTGAAGCAGGAGGCCACCGCTATGCGGTGGCGGCCTCGGGCGGTCAGGGAGCGTACGGCCGCTTCGACGGTCGGTGTCGCCGCGGAGGCGTAGGCGGGCACCACGGGCACGCCCAGGCGCTCGGCGAGGAGGCGGGCGGTGCGACGGGTGTCGGCCGCGGAGTCGGGGTCGCGGGAACCGGCCGCGGCGAGGACCACGGCGCCGTTGCGGCGCACGGGGTCGTCGGCGCCGGTGCGCCAGCCGGCCTCGACGAGGCGGGCGTACAGGGTCTCCACGAGGAGCGGGTGCGGGCCGAGCGGGGCGGCCACGCGCGTGCGTGCCGCGGCGGCGGCCGCCATCTCGGGGATGTCCCGCTTGACGTGATAACCGCGGCTGAGCAGGAGCGGTACGAGCACGGCGGGCGTGTCGCCGAGGGCGGCGAGGGTGTCGGGGAGCAGGGGCTCGTTCAGCTCGATGTGCCCGAGGCGCACCGGCACGCCGGGGCGCAGTTCCCGTACCCGTTCCATGAGCAGACGGACGGTGTTCAGCGCGCGCGGGTCCCGGCTGCCGTGCGCCACGAGCACGAGGGCGGGCGGGGCGGGGCGGCGGCGCCTGCCCCGGAGCGAGACGAGGCTGAGCCGGCCGGCCAGCTCGCTGCCGATGCTGCTCATGATGTCCGCCGTGCTGTCGAGGTGGATGCGCGACTCGTCGCGAGGAGGGTTCGACGCCGTCATGGAAGGATCCTGGCGGCCGGAGATTGCACCCCCGTTGCGCCGCGGTGACAGGTATTTTCCGTGGGTTCACGGCACGGGCCCCGGCGGTGTGAGGCGAACCGGATCACCGCGGGCCGCGTCTTCCATGGTCGAAGGGGACCGGGGAGCTGAGGGGACCGCATGAAGATCCGTCGACCGCGCCTGCCGCGCACCCGTGCCGGGCGGCGGCGGCTGGTGCAGGGTGTCATGGCCGGCTGCGTGCTCGCGCTGCTGCCGGCGACCTGGCTGTACGTGTCCACGGCCGACCGGCTGCGCACGACGGCCGACGCGCCCCGTACCGAGGTCGCCATGGTCTTCGGGGCGGGACTGTGGGGGGACGGCAAGCCGTCGCCGTACCTCGCGCACCGGCTGGACGCGGCGGCGAAGCTGTACCGCGCGGGCCGTATCGAGGTCGTGCTGGTCACCGGGGACAACAGCCGCAAGGACTACGACGAGCCCGACGCGATGCGGACCTACCTCACCGGGCACGGCGTGCCGGA
The DNA here is from genome assembly GCF_040654755.1 of Streptomyces sp. NPDC050625. Taxonomy (NCBI): domain Bacteria; kingdom Bacillati; phylum Actinomycetota; class Actinomycetes; order Kitasatosporales; family Streptomycetaceae; genus Streptomyces; species Streptomyces sp. NPDC050625. The sequence goes on from NZ_JBFAIQ010000003.1 coordinate 33,014, forward strand.
CGCCCGCATCGTCAGCGACTACGCCGGCTTCGACACCTGGGACTCCTGTGTCCGGGCGAAGAAGATCTTCGGCGTCGACCGGGCCGTGCTGATCAGCCAGGGCTTCCACATCCGCCGCGCGGTCGCCCTGTGCGAGGCGGCCGGGGTCGACTCGTACGGCATCGGGGTCGACGCCAAGCACGACGTCACCTGGTACTACGGCGGCACCCGCGAGATCTTCGCGGCGGGCAAGGCGGCCCTGGACGCGGTGTTCGAGCCGGATCCGACCTTCCTGGGCCCGAAGGAGCCGGGGGTGGCACGGGCGCTGGGCGCCGGACGCTGAGCCGGGGCCGGGCTCGCCCCGCCGCGCCTCACGGTGGCGGGGGCGCGGCGGGGAGGCCGGGTTCGCGTCCGTGTAACAAAGGGCCGTCACGGGACGTAACACGCCCGAAGCACGCTGAGCGGTATGCAGACCGCCTCGACGCCCACCCACTGCCCGTACTGCGCCCTGCAGTGCGGGATGAATCTGTCGCCCCTGCCGCAGGGGGGCGTCGAGGTGACCGAGCGGGCGGACTTCCCGGTGAACCGGGGAGCGCTGTGCGGCAAGGGGCGTACGGCTCCGGCGGTGCTCTCGTCAGGGGTGCGGCTGACCTCGCCGTTGGTGCGCTCCGGCGGCGCGCTCGTGCCCGCGAGCTGGGACGAGGCGCTCGACCGTGTCGCCGCGGGACTGTCGTCGGCGCGGACCGGGTACGGTCCCGACGCCTGCGGGGTGTTCGGCGGGGGCGGGCTCACGAACGAGAAGGCGTACTCGCTCGGCAAGTTCGCTCGGGTGGTCCTCGGCACCTCGCAGATCGACTACAACGGCCGCTTCTGCATGTCGTCCGCGGCGGCCGCCGGGACCAGGGCCTTCGGCCTGGACCGGGGGCTGCCCTTCCCGCTGGAGGACATCCCGCGGACGGGGTGCGTGATCCTGGTCGGCTCCAATCTCGCGGAGACGATGCCGCCGTCGCTGCGGTTCTTCGGCGAACTGCGGGAGAACGGCGGCACGTTGATCGTCGTCGACCCGCGCCGCACGAAGACCGCCGAACAGGCCGACCTGCACCTGGCCCCGCGCCCGGGGACCGATCTCGCGCTGGCGCTTGGGCTGTTGCACCTGGTGGTGGCGGAGGGCCGGACGGACGAGGCCTTCATCCAGGAGCGCACGGCCGGCTGGGAGGACGCCCGGTCCGCGGCGATGGCGCACTGGCCGGAGTACGTGGAGCGGATCACGGGGGTGTCCGTTCCACAACTCCGTGAGGCCGTACGGCTGTTCTGTGAACCGGAGACCGCGATGGTGCTCACGGCGCGCGGGCCGGAGCAGCAGTCCAAGGGCACCGACACGGTCGGCGCATGGATCAACCTGTGCCTGGCGACGGGCCGGGCGGGCCGTCCGCTGTCCGGGTACGGCTGTCTGACCGGGCAGGGCAACGGGCAGGGCGGGCGTGAACACGGCCAGAAGGCCGACCAGTTGCCCGGCTACCGCAAGCTCACCGACCCGGCCGCGCGGCGGCATGTCGCCGAGGTGTGGGGCGTGGACCCCGACAGCCTGCCCGGGCCGGGGCGCAGCGCCTACGAGCTGCTGGACGCGCTGGGCACCGACATCCGCGCGCTGCTGCTGATGGGTTCCAACCCGGTGGTGTCGGCGCCGCACGCGGCGCATGTGGAGGAGCGGCTGCGGTCGCTGGACTTCCTGGCGGTGGCGGACGTGGTGCTCTCGGAGACGGCTGAGCTGGCCGATGTCGTCCTGCCGGTCACCCAGTGGGCGGAGGAGACGGGCACCACGACCAGCCTGGAGGGCCGTGTGCTGCTGCGCCGCCGGGCGATCACACCGCCCGCCGGGATCCGCAGCGACCTGGAGATCCTGCACGGGCTCGCGGCCCGCCTGGGCGTGGAGAAGGGCTTCCCGACCGACCCCGAGGAGGTCTTCGACGAGCTGCGCCGGGCCAGTGCCGGGGGCCCCGCGGACTACTCGGGGATCACCTACCGGCGGCTGGCCGAGGAGAACGGGGTGTTCTGGCCGTGCCCGTCCGTCCTCGGTGGCGAACCGGACGACGGCGAGGACGCGGCGCTGGACGCGGCGGAGGCCGACCCGGTCGGAGAGGCCACGGAACCGGACGACCTCATGGGCCCCACCGTTCACCCCGGCACCCCGCGCCTCTTCCTCGACGGCTTCGCCACGGAGGACGGACGGGCCCGCTTCGCCGCCGTCTCGCACCGCGACTCGGCCGAGGAGCCGGACGCCGAGTACCCGCTGCTGCTGACGACCGGCAGGGTCGTGTCCCAGTACCAGTCGGGCGCCCAGACGCGCCGCGTGGACGAGCTGAACGCGGCCGCCCCCGGCCCGTTCGTGGAACTCCACCCACGGCTGGCGGCCCGGCTCGGAGCGGCCGACGGCGACCCGCTGGCCGTCGTCTCCCGCCGGGGCCGCGCGGTGGCCCCGGCCCGCGTCACCACCAGCATCCGCCCCGACACGGTCTTCATGCCGTTCCACTGGCCGGGCGAGGGCCGCGCCAACACCCTCACCAACCCGGCCCTCGACCCCACCTCCCGCATGCCGGAGTTCAAGACGTGCGCGGTACGCGTGGAGATGGTGCGGCCCTGACCCCACGAGCGCCGCCCGCGCCACCCGGTCCGACGTCTCAGCGCGGATCGTCCGGCTTACGTGCCCCCCGGCAACCCGTCGTCGTCCCCGGGCATCGACTCCGTTCCCGTGTCCTGCGTGTCCATGGTCAGTTCCTGGCGTCCCGGGCCCGTGGAGAGCTGCTGGTCGGTGCGGAGTTGGCGCAGGCGGGCCAGGAGGTCCTGCATCGCGGGCAGGGGCAGGGTCTGGATGTAGGCCGAGATGTCGCCACCCCCGCCGATGTACTGCGGGACGTCGAAGCCGGCGAACTCGCGGACGATGCGGATCATCGCCACGTTGTCCTTGCCCAACGCCTCCACCTCGGCCTTGAGCTCGAGGCCGGCGCGGCGGGCCTCCGCGCGCGCCCGGTAGGCGTCGATGAGGTCGTCCAGCTTGGCGTTCTCGACGGCCACGCCGAGCTTTTCGCCCCGGCCCTCCTCGATGAACTTGGCCTTGAGCGTGTCGAGCAGGGCCGGATCGGTCGGCGTGAACCGGCCGAGGCTGGTGTCCAGCGTCTCCACGCCCCACTTCTCCAGCGCGTGCCTGACCCGGTCGGTGAGGTCCTTGCGGACGTGCTCGTAGCTGGCGAGGAACTCCAGCACGGAGTTGGTCATCACGATCTCGTTGAAGTACCCCGCCACCGCCGCGCCGAGGACGTCCCGCACGAACCGCTTCATCGGCGCGGGGTCGTCGACCAGCCCGCCCAGTCCCGCGGTGCTCACGCCACCGAACCGGCTGACCAGCTTCGGCGCCACGTCCGGCGGGATCTGCAGGTTCTGCCAGAGGTCCACGGACAGGTCGAAGCCCTGGACGTTCACGGTGATCCGGCCGAGGTCGGCGTCGTAGTTCTCGGCCTCGGACGCCCGTTTGTCGTGCCACTTGAGGATCAGCACCCGCGTGGGGATCACCATCACCCGTACGAACCACGGGTTGAGCGCACACGTCGTGCCCTTGCCCAGGGTCTCCTCCTGGACACCCCGCTGTCCGCCCTTCTCCAGGAAGACCCAGGGCAGCCGGAAGCTGCTGTGCCCCGTCACCCTCGGCGCCACGGCACCGTCCACGTCCTGGCCGGGCTCGGCGCCGTCCAGGGTGATGACCACTCCGGTGTAGTCCTCCCCGATGGAGATCTCCCTCAGATGCGCCTCGGTCAGCCCGTCGCGGGCGGCGGCCACATTGTCGACCGTGACGACGTCGAAGAGCTCCGGATTGATGTCGTAGTACGCCCCGCCACCGAGGATGGCCAGTTGCCTGCCCTGCTCGCCGCCGCCCGCGAGGAAGGCCTCCCCGTCCTGGAAGCTGTCGCACTCCATGTGCCGGCCGAACCTACGGTCCGGCGGCCGCACGGCACCCTCCTTCGCCTGCACCAGGCCGATCGTGCCCGGCGGCACAAAGGTGCGCGGCCTCATCTCGACGCGGAACAGCCGGGGATTGATGTAGTACGACTGACCGCCGCTCAAGGTCGTGACCTGGACGCCCTGTTCGCCCTTGCGCCTGCCGTCGCCGAGCAGGAACTTCTCGCCGTCCTGGAAGTCGTCGCAGTCCACGTGCCGGGCGAGCCTGCCGCGGTCGGACCGGTTGTGCCCCTCCAGGGCCGTCACCACGCCGATCATGTCGGTCGGCACATGCACCCTGGGCACGAGGTCCACCGAGTTGACCACCGGCCACATCCAGTGGGTCCCGGGGAGCAGCGTGCGGGCCAGGACTCCGCGCGCGTCGGCCGGGTTGACCTGCTTGAACGTACGGTCCGGATGCGGGGCCACATAGCGCCGGGTGATGATCCCGACGTGGTCGGCGGGCACCACGACCCGCCCCCTCAGGGCCACCGCCCCGGCGATGGCCAGCAGGATTAAGAACACCAGAACGATCACGGGTCGATCCCCCATTCCCGTAGCCGCGCGTGCAGCGCCAGCACGGTCGAACTCCAACGGTCGTACCAGTCCGGGTCGTTCTCATGACCCGGGTCGCGCAGCGTGGGGTAGAAGCCGGCCCGTCGGCCGGGTCCCGCCCGCCGTGCGAAGTCGCGGTAGCGCCGGGGCACGGCGTCCTCGGCCGTGTCGCGCCAGCCCAGTGCGGCGCCCAGCTCGGGGAAGCGCGGCCCGCGCGGTCCCCCTGCGGGGGCGAGCGCGAGCTGGCGCCGGAAGCCCTGCCGGCCGTGGGAGTGCTGGGCCCACAACGCGTCGATGCCGGCCAGCAGTTCCCGGGGCACGGTGGCGGCGTGCCGCGCGCTCAGCCAGCCCTCGGTGAGCCGGCCCGCCGACTCCATGACGAGCCGGGTGGTGAGCAGGTCGGCATGCTCGTACTCGTCCTCCGTGAGGTGGGCGCGCACCCGTTCCAGACCGGCGGCGGCCGTCAGCCGCACCGGGGACGGGCCTCGCCCGCCGCGGGCCCGGCGCGGTTCGGGCAGCCGCGGCGGCCGGCCGCGGGCCGCGTCCTCGTGCAGCCGGCGCAGCAGGTCGAGGTGGGCGTCGTCGAGCGGCGCGCCGTCGCGGGCGTCGATGTGCCAGGCGGCGGCGAGGTGGTAGTTGACCTCTCCGTCGAGCAGGACGGGGACGAACGGCCGCCCGTGCACCTGGCCTTCGAGGATCATGCGGGTGATGTCGTCGGAGTCCTGCGACCGGGGCGTCATCACGACGACGACGGCGACGGCGTGCCGCAGTTGCTGCCGGATCGTCCAGAAGTGGGCGTCCCCGGGCCGCAGATCGCCGATCGACCAGACCGGCAGCCCGGCCTCGCGCAGCCGGCCGGCCAGCGCGCGGCCGTACACGGCGTCGGCGGGGGCGTAGCAGACGACGAAGGACGGTCGGTCGGGTGCGGTGAGCGGGCGGGGCGGGGAGGGGTTGGCGACGTCTTCGTTGTCCCGGGCGGCCGCGGCACCGGGCGCGGCGGGCCGGCCCGCGACGACGGCGGCGAGTTCGGCGGCCTTCTCCGTGAACTCCTCGTCGGTCACGTCGCTGAAGTCCCGCCAGACGCGGTTGGCGGCGAACGGCGGTACGGCGACATGGCCGAGCAGCACCGGGATGAAGCGCAGTCCGCGCTCGGCCGACGCGGTGGCCAGCGCCGCGTACTCGTCCATGGCGCGGCCGGAGCGCACGGACGCCGGGCTGATCACGGCGATGCCATGGGCGGAGGCCAGCAGTTCGGCGTCCAGGCGGTGGACGACGACCTCGCTCGGCTCGATGCTCCACTCGGCGAAGAAGGGCCGTAGTCCGTGCGCGGCGAGCTCCTCGGCCAGCCGTTCGGTCCAGGCGGCGTCGTCGGCCGCGTAGGAGAGGAACACGTCGCTCGACCGGTCGTTCAACAGCGTGGACCTCCTGGGCGCGGCCGCCCGGGGCCGTACGGCCACCGGAGCGGGCCGCCGGTTGCGAGGGGGACCAGGCTAGGGCTGGAACCACCCCCTCCACCCAGGCATTGAGCAAGTCGCACCAATCCGGTTCCCTTGCCTACGGGACTTTGCGGCGCGAGGGCGGGCCGAGGGCCGCCGTGGGCCGGGCGGGCCTGGCGGGTCGGATGGGCCGGAGCGGCGGACGCGGTGCCGGGGGCGTGCGCGGCGGGGTGCTCGGCAGCGGTTCGACCAGCGGTGCGGCGAGCGCGCCCAGCGCCGCCCTGCCCGTCTCCTCCCAGTCGCTCTTTGCCGACCGCCGCATCTCGGCCAGCAGGGCGGCTGCGCGCGGGCGCGGTTCCGGGTCCTTCGTCAGACCGGCGGCCAGCAGCTCGCGCAGGGGGCGGGGTATCCCCGTCAGCGGTACCGGTGCTGTGGTGTGCCGGGCCATCAGGCTGAACAACTGCGGTACGGGAAAGGGCGGCCGCCCGGTCAGGCAGCGGTACAGGACGCATGCGGCCGCGTACACGTCGGCCTGGTGGGTCGCGTCCCCGGTGCCCTGCCACAGCTCGGGGGCGCGCAGCTCCGGTGCGCCGGTGGTGAGCGCCGCGAGTCCCAGGCCGGTCACCGTGACCGTCCCGGCGGCGCCGACCAGCACCTTGCCGGGCCGCAGGTCGCCGTGGGCCGTGCCCCGCTCGTGCGCGGCCGCCAACGCGCGCAGGACGTCCCGGAAGAGCACCGCCGCGGCGGGCCCGGACAGGGCTCCGTGCCGGTCCAGCAGGCGCGCGAGGGTGACGCCCTCGACCGCGTCGCTGATCAGTGCCCCGCCGGCGGCCACGGCCGACCGCTCGTACGCCGTCCGGAACGCGGGGGCCTGCACGAACCGGTACGGCGCGGCCGCCTCGGGGATCCGCAGCCCGGCCAGCCGCCGGACGTCCGCCAGGAACGCGGCCTCGCGCGGCCGGTGGATCAGCGGCCGGGCGGGCACGTACCGCACCACGGCCGGGCGCGCGGGCCCCTGGGCGGGGCCGGGCGCACGGGGCACGGCCGGGGACCCGGCCGACGCGCCCGCCTCGTCCCCGGAATCGTGGGCGGGCCACGCCAGTACGACGCGCCCGCACCGCCCCGTGTGCAGTTCACGCACCTCCGTCCACCGTGGCAGTCGCCACGGCCGGGTGACCACCATCTCAGGCTCCCGCCGTGCGCCGCGGTGTGCGGAGGACCCGGACCAGGCGGGCGACCTCGCGGTCGTAGTGGGCGGTGCGGGGACGGGTGAGGTCGAGCGGCTGGTGGATGGCGGCGAGCGGGGGCAGCGGGACGTCCGCGATCCGCGCCGGTACGAACCGCAGGCCGCCCTCGTACTTGCGGTGCAGCAGCGCGGCGTACTCGTCCCGGGCGCGGGGGTCGGCCGTCGTGCCGGAGCCGAACAGCAGGACTCCCAACCCGGCCTCGGTGAGCGCCCGTTCGGTCTCCAGGAGCGAGACCAGTCCCGGCGCGACCCAGCACACCAGGAACACATCCAGATCCGCCGCGCGCAGCCGCCCGGCCAGCAGCTCCGCCGCCTCCGCGTCCCCGTCCGCGTACGACACGAAGACGTCGTACGGGCCCTGTCGCTCGGGCGGCTCGGACGCCGCGCCGCTGCCGGCGCCGCCGTCGTCGGCACGGGCGCCGGCTCGCCGTTGGCGGTATTCGTGGAATCCGAAGTACGTGCCCGCCACCGTGAGCAGCAGACCGGCGACCGCGATCGCCAGGTTGACCCCGTCAAGCCCCGTCATGGCTGGAGTGTAGGGGCGATACCCGTACAAGGGACGGGGTTTGCCCTCAGTGGACCCGGTTCAGCCAGTCGCCGCCCGCGATGCGCGTGCCGCGTGCGCGCAGGAGGGCGGCGACGTGCGGCGCGGCCACGTACACCCAGGCGCGCACGGTGGTGCCGTCGCCGCGTACGACATTCCGGTCGACCCGTTCGTAAAGGCTGCGCGGGTCGCCCGGAACGTACTCCTCCAGCCGGTCGAGTTCGGCGAGCAGTTCGGGGTACGCCTCGGGCAGCGCGGCGACGAGTTCCCCGCTGACGACTCCCCCGGGTTCCTCGACGGCGTAGGGATATCCGGGGCCGTCGTACAGCACCGCGTCCGTCAGCCGGCCGGGCTCCTCGGAGCGCGTACGGCCGCGAAGGAACAGGTCGTGGTTGGGCTCGCCAGGGCGGAGCGTGCCGTAGACGAAGAACGGAAGGGTCACAGGAACGATTCTGCATCCCCTCCGACCCCTCACACATCTCCTTGAAGGCGCTATGGACATGACATGTCATGGCCCTTTAAATCGTCTGTCGACATCAGCGCCACCCCCACGCCTTCGAGGCGCCTTCCCAAGGAGACCGATGAGTCGGACACGGCACATCCGAGGATCCCGTCTCACCACGGCCGGCATAGCCGTCACCACGGCGACCCTGCTGGCCGCCGCTCTCTCCCCCGCCGCCCACGCCGACGGCAGACCGACCCGGGCCACCGCGATCGAGAACGCGGCCTCGGCACTCGTACAGCACGCCACCAGCCTGGGCCTGACCTCCACACAGGACACCAGCGTCCGGGACGTGATCGTCGACAAGGACGGCACCCAGCACGTCCGCTACGACCGCACCTACCGTCAACTGCCCGTTCTCGGCGGTGACTTCGTGGTCCACCTGGCCCCGAACGGCACGTTCCGCAACGCGAACCGCGCCACGCGGAGCCATATTTCCCTCTCCTCGATCACCCCGAAGCTGTCCGCCCCCAAGGCCGCCGACCTCGCGGTGAACGCGCTGCGCGCGGCGAACCTCGGCGACACCCTGAAGCGCGTCAAGGCCAAGCCGGAGCTGGTCGTCGACGCGCTGCACGGCGCCCCGAAGCTGGCCTGGCGCACCAACGCGGTCGGCCTGGACTCGCTCGGCAACCCGGTGGCCCGCACGGTCCTCACCGACGCCCGCACCGGCGCCCAGATCGACGCCTGGGACAGCATCGAGACGGCGACGGGCGACGGTCAGTCGCTGTACAGCGGCACGGTGCCGCTGGAGACGACGCAGTCGGGGTCGACGTACCAGCTCAAGGACCCGACCCGCGGCAACACGTACACCGGCGACGCCGCCAACAAGACCGACCTGTGCATCTTCGGCATCTGCTTCGTCCGCGCCCCCGCGACGCTGTTCACGGACGCCGACAACCACTGGGGCACGGGGGCGAACACCGACCGCTCCTCGGCGGCGGTGGACGCGCAGTACGGCACCAACGAGACCTGGGACTACTACAAGAACGTCCACGGCCGCAATGGCATCGCGGGCGACGGCAAGGGCTCGTACAACCGCGTCCACTACGGCAACAACTACAACAACGCCTTCTGGGACGACAGTTGCTTCTGCATGACGTACGGCGACGGTGACGGCTCGGTCTTCGGTCCGCTGGTGGCGCTGGACGTCGCGGGCCACGAGATGTCGCACGGCGTGACGTCCAAGACGGCGGCGCTGACCTACTCGGGCGAGTCCGGCGGCCTGAACGAGGCCACCTCCGACATCATGGGCACCCTCGTCGAGTGGTACGCCAACAACCCCTCCGACCAGGGCGACTACCTCATCGGCGAGGAGATCGTCCGCCCCGGCTTCGGCAAGCCCGCCCTGCGCTTCATGGACCAGCCGTCCAAGGACGGCAACTCCGCGGACTACTGGAGCTCCTCGGTCGGCAACCTCGACGTCCACTACTCGTCCGGCGTCGCCAACCACTTCGCCTACCTCCTCGCGGAGGGCAGCGGCGCGAAGGTCATCAACGGCGTCAGCTACAACTCGCCCACGTACAACGGCTCGACGGTGACCGGCATCGGCCGCGACAAGCTCGGCAAGATCTGGTACCGGGCGCTGACGGTCTACATGACGTCCTCCACCAACTACAAGGCCGCCCGCACGGCCACCCTGAACGCGGCCAAGGACCTCTACGGCGCGGGCAGCACGGAGTACAACGCGGTGGCGGCGGCGTGGAGCGCGGTCAACGTGAACTGACCTGATGAAGACCGGGTTTCCGCTGTTACAGTGCGCGCCATGTCGAACCGTCTGAAGCGCACCCTGGCATCCGCCGCCAGAGGGGCTGCGATCACCTCCGTGCTCGTCGTGTACTGGGCGAGCCGGGGTGCTTCACCGGCCGGGCTGGCGCCGTGGGCGACCGGCGTCGCCGCGCTCTTCGCCGGGATCACCTGGTACACGTGGTGGTTCTACGGTGAGTCCCCGAAGGCGCTCGCGCTGCAGGCGAAGGCGGAAGCGAAGGCGGCGGCGAAGAAGATCGGCTGACACAGGAACGTACGCGGCGAAGTCACTGTGGTGGAACTGCCGCAACACCACGAGAAGGCCGGTGCCCGTCGGGGCACCGGCCTTCTTGTGTGGGGTGGGGTCAGGCGGCCAGTTCCGCCTGCTCGTTCGGGGACTCGGCGGGCTGTTCCTGCTTGTCGTCCCGCATCACCACCGTGGCCAGGACCGCCGCGGCGAGGACGCCGAGGGCGCTGAGGGTGAAGGTGGTGGACATCGAGGAGGTGAAGGCCTCCCGGGCCGAACGGAGGAGGGCCGGGTGGGCCGCGGCGACGGCTCCGGCGATGGAGTGGCGGGCCTGGTCGGGGGCGTCCGCGGGCATCCGGTCCGTGTAGCCGCTGGAGAGCAGCGAGCCGAGGATCGCGATGCCGAGGGCGGTGCCGGCCTGCTGGACGGTGTCGTTCAGGGCCGAGCCGACGCCCGCCTTGTCCGCCGGGATGGTGGCCATCAGCGCGCCGACCGCCGCCGGCATGGCCGCACCGGCACCGAGGCCGAGGAGCCCCAGGGCGATCGCCGGGACGGTGAAGCCGGAGCCGGCGTCGACGGTGGTGAGCAGGGCGAAGCAGGCCACCATGATCAGCATGCCGGTCAGGATCACCAAGCGGTTGCCGATCTTCGCGGCCAGCTTCACACCCGCCGCGTTGCCGACGATCGCGGTCACGGCCAGTGGCAGGAAGGCCAGGCCCGCCTTGATGGCCGAGTAGCCGAGGACGAACTGCAGGTACTGGGTGAGGACCAGCAGCAGACCGCCGTTGCCGATCTGGACCAGGGCCAGGGAGAGCGAACCTCCGCTGAAGTTGCGGTGCTTGAAGAGGACCAGCGGGACCATCGGGGAGGAGGTCACGTTCTCCCAGATCACGAAGGCCGCGAGGGCGAGGACCGCGACGGTCAGGCTGATCAGGGAACGGCCCTCGAACGCGCCGTGCTGCGGGATCTCGATGATCCACCAGACGAGCGCGGTCATCCCGGCCGCGGACAGCACCGCACCCAGCGGATCGGCCTTCTGCCAGGGCGCCTTCGACTCCGGCATCAGGGTCACACCGGCGAGGACGGCCAGGACGACCACGGGGACGTTGAGGAAGAAGATCGAGTGCCAGGAGAAGTGGTCGACCAGGACACCGCCCAGCACCGGGCTGCCGACCAGGCCGAGCATCGACACCGAGCCCCATGCCGCCATCGCCCTGCCGCGCTCCTCCTCGTCGAAGACCGTGATGAGGATGGAGAGGGTGGACGGCATGATCAGCGCCCCGCCGACCCCCATCGCCACCCGCACGGCGACGACCTGTCCGGGGTCGGCGGCGAACGAGCCGGCCAGTGAGGCCGCGCCGAACAGCAGCAGGCCGATCAGCATCACCCTACGGCGGCCGAAGCGGTCACCGAGGCTGCCCGAGGTGAGCAGCAGACCGGCGAAGACCAGGACGTAGGAGTCGAGGATCCACTGGACGTCCTGGGCGCTCGCGCCGAGGTCCTCGGTCATCGCGGGCACCGCGACGGTCAGCGCCATGCTGTCGACCACCAGGACCAGCGTGCTCAGGCACAGCACGACGAGGATCCACCAGCGACGTGGGTTGCGGGTTTCCATCGGGGTTCTTCCTTTCGGGCTTCACCGTCCGCGCACAGACCGACCAGACTGCGCACACTGTTCCTGTGCTGCGAACACTGTTCCTAGCGATGCGAACACTGTACGCAGACCGGAACAGTGTGCGCAACCCCGTCCGCTGTACGCTGGTTGCGCACGTCGTACGCAGGAACGCACACCCGCCCCTGAGCACCCCGAGGAGCGCCATGGCAGCCAAGGCGAAGCCGAACCCGATCCCCTCCGTCTGGGCCCGGCAGCAGTCCGAGCCCGACCAGCCCACGCTCAGCCGGGCCGTGATCGTCCGCGAGGCGATCGCCATGCTCGACGCGGAGGGCATCGAGGCGCTCAGCATGCGCAAGCTCGGCGCCCGCCTGAACGCGGGCGCGACCTCCCTCTACCGGCACGTCGCCACCAAGGACGAGCTGATGGAGCTGGCCGTGGACGAGGTCGCCGCCGAGATCCACGTACCGCCCTCCGACAGCCCGGACTGGCGGGCCGCGGTCACCGAGGCCGCGGCCTCCTTCCGCGCCACCGCCCTGCGGCACCCCTGGCTGTCCTCGGTCCTCGGCCAGGCCGGCCTCGCCTATCTCGGCCCCAACCTGATGGCCTTCACCGAGCGGCTCGCCGCGCTGTTCACGGCGATCGGCTTCCCCGAGCCCAGCGGGGCGATCGACGCCGTGCTGTCGTACACGATCGGCATGAGCAGCACGGAGGCCGCCTGGCTCACCACGGTCGCCCGCTCCGGGGAGACCGAGGCCGAGTTCATCAACCGGCTGCTGCCCGCCGCCCAGCAGGCCGCGGCCGGCCACGACCATCTCTCCGGCGCCTACACCGACGCCGTCGCGGCGACCACGGACCCGGCCGCGGTCCGCGACGACAAGTTCGCGTACGCCCTGGAGATCGTGCTCGACGGCCTGGCGATGAAGCTGTCCGACTAGCCGCGCCGCCCCAGGCGGCCCCGCGCGTCCCGGTCACCCGTTCACCCCCGCCGCCCGAGCCGTTCGTGTTCTCTTCCACGGCGGCCCCGCCCACGCCCATGACCTGCCGGAACGCCCTCCTGGCAGCATTTGCGCACCCGACCGTGGACACCCGTTCATCCTATTTCTGACGCTTTGTCAGGAAGCGGGCTCGACCGACTCCCACTTACCTCGGAAGAGCAGGGACGCGACCGACTCGGCGGCACATGGGGGTGCCGCGGGCGTGCCCCCGTGAACTCGAGGGAGCACCATGCGCCGCACCGCCCGCATGCTGACCGGTACCGCGCTCGCCGTCGCCGCGGCGGGGCTCGCCGCCGCCCCCGCCCACGGTGGCGTCCGGGTGTCTTCGGTGGCCGAGAGCCTGGAGGTGTACCCCTCCACGGTGGTGCCCGGCGGTCAGGTGACGGTGAACACGAAGGCGTGCGGCGACAAGGGGACGGCGGCCGGTGACGCGAGCGCGGTGGGCGCCGGCGCGTTCATGCTGGCGCCCAGCGCGCACGAGGGCGATGCGATCGGCCAGTTCCGGGTGCCGCCGAGCGCACAGCCGGGGACGTACGAGATCGTCGCGCGGTGCGCCGTGGGCGGTCGGCAGGTGGCGGGCGACCTGATGGTGGCGCTGAGCACGGCGCGCGAAGGGGCGCAGCCGCGCGGAAGTGTGAAGACGGGGGTCGGCGGCGCGTTGGGCCCCGACCCCGTGCAGACCGCGGCGGGCGTGGCGGCTCTGGCCGTCGCCGCCGCGGGCGGTACCTGGCTCCTGCATCGCCGGGCGAGAGGCGACGGGATCTGACGGACACCCTCCGCTGTCCGTCCGCCGGTACCGCAAGTCCCGCCCCCTCCGGGTCCGACGCCCCTCGCGGCCCGGAGGGGGAGGGGGTCAGTTCCGGGAGAGGGGTTCGCATGCGCAGGATCGGCGACACCGCCATAGCCGCCGTCACCGTGGTCGCCCTTGGCTCCGGTGTGTTCCTGCTGGGAGGCGGCGCCGGCACGCACGCCCCGCCCCAGCCGTCCGTCGCGGAAGGCCGCCCGGACCCCGCCGAGGAGCGGCTCGCGTCCGCGGCGCTGCCGCCCTCACCGCCCACCCGCATCCGCATCCCCGCCATCCGTGTGAACGCACCGCTGATGGGTCTCGCCCTGACGAAGTCCGGCAGCCTCGACGTCCCGCCGGCCGGGCAGAAGAACCTCGCCGGCTGGTACGAGTCCGGCACCACCCCCGGCGAGAGAGGCACCGCGATCGTCGCGGGGCACGTCGACAACACCGAGGGACCGGCCGTCTTCTACGACCTCGGTGCCCTCAAGCGAGGTGCCACCATCGAGGTGGACCGGCGCGACGGCGGTGTCGCGGTGTTCACGGTGGACGCGGTCGAGGTCTACCAGGCGCGGAACTTCCCCGACGAGAAGGTGTACGGCGCGGCCGAGCGTCCCGAGCTACGGGTGATCACCTGCGGCGGCACCTACTCGAAGGCCACCGGCTACCAGGCGAACGTGGTCGTGTTCGCGCACCTGACCGGGAGCCGCTGAGCCACCGAGCGGCTGAGCTGCCGTGAGCGGCTGAGCTGCCGGGCAGACTCGGTCGCGCCCGCCTCACAGCCCGCACCGGCCCGCCCCCAGCACCCTCACACCCCGTCGCCGCTCCCGCTGAGGGCAGCGTTCCTCGCGGGAAACAACGGTGATGCTGCCGGGTAACGTCGGCACCGCACGCTGCGTTGCATGACCTCGAATACGCGTGTGGTGGTGATCGGCGCCGGCCTCGCGGGCGTACGTCTCGCCCGCCGGCTCGGTGAGCTCGGCACGCCCGCGCTGCTCGTCGGCGAGGAGGAGCACCGCCCGTACAACCGGGTCCTGCTCGCCGAGGTGCTGGCCGGCCGGTACAGCCCGGAGGTGATCGCCCTCCCGGCACCCGCCGAGCTGACCCGCGCCCGGGTCACCGGCATCGACCGCGCCCGGCGCACCGTCGAGTGCGCGGACGGCTCGGTGATCGCATACGACCGGCTGGTCCTGGCCACCGGCTCCAACCCGGTGCTTCCGCCCCTGCGCGGTCTGTTCAGTGCGGGCGGGCACGAACTCCCCGAGGGCGTGCACGCGTTCCGTACCATGGACGACTGTCTGGGCCTGTCCAAGGCAGTGCGGCCGGGCGTGCGGGCGGTCGTCATCGGCGGCGGGCTGCTCGGTGTGTCCGCGGCCCGCGCGCTCGCCGTGCGCGGCGCCCAGGTGGTCCTCGCCCAGCAGGCCGAGCGGCTCATGGAACGCCAGCTCGACCCGAACGCCTCGAAGCTCGTGCTGCGGCACCTGAAGGACCTGGGCGTCGAGGTGCACACCGAGTGCCGGGTGCGGGACGTGCGCTGTGTGGGCGGCGCGGTCCGTTCGGTGGAGATGGCCGACGGGTACGCGCTCGACGCCGACCTGGTGGTCCTCGCCTGCGGCATCCATCCGCGCGCCGGCCTGGCCCAGGACGCGGGACTCGCCGTCCACAAGGGCATCGTCGTCGACGACGAACTCCGTACGTCCGACCCGTACATCCACGCCATCGGCGACTGCGCCCAGCACGACGGCACGGTCTACGGCCTGGCGGCACCGGCGCTCGAACAGGCCGACGTACTGGCCGAGTTGCTGGCTGGGAGGGCCGACTCCCGCTACACCGGCACCCGTTCCCTGACCCGGCTCACCCTGACCGGGCCGCACTCCCCCTTCGACCTCGCCGCGTTCGGCGAGACCGAGCCCCGCCCCGGCGACGACGTCGTCCAGCTCACGGACGCCACCCGGGGCACGTACCGCAAGGTCGTCGTCCGCGACGACCGCCTGGTCGGCGGGGTCCTCGTCGGCGAACTCGGCACTGTCGGCGCGCTCGCCCGTGCCTGGGAGGGAGCAGAGCCGCTCCCGTCCGACGGCGGCCCCTTGCTCCACCTGCTCACCAACGATGGAGGCTCCTGATGTCCACGACCGCACTCGGTGGGGACCGGTCCCACCCCACGATCGTGCTCGTCGGCCATGGCATGGTCGGCCAGCGCTTCCTCGAAGCGCTGGCCGAGCGCGGCCTGACCGCCACGCACCGCGTGGTCGTGCTGTGCGAGGAGCCGCGTCCGGCGTACGACCGGGTGCAGCTCACGTCGTACTTCTCGGGCCGGACCCCCGACGAACTGTCCATGACCGACATGCGGTTCATCGAGGACCACGGCATCGAGCTGCACGTGGGCGACCCGGCGGAGACGGTCGACCGTGAGGCGCGCAGGGTGACCGCACGCTCGGGTCTGGTCGTCGAGTACGACACCCTCGTGCTGGCCACCGGCTCCTACCCCTTCGTACCGCCGGTCCCGGGCAAGGACGCCGAGGGCTGCTTCGTCTACCGGACCATCGAAGACCTGCTGGCGATCGAAGAGTACGCCGGGTCGCGGGCGACGACGGGTGCGGTGGTCGGTGGCGGCCTGCTCGGTCTGGAGGCCGCGGGCGCGCTGAAGGGCCTCGGACTGACCAGCCACATCGTGGAGTTCGCGCCGCGCCTGATGCCGGTGCAGGTGGACGAGGGCGGTGGCGCGGCGCTGCTGCGCACGATCGAGGACATGGGCCTGGCCGTGCACACCGGCGTGGGCACGCAGGAGGTCATCGTCGGCCCCGACGGCGCCGTGACCGGCATGAAGCTGTCGGACGGTTCCGAACTGGCCACCGACATGGTGGTGTTCAGCGCCGGTGTGCGCCCCCGCGACCAACTGGCCCGGGACTGCGGCCTCACGGTCGGCGAGCGCGGTGGCATCTCCGTCGACGAGCAGTGCCGTACGGTCACCGACCCGCATGTGTTCGCGATCGGCGAGTGCGCGCTTGCGGCGGACGGCCGGGTGTACGGCCTGGTGGCGCCGGGTTACGAGCAGGCGGAGACGGCCGCGGCGACCATCGCGAAGGACGAGGCGGCGTTCACGGGCGCCGACCTGTCCACCAAGCTCAAGCTCCTCGGTGTCGACGTGGCGTCGTTCGGCGACGCGCACGGCACGGCCGAGGACTGCCTGGACGTCGTCTACTCCGACTCCCGCGCGGGCCTGTACAAGAAGCTGGTCATCGGCCGGGACGGCACGCTGCTCGGCGGCATCCTGGTCGGTGACGCGGAGGCGTACGGCACGCTGCGCGCCTTCACCGGCTCCGTCCCGCCCGTCTCTCCGGAGTCACTGGTGCTGCCCGCCGGCGCGGGCGCCCCGGCGCAGCTCGGCCCCTCCGCCCTGCCCGACGAGGCGGTCGTCTGCTCCTGCCACAACGTGTCCAAGGGCACGATCCGCGGCGCGGTGACCGAGCACTCCTGCACCACCGTGCCCGAGGTGAAGAAGTGCACCAAGGCCGGTACAGGCTGCGGCAGTTGCGTCAAGGTGCTCGGCCAGCTGGTCACCGCCGAGCTGGAGGCGAGCGGCGTCGAGGTCGACAAGGGCCTGTGCGGCTGCTTCTCCCAGACCCGCGAGGAGCTGTACGAGATCGTCCTCGCGCTGCGCATCAACACCTACCGGGACCTCCTGGACCGCTACGGCCGTGAGGGCGCCCGGGGCGGTGACGGCTGCGAGGTCTGCAAGCCGGCGGTGGGGTCGATCATCGCGTCCCTCGCCCCGACGATCGGCGCGAGCGGCTATGTCCTGGACGGCGAGCAGGCGGCGCTGCAGGACAGCAACGACCACTTTCTCGCCAACCTCCAGAAGAACGGCTCGTATTCGGTCGTCCCGCGCATTCCCGGCGGTGAGATCACCCCGGAGGGGCTCATCGTGATCGGGGAGATCGCCCGCGACTTCGGCCTCTACACAAAGATCACGGGCGGTCAGCGGATCGACATGTTCGGCGCACGCGTCGAGCAACTCCCGTTGATCTGGACACGGTTGGTGGATGCCGGCTTCGAGTCCGGGCACGCGTACGGCAAGGCACTGCGCACGGTGAAGTCCTGTGTGGGCCAGACCTGGTGCCGCTACGGCGTCCAGGACTCCGTGCGCATGGCGATCGACCTGGAGCTGCGCTACCGGGGACTCAGGTCGCCCCACAAGCTCAAGTCGGCGGTCTCCGGCTGCGCCCGCGAGTGCGCGGAGGCCCAGTCGAAGGACTTCGGCGTCATCGCCACCTCCAACGGCTGGAACCTGTACGTCGGCGGCAACGGCGGCGCCACTCCGCGCCACGCGGACCTGCTGGCCCAGGATCTGTCGGACGCCGAACTGATCCGCCTGATCGACCGTTTCCTGATGTTCTACATCCGCACCGCGGACCGTCTGGAGCGCACCTCGACCTGGCTGGAGCGGATCCCGGGCGGCCTGGACCATGTGCGTGACGTGGTCGTGGAGGACTCCCTCGGCATCTGCGAGGAGCTGGAGTCCCTGATGAAGGACCATGTGGCGCACTACGCCGACGAGTGGGCGACCACCATCAACGACCCCGAGAAGCTCGCCCGGTTCGTGTCCTTCGTGAACGCGCCCGACACCCCCGACCCGGTCGTCGGCTTCGTCCCCGAGCGCGACCAGATGAAGCCCGACCTCCCCCTGCTGACCATCGGCCACCGTCCCCTGGAAGGAAGCGCCCAGCGATGACCCTGGCACCCGAGACGACCGCCCTGAAGATCCGGCTGCGGCTGGACGAGGACTGGTTGACCATCTGTGACCTGACCACGCTGACGCCGGGCCGCGGGGTCGCGGCGCTGCTGCCCGACGGGCGCCAGGCCGCGATCTTCCTGGACCGCGAGGGCCGGGTCTACGCGATCGACAACCGCGATCCGTTCGGCGGCGCGGCGGTCCTCTCCCGCGGCCTGACCGGCACCCACCAGGGCCGCCCGTTCGTCGCCTCCCCGCTGCTCAAGCAGCGCTTCGACCTGACCTCCGGGCAGTGCCTGGACGACGAGGCGGTGCGGGTGGAGACGTACGAGGTGCGCGCGGCCTGACGCAACGGGGCTCAACCCAACGGGGTCACCCCTTGAGCGCGTCGTAGTGCACGCCCGTCAGCCGCTCCGAGGCGTCCCAGAGCCGCGTCCCCGCTTCGTCGTCGCGGGTCCACGGCGCCCGCCAGGACGGCTCCGGGGCGCCGCGCCACATCGCGAACGAGGGGCCGACGAAGGAGTCGGGCCGGACATCGGGGGCGGTCGCCGCGTACAGCGTGGGCAGGGCGCCCGCCTCCGCCGGCTGGGCGAAGAGGCGGTTGCCGAGCTCCATGAGCCGCTCGGCACCCCGGCGTCCCTCGGCCCGGGGGCCCGCGGTCTGGAGATTGGTGGCGGCGTAACCGGGATGGGCGGCGGCCGCGACCACGTCCGCACCGGTGGCCGCCAGCCTGCGCGCCAGCTCGTGCGTGAAGAGCAGGTTGGCGGTCTTGGAGCGGGCGTAGGCGATCCAACGCCGATACCGGCGCTCGCTGTTGAGATCACGGATGTCGATGTTGGCGAGCGCGTGCATCATGCTCGACACGGTCACCACGCGAGCGCCGGGCGCGGCGAGCAGCGCGGGCATCAGCAGTCCGGTGAGAGCGAAGTGCCCGAGGTGGTTGACCCCGAACTGGGTCTCGAACCCGTCCGCCGTGGTCCCGTACGGCGGCGCCATCACCCCGGCGTTGTCGACGAGCAGATCGAGACGGTCGTACGACAGCCCGCCCGCGAAGTCCCGCACCGACGCCAGGTCCCCCAGATCCAGCCGCCCGAACCGGGCCTCGGCCCCCGGCACCTCCGCCAGGACCCGGTCCACCGCCGCCCGCCCCCGCGCCTCGCTCCGGCACGCGAGCACCACCCGGGCCCCCTTACGGGCGAGCTCCCGCGCGGTGACGTACCCGAGCCCGCTGTTGGCACCGGTGACGACGGCGGTACGGCCGGCGAGGTCGGGGATGTCGTGCGCGTTCCAGCCTGCCATCAGGGCTCCTCCTCAACCGCTCGACACCGGGCCCGCCCCCGACCCAAGGGCTTCGCAGGGCTTCAGCCTAGGGGCGCCGACGACTCGGCCGCACTCGGCACGGCCCGTGCGCCCGGGCAGAACCACCCGGCCGCGCGCTACAACTTTTCCCGTCGAAGGTGCATCCAACATGATGACCTGCATCCACCCATTCGCCCGATGGAGGCGGATTGGCCATGTCTCTGCATACTCGACTCCTCTCCCGGCGCGGCCTGACGGCCGCCCTGACCGCCGTCGCGGCGGCGCTCGCGACCGCGGGCGTCGCAGGGAGCGCGACGGCAACGACGACGACAACGGCTCAGGCGTCGGCGGGTCCGCGCACCTGTGCCGTGAAGGATCTGTACCTGTCCCTGGACCGCGCGGGAGCCGCGGCCGGCTCCATCTACCAGCCCATCCGTTTCACCAACACCAGTACGAGCAAGTGCGCCCTGCGCGGCTACCCGGGCGTCAGCGTCCTCGACACCGCACACCGGCAGATCGGCCCGGCCGCCACCCGCTCCGGCTCGCATTACGGCACGGTCACGCTCACCCCGGGCCACTCCGCGTCGGCAATCGTCCGCACCACCAACGGCCCCATCGGCGGCCCCTGCCTGCGCACCGGCACCTATCTGCGGATCTACCCGCCGGGCTCGTACACCTCCACCCTCGTCCCCGCACACTGGACGACGTGCTCCCACCTCTTCCAGGTCGGCCCGATCAACACGGAGGGCACCATCTGACGATGCACGAAGGGGCGGCACCCCCGCACAGGGTGCCGCCCCTCCTTTTCGTGCGCCGGAGCCGCCGCCGATCGGTCTTGAGGGTCGGGGACCGACGACGGCTCCGGGGTCTGGTGGCCGTAAGGCCTAGCGGTGGTCGCTGCCCGTCGACTCGGTCGCCGCGCGGCCGGCCTCGAGACGGGCCACCGGGATGCGGAACGGGGAGCAGGAGACGTAGTCCAGACCCACCTCGTGGAAGAAGTGGACCGACTCGGGGTCGCCGCCGTGCTCGCCGCAGACGCCGAGCTTCAGGTCGGGGCGGGTCTCGCGGCCCGCCTTGGCCGCCGACTTCACCAGGGAGCCGACGCCGTCCTTGTCGATCGTCTCGAACGGGGAGACTCCGAAGATGCCCTTCTCCAGGTACGCCGTGAAGAAGGAGGCCTCGACGTCGTCGCGGGAGAAGCCCCACACCGTCTGGGTCAGGTCGTTGGTGCCGAAGGAGAAGAACTCGGCCGCCTCCGCGATCTGGCCGGCCGTGAGGGCGGCGCGCGGGAGTTCGATCATCGTGCCGATGGCGAGCTTGAGCTGCGTGCCCGTCGCCGCCTCCACCTCGGCGATGACCTGGTCGGCCTCCTCGCGGACGATCTCCAGCTCCTGGACCGTGCCGACGAGCGGGATCATGATCTCCGCGCGCGGGTCGCCCTTGGCGTTCTTGCGCTCGGCCGCGGCCTCGGCGATCGCCCGGACCTGCATGGTGAACAGACCGGGGATGACCAGGCCGAGGCGTACGCCGCGCAGGCCCAGCATCGGGTTCTGCTCGTGCAGGCGGTGGACGGCCTGGAGCAGTCGCAGGTCGTTCTCGTTGGAGTCCTTGCGGGACTCGGCGAGGGCGACGCGGACCGACAGCTCCGTGATGTCGGGCAGGAACTCGTGCAGCGGCGGGTCGAGGAGACGCACCGTCACCGGCAGCCCGTCCATCGCCGAGAACAGCTCGACGAAGTCCTTCTTCTGGAGCGGGAGCAGCTGCTTGAGGGACTCCTCGCGCTCCTCCTCCGTGTCGGCCAGGATCAGCCGCTCCACCAGCTCACGCCGGTCGCCCAGGAACATGTGCTCCGTACGGCACAGGCCGATGCCCTGCGCGCCGAAGCGACGGGCGCGCAGCGCGTCCTCGGCGTTGTCCGCGTTGGCCCGCACCCGCAGCCGGCGCTTGCGGTCGGCGAAGGCCATGATGCGGTGCACGGCCTCGACCAGTTCGTCGGCGTCGTGGGCGCCCGCGTGCATCCGGCCCTCGAAGTACTCGACGACCGGGGAGGGGACCACCGGGACCTCGCCCAGGTAGACCTTGCCGGACGAGCCGTCGATGGAGATGAGGTCGCCCTCCTCCACCACATGACCGCCGGGCACCGTCATCCGGCGGCGCTTGGTGTCGACCTCCAGCTCCTCGGCGCCGCAGACACAGGTCTTGCCCATGCCGCGCGCGACGACGGCCGCGTGGGAGGTCTTGCCGCCGCGGGAGGTGAGGATGCCCTCGGCCGCGATCATGCCGTCCAGGTCGTCGGGGTTGGTCTCGCGGCGGACCAGGATGACCTTCTCGCCCGAGCGGGACCACTTGACGGCGGTGTACGAGTCGAAGACCGCCTTGCCGACCGCCGCGCCCGGCGAGGCCGCGATGCCCCGGCCGACCTGCTCGGTCTTGGCGGTGTCGTCGAAGCGCGGGAACATCAGCTGGGCCAGCTGGGCGCCGGTGACGCGCTGGAGCGCCTCGGTCTCGTCGATCAGGCCCTGGTCCACCAGCTGGGTCGCGATACGGAAGGCGGCACCGGCGGTGCGCTTGCCGACGCGGGTCTGGAGCATCCAGAGCTGGCCGCGCTCGATGGTGAACTCGATGTCGCAGAGATCCTTGTAGTGGTTCTCCAGGGTCTCCATGATCTGCATCAGCTGGTCGTACGACTTCTTGTCGATCTGCTCCAGCTCCGCGAGCGGGACCGTGTTGCGGATGCCCGCGACCACGTCCTCGCCCTGCGCGTTCTGCAGGTAGTCGCCGTAGACGCCCTGGTGGCCGGAGGCCGGGTCACGGGTGAAGGCGACGCCCGTGCCGGAGTCGGGGCCCAGGTTGCCGAAGACCATCGAGCAGACGTTGACGGCCGTGCCGAGGTCGTGCGGGATGCGCTCCTGGCGGCGGTACAGCTTGGCGCGGTCGGTGTTCCACGAGTTGAAGACCGCCTCGATGGCGAGGTCCATCTGCTCGCGCGGGTCCTGCGGGAAGTCCCGGCCGGCCTCGGTCTTGACGATCTTCTTGAACTTGGTGACGAGCTTCTTGAGGTCGGCCGCCTCCAGGTCCGTGTCGACCGTGACCTTCTTGGCCGCCTTGGCCCCGTCGAGGGCCTCCTCGAACAGCTCGCCGTCGACGCCGAGAACCGTCTTGCCGAACATCTGGATGAGGCGGCGGTAGGAGTCCCAGGCGAAGCGGTCGTCGCCTGCCTGCTTGGCCAGGCCCTGCACCGACTTGTCGGAGAGGCCGATGTTCAGGACGGTGTCCATCATGCCGGGCATGGAGAACTTCGCACCCGAGCGGACCGACACGAGCAGCGGGTCGTCGGCCTGGCCGAGCTTCTTGCCCATCCGCTGTTCCAGCGCGTCGAGGTGCGCACTCACCTCGTCACGCAGTGCCACCGGCTCCGAGCCACTGTCCAGGTAGACCTTGCAGGCCTCGGTGGTGATCGTGAAGCCGGGAGGGACCGGGAGACCCAGGTTGGTCATCTCCGCGAGGTTGGCACCCTTGCCGCCCAGGAGGTCCTTGAGGTCCTTGTTTCCCTCGGTGAAGTCGTAAACGAACTTCGCTACGTGGGGTTCTTTGTTTTCCGACACGGGTCTCGACTCCTTGAGGCCGCGGTGGCTGCCCTGACGGCGAGGAACATACCCAGATCGAAGGCGCCTGGGTACGTCTACTTGTGCGTCATGCGCCTGTAACCAGTCGTCCGCCAGTGGATCGAAAGTCAAAGCTTGGCAAGCGAAGACACGCTGATGTTTTCACTTCTTGAACACATCCACGCCCATAGGCGCGGTTTTCCGCTCACATGAGCGCCTCTTGGCACGTCTGTTTTCGATCGATGAACGATCAAGGGGTGGCACCGAGTGCCACCCCTTGGAGAAGTGCAGTCGCCCAAGATTCGCTCATCTGAGCGCAACCCTTATCAAGGGTGGCGAGAATCACGCTGTCACAGCGCGCCGGATTTCACCATGCGGACGTGACGTGGAACGGAAACGCGGACGTCACAGAGGTGCGAGGCGGAGCGCGGAACACCGAACGCGGCGCTCACACCCCCAGCGCCGTCAGCCGCTGCTCCACCCGCTCAGGTGCGTACAGGTGCTCCACGACCAGCGCACCCGCGCCGACCAGCCCGGCCCGCTCCCCGAGCCGCGAGGTGACGACGTCCAGATGGGCCGTCGAGCGGGGCAGCGCCCGCTGGTACAGCAGTTCCCGGACACCGGTGAGGAAGGGAGTTCCGGCCAGATCTCCGGCGATCATCAGCACGCCGGGGTTGAGCAGGGTCACGACCGTCGCCAGGACGTCCCCGACCCGGCGCCCGGCCTCCCGGGCGAGCGCGGCAGCCTCCGGGTGCCCCGAGGCCAGCAGGTCCCGTACGTCCGAGCCCGAGGCGGCCGGGACACCGGCCTCCGCGAGCCGCCGGGCCACGGCGCCACCGCTGGCGACGGCGGCGAGACAGCCGTACGAACCGCACCGGCACAGCGCCTCCGCGCCCACCCGTATGTGCCCGATGTCCCCGGCACCGCCGTCGACGCCCCGGAAGATCGAGCCGTCCACCACGACGCCGGCACCGATACCGGTCGACACCTTGATGAGCACGAAGGCCGAGCAGCCGGGGTGTCCGGTGCGCTGCTCGCCGTACGCCATGAGGTTCGCGTCGTTGTCCACGAGCACCGGCACGGCGGCGGCGCCGGTGTGCTCGGTGAAGGCGCGGGAGAGGCGGCCGCGTATGTCGTAGCCGTCCCAGCCCGGCATGATCGGCGGCTGTACGACCCGGCCGGTCTCGCTGTCGACCGGGCCCGGCACCGCGAGCCCGATCCCGCACACCTCGTCGGCCCGGTGCCCCGCCTTCTCCAGCAACTCGGCGAACCAGTGGCCGAGTTCGCCGAGCACGACCTCGGGGCCGTCCTCGATGACCAGCGTGCCGGAGTGCTCGGCGAGGATCTCGCCGGTCAGGGACAGGACGGCCGCACGGGCGTGCCGGGTGTCGAGGTCGGCGGCGAGGACCACCGCGTGGGAGTCGTCGAACTCCAGGGTGATGGAGGGGCGTCCGCCGAGCGGCGAGTCGACCGGGCCGCCGGCTCCCTCGCGCAGCCAACCGGCCCGGAACAGCCGGTCGAGGCGCTGTCCGACGGTGGCCCGGGACAGCCCGGTGGCCTGCTGCAGGGCACCGCGTGTGATCGCCCGCCCGCTGCGTACCAGTTCGAGCAGATCGCCGGCGCTGGCCTGACTGCCACCTCTGCCGGTCCTGCCGGGCTGTCCGGTCATGCGCACCCCCTTGTGTTTCTCAAGTTTGCATTACATATTGAGTTTTGCGTGTTAAATAGACGTAACCCTACGGTAGCCACAGCCGAACCTGGTCGGCCGGACGTCTTTTCGGGGAGCCCCGAGTGGATCGCACTGCCCAGCTCACCGCCCGCCCCACGGAGCGCGCCATTGCATACGATCCGCCACTTTCGGCGGATGCGCCGCACGTCAGGGCCGCCCGGGTGCTGGCGGACAACTGGACCGGCACCTCCACGGTGCCCTCGCGCAGTCTGTATCCGCACCAGTGGTCGTGGGACTCCGCGTTCATCGCGATCGGGCTGCGGCATCTGTCGCCCCTGCGGGCCCAGACGGAGCTGGAGACGCTGCTGGCCGCCCAGTGGGCCGACGGGCGCGTCCCGCACATCGTGTTCAACCCCTCCGTACCGCTCGACGCCTACTTCCCGAGCCCCGACTTCTGGCGCTCCTCGACCGCGGGGCGCGCTGCGGGCGCCCCGCGCACCGTACAGACCTCGGGCATCGTGCAGCCACCGGTGCACGCGCTCGCAGCCTGGCTGGTGCACTGCGCCGATCCGGGGCTGTCGCGGGCCCGCGGCTTCCTGGCCCGCAGCTACCCGCGGCTGGCCGCCTGGCACCGCTATCTGCTGCACCGGCGGGACCTGGGCGGCGGCGGGCTCGCGTCCGTCGTGCACCCCTGGGAACAGGGTATGGACAACAGCCCCTGCTGGGACGCCCCGCTGTCCCGCATCACCCCGGCCCCGGCCCGCTCCTTCCGCCGCGCCGACCTCGACCACGGCGCACCGGAGGACCGGCCGACGGATCTGGACTACGGGCGGTACGTGCGGCTGGCGGCGGACTACCGGGACGCCGGATACGCCGACGGGAAGGGCGAGTTCGCCGTCGAGGACCCGGCGTTCAACGCGCTGCTCATCGCCTCCGAGCACGCGCTGGCGCGGATCGCGCAGGAGCTGGGGGCGCCCGGCACCGCCCGGCACGCGCGCGCGGAGCGGCTGACGGCGGCGCTGGTGGAGCGGCTGTGGGACCCGGCGGCCGGCATCTTCCTGTGCCGGGACGTGCGCGACGGCGCTCTGATCCCGGAGCGCGGCGTGTCCGGTCTCGTCCCGCTGCTCCTGCCCGAGCTGCCGCGCGAGATCGTCACCGCCCTCCTCGCCACCCTCGGCGGCCCGCACTTCGGGCTCGGGGACAGCACCCGCCTGGTGCCCAGCTACGACCTCCTCGGCGAGGCCTTCGACCCGCACCGCTACTGGCGCGGCCCGGCCTGGTTCAACACCGCCTGGCTGCTGGAGCGCGGGCTGCGCACGCACGGCGAACGGGAGAGGGCGGACGCGCTGCGGGAGGCGTTCGTGGAGACGGCCGACGCGACCGGTTTCGCCGAGTACGTCGACCCGTACACCGGTGAGGCGTGCGGCGCGACCGGCTTCGGCTGGACCGCCGCCCTCGCGCTGGATCTGCTGCAGGAGCCACCAGGACTTGGCAAAACCCCGGCGCACGACGTGTCCGGGGCGGACACCGGAACGTTCCACAGGAGTGACAAGGGAGGGGACCGGGGATGACGGACCGGCATCACCTGCTCGTGCACGGCGAGACCTTCGCCGCCGTCGGCGACCGCGGTGACATCAGCGGCGTCCGGGGCAACAGCTCCCCGGACGGGTTATTCGTGCGCGACGCCCGGCACCTCAGCCGCTGGCAGCTGACGATCGACGGCGCGGTGCCCGAGGTGCTCACACCGGTCGCGGACGGGGACGGGGCGCGCTGTGTACTCGTACCGCGCGGTGGCCGCACGGAGCCGCCCGCGCACACCCTCTTCCGTGAACAGGCCGTCGGCGACGCGTCGTTCGTCGAGTCGCTGCGGGTGACCAGCAACCGCCCGGTGCCGACCACGGTGCGCCTGGCCATCACCGCCGACGCCGACTTCGCCGACCAGTTCGAGCTCCGCTCCGACCACCGCACGTACACCAAGACCGGCGTCGTACGCTCCCGCCAGGTCCTCGACGACGGCGTGGAGTTCAGCTACCGGCGCGGTGAGTGGCGCTCCTGTACGGCCATCACCTCCGACCCGGCCCCGGACGGCGTCGAGGAGACCGGCACCGGCGCGCGGCGGCTCGTCTGGACCCTGGACCTCGAACCGCACGGCACGACGGAGCTGGTGCTGCGTATCATCGCCCGCCCGCACGGCGAGAAGCGCGCGCTGCGCGTGCCGCGCTCCCCGGCCGCCGTGAACGAACAACTCCTGGCGCTGGAGGGCGAGTTCGTGGAGGGCGTGGCCTTCCCGACGGGCTGGCCGGAGCTGGCGGCGGCCTGTGCCCGCGGCCTCGCCGACCTCGCCGCGCTCCAGGTCCCGGCGACCGGCCCCGACGGCGAGGAACTGCGCGTACCGGCGGCCGGGGCGCCCTGGTTCCTGACCCTCCTCGGCCGGGACGCCCTGCTCACCTCCCTCTTCGCCCTGCCCTACCGTCCGCGGCTGGCCGCCGCCACGCTCCCCGCGCTCGCCGCCACCCAGGCGACCCGGACGGGGACGTCCTCGGTGGCCCAGCCCGGCAAGATCGTGCACGAGGTGCGGCACGGGGAGCTGGCACACTTCGGGCAGGTGCCGTTCCGGCGCTACTACGGCTCGGTCGACGCGACCCCGCTGTTCCTGATCCTGCTCGGCGCGTACGTCGAGCGGACCGGGGACTCGGCCCTGGCCCGCCGGCTGGAGCCGCACGCCCGCGCGGCGGTCGGCTGGATGCTGGACCACGGCGGGCTGACCTCGCGCGGCTATCTGGTCTACCGGGCCGACCGGGGCGGCCTCGCCAACCAGAACTGGAAGGACTCCCCCGGCGCCATCTGCTCGGCCGACGGCACCCGCGCGACCGGCCCGGTGATGGCGGCGGGGGCCCAGGGGTACGCGTACGACGCGCTGCGCCGCACGGCGTCGGTGGCGCGCGCCGTATGGGAGGACGAGACCTATGCGGCCCTGCTCGAACAGGCCGCCGCCGACCTGCGCGACCGCTTCCAGCGGGACTTCTGGATGCCGGAGCACTCCTTCCCGGCGCTCGCGCTGGACGGGGAGGGCCGCCAGGTCGACGCGCTGGCCTCCGACGCGGGACACCTGCTGTGGTCCGGCCTCCTGGACAAGGAGTACGGCGAGGTGGTGGGCCGGCGGCTCGTCGAACCGGACTTCTTCTCGGGCTGGGGCGTACGCACCCTGGCGTCCGATCAGCCGGCGTACCACCCCCTCTCGTACCACCGGGGCTCGGTCTGGCCGCACGACAACGCGCTGATCACCCTGGGCCTGGCCCGCTACGGCCTGCACGACGAGGCCCGCACGGTCGCCCACGCCCTGGTCGACGCGGCCACCGCGACCGGCCACCGGCTCCCCGAGGTCCTCGCCGGCTACGGCCGCGACACCCATGCGGAGCCGGTCCCCTACCCGCACGCGTGCGTCCGGGAGTCCCGTTCCGCCGCAGCCCCGTTGGCGCTGCTCACAGCCGTCGGGGGCGCCTAGCAAGAGTGTTGACGAGCCGTTTGCCGGGTGTTTGCCCGGGGCCCTGAACAGGCACCGAGGGCGAACCGTACGGAAAGGCGGCGGGCCAGGCGGGCCGGGGCGTTCCCGGCCCTGCCCAGCCTCCCCAGCGTGGCCCGCCGCTCCGTCACGGGCCTCGCACGGAAGGACCTCCGGGTGCCTCAGCACACGAGCACGCGCCAGTCAGGCAGTACGGCCGTGGAACCCAGCGGCTCCGCAGAGGGGACCGCGGTCAGGGAGCCGGAGGACGGGACGACGGAGGTCGTTCCCACCGCCACGGCGGGAGCCGCCGGTACGGCGAAGACCGCGGAGACCGAGCCGAGGGCGGCGTCGAGGGCTGCCCGGTCGGCGCGAGCCGAGGCCCCCGGTACCGAGGAGGCCGAGCCCACGGCTGCCGCGGCCGCGAGCAGGGCCGAGGCGGAGAAGAGCGGCACCGCAGCGGGGAAGCCCCGGGACGACGCGGCTGCGTCAGCCGGCGCGGAGTCAGCCGTTACCGCGCCTGCCGATGCGGCGTCGGCCGGTACCGAGCCGACCCGGGCCAAATCCGCGGCGGCCGCGGCCGTGAGCAGGCCCGAGGCGGAGAAGAGCGGCACCGCAGCGGGGAAGCCCCGGGACGACGCGGCTGCGTCAGCCGGCGCGGAGTCTGCGGTCACGGCGCCTGCCGATGCGGCGTCCGCCGGTGCCGAGCCGACACGGACCAAATCCGCGGCTGCCGCGACCGCGAGCAGGCCCGAGACGGAGAAGAACGGCACCGCAGCCGGGAAGCCCCGGAACGACGCCGCTGCGTCAGCCGACGCGGAGTCTGCGGTCACGGCGCCTGCCGATGCGGCGTCCGCCGGTACCGAGCCGACACGGGCCGCGTCCGCGCGGGCCAAGTCCGGCCGTACGGCGGAGGCCGCGCGCGCCGAGTCCGGCCGTGCGGCGTCGGCCGAGGGTCGCAAGGCCGCCCTGCCAGATGGCACCGGGAACGACATCTCAGCTCCCGCCGCCCCTGTTCCCGGCGGCCCGGCTCCCGCCGGCGACGCTGCCGTCCCGGCCGCAGGCGGGGCGACGGCCGAGGCCGGGGAATCCGCCGCCGATACGGAGCCCTCCGCCGAAACCCCCGCCGAGCCGAAGCCCGACGCCGAGGCGGCCACCGACGCGGAAGCCGGCACCGCAACCCCTGCGTCCGCCACCCCTGTGTCCGAAACTCCTGAGTCCGCGACCCCTGCGTCCGAAACCCCTGCGTCCGAATCCCCCGCTACCGCGACCCCTACCACAGCCGCCCCCGCAACCGCCCCCGAACCCCCGGCCCCCTCCGGCAGGCGCATACGGTGGATCTGGCGCGGCTGGCGGGCCAAGTACCCGACCGTCGCCCGTGTCCTCTCCGTCGTCACCACCGTGCTGTCCGCCGCCCTCGTCTACATCTGTCTCCAGATGCCGAGCACCCTCGGCAATCTCAAGCCCGCGGAGTTCATGCGGCTGCCGGCCGAGGCGGTCATGGGTGCGGTGGTGCTGCTCAGCCTGCCGCGGAAGCCCCGGCTGGTGGTGTCGGCGCTGTCCGGCGCGCTGCTCGGCGCGATCACCGTGCTGAACATGTTCGACATGGGGTTCAACGAATACCTGGGCCGGCACTTCAACATCATCCTGGACTGGTCCCTGTTCAACGACGCCCGCGCCTACCTCGACGACACCCTGGGCGGGACGACCGAGATGGGCATCACGGTCGGCGTCGTACTCCTCGTCTTCCTGCTGATGACCCTCGTCGCCCTGGCCACCGTGCGGCTCGGCAACCTGCTGGCGAAGCACCGGGCCAGGACCTCGAAGGCCACGCTGATCGTCGGCACCGTCTGGATCACCTGCACCGCGCTCGGTCTCACCGTCGGCGGCATACCGATCGCCTCGCAGCACACCGCCGGTGTGCTGAAGGTCCAGGCGCGGACCGTGCGGGACACGCTCCGGGACGAGGCGGAGTTCCAGAAGATCGCCAAGGTCGACGAGTTCGGGAACACCCCGGCCGAGCAGCTGGTCCCCGATCTGCGCGGCAAGGACATGATCTTCACGTTCATCGAGAGCTACGGCCGCAGCGCCGTGGAGGACCCGATCGAGGCGCCCGGTGTCGACAAGACGCTCGACGAGCGCACGGCAGCCCTGGCGAAGGCGGGCTTCCACGCGAAGAGCGGCTGGCTGACGTCGGCGACGTACGGCGGCAGCAGCTGGCTCGGCCACTCCACCACCCTGTCGGGGCTGTGGATCAGCAACCAGCAGCGCTACCGCACCGTCATGGCCAGCGACCACCTCAGCCTGACCAAGGTGTTCAAGAAGACCGGCGCCTATGACACGGTCGGTGTGATGCCGGGCGTGCAGAAGGGCTGGCCGGAGCAGAAGTACTACGGCCTCGACAAGGTCTACAACGCCTTCCAGCTGGGCTACGAGGGACCGAAGTTCAGCTGGTCGACCATGCCCGACCAGTACGCCCTCGAACAGTTCCAGCAGCGGGTGCACAGCCAGCAGCGCGCCGACGGCAAGCAGCTGATGTCGGAGATCATCCTGACCTCCAGCCACCAGCCGTGGGCACCGATCCCGAAGATGGTCGGCTGGGACCAGCTGGGCGACGGCTCGATCTTCAAGGGGATCCAGGCGGCGGGCAACAAGGCCTCCGACGTCATCGCCGACACCACCAAGTCCCGGCAGGAGTACGGCAAGTCGATCCAGTACTCGGTGACCGCCCTCACCGAGTGGCTGGAGCGCTACGGCAACGACAACACCGTGCTCGTCTTCCTCGGCGACCACCAGCCCATCGCCCGGGTCAGCGGCAACCACGCCAGCCGTGACGTGCCGATCTCGATCGTCGCCAAGGACCCGAAGGTCCTCGACAAGATCGCCGACTGGAACTGGACGGACGGACTGCGCCCCGCGCACAACGCGCCGGTGTGGAAGATGAGTTCCTTCCGCGACCGCTTCCTGACGGCGTACGGATCGACCCCGCACCCCAAGAAAGGCTGATCAGCCGCCGGAGGTGTCCAGCTCGGCCTCCTCGCTGACACCGGCACAGTCGTACGGGTCCTTCAGCCAGCCGTCCGGCAGCACCACCCGGTTGTTGCCGGACGTACGGCCGCGGGGCCCGTCGGCGCCGCCGGGCCAGGGCTGGTCGAGGTCCAGTTCGTCGAGGCCGGTCCGCAGTTCCTCCAGCGAGGAGGTGATCGCGAGCCGCTTGCGCATCTCGGAGCCGACCGCGAAGCCCTTCAGATACCAGGCGACGTGCTTGCGGAAGTCGATGACGCCCCGCGCCTCGTCGCCGATCCACTCGCCGAGCAGGGTGGCGTGCCGGACCATGACGTCGGCGACCTCGCGCAGGGAGGGCCGGGCGACGGCCTCCGTACGCCCCTCGAACGCCGCCACCAAGTCCGCGAACAGCCACGGCCGGCCGAGGCACCCGCGGCCGACGACCACGCCGTCGCAGCCCGTCTCCCGCACCATGCGCAGGGCGTCCTCGGCCGTCCAGATGTCGCCGTTGCCGAGGACCGGGATCTCCGGGACGTGCTCCTTGAGGCGGGCGATGGCGTCCCAGTCCGCCGTGCCGCCGTAGTGCTGGGCGGCGGTGCGGCCGTGCAGCGCGATGGAGGTCACGCCCTCCTCGACCGCGATCCGTCCGGCGTCGAGATAGGTCATGTGGTCGTCGTCGATGCCCTTGCGCATCTTCATCGTGACCGGCAGGTCACCGGCGCCGGAGACCGCCTCGCGCAGGATCGCCCGCAGCAGGTTGCGCTTGTAGGGCAGGGCCGAGCCGCCGCCCTTGCACGTCACCTTCGGGACCGGGCAGCCGAAGTTCAGGTCGATGTGGTCGGCGAGGTCCTCCTCCGCGATCATGCGGACGGCCTTGCCGACGGTCGCCGGGTCGACGCCGTACAGCTGGATCGAGCGCGGCTTCTCGGCCGCGTCGAAGTGGATCAGCTGCATCGTCTTCTCGTTGCGCTCGACCAGCGCCCGGGTCGTGATCATCTCGCTCACGAACAGGCCCTTGCCCCCACTAAACTCCCTGCACAGCGTGCGGAAGGGCGCGTTGGTGATGCCGGCCATGGGGGCCAGCACGACGGGCGGCTGGACGGTGTGCGGGCCGATCTGGAGAGGGGACGCGGGCGTGGGCATTCCCCCATTGTCGCGTACGACGACAGATGCGACAGTCATTAGTTAGACGCACTATCGAAATCGGCGTACGATGGAACGCATGCCCGAGCTCAGCCCTCGTCGACGCCGGCTGGTCCTCGCGATCTGCTGTATGAGCCTGCTGATCGTGACCCTCGACGTCACGGCCCTGAACGTCGCCCTGCCGTCGATGCAGCACGAGCTGGACGCCCATACGTCGGGGCTCCAGTGGACGATCGACGCCTACACGCTGGTGCTGGCCTCGCTGCTGATGCTCGCGGGCTCCACGGCCGACCGGATCGGCCGCAAGAGGGTCTTCATGGCGGGCCTGATCGTGTTCTCGCTCGGCTCGCTGCTCTGCTCCCTCGCGCCCAGCCTCGACGCACTGATCGCGTTCCGCGTGCTCCAGGCGATCGGCGGCTCCATGCTCAACCCGGTCGCCATGTCGATCATCACCAACACCTTCACCGACCCGCGTCAGCGCGCCCGCGCCATCGGCGTGTGGGGCGCGGTCGTCGGCATATCCATGGCCGCGGGACCGCTGGTCGGCGGCCTGCTCGTGGAGTCGGTCGGCTGGCGCTCCATCTTCTGGGTCAATCTGCCGGTGGGCCTCGCTGCGCTGCTCCTCACCCTGCGCTACGTCCCCGAGTCCCGCGCGCCCAAGGCCCGCCGCCCCGACCCCGTCGGCCAGCTGCTGGTGATCGCGCTGTTCGGCTCGCTGACGTACGCGATCATCGAGGCGCCCTCCTCGGGCCCCGGCACGGTGGCCCCGTTCGCCGCCGTGGCCCTCGTCGCCCTGCTCGGGCTGCTCCGGTACGAGCCCCGGCGCGAGGAGCCCCTCATCGATCTGCGCTTCTTCCGTTCGGTGCCGTTCAGCGGCGCCACGGTGATCGCGATCAGCGCGTTCGCGGCGCTCGGCGGCTTCCTGTTCCTGTCCACGCTGTATCTGCAGAACGTGCGCGGGCTCGACGCGCTGCACGCGGGACTGTGGATGCTGCCGATGGCGGCGCCGACGTTCCTGTGCGCGCCGCTGTCCGGACGGCTGGTGGGCAGCCGGGGGCCGCGGCTGCCGCTGCTGATCGCGGGGCTGGCGATGACCACGAGCGGGGTGCTGTTCGCCGCGTTCGAGGCGGAGACGTCCGACGCCACGCTGTTCGCCGGGTACGTCGTGTTCGGCATCGGCTTCGGCTTCGTCAACGCGCCGATCACCAACACGGCGGTGTCGGGGATGCCACGCACCCAGGCCGGGGTGGCCGCGGCCGTGGCCTCCACCAGCAGACAGCTGGGGCAGACGCTGGGCGTGGCCGTGATCGGCGCCGTACTGGCCTCCGGG
This sequence comes from Streptomyces sp. NPDC050625, assembly GCF_040654755.1. Classification (NCBI taxonomy): domain Bacteria; kingdom Bacillati; phylum Actinomycetota; class Actinomycetes; order Kitasatosporales; family Streptomycetaceae; genus Streptomyces; species Streptomyces sp. NPDC050625. Next base: position 66,936 of record NZ_JBFAIQ010000003.1, read on the forward strand.
GTGGGCTCGTCGCCGTACCGGGACGTGTTCGTGTCGGCGGCCCGGCCGGGGTGGTGGATCCTCACGGTGTGCGGCCTCGCGGTGCTCGTCGTCGGCATGCTCACCAGCGGCCGCTGGGCCCGCCGCACGGCCGAGCGCACCGCTCAGCGGCTTCAGTCGCCGGAGGTCAGGGAGGCGGCGGGCATCACCGCCTGATCCTGCTGGGCGAGGACGAGCGCGTACAGCTTCTCCAGCCGCTCGCGGCTCTCCTCGTCGGCCGGCACGTACGTCACCATCCGGGCCCCGGCCTCCGGGCTCAGCCACAGGTCCGTGTGCTCCAGGGTGAGCAGGCCCACGTCCCGGTTGCGGAAGTACTTGATCTTGGTGCGGGCGTTGACGACCTCGTACCGGTCCCAGTTGGCGCGGAACTCCGCCGACTCCGCCGTCAGCCGCTTGATCAGCATCTTCCAGGCGGGCTCGCCGAGATGACCGGCCATCGAGGCGCGCAGCCGCGCTGCCATGAGCCGCCTGGTCTCCTCAAGGTGGACGATCGCCTGCCGCCAGTCGGGGTTGGTGTGGACGAGCAGCATGCAGTTGCGGTCCTCGGGCGGTACGGCGTCGAGGTCGCCGAGCAGACGGCCGTAGGTGCGGTTGTAGGCGAGGATGTCGTACCGGCTGTTCTGGATGCAGGCCGGGACGGGCTCCAGCCGGCGCAGCATCTCGCGCAGGGCCGGGGTCACCGTCTGGCAGCTCGCGGCGGGCGTGGGGTCGGTGGCGCCGGCCAGCTGGAAGAGGTGGGCGCGTTCGCCGGCGTCGAGCCTGAGCGTGCGCGCGAGCGCGTCCAGCACCTGTACGGAGACCTGGATGTCCCTCGCCTGTTCGAGCCAGGTGTACCAGGTCACACCGACCGCGGACAGGTGCGCGACCTCCTCGCGGCGCAGGCCCGGGGTCCGGCGTCGCGCGCCGCGCGGCAGCCCCACCTGCTCCGGGGAGATCCGCTCCCGGCGGCTGCGCAGAAAGGTGGCGAGCTCGTGCCGCCGGATCTCGGAGCCCCGTACCGGCTGGGCGGGCGCCTCTCGGGCCATGGACGTCGTGCCTCCAGACTGCGTGCCTCCGGACTGCATGGCTCCAGACTGCCCCCACGCGCAGCCTGTTTCCAGGTACTTCTTCTACCAGGACAAGAACACTCTGGTACCAGTCTGAGCCGCGGAGCAGGCTCGGGATCATGACCGAAACCGTCACCACACCGACCGTCCGGTCCCCGGCCGTGTCTGCATCGCTGGGCGGCCTGGGACTTTTCACCGTACTGCTGGCCGCGGCCCTTCCCCTGGTCGACTTCTTCATCGTCAACGTCGCCCTGCCCACGATCGGCAGGGACCTCGCCGCGAGCGAGGCGGTCCTCGAACTCGTCGTCGCCGGGTACGGGGTCGCGTACGCCGTCCTGCTGGTCCTCGGCGGGCGGCTCGGTGACCTGTTCGGCCGGCGCCGGCTCTTCCTCGGCGGGATGGCCGCCTTCGGCCTGACCTCGCTGGCCTGCGGGCTGGCACCGGGTGCCTGGAGCCTGGTCGCGGCGCGGGTCGCGCAGGGCGCCTCGGCCGCCGCGATGCTGCCGCAGGTGCTCGCCACCATCCAGGCGACCACCACGGGCCCGCGCCGCGCCAGGGCGATGAGCCTGTACGGTGCCACGGCGGGCCTGTCCATGGTGGCGGGCCAGATCCTGGGCGGGGTGCTGGTCGCCGCGGACATAGCGGGCAGCGGCTGGCGCGCGGTGTTCCTCGTCAATGTGCCGGTCGTCGTCCTCGGCCTGGTCCTCGCCGCGCGCGTCGTACCGGAGACCCGGTCGCAGCGGCCCGAGCCGGTCGACGGCCCCGGCACGGTCCTGCTCGCGCTGTCCCTGCTCGCGCTCCTCGTCCCGCTCACCGAGGGCCGGGCGGCGGGCTGGCCGCTGTGGACGTGGCTGTCACTGGCCGCGTTCCCGGTCTCGGCCGGACTGTTCTACGTGGTGGAGCGCCGAGCGGACCGCCGCGGCCGCACCCCGCTCGTCCCGCCGAGTCTGTTCGCGCTGGCGTCACTGCGCCGGGGTCTGGTGCTGATGCTGCCGTTCTCGATCGGCTTCAGCGGCTTCATGTTCGTGATCGCGGTGGCGCTGCAGAGCGGCGCGGGCCTCGGCCCGGTCCCGGCGGGTCTTGCGCTCGCTCCGATGGCGGTGGCGTTCTTCTTCGTCTCGCTCGCCGGGCCGCGTCTGGTGGCCCGGTACGGTACCCGTGTGGTGACCGCCGGCTCGCTGATCCAGGGGGTGGGCGTGGCGCTGATCGTGCTGGCCGCCTGGCGCGACTGGCCCGGCCTGGGCTTCGTCGAACTGCTCCCCGGTGTCGCCGTTGCCGGTGCGGGGCAGGCGCTCCAACTGCCCGTCGTGATGCGGATCGTGCTGTCCGAGGTGCCGTCGGTGCGGGCGGGCGTCGGCAGCGGTGTGATGGTGACCACGCAGCAGTCGGCCCTGGCGCTGGGCGTGGCGACACTGGGCACGCTGTTCCTCTCCCTGGTCCCGGGGCACGGGATGCGGGACGCCCTGGTCACGACGCTGCTGGTGCAGCTGGCGGGGGTGGCCCTCACCGGTCTGCTGAGCCTGCGCCTGCCGAGAACGATCAGCTGACGCCTTGGCCACAGCTTGGCCAACTCGCCGGGCGACTCTCCCTGTTGATGTTGGTCTTGCTGCACACTCCTAGCTGTTCGAGATTCACCGGACGTGGACGCTGGAGGCGTCATGCCGCAGATCAGCTCTAGCAAGGTGAGCCGCTGGGACGGGCACGGGCGGGAGCACGTGGTCCGGGTGCAACGCACGGGAGTACAGCGCACGATCAGATGTGAGACGTGCGGCTGGCGCAAGGGGGCACAGTTCCTGCCCTGGCTGAAGGCCGAGGAGCATCTCGCCGAGGCACACCAGGCCACGGTGGACCCGACGGCGGTGCAGCCGGCCCGATGAGTTCCGGCCGCGCGGAGAGTCGTACCCGGTACGACGCCCCGCACCGGAAGGCCGGACATGACCAGCACCCTGTACGACACCCTGCGCAGGCACCTGGACGAGGGCTCGGTGCCCGGTGCCATGGGCCTGGTCGCCCGCGGTGACGACGTCGAGGTCGTGGCCGTCGGCTCCTTGGACGCCGACGGCTCCGCACCGATGGCCCGGGACTCGGTGTTCCGGATCGCGTCGATCACCAAGCCGGTCACGGCGGCGGCGGTGCTGATGCTGGTGGAGGACGGCCGGATCGGGCTCGACGACCCGGTGGACGCGTGGCTGCCGGAGCTGTCCGAGCCGATGGTGGTGCGGACCCCGGCCGGTCCCCTGGACGACCTGGTGCCGGCGGCCCGCCCGATCACGGTGGAGGATCTGCTCAGCTCGCGGGCCGGCTGGGGCTTCCCGTCCGACTTCTCGCTGCCCGCGGTGGGCGCCCTGTTCGAGGTCCAGAAGGACGGCCGGGCTCCGCAGGAGTACCCGGACCCGGACACCTGGGTGGCCGCGCTCGCCCGGGTGCCGCTGCTGTACCAGCCCGGCGAGGCGTGGCTGTACCAGACGTGCTCCGACCTCCAGGGCGTCCTGGTGGCGCGGGTGTCGGGGCGTACGCTCCCGGAGTTCCTCGCGGAGCGGGTCTTCGAGCCGCTCGGCATGACGGACACGGGGTTCGAGGTCCCGGCATCGAAGCGGCGCCGCTTCACCAGCTACTACCGCCCCGGTCCCGACGAGGGCACGCTGGAGCTTGCGGACACCCCGGACGGCGACTGGAGCCGGGTGCCGGCCTTCCCGTCGGGCGGCGGAGGCCTGGCCTCGACGGCCGACGACTATCTCGCCTTCGCCCGCATGCTTCTGAACGGCGGCGAGGGCAACGGCCACCGTCTGCTCTCCCCGACCTCGGTGAGCCGCATGACGACGAACCATCTCACCGCCGCCCAGCGCGAGTTGGGCGCCCTCTTCCTGGAGGGCCAGGGCTGGGGCTACGGCGGCCAGGTGGACGTCACCCCCGCCGAACCGTGGAACGTCCCCGGCCGCTACGGCTGGGTAGGCGGCACGGGCACCACGGCCCACATCGTCCCGCCCACCGGCACGATCACGATCCTGCTGACCCAGGTGGCCATGCGAAACCCGGTCCCACCCCCGCTGATGAGGGACTTCTGGAACTGCACGACGAGCGCGGCGAAGCGCTAGGCGCAGTCGGCGGGGAGGGTGCGGGGCGGGCCCGCCGCTCACTGCGGCCCACGCCAATGCCACTCCGTCGGCTGCGCGCCCGCCCCGGACACCTCGCACTTCACGCCGCTGGCCCGGGCGATGGTGGACCGGCAAGCGCCGACGCGGCGACGACCGGACCGGAGCGCGCTGCGTACGGCGCGCGAGCGCGCCTGCCGGACGTCACGCGGCATGCGGGACGTCGGACAGGCACTAGCCCCGCAGCCCCCGGACCAGCAGGTCCACCACCGCCGTGAACTCCTCGTCCGCTCCGGGGCGTTCCCACTCGCGTGCGTAGCCCGGGTCGTGGAAGCGGCCCGTCGCCTGGAAGACCGCGCGGGCGGTGACGTCCGGGTCGGGGGTGGTGAAGGTGCCGGTGGTGGTGCCGTCCTGGATGATGCGGGCCAGCTGGGCGGTCAGGTCGGCGATGTGGTCGGCGACCGCCGTGACGTTCTCCTCGGCGAGCACCGTGTACGTGCGGAACAGTTCGGGGTCGTCGCCCGCCTTGCGCCGCTTGGCCGCGAACAGGCCCGCCAGCCAGTCCCGCAGCCGGGACTCGGGGTCCCGGTCGGCGGTGACGATGCCGGACAGCGCCTCCGACGTGCGGTCCAGCCACCGCTTGGTCACGGCCTCCCGCAGCGCGGCCTTCGTACGGAAGTGCCGGTAGACGCTGCCGTGGCTGACGCCGAGCGCGCGGGCCACGTCCACCACGGTGGCCTTCGCCGGGCCGTGGCGGCGCAGCACCTCCTCGGTCGCCTCGAGGATGCGCTCGGCGGTCAGGGTCTCGGTGCTGGGTGCCATGGCCTAGACCGTACCCGGCGCCGGTTCCACTACTTGGTCCCGAGGTGTGCCATCTGCGCGGCCGGGTAGCGGTCGCCCGCCGCCGCGTCCGCCGGTACGGCCTCCTCGATCGCCCGCAGCTCGGCCGCGTCCAGCGTGACGTCCAGCGCGCCCAGCGACTCGTCGAGCCGCTCCCGGGTGCGGGCGCCGATCAGCGGCACGATGTCCGCGCCCCGGGACAGGACCCAGGCGATCGCGATCTGGGCCACGCTCACGCCCTTCTGCTCGGCGATCTTGCGCAGCGCCTCTACGAGGTCGAGGTTGTGCTGGAGGTTCTCGCCCTGGAAGCGGGGCGAGTGCGCCCGGAAGTCGGTCGCGGCGAGCTGCCGGTCGCGGGTGAAGTGGCCGGAGATCAGCCCCCGGGACAGGACGCCGTACGCGGTGATGCCGATGCCCAGTTCCCGGGTGGTCGGCAGGATCGACTCCTCGATGCCGCGGGAGATGAGCGAGTACTCGATCTGGAGGTCCGCGATCGGCGCGGTGGCGGCGGCCCGGCGGATCGTCGCGGCGTCGACCTCGCTGAGGCCGATGTGCCGGACGTAGCCCTTCTCGACCAGTTCCGCGATCGCGCCGACCGTCTCCTCGATCGGCACGTCCGGGTCGCGGCGGGCGATCCGGTAGACGTCGATGTGGTCGACGCCCAGGCGCTGGAGGGAGTACGCGGCGAAGTTCTTCACGGCCGCCGGCCGCCCGTCGTGGCCGGTCCAGTTGCCCTCCGGGTCGCGCAGCGCGCCGAACTTCACGCTGACCAGCGCCTGTTCGCGGCGGGCCGCGGGCGCGCCGCGCAGGGCCTCGCCGATCAGCATCTCGTTGTGGCCCATGGCGTAGAAGTCGCCGGTGTCGAGGAGGTTCACGCCGGCCTCCAGCGCGGCATGGATGGTGGCGATGGCCTCACCCCGGTCCGCCTCGCCGTACAGCGCGGACATGCCCATGCAGCCGAGACCGAGGGCGGAGACCTGGGGGCCGGTGGTTCCGAGGGTTCGGGTTTGCGTCGTCATGCATCCACCATGACATGACAGCTGACAGATTTCAATATCTGTCAGCTGTCATCTGCCATCTGTTATCTGTCAGCTGTCAGCTGTTAGGCGCCGCGCATCAACCGCTCCACGCCTGGCCATTTGGTCCAGACCTATTGACTGGAGGTCTGGACCACGCGCACTGTCATGTCTACGACACCTCACCGCACCCCCACCGGGAGGCTCCGTATGCTGCGCCGCACGCTGCGCCTGTTCGCCGCCGCGCTGACCACTGCCGTCCTTGTCCCCCTCTCGATTGCCGCCGCCCCCACCGCGTCCGCGGCCGACACCTGCGCGGTCAAGTCCCGCCCTGCCGGCAAGGTCCTCCAGGGCTACTGGGAGAACTGGGACGGCTCATCCAACGGCGTCCACCCGCCCTTCGGCTGGACCCCGATCACCGACTCCCGCATCGCCGCCCACGGCTACAACGTGATCAACGCGGCCTTCCCGGTCATCCGCTCCGACGGCACCGCGCTGTGGGAGGACGGCATGGACACCGGCGTGAAGGTGGCCACGCCCGCCGAGATGTGCGCGGCCAAGGCGTCCGGTCGGACGATCCTGCTGTCCATCGGCGGCGCGGCGGCGGGCATCGACCTCAGCTCGTCGGCAGTCGCGGACCGGTTCGTGGCGACGATCGTCCCGATCCTGAAGAAGTACAACTTCGACGGCATCGACATCGACATCGAGACGGGCCTGGTGGGCAGCGGCAGCATCGGCCAACTCTCCACGTCACAGGCCAATCTGATCCGCATCATCGACGGGGTGCTGTCCCGGATGCCGGCCGGCTTCGGCCTGACGATGGCCCCGGAGACGGCGTACGTCACCGGCGGGAGCATCACCTACGGCTCGATCTGGGGCGCGTACCTGCCCATCGTCAAGAAGTACGCGGACAACGGCCGCCTGTGGTGGCTCAACATGCAGTACTACAACGGCAGCATGTACGGCTGCTCCGGCGACTCGTACTCGGCGGGCACGGTGGCCGGCTTCACCGCGCAGACCGACTGCCTGAACAAGGGACTGGTCGTGCAGGGTACGACGATCAGGGTGCCGTACGACAAGCAGGTGCCCGGCCTACCCGCGCAACCGGGCGCGGGCGGCGGCTACATGTCCCCGAGCCTGGTCTCCCAGGCCTGGCGCCACTACGGCACCTCGCTCAAGGGCCTGATGACCTGGTCCCTCAACTGGGACGGCTCGAAGAACTGGACCTTCGGCGACAACGTCAAGGCACTGCAGGGCCGTTGAGCCCGACAAGCCTCATGAGTCCTATGTTTCCTATGCGCCCCATGCCTCTCAGCGGGCGGTGAGCGCGAGCTTCGCCCCCAGCGCCACGAACGACCCCGCGAAGCCCCGCCGCAGCCACGTCATCACCCTCGGCCGTGAGGTGACGTGGCTGCGCACGGAGGCGGCGAGGACGCCGTACGTGGCGAAGACGACGAACGTCGCCAGCATGAACACGCCGCTCAGCCCCAGCATCCGGACGACCGCGTGCGGCTCGTCGGGGCTGACGAACTGGGGCAGGAACGCGAAGAAGAAGATCGTCAGCTTGGGGTTGAGAAGGTTGACCAGAACGCCCCGGACGATCACCTGCGCCGACGAAACCGGGGCGGTGTCCCGCTCGACGGCGATCGCGTCCTTGTCCCGGACCGTGGCCCACGCCATGTGGAGCAGGTAGGCCACACCGGCGTACTTGAGGATCTGGAAGGCGGCGGCACTGGCGTTCAGCAGCGCGGCGACACCGGTGACGGTGGCGACGACGTGCGGCACGATCCCGAGCGTGCAGGCGAAGGCCGCGACGACGCTCGCGCGGCGGCCGCGGGAGAGCCCGGCGGCGAGGGTGTAGACGACGCCGGTGCCGGGGGTGGCCACGACGACGAGGGTGGTGAGGAGGAAGGCGAGGCTCATGGGGCCACCCTGAACGCGCGACGGCCCTCGATACAGGTCCAATGAGGCACCCGTATCAAGGGCCAATCAAGGGCCGATGCGCCGGTGGGCGGCAGGTCCCCGCCCCCGCGCTACGGCACTAGCAGCCGATCAGACGCCCGGCGAGGTAGCCCTCGATCTGGTCCAGCGACACGCGCTCCTGCTTCATCGAGTCACGCTCACGCACCGTCACGGCGTTGTCCTCAAGCGTGTCGAAGTCGACGGTGACGCAGTACGGCGTGCCGATCTCGTCCTGACGGCGGTAGCGGCGGCCGATGGCGCCCGCGTCGTCGAACTCGATGTTCCAGTGCTGGCGCAGCGCCTGGGCGAGCCCCTTGGCCTTCGGGGACAGCTCGGGGTTGCGGGACAGCGGGAGCACCGCGACCTTCACCGGGGCGAGACGGTGGTCGAGGCGCAGCACCGTGCGCTTCTCCATCTTGCCCTTGGCGTTGGGCGCCTCGTCCTCGACGTAGGCGTCGAGCAGGAAGGCGAGCATCGCGCGGCCGACGCCGGCCGCGGGCTCGATGACGTACGGCGTCCAGCGCTCCTGGGCCTCCTGGTCGAAGTAGGAGAGGTCCTGGCCGGAGGCCTTGGAGTGGGCGCCGAGGTCGTAGTCGGTGCGGTTGGCGACACCCTCCAGCTCGCCCCACTCGTTGCCGCCGAAGTTGAAGCGGTACTCGATGTCGGCGGTGCGCTTGGAGTAGTGGGAGAGCTTCTCCTGCGGGTGCTCGTACCAGCGCATGTTCTCTTCACGCAGGCCCAGGCCGGTGTACCAGTTCCAGCGCTGCTCCATCCAGTACTCCTGCCACTTCTCGTCCTCGCCCGGCTTGACGAAGAACTCCATCTCCATCTGCTCGAACTCGCGGGTGCGGAAGATGAAGTTGCCGGGCGTGATCTCGTTGCGGAAGGACTTGCCCATCTGGGCGATGCCGAACGGGGGCTTGCGGCGCGAGGTGGTCTGCACCTGGGCGAAGTTGGTGAAGATGCCCTGGGCGGTCTCGGGACGCAGGTAGGCGATGGAGCCGGAGTCCTGGGTCGGGCCGAGGTGGGTGGAGAGGAGGCCCGAGAACTGCTTGGGCTCGGTGAACTGGCCCTTGTTGCCGCAGTTCGGGCAGTTCACGTCCGCCAGGCCGTTCTCCGGGAGGCGGTTGTGCTTGGCCTCGTAGGCCTCCTCCAGGTGGTCCGCGCGGAACCGCTTGTGGCAGGAGGTGCACTCGGTCAGCGGGTCCGTGAAGGTGGCGACGTGGCCGGAGGCGACCCAGACCTCGGGAGCCAGGATGACGGACGAGTCGATACCGACCACGTCCTCGCGCGACGTCACCATGTAGCGCCACCACTGACGCTTCAGGTTCTCCTTGAGCTCGACACCCAGCGGCCCGTAGTCCCAGGCGGCGCGCTGACCGCCGTAGATCTCACTGCAGGGGAATACGAAGCCACGGCGCTTGCTCAGGCTGACGATGGTGTCGATCTTGTCGGCGGCCACGGTGCTCTCTTCATTACGACGACGGGCGACGAAGCGAGATGCTTCAGAGCGAATGCTTCAGGTTACCGGCGAGGGCTCCCCCTCGACCAAATCGGCCTCCCCTATGAACATTCCGCAGGGCTTGTTGACAACGGTTTCCATCTTCGTTGAAAATGACTGTCATGAACGTACGACGACGTCACATATCCGCGGCCGCGGCGATCGCGGTCACCGCCCTCGGGACCGGCACCCTGTCCGGCTGCTCCGGCGACAGCGTCGCGGCGGCGCAGACGGGCAAGTTCGACGTCGTCGCGTCGTTCTACCCGATGGCCTTCCTCGCCGAGCAGATCGGCAAGGGCCACGTCCACGTCACCAGTCTGACCTCTCCGGGCCAGGAACCGCACGACCTGGAGATCAGCCCCCGGCAGATCGCGCAGCTCGAAGAGTCCGACGCGGTGCTCTACCTCAAGAACCTCCAGCCCTCCGTCGACGACGCGGTGGCCCAGTCCGGGCTCAAGACCAAGATCGACGCTGGTTCGCTGACCACGCTGGAGGAGCACGGCAACGAGGTCGGCGGCCACGCGGCCGAGCACGACACCAGCGAGAACTCCGAGGAGTCCGGCAAGGACCCGCACATCTGGCTGGACCCGGTGAAGTACGCCGAGGTCGCCAAGGGGGTCGGCGCGGCCTTCGAGAAGGCGGACCCGGACCACGCGGCCGACTACCGGAAGAACACCGCGGCGCTGGTCAAGAAGCTCGACGAGCTGAACACACGGTTCGAGGACGGCCTGGCGAACACCAGGACCAAGGTCTTCCTCACCACCCACGCCGCCTTCGGCTACCTCGCCGAGCGCTACGGCCTGACCGAGGAGGCCATCAACGGCCTCGACCCGGAGTCGGAGCCCAGCGCCGCCCGCGTCAAGGACCTTGAGAAGATGGCGCGGGCCGACGGAGTCACGACCGTGTTCTACGAGACGCTCGTCAGCGACAAGACCGCGAAGACCGTCGCCCGGGACGCGGGCCTGAAGACCGACGTCCTCGACCCGATCGAGGGCATCACGGACAAGTCCCGGGGCACGGACTACTTCTCGGTCCAGGAGGCGAACCTCAAGGCGCTCCGGACGGCCCTGGGAGAGAAATGATCGTTACGGAGGACGACGCCATGGGCGAGCCCGTCATATCGATGCGCGACGTGCGGGCCGAGCTGGGCTCGCGCCCCGTCCTGCGCGGAATCGATCTCACCGTGAACCGCGGCGAGGTCGTCGCGCTGCTCGGCGCGAACGGCTCCGGCAAGTCGACCGCGATCCGCAGCCTCATCGGCCAGGTGCCGGTCAGCGGCGGCGAGATCGCGCTGTTCGGCACCCCGCGCCGCAGCTTTCGCGACTGGGCGCGCGTCGGATACGTGCCGCAGCGCACCACGGCCGCGGGCGGGGTCCCGGCGACGGTGACCGAGATCGTCTCCGCGGGCCGGCTGTCCCGCACCCGCTTCGGGCTGTTCCGCAAGGCCGACCACGAGGCCGTACGGCGGGCCCTGGAGCTGGTCGGCATGGCGGACCGGGCCAAGGACTCGGTGAACGCCCTGTCCGGCGGCCAGCACCAGCGTGTGCTGATCGCCCGCGCCCTGGTCGCCGAGCCCGAGCTGCTGATCATGGACGAGCCGATGGCGGGCGTCGACCTGGCCAGCCAGGAGGTGCTCGCACAGACCCTGCGCGAGCAGGTCGCGGCCGGTACGACGGTCCTGCTCGTCCTGCACGAACTGGGCCCCCTGGAGCCCCTGATCGACCGGGCCGTCGTCCTGCGCGACGGCTGCGTCCTGCACGACGGCCCGCCGCCGCGCGCGGTGGGCCAGCACGCGCTGCCCGGCCACGACCACGTACACCCGCACGCACCGGCGGGCACCGAACCGATCCGCACGGGACTGCTGAGCTGATGGACTTCCTGAACTACGCCTTCATGCAGCGGGCGCTGCTCGCCGCCGTCCTGGTCGGCATCACCGCCCCCGCCGTCGGCATCTATCTGGTCCAGCGCCGCCAGGCCCTGATGGGCGACGGCATCGGCCATGTCGCCATGACCGGCGTCGGCCTCGGCTTCCTCCTGTCCGCCTCCCCGGTGTGGATGGCCACGGCGGTCTCCGTCCTCGGCTCGGTACTGATGGAGCTGATCCGCTGGTACGGCAGGACACGCGGTGACATCGCCCTCGCGATGCTCTTCTACGGCGGCATGGCCGGCGGTGTGATGCTGATCAACCTGGCGCCGGGCGGCTCCAACGCGAACCTGATGTCGTACCTGTTCGGCTCCCTGTCCACGGTGTCGCAGTCCGACGTGACCGCGATCTGCGTACTGGCCGCCTTCGTGCTGTTGGTGACGCTCGGCCTGCGCCGGCAGCTGTTCGCGGTCAGCCAGGACGAGGAGTTCGCGCGGGTGACCGGACTGCCGGTGCGCGCCCTGAACCTGCTGACGGCGGTCACGGCGGCGGTGACGGTGACGGTCGCGATGCGGGTGGTCGGCCTGCTCCTGGTGTCCGCGCTGATGGTGGTCCCGGTGGCGGCGGCACAGCAGCTCAGCCGGAGCTTCACCGCCACGTTCGCGATCGCCGTCGCCATCGGGGTGACCGTGACGATCAGCGGCACGATCACCTCGTACTACCAGTACGTGCCGCCCGGCGCGACGATCGTTCTGCTGACCATCGCCGCGTTCCTCGTGCTGACCGCACTGGCCACTCCGCTGGCCCGGCGCCGGGCCCGTGCGGCCGCCGCGGGCCGCGCTGCCGGGGACCCCGCGGAGTGCTCGATTCCGGCCACACGCGGGGCCGCCGACGAGGTCGGAGTCTGACCGCGCGCATGCCGGACTGGCACAATGGCCGCCAGACGCAGACGCAAGGAGGCAACCGGTGACGACCGCTGGACCGCCCGTGAAGGGCCGTGCGACCCGCCAGCGGGCCGCCGTGGCGGCGGCCCTGGACGAGGTCGACGAGTTCCGCAGCGCGCAGGAGCTCCACGACATGCTCAAGCACAAGGGCGACTCGGTCGGCCTGACCACGGTCTACCGCACCCTCCAGTCGCTCGCCGACGCCGGTGAGGTCGACGTCCTGCGCACCTCCGACGGCGAGTCCGTCTACCGCCGCTGCTCCAGCGGCGAACACCACCACCACCTCGTCTGCCGCACCTGCGGCAAGGCGGTCGAGGTCGAGGGCCCGGCGGTCGAGAAATGGGCCGAGGCCATCGCCGCGGAGCACGGCTACGTCAACGTGGCCCACACGGTGGAGATCTTCGGCACCTGCGCGGAGTGCGCCGCGCGCTGAGCCGCTCGTCGTGCGGTCCGGGCTGACGTCGGCCTACACCTTCGGCAGGTGGTGGCCGATCAGTGTGCGCAGTCGGTCGATGTCCGCGGGATCGGCCGCACCCCGCTTGACCAGTACGTTGGCGCAGCGTCCGGCACGGTCCGGGCTGCGCAGCACGAACACCCGGTCGTTCTCGGCGTAGCTGCCGTAGTTGCGCCATGTCGTGCGCAGGTCCGCCTGCGCGCCGACCATCCGCAGACCCTCCTCGTCCACGGTCAACCGCAGGCGGCCCTGGTGGGCGTTCGCCTTCAGCAGCCGGTGGGCGGAGAGGTGCGGCAAGAAGTACAGGAGCACCGCGTACAGCGGGATGAAGAACGAGAAGACCTCCAGCCGGCCCGACCGTGCCTGCAGCAGGATCAGCGCCACGCCCAGCAGGGCGAACGCGAGGATGAAGGGCAGCCGGTAGACGAAGCCCGACTTCCGCTTGCGCAGGATGAGCCGGACCGCGTCCACCAGATCCGCGTGCTGCTGCTCGTACTCCAGCACGACCTCGGTCTTCTGTTGCTCGATCACGGCCCCTCCCCGGTCCTACGACGATGAGCCGTGATCGTAGCCGTCTCCTCCGACCTGCCGTCAGGCGCGGTCGAAGCAGTGTTCCAGTTCGTTCAGGTCGTAGAACGTGCTGCCCTTGGAGATCGGGTGGCAGGTGGCCTTGAAGGGGGTCTCCTTCTCGTTGTAGAGCATGCGCACCAGATAGCGGCCGTCCTTCTCGTACACGTCCCACTGGATGTTCGCGCCCAGCGGGGCGACCGACGCGCCCCGCCAGGGGTTGTCGGCGTAGGTGTACGGCTGCTGTGGTGTCGCCGGCTTCGTGCTGCCGGGCAGGCCCATCAGGGCCGCGAGCGGGATGATCTCCTCGGCGTGGGTGAAGCGGAGTTCGGCGCCGAGGGCACTGGTGCCGGCCCGCTTGGCCTCGACCTGTTTGAAGAGGTCGTCGAGCAGGACGCCGGCCATCTTGTAGGTGATGTCGCTGTCGGCGAAGCCGGGACCCTTCTCGTAGAAGTCCTCGGTGTCGCCGAGGTAGCCGAACCAGGCCGCGTCGCGGTGCGAGAGGTAGCGGTCCATGCCCCAGCCCTTGCCGCCGGGGCTCTCCTCGCGCATGGCGGGGGCGATGGCGTACAGGTCGTAGACGGCCCGGGCGGCGGTGACCCGGTCGGTGATCCGCTCGACGAAGGCGTCCTTGAAGATCCTGCGCAGGACGCTGCGGGCGGCCTCGTGCGTACGGGGCTGGTCGGTGATGCTCTTCAGCGTGCTCGCCAGGCGCTGGTCGTGGGCGATGTAGTCGCGGTACGCGGCGCCGCCCGCCGCCTTGTGGAAGTACAGCAGGTCCTTGTCGGTGCGGGTCGGCCCGATCAGCGGCTTCAGCGCCGGGTCGGTCTCGGCGAGGGCGCCGGTGTACAGGTCGGCGCTGTCGACGGCCCGGCCCTGCCCGGAACTGACGACGTCGATCCTCTCGCCGTCCCGCACGATCCGCGCGAACAGCCCGGGCAGCCGCTGCTGCATACGCCGCGCGGTCGACCGCATCTCCTGCTTGCCGCGTCCGCTGAGGTTGCCGTACCCCACCTTCGCCATCGCGTCGAGCAGCGTCCGCACCTTCGGGCCGAACTCCTCGCCCCTGCGGGTGAGTTGGCCCTCCGACTCGGCCTTGTCCCACAGGGCGAGGACGAGGTCCCCGGCCTCGCTGCCGGTGGCCGCGCGGGAGCCGTGCCGGGAGACGTTCTCCGTGAAGACAGGCGTGAATCCGGCGGGTGGCCGCTCGTAGCCGCGCGGGTCCTGCCCGGGGGCGTACGGCGCCTTGGTGCCGTAACTGTCGTAACTGTCGTGGTGCGCGGGCCGGTCCGCGGCCTGCGTGGGCAGCGCCGCGGCCAGCAGGGCGCACAGGGCGAGGGCGGGGCTGAGGCGTCTCATGGGCGGATCGTCGGCGATCCCCGTGAACCGCCGGTGGCTACGAAGTGGACTTGCCTTCCATCGCCAGCAGTTCCTCGTTGGGGATGGCCCCGCCGAACCGCCGGTCCCGGGAGGCGTATTCGATGCAGGCCCGCCACAGGTCACGCCGGTCGAAGTCGGGCCACAGCACGTCCTGGAAGACCATCTCGGCGTAGGCGCTCTGCCAGATCAGGTAGTTGGAGGTGCGCTGCTCGCCGCTCGGGCGCAGGAACATGTCCACGTCCGGCATGTCCGGGTAGTACATGTACTTCTGGAGGGTCTTCTCGTTCACCTTGGACGGGTCGAGACGGCCCGCCTTCACATCCGCGGCCAGCGCCTGCGCGGCGTCGGCGATCTCGGCGCGGCCGCCGTAGTTCATGCAGAAGTACAGGGTGAGCAGGTCGTTGCCCTTGGTCTGCTCCTGGGCCACCTGGAGCTCCTTGGCGACCGACTTCCACAGCTTGGGCATGCGGCCCACCCAGCGCACCCGGATGCCGAGTTCGTCGAGCTGGTCGCGGGTCTTGCGGATGAAGTCGCGGTTGAAGTTCATCAGGAAGCGCACCTCGTCGGGCGAGCGCTTCCAGTTCTCGGTGGAGAAGGCATAGAGGGAGATGTTGCGGACGCCGATCTCGATCGAGCCCTGGAGGACGTCCAGGACGCGCTCGGCGCCGACCTTGTGTCCTTCGGTGCGCGGCAGCCCGCGCTCCTTGGCCCAGCGGCCGTTCCCGTCCATGACGATCGCCACGTGGTTCGGGACGAGCTCGCCGGGGAGCTTCGGGGCGCGGGCGCCGGACGGGTGCGGCTCCGGCGCCCGGTACTCGCGGCGCTGGCGTCCCAGGATCCCGCGTACGACCATGTGCTTCTCGTCTCCCTCGTGCTGCTTCGCTTGCTTCTACTTCTCGACGTATCTGAGCGAGCGCAGTCCGCGCTCCAGATGCCAGTGCAGGTAGGCGGACACCAGCCCGCTGCCCTCCCGGACGTACCGCGGCTCGCACGCGTCCGCGGTCTCCCAGTCTCCCGTAAGGAGGGCGCCGAGGAGGACCAGGGTCTGCGGCGAGGGTACGACGCTGCCGGGCACCCGGCAGTCGGCGCAGACGCTGCCCCCGGAGGCGACCGAGAAGAAGCGGTTCGGTCCGGGCATTCCGCACTTCGCGCAGTCGCCGAAGCTGGGCGCGTAGCCGTTGACGGCGAGGGAGCGCAGCAGGAAGGCGTCGAGGACGAGGTGCGGGGCGTGCTCGCCGCGGGCGAGGGTGCGCAGCGCGCCGACGAGCAGCAGATACTGCTGCACGGCCGGCTCGCCCTCGTGGTCGGTGAACCGCTCGGCGGTCTCCAGCATGGCGGTTCCGGCGGTGTAGCGCGCGTAGTCGGTCACGATCCCGCCGCCGTACGGAGCGATGGTCTCGCTCTGGGTGCACAGCGGCAGCCCGCGTCCGACCAGCTCACTGCCCCGGGCGAAGAACTGCACGTCGACATGGGAGAACGGTTCGAGGCGGGCCCCGAACTTGGACTTGGTCCGCCGTACGCCCCGGGCGACGGCCCGCACGCGGCCGTGACCGCGGGTGAGCAGCGTGATGATGCGGTCCGCCTCGCCGAGCTTCTGGGTCCGCAGGACGATGCCGTCGTCCCGGAAAAGACTCATGCGTCCATTGTCGCGTACGCGGTCAGCGGGCGTGGTCGGGCTGATAAATGGCGTCCCAGGGAGCGAGGTTCCAGGGGCCGGCCCGGTTCACCGGGTCGAGCAGGGACCGCACGTGCGCCTCGGCGGTGGCCTGGGGTGCGGGAGAGCCGGCGTCCTGGGTGCTCCGCAGCCCGTCGCGCCACACCTTGCGCCCCAGCAGGTAGTGATCGGCGTACTCCTGCCAGGAGGCGTACGTCCGCGCCACCGACGGCACGATGCTCTTCAGCGCGGTCCAGGCCTCGTGCTCCGTGATCATCCCGCAGGCGAAGCCGCGGCGGGCGACGTCGACGTACAGGGCGGCGTCCCAGGCCAGCGGCGCCACGCCGGTGAGCTGCTGGGCGCGGACCCGGTAGCCGGTGCGCGCCAGTCCGGCGAGCCGGCCGACGAGCTTGTCGCGCGAGGTGATCTCCCACCGCTCGGCCAGCCAGCACCGGGCGCTGTCGTCGTCTATTCGCGTGAACGGGTACAGGGTGGTCCGGGAGGCGTCGCGGTCGTGGTTCACCGGCGCGCTCAGCGACACCATCCACAGCTGGTGCATCGTGAGCGGGACGGGGTACCGCCGCGTGGCCTTCGGTTTCCTCCACTCTCGCAGTCTCGTCAGCGCCATGAGCCCGCACCTTACGTCAAGGGGGCCTCGCCCCGGCCGCGCGCGTCGGCGTGGGCCGTGGCCGCGCTCAGCCGCTCGGCCGGGGTGGCCGGGCGGACGGCCTCCGGTCTGGCGTCCCACTCCAGCCCGCCGCCGTGGGGCCGCAACTGCACATACGGCCCCTCGTGACCCATCACGATGCCCAGTCTTCCGGTGTGGGTGTCGACGGCGTGGCAGCCGAGCGGGAGATTCATCACGTTCACGTTCACCTCGGTCCCCTCCCGCAACGACTTTCACGCTTCGCCTCCCTCCAGTGGCTCTGTGTCACTAGACTCCGCGCCCCGCGAAGCACACCTCGGTGCGAGCGCCGTCGGACCGCTCATTCCACCCCGCGTGACTCCTGGGCCGCGCGTGCCTCTATCCCGCGGAAGTGGACCGCCATCGCGTGCTGCGCGCCCTCGACGTCGCGGGCGCGCAGTGCGGTGACGATGTCGCGGTGGCGGCGCACGGTGACGTCGGGGGCGGGGTCGGCGGTCCATCCGCGGGCACCCGCCACCCGGCGGAACACCGTCCAGAAGGCGCCCAGGAGCTGTGGCACGAGCGCGTTGCCGAGCGAGGTGTAGAGCAACTCGTGGAACTCGCGGTCGAATTCGGCCAGGGAGTGCCCGGCGCGGCCGGCCGCCTCCATCCGGGTCACCACCGACTCCAGCCGGTCCAGCTCCGCCTCGGTCAGGGTGGCCGCGATCTGCCGGACCAGTCCCACCTCCAGCACCTCCCGGATCTGGAGGATCTCGGCCAGCGCGCTCTCGTCGTCGCCCTGCCGGGTCAGCGTGCGGAAGGTCAGACCGTCGGCCAACGGGGTGAGGGAGGCCTGGCCGACATAGGTGCCGTAGCCGTGCCGGATCTCGACGATGTCGAGGGCCTGGAGCGCCTTGAGTGCCTCGCGGACGGAGTTGCGGCTGACGCCGAGGGCCTCCATCAGCTCCGCCTCGGTGGGCAGCGGGGCACCCGACCGGAGCTTCCGGTCGAGGATCAGCTGCACGACCGCGCGCTGTATCCGGCTGTTCCTGGGTTCCCCGGCGGCCATGCGCCGCATGGTACGCGCACCGGACGTCCTACGTCCCATGTCTCGGGTCCACCTGCGCCAACTCCCGCCATTTCACTGTGCCATTGGTCCAACCTCTGACGGCTACGCCATTCGTGTGCGATCCCTTGACCGCCCCCACGGGCACTCCTATGGTCACGCTGACCGACAGGACGTAGGACGTCGTATCTCCTCTCAATCCACCAGACCCTCTTCGCTGGAGGAACCGTGCGCGACGACGTGACCCACGACGTGCCGGCACTGCATCGCCGGTCGTTCCTGAAGTACTCCGGCGCGCTGGGCGCCGCCGCCGCGCTGTCCTCCTCGCTGGCGGCCTGCTCGTCCGGGCCCCAGTCCACGAACGACACCGGCGGCTCGGGCGGCGGCAAGAACCGCACACTGACCGCGGTCATCGGCTACGGGAACGACGGCAGCTGGGACCCGACCCAGACGGCGTCCGCGTTCGCCATGGCCGGCAACAACCACATCTACGAAGGACTGCTCGACACCGACCCGATCTCCCGTGAGCCGTACGCGGCGCTGGCGACCCAGGTGCCCGCCGACCTCAAGGCCACCACCTGGCGGTTCACCCTGCGGGCGGGCGCCAGGTTCCACGACGGCAAGCCGGTCACCGCCGACGACGTCGTCTTCGTCTTCGACCGGATCCTCGACCCGAAGACACAGACCCTCGCCAAGGGGTTCTTCGCGAGCTGGCTGAAGGAAGTGCGGAAGGTCGACGCGCAGACCGTCGAGCTGGTGCTCAAGTTCCCGTTTCCGGAAGGAGTCTCCCGGCTCACCCTCGCCAAGATCATGCCCAAGCACGTCTACTCGCGGCCGGGTGCCTGGGACGACGCGATCAAGGGCAAGGCCATCGGCTCGGGGCCGTACCGGCAGACCGCGCACCATCCGAAGTCCAACACCACCTTCGAGGCGTTCGCCGACTACAACGGCCCGCGCAAGCCCGCCTTCAAGCGGATGAACTGGCTGACCATCGTGGACGCCGCGCCCCGGGTGGCGAAGATCTCCGGGGCCGGCGCGGGCGCGCAGATCGCCGACAACATCCCCTACGCCAACATCCCGCGACTGGAGAGCGGCGGGCTGTCGGTCGCGGGCGGGGCCGGGATGAACAACCTGTTCCTGATGTTCAACACCAGGCACAAGCCCTTCGACGACGTACGGGTCCGGCAGGCACTGCACTACGCCATCGACACCGGGAAGATGGTCGAGGTCGCCCTGAAGGGCCACGGAAAGCCGTCCTCGTCCTTCCTCAACGAGGGCAACCCCTCCTACCGGCGCGCCAAGACCGTCTACGACTACGACCCCGGCAAGGCCAAGGCGTTGCTGAAGGCGGCCGGGGTGAAGAACCTGAAGATCGAGATCCTGTCGGTGAACGTCAGCTGGATCGTCGACTGCCTGCCGACCATCAAGTCGTCCTGGGACGCGATCGGCGTCGAGACGACACTGTCGCCGCAGGAGACCACGGCCGTGTTCACGAAGATGGACCAGAAGCAGGACTACCAGGTCGTCGCCGCCGCCTCGAACCCCAACCAGTTCGGCCTCGACGCGGACCTGATCATGCATTACAACTACGGCCCGCAGAACCTCTGGATGGGCTACGCCCGCTGGGCCGACGACTCCGTCGCCAAGCAGCTCTTCAAGGACATGGACCGGGCCACCCAGGAGCCGGACGCCGAGAAGAAGAAGGCGATGATCCAGGACTACATCGACATCGTCGCCGAGCAGGCAGTGCTCTACCCGGTCGTGCACAACGAGCTGATGACCGCCTGGGACCCGAAGAAGCTGACGGGGATAAGGGCACAGCCGTACCCCGGGATCAACCTGCTCCAGGCCAAGTGGGTCTAGCGCGTGGTCGCCGTCCTGCGCATCCTGCTCCGCCGTGTCGCCCTGCTGGTGCCGCTGATGCTGGGCATCGTGCTGTTCGTGTTCCTGGTGATGCGGTTCTCTGACGTCGACCCGGCGTCCGCGTTCTTCCAGGGCGCCAATCCGACGCCCCAGCAGTTGCACGACTTCCGGGAGCACAACGGGCTGCTCGATCCGCTCCCGGTGCGCTACGTCCACTTCGTCGGCGACCTGCTCCACGGCGACATGGGCACCAGCGCCCTCACCCGGGCGCCGGTACTCGACCAGGTCACCACCGCGCTGCCGCTCACCCTCCAGCTCACCTTCCTGGGGCTCGGCATCGCGGTGGTGCTGTCGCTGCTCGGCGGGGTCACGGCGGCGATCCACCGGGACCGGCTGCCCGACCAGATCATCCGGGTCGTGTCCCTGACCGGGGTCGCCGCGCCCGGCTTCTGGCTGGCGCTGCTGATGATCCAGTACCTGGCGGTGGACCAGGGCTGGTTCCCCACCGGCGGCTACATCAACCCCGCCGACTCCTTCACCGGCTGGCTGCGGACGATGACCCTGCCGGCGTTCGCGCTGTCGCTGCCGGTGGCCGCCCAGCTGACCCGGATCGTGCGGACCTCCGTGGTGGAGGAGCTGGACAAGGACTACGTACGGACCGCGATCGGCGGCGGGCTGCCGCCACGGGTGGTGGTGGGGCGCAACGTGCTGCGCAACGCCCTGATCAATCCGCTGACCGTGCTCGGTCTGCGCGTCGGCTATCTGCTGGGCGGCGCGGTGGTCATCGAGACGATCTTCTCGCTGCCCGGGATGGGCAAGCTGATGATCGACGCGGTGCAGAACGGCGACCCGGCGGTCGTCCAGGGTGTCGTACTGACCACGGCGACCGGTTTCGTCGTCGTCAACCTCGCCATCGACATCCTCCATCTCCTGGTCAACCCGCGACTGAGGGACGCGACCTGATGTTCACGCGCCAAGACCTCACCCGGGCCCTGTCCCGGCCCGGCGTCCGGCTGCGCGGCTGGCGCAGGCTGCCCCCGCTGTCCCGGGTCGCCGTCTGCTTCCTGGCCGTCGTGGTGCTGACGGCCCTGCTCGCGCCCGTCCTCGCCCCGGACGACCCGCTCGACCAGCGGCCGCCGGTCGACGGCACCGGGCATCCGTCCGCCGACCACTGGATGGGCCAGGACAGCCTCGGCCGGGACATCCTCAGCAGGCTGATGTACGGCGCCCGCTGGTCCCTCGCCATCGGTCTCGGCGCCACCGCGCTCGCCCTGGTCGTGGGCGCGGTCGTCGGGGCGGTGGCCGCCACCTCCCGCAAGGGCGTGGACGAGACGCTGATGCGCTGTCTGGACGTGGTGATGGCGTTCCCCGGCATCGCGCTGGCCGCCGTGCTCGTCGCCGTCTTCGGCGGCGGCATCACCGTGCTGATCTGCGCGATCGCGTTCCTGTTCACCCCGCCGGTGGCCCGGGTCGTACGGGCGAACGTCCTCGACCAGTACGGCGAGGACTACGTCACGGCGGAACGCGTGATGGGCGCCCGCACCCCGCACATCGTGCTGCGGCACGTGGCCGTCAACTGCGCCGCCCCCGTCCTGGTGTTCTGCACGGTCCAGGTCGCCGAGGCCATCGTCTTCGAGGCGTCGCTGTCCTTCATCGGCGCGGGGGTGCGGCCGCCGGACCCGTCCTGGGGCAGCGTGATCGCCGACGGCAAGAACATGGTGCTCACCGGCGGCTGGTGGGCGACCGTCTTCCCCGGGCTGCTGATGCTGGTCACCGTCCTGTCGCTGAACGTCCTGTCCGAGGGCGTCTCGGACGCATGGGCGGCCCCGGCGGCCCGGGAGGTGACGGCGCGCAAGGACGACGACCCGGTCGAGGCGCCGGAGCCGGGCGGCGGCGAGGTGCCGCTCCTGCCCGGCCTGACCGAGGCCGCCCGGCGGCTGCGCTCGCGGGCCCGGCCCCTGCCCGGCCCCGGCGCGGTGCCGGTGCTCGCGGTGGAGAACCTCGCCATCGGCTTCGACGCACGCCACGGGGGCGTGGACATCGTCGACGGCATCAGCTTCGAGGTGCGGCCCGGCGAAGTGCTGGGCCTGGTGGGCGAGTCGGGCTGCGGCAAGTCGCTGACCGCGCTCACCGTCATGGGGCTCCAGCCCAGGGACGCCCGGGTCAGGGGCCAGATCCGCTTCCACCAGCGGGACCTGCTCGCCGAGCCGATGCGGGTACGGCGCAGACTCCTCGGCCACGAGATGGCGATGGTCTACCAGGACGCGCTGTCCTCCCTGAACCCGGCGATGACCATCCGCGCCCAGCTGCGGCAACTGGTACGGCGCGGCGGCCGGCGCTCCCCCGCGGAGCTGCTGACCCTGGTCGGCCTCGACCCCGAACGCACCCTGCGCAGCTATCCGCACGAGCTCTCCGGCGGGCAGCGCCAGCGCGTCCTGATCGCCATGGCGCTGTCCCGCGACCCGAAGCTGATCGTCGCCGACGAACCCACGACCGCGCTGGACGTGACCGTGCAGGCGCAGATCATGGAGCTGCTGCTGCGGCTGCGGGCGGAGCTGGGCTTCGCACTGATCCTGGTCTCGCACGACCTGGCGCTGGTGGCCGACGTCACCGACCGGGTGGTGGTGATGTACGGCGGGCAGATCGTGGAGACGGGCGTGACCGCCGACCTGGTCGCGGCACCGGCCCACCACTACACCCGGGGGCTGCTCGGCAGCGTGCTGTCCCTGGAGTCGGCGGCCGAGCGGATGACCCAGATCAGGGGTGTCGTCCCGGCCCCGGCCGACTTCCCGGCGGGCTGCCGGTTCGCGGACCGCTGTCCACGGGCGAGCGAGGTGTGCCGTACGACCGCTCCCGACCTGCTCGGCACGCCCACCCACACGGCGGCCTGCCACCACCCGGCGGTCGACCTGGTGACGACGGAGAGCGAGGCCGTCAAGTGAACGCGGTCGTGGAGCTGGCGGACGCCCATGTCGTCCACAGGGCGCGCAGCGGCGGCCTGTTCACCCGGGACCGGGTGTACGCGCTGACCGGCGCCGATCTCGCCGTCGCGCCCGGTGAGACGGTCGGTGTGGTCGGCGAGTCCGGCTGCGGCAAGTCGACCCTGGCGAAGGTGCTGGTGGGTGTGGAGCGGCCGACGTCCGGGGCGGTGTCGTTCAAGGGCCGTGACCTGTGGTCCATGCCGCCCGCACAGCGCCGGGCCGCCGTCGGTGCCGGCACCGGAATGATCTTCCAGGACCCGTCGACGGCCCTCAACCGCCGGCTGCCGGTCCGGCGGATCCTGCGCGACCCGCTGGACGTCCACGACCGCGGGACGAGGAGGGAGCGCGAGGCGCGGGTGCGGGAGCTGATGGCTCTCGTCGGCCTCCCCCGCGCCCTCGCCGACGCGCTGCCCGGCCAGCTCTCCGGCGGCCAGCGCCAGCGCGTCGCCATCGCCCGCGCGCTGGCCCTCGACCCCGACCTGGTGGTCGCGGACGAGCCGACGAGCGCCCTCGACGTGTCCGTGCGGGCGCAGATCCTCAACCTCCTGCTCGATCTGAAGGAACGCCTCGGCCTCGCCCTGGTGTTCGTCTCCCACGACATCCAGACCGTACGGCGGATGAGCGACCGGGTGATCACCATGTATCTGGGCCGGATCGTCGAGGAGTGCCCGTCCGGCCGGGTCACCGACCGGGCGCGACACCCGTACACCCGCGCCCTGTTCTCCGCCACGCCCGGCCTGCTCGACCCGATCGACCCGATTCCGCTGACCGGCCCGGTGCCGTCGGCGACCCGGCCGCCGAGCGGCTGCCCGTTCCGCACCCGCTGCTGGAAGGCGGACGAGGTGTGCGCCTCGGCCATGCCGGACTTTTCGGCCGCGTCGCGCCCGGCACATCGCTACCGGTGTCACCATCCTGTGGAGGAGGACCAGTCGACCCGCGACCTCGTGCGCCAGAGTCTTCCCAGGGAGCCTTGATGACCTTCCCCGCCCCGCTGACCGGTGTCGTACCGCCCGTCTGCACCCCCCTGACACCGGAAGGCGAGGTGGACGTCCCCTCGCTCCTCAGGCTCGTCGACCATCTGGTGGAGGGCGGGGTGCACGGTCTGTTCGTGCTCGGCTCGACCTCGGAGGCCGCGTATCTGACGGACCTGCAGCGCATGCTGGTGATGGAGGCGGTCGTGGGTCATGTCGGCGGGCAGCTGCCGGTGCTGGCCGGGGCGATCGACATGACCACGCCCCGGGTGCTGGACAACGTCCGGGGGGCCACCGCGGCGGGCGCCCAGGCGGTCGTGGTCACCGCGCCGTTCTACACCCGTACCCATCCGGCGGAGATCGCCCGCCACTACCGGCGGGTCGCGGCGGTCAGCAGCGTCCCGGTCATCGCCTACGACATCCCGGTCGCCGTGCACACCAAGCTCCCCGCCGAACTGGTCCTGGAGCTCGCCGCGGACGGGGTGCTGGCGGGTGTGAAGGACTCCAGCGGCGACCTGGGCGCCTTCCGCCAGGTCGTCACCGGGGCCCGGAACCTCACCGGCACCACCCGCTTCAGTGTGCTCACCGGCTCGGAGCTGGTCGTCGACGCGGCCCTCGCGCTCGGGGCCGACGGGGCCGTGCCGGGCCTCGCCAACGTCGACCCGCACGGCTACGTCCGGCTGTACCGGCTGTGCCGGTCGGAGGACTGGGACGGCGCGCGGGCCGAACAGGACCGGCTGTGCGCCCTGTTCGGCATGGTGCGGGTCGGCGACCCGGCCCGGATGGGCGGCAGCTCGTCGGCGCTCGGCGCGTTCAAGGCGGCGCTCCGTCTCAGGGGCGTCATCGACTGCCCGGCGACGGCCGAGCCGCAGATCCCGCTGTCCGCGGAGGAGGTCGAGCGGGTGGGGAAGTATCTGGCGGGCGCCGGGCTGCTGTAGGTCCTGCCGGGACCGGGCTCACCGGAAGTCGCCGGCCGGCAGGCGCCGGAACTCGATCGTGTCGTACGTACCCGTCACCCCCGTCTCGTACAGGATGCCCACCGTCTCGTGGTCCACCTGGACGAGGTCGGAGTAGGCGGCCTTCTGCGCGGACAGCGTCAGCACCTTGGCGAAGGTCGCCCCGCCGTCGGTGCTGGACCACAGGGCCATCTCCCGGCGGGCGGTGGGCACGGACGGGCCGGAGAACAGCAGCGGGGCCTTGGGCCCGCGGAGCTGGAGGACGGAGGCCTCGACGACGGGGACGTCGTCGAGGGTGGGCTGGGCGGCGTAGGGGCGGTCGAGGGTCTCGGCGCCGTCGCTGGAGTAGGTGTCGAGGCGGTTGCCTGGGCCGCTGCCGTTCTGGTCTCGGGAGCTGAAGTACAGCCTGCCGTCGGGGAGTTGGGCGGCCGTGCTCTCGTTGGAGTTCGCCACGCCGTCGTAGGAGTCGTCGACGAAGCCCACCCGCCAGGTGCGGCCGCCGTCGTCGCTGTAGATCGCGTGGGCGCCGTAGTACCTGGCCTCCTGGCCGGTGTCGGGAGAGCCGGCGGGCGGGGCCGCCGAGTGATTGGCCGGGACGACCAGGCGGCCCCGGTACGGGCCCCGGGTGAGCGCGACGGCGTGCCCCGGGCCGGTCGCGTACCAGCGCCAGTCCGCCCGCTTCACCTCGGCCGTGATGTCCCGCGGGGCCGTGAACCGGCGGCCGTCGTCCTGGCTGCGCTGCACGAACACCCGGCGGCTCTGTTCCGGGGTGACCTCACCGCGCATGATCTGCGCCTCGGTCACGGCACCGCTGTTGTAGGAGGTGACCAGCACGATCGCACCGGTGCGCGGGTCGACCACCGGTGCCGGGTTGCCCCGGGTGTTCCCGTCCCCGGCGGCGACCACCCGCGGCGGGCCCCAGGTGCAGCCGCCGTCGGTGGAGCGCCTGAGGACGACATCGATGTCGCCGGTGTCGCCCGCGCTGTTGTGTCTGCCCTCGGCGAAGGCGAGGACGGTGCCTCTTAGGGTGGTGACGGTGGCGGGGATCCGATAGGTGTCGTACCCGCCCTGCCCGGAGACGTACGGCACCGAGGAGGCACAGCCCTCACCGGCATGGGCGGGCTGTGCGACGGTGAGCGGAGCGAGGAGCACGGCGGCGGTCAGGAGGGTGCGGCTCAGGAGTGTCATTCCTCTCCCTTTACGCCACATCCGCGTTCTCCCACTCCAGGACACGCACCGCGGCCTGGACGCACAGTCCCCTGATGCACACTTCCAGCGGGCTGGCGTCGGGGAAGAGCCGCTGCCCGTCCCTGGTGCGCCAGGCCGTCACGAACTCCTCCGGATCCGCCCAGGACAGTGCCGAGTAGCTGGCGCTGCTGACCGGGAACGCCTCGGTGCCGGAGTGGATCCGGGCGACCAGCGCCACCATGAAGGTGGGTTCGACGCTGCCGTCACGTCCTGTCGGGTCCTCCACGTCGCCGCGCAGCACACAGTGGACGAAGCACTCGCCCGAGACCAGCCCGGACTCCAGGGCGTCACCCATGCGCAGCTTCTTGGCGAGCACGGTCTCCACCAGCAGCCCCTCCAGCGTCGTGGTCGCCCGGGAGACCCCGAAGCCGCGGGAGGTCGCGTTCCCGTCGGCGTGGGCGAGGCCGGGCAGGCCGACCGGGACCAGGCAGGCCAGTTGCAGGGCGAGTTCGCGCGGTATCCGGATCGTGGGGACGCTGACCACGCCCGGATGCCGGTCGTTGCATTCCGGCCTTCGTATTCCCACGAGCACCTGCGGGCGCGGCTCGGCGCGCAGGAAGACGAAGGCCGCCACCGCTTCATGGTCCATCGGGCACCACCGGAACAGGCTCGTTGAAGACATGGTTCACCAGCCACTCCCGCCCGCGCAGCAGCAGCCGGTTCAGCTCGCTGTCGTACGTCCCCGAGTAGAGGAGGGACTCGCCCACACGCGACAGGACGCGGGGATCTGCGCCGTTCCACTGGCTGGCGAGAGCGAGTTCGTCGGGCTGGCGGTAGAGCACCACTTCGAAGATGGAGAAGAACAGCTGTTCGTCGGTGTTCTCGCGTTCCACCACCTGGAACCCGCGCAGCCGGAACCGGTTCTCGGGGATGTCGAGACCGGTGGAGTAGAACAGTTCGCGCTGTCCGGCGTGGACGAACGCCTCCCGCGACAGGGTGAGTGCCTCGTTGGGGGCGTTGGCCGCCATCCACATGGCGTCGATCGCGTCGCCGGAGTCACGGTCCAGAAAGGGCACGACCCCCAGGGCGACCGCGACGTCCTCCTCCAGGACCCGCGCGCTCAGCAGCGACAGCTTTCCGAAGTCGTCGTTGGCCGTCATATGGCTGCGCCGTTTCAGCAGCACGACCGTCTGTCCCGCGGATCTCGCCCGCACCACGCAGATCGTCACCGGAAGGCACGTCCTGCGCCGCGCCTTCGCACCGTAGGGTTCGAGGGACCGGATCGGCAGCTTCCACAGCTGTGGGTCCGTCGTCGCGGTGCCCGACGCCAGGAGATCGTTGCCCACCTCGGCGACGCGCGGGTCGACCGGGGCGCAGTCGACCTGCCGGGTCAGGAAGTCACTGGCGCCGTCGGCCCATTCCCTGATGTTGGCGGCGATCTGCTGGAACTTCGGTGTGCCCTCCTCCCAGGACTCGTACTGCTCGACGCCCGAGGCGGAGGGCGGCCCGATGGCCGCCCACACCCGCTGTCGCCCGGTCTCCCGCTGCTTCACCAGGATCGACATCTGCAGATACAGAAGATCCATGGAGAGCAGGTGGAAGCCTCGGTCCCGGGCTTCGGTCACGGCCTGCGGCCGCTGCCACTGCTGGACCGAGTTGCGCAGCGCGGTGACGGCCGACTGCCACTGCTGCACCACCGGGCCGAGGCGTACGTTCCATCGGTTGGCGAGGATCAGGGTGGGTGCCGGGGTCACATAGCGGAAGACGTCCCACGGCAGTTCGGGGTCGGTCCCCGGCGCGCTGGAGGCAACCGACTGGATCGCGGTGATGAACTCCCGTGACGCCACACCGCACACCGTGACCTCGGATGCCTCGCGCAGTGCCTGGCCCAGCTCGCTCTGCAGCGAGGCCGCGGTCATGCTCACCGCCCCCGCGTTCGGCGCGACACCGGCCCCCGCACGCCCCGTACCGGAACCGGAACGGAGCAATCCTCTGGCCGCCAGAGCCTGGTCGGCTTCTAATCCTGATGGCATGCGCCACCACCATCCCCCGATATGAGCCTGCTCAGGTTATCGATCGATACACTCGGGCAACTTCGTGAATCATCACGCTCCACCGGTTCAGCAGTTCGTCCTCCCGGAATTCCGGGCCCACGGCGTATTCGACGAGATCGTGGCACGCCTGTCTGGCACGGTCGTCCTGAATACGGACCGCCCGCAGCAGAAGACTGCGTCTGACGACGCTGCTCGGTTCGGTGAGGGATTGCACGACATCGACACCCTGGAAAAGCGTGAGTATTTCGTCGCACTGCACGCGCTGGTTGTCGGTCCGGCGTTTACGGCCGTCCAGCAGACTGCTGACCATCGGGGCGAGCAGCCCCGCCAGCAGTCCGAGAATCGCCGTACCCGTGGGAAGCAGCGCACTCAGCATTTCCCCCTCGCTCCCCCGTCATGTCTTGGTGAGCAGACCCCGCTCGATTCCCTTGTCGATGGCCTCGTACGCGACCTTGGCCAGCGCCGGGATGGTCTCCTCGACCCGCTCCACCCGGTGCCGTACCGCCGCCGCGGCGACACCGTGCCGCCGCCACGAGGACTTCTCCCCGGCCATGAGGTTCATGAAGATCGGCAGCAGGACGTCCAGGGCCATGACGTACTTGCCCTCGGCCGTCTGGGTGAACTCGTACTCGCGCCAGCCCGTCTCCAGCTCCTCGCGCTCCTGGGCGGGCAGTGGCCGCAGGAGGACGTCGATGGCCCGCTCCTCGCGCCGCCGGCGGCCGGCGGCCGCGGGGCCGTAGACGAAGGTGTCCCCCGCGACCACCTCGACCATGTCGTGCACCACCGCGAGACCCACGCAGCGCATCGGGTCGATCGGCTCGGCGGCGTACCGGGTGAACAGTAAGCAGGCCAGGGCGACGTGCCAGGAATGCTCGGCGGTGTTCTCGCGGCGCGATCCGTTCGACACCGGATTCTGCCGCTGGACATGTTTCAGTTCATCCATCCGGCCGAGGAAATCGAGGAGTTGCGAAAGCTCCGTATCCGGATCGCCTATTCCCAGTTCGGTCAGTTCGTCGACACGTGGGAAACCAGGAAGGGTTCGCACCGCTTCGGCCCATGTCATGATCTACCTCCCCTTGTGTGATCGAGACACCGAGGCTAGCAGGGCGGCATGGCCGAGTTGTGCCCTTTTGCAGGTCCCCGACGCGCCAAGATCAGCGGAGTTGATCGATTGCGGCACGGCGGCCCCGGAATTCGATCATGCCAGGATGCGCGCGGACGAAATCGCTCCCCCTCCCCCCGCAACTGCCAGGCGGCAGCTTCCTCCGCCCTATACCCGATTCGACCGGAGACGAAGCCAGAAAGAATACCGAAAGTGAGTTCCAGGGGAATATGACTCATTCCCGACGCGCCTCGGCCTCAGCCGCTGCCCGGAACGATCAGGCCCGATTCGTACGCCACGACGACGAGTTGTGCCCTGTCCCTCGCCCCCAGCTTGCCCATGATGCGGCTGACATGGGTCTTGGCCGTCAGCGGGCTCAGGCCCAGGGCCTCGGCGATCTCGGTGTTGTTGAGGCCACGGGCCACCAGGGCCAGCACCTCGCGCTCCCGCTCGGAGAGGCATTCCGGTCCGGCCGTGGACGGCGCCGACGGGCTGCGCAGGAAGCGCTCGATCAGCCGCGCCGTCGGGCCCGGGGAGAGCAGGGCCTCGCCCGCGGCCACCGTGCGGATGGCATCGAGGAGTTCGGCCGGGCGGGTGTCCTTCACCAGGAAGCCGGAGGCGCCGGCACGCAGCGCCTCCACGATGTGCTCGTCGGTGTCGTAGGTGGTCAGGACGAGGACCCGCACCCCGGCCAGGTCCTCGGCCGCGGCGATGAGCCGGGTGGCCTCGATGCCGTCGAGGTCGGGCATGCGGATGTCCATGACGACGAGGTCGGCGCGCTCCCGGCGGGCCAGCTCCACGGCCTCCCGGCCGGTGCCGGCCTGCCCGACGACCTCCATGTCCTTCGCCGACTCGACGAGCATGGCGAAGGCGGCCCGCACGAGGGTCTGGTCGTCGGCGAGCAGGACGCGGATGGCGCTCATGCGGCTCCCTCCAGAGGCAGTTGCGCGGTCACCTCGAAGCCCTCCCCGTCCGCCCGCGGCCCGGCCTGCACCGTGCCGCCCACGCTGCGCGCCCGCTCCCGCATCCCGACCAGGCCGAAGCCGGGGGCGCTGTCCGCCACGCCCGTGCCGTCGTCGGTGACCCGGACCCGCAGGGCACCGTCCCGCTCGTCCACGCTCACCCGCACGGACAGGTCGTCCCGCCCGCCGTGCCGCACCGCGTTGGTGAGCGCCTCCTGCACGATGCGGTAGGCGGCCGCGCCGACGGCGGGCGGCGGATCACCGGCCCGTACCGTCAGCTCCACCTCCGCCCCCGCCGCCCGCGCGGTCACCGCGAGGTCCGGCAGGCCGTGCAGGCCGGGCAGGGGGCCGCGGGTGTCCGGCGAGGCGTGGTCGCCGTCGCGCAGGACCTCCAGGGTCGTACGGATCTCACCGCGGGCCGTGCGGCAGGTCTCGGCGATGTCGTCGAGGGCCTTGGCGACGGCCTCGCGGTCCAGGCGCGTCGGGTCGGCGGCGAGGACATGCGCGGCGACCGAGGTCTGGACGCCGATCAGGGTGATGCTGTGGGCGAGGAGGTCGTGCAGGTCGCGGGCGATGCGCAGACGCTCCTCGGCCACCCGGCGGCGGGCCTCCTCCTCGCGCGTGCGCTCGGCGCGTTCGGCCCGCTCCAGGGCGGCGGCCACGTTCTCCCGGTGGACGCGGTGGTAGCTGCCGATGACGAGCATCGCGATGACCCACCCGGTGACGCGCATGCTCTCGGCGACCCCGGCCATGCCGTCGTTGAGCTTGAGGATCACCATGAGCCCGATGACGCCGGCCCCGATCGGCAGGGTGCGCCGCAGGTTCCGGGTCTCCGCCACGGTGTAGAGCGCGGCCATCGAGGCGGCGGTGGGCGCGGAGTGGTTGAAGTCGAGCTGGTGGTACGTCGCGAGCAGCGCGATCGCCACGCACAGCACCGCCATCGGCGCCCGCCGCCGCCACACCAGCGGCACATGGGCCGAGAGCAGCAGGGTCCAGCCGAGCGCGTCCGGGTGCCGCCCGCTGCCGAGGTCGGCGGCGGCCAGGACGGACGCGACGACGGCGAGGGCGGCCGCGAGGCTCGCGTCCTGCCGCAGGGTGTCGCGGGGCGCGAACCCGAGGGCCGCGCGGATCCGCCGGCCGGGACCGGGCCGGGCGTCGATGAGGGTTGCCTGCACGAGGTTCATCTTCCGGTAGACGGGCGCCCCCGCGGCAGGCAGGGGCGCCCGGTTCTTCGGCTCACCGGGTCCGGTGCGTCAGCTCACCAGTTCCGGCGCGGCTCGCGGCCGTACCGGGTCCGGTGTCCGCGACAGCCGTCCCGGCCACCACACCCGCCGTCCCAGCGCCACGCTCGCGCTGGTCACCAGATAGGTCCGGACGAGGAAGGTGTCCAGCAGCACGCCGACCGAGATGACGAAGCCGAGCTCGACGAGCGGGACCAGGCCCATGTTGGTCAGCACCGCGAAGGTGGCCGCGAGGACGAGCCCCGCGGAGGCGATCACCCCGCCGGTGGTGCGCAGCGCGGTCAGCGCGGCGGCGGCCGGTTCGGCGCCGTTCAGCGACTCCTCCCGCATGCGGTGCATGAGGAAGATGCCGTAGTCGACGCCCAGGGCGACCAGGAACACGAAGGACAGCAGTCCGAGGCCGGGGTCCGTGCCGTTGAAGCCGAAGAGCGGCTCGAAGACCAGCCCGCCGATGCCGAGCGCGGCACCCCACACCGCGACCACGGCGGTCACCAGGATCAGCGGCGCGACCAGGGAGCGCAGCAGGGCGACGAGGATCAGCAGGACGGAGAGGAGGACGATCGGCACGACGACCAGCCGGTCGCGGGCGTTGGTGTCCTTCAGGTCGATCTGCTGGGCGCTGGGCCCGCCGACGTAGGAGCCCTTGAGGGCGTGCCGGAGTTCCTTGATGGTGGCGGTCTCGGCCGCGGACTGGGGCGGCGCCGCGGCGGTCACGGCGATCTCGGTCCAGCCCCCGCCGGTGCGGCCGCGCTGTGCGCTCGCGACTCCGTGCGTGTCGCGGACCGCTGCCAGGGTGGCGTCGGCCCGGTCCGCGGGGGTGATGACGTCGATGGGCTGGGCGGACCGCTCGGGGTAGGCCTTGGCGAGGGTCTCCATGGCGACGACGGAGTCGGGCTTGTCGATGAAGCTGTCCTGCTGTTTGACCGTGCCGGGCAGGTTCAGGGTGCCCAGCGCGAGCGCGCCGAGCAGCACGGCTCCCGCGGCCAGGACGGTGCGCGGGCGGCGGCCCGCGGAGCTGCCCATCGCGGCGAACAGCGACCGGCGGACCTTGGGCGTGCTGCCGTAGGCGGGCACCAGCGGCCAGAACACCCGGCGGCCCAGCAGGACGAGGACGGCGGGCAGGAGGGTCAGCATCGCGGCGAGGGCACACAGCACCCCGACGGTTCCCAGCGGGCCCATGCCACGGCTGGAGTTGAGGTCGGCGGCGAGCAGGCACAGCAGTCCGGCGGCCACCGTGCCCGAGGAGGCGAGGACGGCGGGCCCGCAGCCGCGCAGCGCGGCCCGCATCGCGTCGTACGGCCGCTCGTGGCGCCGCAGCTCCTCCCGGTACCGGGAGACCAGCAGCAGGGCGTAGTCGGTGCCGGCGCCGAAGACGAGGATGGTCATCACGCCCTGGCTCTGGCCGGAGACGGTGGTGCCGAAGGCCTGGTTGAGGCCGTAGGCCACCCCCATGGACAGGAAGTCGGCGGTGCCGGCGACGACCAGCGGGACCAGCCACAGCAGTGGGCTGCGGTAGATGAGGATCAGCAGGACGGCGACGACGGCGACCGTGGTGTAGAGCAGCGGTCCGCCGAGCGAGTCGTAGACCTTGCCCGCGTCCGTGGCCAGGGCGCTCGGGCCGCCGACGTCGACGCTCAGTCCGTCCTGGTCGTGGGCGACCCGGCGGACGTCCTCGACCAGGGCGTCGCGCTTCTTCTCGTCGGTGCCGGGCTCGTTGCTGGTCACCGGGTACATGAGGGTGGTGCCGTCCTTGGCCGGGATCCCCCTCGGGGTGCCGGTCAGGGTGTGCTGCCCGGCGATCGTGGCGATCTGCTTGCCCGCCGTGGCCCGGTCGGCGGCGGTGAGGCCGCCGTCGCGGTGGTAGACGAGGACCAGTTCGGTGCTCTCGCCGCCGGGCAGGCGGTCCTGGATCTTCGCGACCTGGGTGGAGTCGGCGCTCGCCGGCAGGTAGTCGGTGGCCCGGTTGTGCTGGACGTCGGCGAGTTTCGAGGCGAACGGCGAGGCAACGGCCAGGACGCCGATCCACAGCGCGATCAGCAGCCAGGGGATGGCGCGTCGTCTTGTGCGTGTCGTTTCTTCGGCCCCCATGGTGACGGGCTCTCCCTCCGGCGCGGATGTCTGGTGTGGTCTCCAGACTTCCGGCGCCGGGGGCGGGATTCGTCGCGCGGGAGGGCGAGTTCGGGGGTACTGCGACGGGTGTCCGGGGGGCCGGACTACTCCCCGGGGAGTATCAGGAGGGCGTACGCGCCGCCGCGAGGAGCCGGGTGACGTCGTCCGCGCAGATGGTCAGGGCGCCGCCGATGGTGGCGAGGACGTCGCGCTCGGCGGGCGTGTAGGGGCCGTCGGCGAGGGCGATGCGGGCGGCCTGGAGGAGGACCGACTCACGGCCGGCGGGGGCGAGGTGCGGGGCCAGCGGGTCGAGGGACTCGTGCAGCTCTATGGCCAGGCCGGCCCCGCACGGCTGGTCGTAGAGCCGCCCGGTGTCGGCGGCGAGGGCCTCGACGAGCGCGCTGAGCTGGTCCTCGGTGCAGTCCTCGAAGCCGGCGGCGCGGACCGTGCTCGCGGCGGCCTCCAGGGACGTACGGGCGCAGCTGCCGCCCGTGGCGAGGACGGCCAGGGCGACGGTGTGCACGGCGTCGCGCAGCATCGCGGAGAAGCGGGAGGTGGTCGGATGGTCGAGGACGTCGGTGCCGAAGTGGCGGCGGCAGGACGCGCACTCGACGACCGGTCCGGTCGCCCCGCGCGGCAGCACCGGCACGCCGAGGAGGGTGAAGCGGCGCCGGCCGGTGAGCCGCTGGTAGTTGCGGTCCCCTCCGCAGCCGGGACAGAAGAACTCGCCGTCGCCCACGGGTGTCCACGCGGTGCGGGTACCCACAATGCGCGCAGGCCTGGTGGCACGGTCGTCTCGTCCCCGTACTGGCAGCACGTCGCACCTCCGTAACGCCGCGGCAACATCGCCGCGCTGGCGTGATGTTAGCCACATTGTCGAGGTGGAGTCATTACCTAGTACGAGACCTGTCCGTGACCTCCTCTTGCCCATGGCCGAGAAACGACGCTGCCCCGACCGCCGTGCACAGCGGTCGGGGCAGCGAAATGCCCGGTCAGAGGGGGTCAGCGGGTCGCGCGGTTCACGGCGGACACGACCGCCTTGAGCGACGCACGCGTCGTGTTCGCGTCGATGCCGATACCCCACAGAACCTTGTCGCCGATCGCGCACTCGATGTACGAGGCGGCCTGCGCGGAGGCGCCCTCGCTCATCGTGTGCTCCTGGTAGTCCAGCAGGCGTACGTCGATGCCGATGGACTGCAGGGCGTCGAAGAAGGCCGAGATCGGACCGTTGCCGGTACCGGTCAGGACGGTGTCCTCGCCGTCGACCGTCGCCTCGACGGTGAGGCTGTCCACGCCGTCGGTGTCCGTCGTCGACTGGCCGGTGCGGACCTGGATGCGGCCCCAGGGGTTGTCCGGGTTCGGCAGGTACTCGTCCTGGAAGACCGACCAGATGTCGGCGGCCGTGACCTCGCCGCCCTCGGCGTCCGTCTTCGCCTGGATGAGCTTGGAGAACTCGATCTGCATCCGGCGCGGCAGGTCCAGCTTGTGGTCGTTCTTCAGGACGTACGCGACACCGCCCTTGCCGGACTGCGAGTTGACCCGGATGACGGCCTCGTAGGAGCGGCCGACGTCCTTCGGGTCGATCGGCAGGTACGGGACCGCCCACTCGATGTCGTCGACGGTGACGCCCTTGGCCTCGGCGTCGGCCTCCATGGCGTCGAAGCCCTTCTTGATGGCGTCCTGGTGGGAGCCGGAGAAGGACGTGTAGACCAGGTCGCCCACGTACGGGTGGCGCGGGTGGACCTCCATCTGGTTGCAGTACTCCCACGTACGACGGATCTCGTCGATGTCGGAGAAGTCGATCTGCGGGTCGACGCCCTGCGAGAACAGGTTCATGCCCAGGGTGACCAGGTCGACGTTGCCGGTGCGCTCGCCCTGCCCGAACAGGCAGCCCTCGACGCGGTCGGCGCCGGCCATCAGGGCCAGCTCGGCGGCGGCGACGGCCGTACCGCGGTCGTTGTGCGGGTGGATCGACAGGCAGACGTGCTCGCGGCGGGACAGGTTGCGGCCCATCCACTCGAAGCGGTCGGCGTGGGTGGAGGGGGTGGAGCGCTCGACCGTGGCGGGCAGGTTCAGGATGATCTCGCGACCCGGACCGGGCTGCCAGACGTCCATGACCGCCTCGCAGACCTCCAGGGCGAAGTCCAGCTCGGTGTCGGTGAAGATCTCCGGGCTGTACTGGTAGCCGAACTCGGTCTCGGGGCCCAGCAGCTTCTCGGCGTACTCCATCACCAGGCGGGTGCCGTCGACGGCGATCTGCTTGATGTCGTCCTTGGAGCCGCGGAAGACGACCCGGCGGAAGACCGGGGCGGTGGCGTTGTAGAGGTGGACGGTGGCGCGCTTGGCGCCCTTCAGGGACTCCACCGTCCGCTCGATCAGGTCCTCGCGGGCCTGGGTCAGTACGGAGATCGTGACGTCGTCCGGGATCGCGCCCTCTTCCTCGATGATCGAGCGCACGAAGTCGAAGTCCGTCTGGCCGGAGGCCGGGAAGCCGACCTCGATCTCCTTGTAGCCCATCTTGACCAGCTGGTCGAACATCCGGCGCTTGCGCTCGGGCGACATGGGGTCGATCAGGGCCTGGTTGCCGTCGCGCAGGTCGGTGGAGAGCCAGCGGGGGGCGGCGGTGATCCGCGTCTCGGGCCAGGTACGGTCCGGGATGTCGACCTGCTCGTACCGGCCGTACTTGTGGATCGGCATGGAACTGGGCTGCTGGCGGTTCGCCATGATTGCGTGGGCTCCTCGAGAAGTCCGGTGTGTCCGGTGTCCGGAAGGACGGCCGACGACGCAACGCCAAGCTCCGCGGGGAGGGAGTCGGCCTTTTGACTACAGGCCCTCGCCGCGGCAGCTAAGGAGAAGCAGCCCGAAACGCATGATGCTCCGCAGCCTAGCCGAGCCGGGCCGGGTGCGCGGGCCTGTTTCAGTATGCGGGACCCGAGAAGTAAATGGGACAAAAAGTGCGCCATACCACTCGGTGACGGCCAGCGGGGGTCTTGTCCCCGTATTTCACCAATCATGGTTGCGGGTAGTGACAGCGGCATAACACAGTGCGAAGGTGCCGGACATGACCACCCACGGGGGCTTCGAGCCCGTTTTCTGCACGATCGTCCCGCCGCACGTCCTCGACAGGCTCGCCCAGACCGAGGACCCCGCGCTCGCCCGTCCCGCCCGCCGCACCCTGGAGCGCGACGCCCTTGAGCGGACCCGCCGGCGCCTGACCACCGTCATCGGCGCCCCGGCCGTCGCCGCGCCCACCACCGCCGAGGCCGAGAAGCCGCACCGCACCATCTACGACCTCCGGCACGGCACCGACCTGCCCGGCACGAAGGTCCGCGCGGAGGGCGACGCCCCGGGCAAGGACGCCACCGTCAACCGCGCCTACGCCGGGCTCGGCGCCACCTTCGAGCTGTACCTGAAGGCCTACGGGCGCGACTCGATCGACGGCAGCGGTCTGCCGCTGGACGCGAGCGTCCACTACGACAAGGACTACAACAACGCCTTCTGGAACGGCGAGCAGATGGTGTTCGGCGACGGGGACGGCGAGATCTTCCTCGACTTCACCATCCCGATCGACGTCATCGGCCACGAACTCACCCACGGCGTCACCCAGTACACGGCCAACCTCACCTACTTCGGCCAGCCCGGCGCGCTCAACGAGTCGCTCTCCGATGTCTTCGGCTCGCTGATCAAGCAGTACTCGCTGGGCCAGACCGCCGCGGAGGCCGACTGGCTGATCGGCGCGGGCCTGCTCGCCCCGCGCGTCACCGGCACCGCGCTGCGCTCGATGAAGGCCCCGGGCACGGCGTACGACGACGACGTCCTCGGCAAGGACCCGCAGCCCGCGACGATGGACGACTTCGTGCGCACCGGCCGCGACAACGGCGGCGTCCACATCAACTCCGGCATCCCCAACCACGCGTTCTACCTGCTCGCCACGGCCCTCGGCGGCAACGCCTGGGAGCGGGCCGGACAGATCTGGTACGACACGCTGACCGGCGGCCGGTTGAAGAAGGACGCGCTGTTCGCGGACTTCGCCACGCTGACCGTCGCGGCGGCGAAGGCACGCTACGGCGCGGGCGACGAGACGGACGCAGTCAGCAAGGCCTGGGAGCAGGTCGGGGTGCGCACCCTCTAGATCCGTACTAGACAGGGACCCATGCGTATTCAGGTGAGTCGCACGGGCGGATTCGCGGGCATCGAGCGGCATGCCGAGGTGGACACCTCGGGGCGGCCCGACGCACCCGAGTGGGAGGCCCTGGCCGGGCAGGCGCTCGCCGCCGGCCGGGGCACACCGCCCCTCGGGGTGCCGGACGGCTTCAGCTACGAGATCACGGTCGACGGCAGGACCGTGTACGCGGCGGATCCCCACCTGACACAGGACCAGCGCAGGCTGATCACATGGGTGCTGAAGGAAGGGGCGTGACCCGCCGGGATCTCTGACTGCGCGTTCACGCCTGGGCGTTGACTTCCGTTACCAGCGGTAAGGATGATCGCGCCCATGGCGACGAACCCGATACCTCAGTTCCCGGCCGGTTTTCTGTGGGGCGTGTCGACCTCGGCCCATCAGATCGAGGGGGCGGTGGACGAGCGCGAGCCGTCCGTGTGGGACGCGTTCACGGCAGAGCCGGGACGGGTGAAGGACGGCTCGACGGCGGCGGTGGCCTGCGACCACTACCACCGCTACCGCGAGGACGTGGCGCTCCTGGCCGGCCTGGGCGTGGACGCGTACCGCTTCTCCATCTCCTGGCCCAGGGTGAACTCCCCGAACGGCCTGGACTTCTACGACCGCCTGGTGGACGAGCTGTGCGCGGCGGGCGTACGCCCCGTCCCGACCCTCTTCCACTGGGACCTGCCGGTTCGGTACGACTGGCTGGACCGGGACACCGCGGCGCGCTTCGCCGAGTACGTCTCGGTGGTCGCCGCCCGGCTCGGCGACCGTGTCACCAAGTGGATCACCCTCAACGAACCGGCGGAACACACCCTGCTGGGCCACGCCATCGGCGCCCACGCCCCCGGCAAGCGGCTCGTCTTCGACGCGCTCCCCGTCGCCCACCACCAGCTCCTGGCCCACGGCCTCGCGGTACGGGCGCTGCGCGCGGCCGGGGCCACGGACATCGGCATCGCCAACTCGCACGGGCCGACCTGGCCCGCCTCGCGGGAGCCGGCCGACCTGGAGGCGGCGGGCTTCTACGACCTGCTGCTCAACCGACTGTTCGCCGAGCCGATCGTCCTCGGCGAATACCCCGACGGGATGGGCGAGTTGATGCCGGGCGACGTCCACTCGGACCTGAAGGCGATAGCCGAGCCGCTCGACTTCTACGGCATCAACTACTACGCCCCGACGAAGGTGGGCGCCCCGCAGGGCACCGACACCGAGTTCGGCGGCCTGACGATCCCCTCCGAACTCCCCTTCACCGTCCGGGAGATCGAGGGCCGCCCGGTGACGGACTTCGGCTGGCCGGTCGTCCCCGAGGGCCTCACCGAGCTGCTCACCACCTTCCACGACCGCTACGGCGACCGGCTCCCTCCCGTCGTCATCACCGAGAACGGCTGCTCGTACGAGGGCATCGACGACCAGGACCGGATCGCCTACCTGGACGGCCATGTGCGGGCGCTGCACCGGGCGGTGGAGGCCGGGGTGAACGTGCGCGGCTACTTCGTCTGGTCGCTGCTCGACAACTTCGAGTGGGCCGAGGGCTACGCCCGCCGGTTCGGTCTCGTGCACGTCGACTACGAGACGCAGCGACGGACCCCGAAGGCCTCGTACCGCTGGTTCCAGGAGGTGCTGCGGGCGCAGAGACAGGGGGCGGGGGGATGACGACGACCCGTCCGCCGGCCGCGCTGTCCGAGCCGGTCGAGCGGGTCGGCCGGGGCTGGACGGCGGCACTCTCGCTGGCCAACGGGGCGATATGGGTGGGCTGGTTCGGGCCGCTGCAGATCCTGCTCGCCTCCCAGGCGGGGGACTTCGCGCCCGGCTCCGGCATGTCCAAGGAGACGATGCTGGCGTGGGTCACGGGCGCGGGCGCGGTCGTGTCCATGATCGCCAACCCGGTCTTCGGCGCGCTGTCCGACCGGACCACGTCCCGATGGGGCCGCCGTACGCCGTGGATCGTGGCCGGCGCGGCCGGCGGTGCGCTGTCGTTGCTGCTGCTCGCGGGCGCGGGCGGGGTGTGGACGATGGCGCTGGGCTGGTGCCTGGTCCAGCTGACGCTCAACGCGGCCTTCGCGGCGGTCACGGCGGCGGTGCCGGACCGGGTGCCCAGGCTGCAACGGGGCGCGGTGGGCGGCTGGTTGGGGGCGGCACAGATCCTCGGCGTGGTCGGCGGGACGGGCCTGGCGACGGCGGCGGGCGGGATCGGGGCCGGGTATGCGGCGTGCGCGGTGTTCACGCTGGCGGGCGTGCTGCCGTACGTCCTGCGCTACGAGGACCTGCGGCTGGCGGACGCGGAGCGGCCGCCCTGGGACTGGCGGGGCTTCCTCGCGGGCTTCTGGCTGAGTCCGCGCCGCCACCCCGACCTCGGCTGGGCCTGGCTGACCCGCTTCCTGATCAACCTCAGCAACTCCCTGGTCCTCCTCTACCTCCTGTACTACCTGCGCGACCGTCTCCTCCGCCCCGACCCCGACGAGGGCGTGCTGATCCTGACGGCGGTGAACGGCCTGACCCTGCTGGGCACGGTCGTGGTCGGCGGGGTCTGGTCGGACCGGGTGGGCCGGCGCAAGCCGTTCGTGCTCTGGTCGGGCGCGCTGATGGCGGTGGCGACGGCACTGCTGTCGGGGTGGCAGACCTGGCCGGGCGCGATCGTGGCGGCGGCGGTCCTGGGCATCGGCTTCGGCGTGTTCACCTCGGTCGACTTCGCGCTGATGACGGACGTCCTGCCGAAGGCACTGGACCGGGGCAAGGACCTGGGCGTCATCAACGTGGCCAACGCCCTCCCCCAGGTGGCGGCCCCCGCCCTCGCCGCACCGATCGTGACCTACCTGGGCGGCTACCGGGTGCTGTACCTGGTGGCAGCGGTGATCGGCCTGGCGGGGGCGGGGCTGGTGAGCCGGATACGGGGGGTCGACTGAGAGTCCCTCACAACCCGCGCGGCCCCCGGTGCGCGTGCCCTCGTCCACCAGGCTGGCCAGGGGCGGTTCCCGGAGGAAGGAGAAGCCGAAGTCGTCCGGGTCGAGCGGGTGCGGCAGGAGGAAGAAACGTGCCTCGGGGGTCCGGGACCAGCCACCGGCGGTGAAGGGTCGCGGGTCGCGGTCGAGTGCCTCCGCCGCTGTCCGCCCGGCCGCCGCGCCGGACTCCGAGGGCGGCGCCTCCGGGAAGCGCGTACGGAGCTGGGTCGCCGTCTTGACCGGCCCCAGCCCGCGGACGCGGACGCCGAACCGGTGCTCGATGTCCAGCCGGGTCCTGGGCAGCCGGGCCAACGGGTGTCCCAGCTCCCGCAGCCGCTCCGCGTACGCGTCCGACGCCGGCTGGACGCGTCCCGCGCCCAGCAGCGCCGGCTCACCGAGCAGACAGGCCCGTACCCACCAGCAAGGCGCCCCGGACCCGGCACCGGTCGCCTTGCGGCACAGCCGGTCCGCCGTCGGCCTGCCGGACTAGAACCCCAGCCGCCGCAGCTGCTTCGGGTCGCGCTGCCAGTCCTTGGCTACCTTGACGTGGAGGTCGAGGAAGACCGGTGTGCCCAGCAGGGCCTCGATGTGCTTGCGGGACTTCATGCCGACCTCCTTCAGGCGCTTGCCCTTCGGGCCGATGATGATGCCCTTCTGGCTGGGGCGCTCGATGTAGAGGTTGGCGTGGATGTCGAGGAGGGGGCGGTCCGCGGGGCGGTCCTCGCGCGGGAGCATCTCCTCCACGACCACCGCGATGGAGTGCGGCAGCTCGTCACGGACGCCCTCCAGGGCGGCCTCGCGGATCAGTTCCGCGATCATGACCTGCTCGGGCTCGTCCGTGAGGTCGCCCTCGGGGTAGAGCGCCGGGCCCTCCGGCAGCAGCGGGACGAGCAGGTCGGCCAGCAGGCCCACCTGCTTGTCGCCGACCGCCGACACCGGGACGATCTCCGCCCACTCGAAGCCCAGCTCCTTGCCGAGCTGGTCGATCGCGATCAGCTGCTCGGCGAGGGTCTTGGAGTCCACCAGGTCGGTCTTGGTGACGATGGCGACCTTGGGGGTCTTGCGGATCCCGGCCAGCTCCTTGGCGATGAAGCGGTCACCGGGGCCGATCTTCTCGTTCGCCGGCAGGCAGAAGCCGATCACGTCGACCTCGGCCCACGTGGTGCGGACCACGTCGTTGAGGCGCTCGCCGAGCAGTGTGCGCGGCTTGTGCAGTCCGGGGGTGTCCACCAGGATCAGCTGGGCGTCGGGCCGGTGCACGATGCCGCGTACCGTGTGCCGCGTCGTCTGCGGCTGGTTCGCGGTGATCGCCACCTTCTTCCCGACCAGAGCGTTCGTGAGGGTGGACTTGCCCGCGTTGGGGCGGCCCACGAAGCAGGCGAAGCCGGCGCGGTGGACGGCCTCGGCCGACTGCTCGGATGACTGGGTGCGAACGCTCATGGCGCCCATTCTCCCTGATCCACAAGGCCGCGCCGCACGGTGTGTGCTGAGTGAGCTTCCGGAAACCCCCTCGCAACGAAACGTCACGGAAACACACCCGTACGCAACCGGAAACGCGTACCCAGGAATCTCTGACGAGCCTTTGCCCCGTTGGAGACGACGTTGGAGACGACGTGACCTTCGCCGCCGCGCACGCAGACACGGGCGACACCGCCTGGCTGCTCGCCGCCACCGCCCTGGTCCTGCTGATGACCCCGGGCCTGGCCCTCTTCTACGGCGGCATGGTCCGCACGAAGAGCGTCCTCAACATGCTGATGATGAGCTTCGTGTCGATCGCCCTGGTCACGGTGGTGTGGCTGGCGGCCGGCTACTCCCTCGCCTTCGGCGACGACATCGGCGGCGGACTCATCGGCGGGCTCGACCACACCGGTATGAGCGGTCTCGGCCCGGACAGCGTCCAGGGCAGGGTCCCCACCCTTCTCTTCGCCACCTTCCAGCTCGCCTTCGCGATCGTCACGGCGGCGCTGATCAGCGGTGCGATCGCCGACCGGGCGAACTTCAGCGCGTGGCTGGTCTTCGTACCCGTCTGGGCGCTACTGGTATACGTTCCCGTCACCCACTGGGTCTGGGGGCCCGGCGGCTGGATCCTGCACCACCTCGGTGCCCTCGACTTCGCGGGCGGCCTGCCCGTCGAGATCACCTCCGGCGCCTCGGGACTCGCGCTGTGCCTGGTGCTGGGCCCGCGGCTGGGGTTCAAGAAGGACGCCATGCGGCCGCACAACCTGCCCATGGTCGTCCTCGGCGCCGGTCTGCTCTGGTTCGGCTGGTTCGGCTTCAACGCGGGCTCTGTCCTGGCGGCCAACGGGCTTGCGGCCGCCGTCTTCCTCAACACCCTCGCCGCCGGCTGCACCGGCCTGCTCGGCTGGCTCTTCGTCGAGCACCGGCGCGACGGCCACCCGACCACGCTCGGCGCGGCCTCCGGTGCCGTGGCCGGTCTGGTCGCCATCACCCCGTCCTGCGGCTCGGTCTCCCTGCTCGGCGCCCTGGTCGTCGGCCTCGCCGCCGGTGGCGTCTGCTCCTACGCGGTGAGCTGGAAGTTCAGGCTGAACTACGACGACTCCCTCGACGTCGTCGGCGTCCACCTGGTCGGCGGCATCATCGGCACCCTGCTGATCGGCGTCTTCGCCGAGAGGGCGATGACCGGCGGCACGGAGGGCCTTCTCTACGGCGGCGGGCTCGCGCAGCTGGGCAAGCAGCTGGTGGCCGTGGTGGTCGTGGCCGCCTACGCGTTCGGCGTGACGTACGGCCTCGGCAAGG
The DNA here is from genome assembly GCF_040654755.1 of Streptomyces sp. NPDC050625. Classification (NCBI taxonomy): domain Bacteria; kingdom Bacillati; phylum Actinomycetota; class Actinomycetes; order Kitasatosporales; family Streptomycetaceae; genus Streptomyces; species Streptomyces sp. NPDC050625. The sequence continues at coordinate 110,271 of NZ_JBFAIQ010000003.1, forward strand.
CCCTCGACAAGGTCATGGGATTCCGTGCGGGCGAGGAGCAGGAGCACACCGGCCTGGACCTTACGGTGCACGCCGAGACGGCCTACGATCACGGGGTCCTGGGCCATGGAGCCCCGGTCGCCCACTCCGTCGTCCCCACCGCCCAGAAGGTCACCCCCCAGGCATGAAGCTCATCACCGCGATCGTCAAGCCGTACCGGCTCGACGAGGTCAAGACCGCCCTCCAGGAGCTCGGCGTGCACGGCCTGACCGTGACCGAGGCGAGCGGGTACGGCCGCCAGCGCGGCCACACCGAGGTGTACCGGGGCGCCGAGTACCGCGTCGACCTGGTGCCCAAGGTCCGCATCGAGGTCGTCGTCGAGGACACCGCCGCGGAGGACGTCATCGACGCGATCGTCAAGGCCGCGCAGACGGGGAAGATCGGGGACGGGAAGGTGTGGGCCGTGCCGGTCGAGACGGTCGTACGGGTTCGGACGGGCGAGCGCGGCCCCGACGCGCTCTGACGAACAGCGCCCCGCCGACCGCCCCCGCGGCGAAGGCCAGCGCCACCACCAGCCACGGCAGCGCGAAGAACGACGCGCTCGCCGACTCCCGGGTGCCCGTGGCGCTCGCGGTGAGCGTGATGTCCCCCCAGTCGAGCTGGGGCGCGTCCCGCCACGGCTCGGTGAGCCGGACCCGCTGCCCCGGCAGCAGCTCGGCGGGTATCCGGGTCAGGTCGCGCGCCAGGAGCGTACGGCCGAACAGTCCCCGGGCGCGCAGTTCCACCTTGGGGTCGAGGGTGACGTTGCCGGTGTTGTGCAGCGTGTAGGAGATCGTGGCCGTGCTGTCGCCGAGGCCGGGGACGAGCGGCTGGTGGTGGGTGACGTGCATGTTCTCGACGGAGATCGCGGGGACCGTGGGCCCGCTCACCCGCAGGTAGACCCGGGCGCCGACGGCCCGTTGCACCCCGAGCGCGAGTGAGCCGGAGCCTTGGTCGACCCTCTCGTCGAGCGCCACGATCGCGCCCGGGTGGTCGCCCGGTTCGGCGGCCTGTGGGACGTGCAGGGTGAAGGGCACGGTGACCGTCTTGTGGCCCGGCACGGTGACCCGGGACCGCGCGGGCTTCGCCCAGGCGCCGACGCCCCGCATCCGCTCCTTGACCGTCCGCACGGCGAAGCCTCCGTCGCGGGCGGTGTTGTAGGCGTCGGCCGCGTAGAGGCGGAAGGTGAGCGGCTTGCCGGTCTTGTTGGCGACGGCCACCTTGTCGGTGATCGTCTGTCCGGGGTCGGCGGAGAGATAGAAGTAAGGCCGGGCTGCGACCTGGGAGGCGACGGGGTAGACGGACCAGCTGCCGTTGTCGGCGGCATGAGCGGGCCCGGCCGTCAGCCCGCAGAACAGACCGATGAGGCTCAGGAGGAGGACATACGGCTTGCGCATGGGTGCGGACCCCCCACGGGCGGAGTCGGGACGGCGGTCGGGCGGGTGCGGCCCGGTGCGGTCGGGCGCCCGGCCGCCGAGAGCGGGCGGATCAGGTGAGGGTGAGGGTCAGGACGCCGGAGTACGCGCCCGGAGGCGTGAACGCCGGTACGTCCAGGGAGAGTCCGGCATCCACGGTGAACTCACCGCCGGTGACCGTGCCGTCGGGGGTCGACGCCAGCGTCGCTCCCGAAGCGCCCACCGCGCCCGCGGAACCGGCCTTGCAGGTGCTCGGGCTGCCCGCCTTGGTCGCGCAGGCGGGGGTCCAGCTCAGCTTCCCGGCATCGATCCTGGCGCCGGGACCGGTGAAGTCGGTGACCTTGCCGGTCAGGGACCAGCCCGCGGGCCCGCCGCGGAAGTCCTTGACGGTCACCGTCCGCAGGGCGCCCGTGGAGGCGCCGCCCTTGCCGAAGTCGACAGCCGAGAGCGCGACGGCGTCCCCGGCCTGGGACATGGACAGGGTTCCCGCCTTGACGGTGGTGGTCAGTTTCTGGCTGCCGTCGGGGACGGGCGTGGTGTCGTTCACGACGTAGGCGGCGGGACCGGCGCCCTTGTCGGCGTTCCAGGAGGCGCCCTCGTACGCCACGATCCCGGTCGTCGTCCTGTCGTTGACGGTGATCGGGGCGCTGAAGGAGCCCTGGGCGTTGGCGGTCGCGGTCGCCGTGTCCGCGGTCTGGGTGTCCCCGGACCGTCCGGCGAGGGTGACGGTGGCGCCCGGCGTGAAGTCGCTGCCGCTGACGGTGACACCGGCGCCCGGGTTGCCGGATGCCGAACTCAGCGAGATCGCCCGGGTGTTGGTGGGCGTTCCGGAGGTCGCCGTGACGGTCTCCGACACCGGGGCGGGCGGTGTGATGACCGTGCAGGGGGTGTCCAGCTCCAGGATGTAGCTGGTGTGGATGTTGTAGTCGCCGGGCGAGAGGGTGATCGCGCCGGGCGTGGTGACGGTGAACGTCCCGGTCATGGAGAACGACGGGAAGGCGCCCTTCCCCGGTACCGGGGTGTTCTTCTTGGGCCCGGCGACCGTGACCGAACCGGTCTGCGCACCGCCGAGGGTGACCTTGCCGGTCGGGGTCATGATGTCGGCCGGCAGGGCGATGTCGGTGGGGTTGCTGGCGGCGGGCGTGACGACCGTGTAGGTCACGGTGACGGTGTCGCCCACCTTGGGACTGGTGTTGTCCACCGAGACGCTTGCGGTGGTGGTGCCGTCGATCGGCGGGATGCCCGCGACCGCGGGCGGGATGCAGTGCGTGGCGAAGTCCACGTTCGTGCCCGCGGCACCGGCCGGGCAGGCCAGCGCTCCGCCCGCGGTGACCGCGAGCGCGGTCGCCCCGAACAGCGACGCCCAGCGCCACCGTCGGGATCTTCGGACTGTCGAACCCATGGGATGCCCCCTCCTGAGGGTTGCGGGCGCAGCGGCTCGGCTGCGCCGACAGGGGGCCATTGATGTGCAGGTCACGTGAGAAGTCAATGGAGATGCCGCAGAAAACTGACGGTTCATCAGTTTCTGCGGCATCCGGAACGAACCGCTCAGTCGAATCAGTCGAAGACGAACGGACCCGGCGACTGGTTCGCCGTCGCCGTGCAGGTGATCGTGATACCGAAGATGGTCATCTGCAGCGAGCCGCCGTGCGCCTCCAGGCTGTCACCGGAGGCCACGGTGCCGCTGAGCGGGCCGACGCTGACCGGGTCCCCGGCGGCCATGGCCGGGTTCTTCTTCCCGCTGAAGACGGTGGTGCCGCCGCTCGCCTTCACCAGGGTGAGCTTGGACGTGATCGAGTCGGCCGACACGGCGAGTGGTGCGGTGACCGCGCTGGACGTGAGGGTGATGGTGGCCGAGGTGCCGTTCTGGGTGGCGGTGAGCGTGGCCGCACCGCCGCCGAAGACACCGCAGTCCGCGGTGATGGTCGCCGACTGGGGGGTGACGGCGACCGCCGTGGGTGCGAACGCGAGGCCGGTGACCGCGAGGGCCCCGACCGTCAGTGCCGCACCAGTTGCCGAGCGCTTGCCTCTCATGGGGAATCCGGCTCCCTTCCCGTTGGTGGGAATGCCATGTGGGGATGGACGGGATGCCTGTCTCAGGTGGGTGCGGGCACACTGAAAGGCTCGGACCTGACGGTCCGTCGGAACTTGCGTTCTCATTGATGCGCAGGAGGCAGGGAACGACAAGGTTGAATTCCGGCCGACCTGTCGTTCGGTAACGCTTCAAACACCCTCAGCCCGCGGAGACGGTCACCCGAACGACCCCGTCCGCCCCGGCGACGTGCACCGGCGTCCCGGCCCCACCCAGGTCCCGCACGGCCGCCAGATCCTCCGCCGACGCGCTGTCGGCCGAGGTGACCACGGCCGCCGCCTCAAGAGACGTCGCCCCCGACGCCACCGCCATCGCCACCGCGGTCCGCAGCGCACTGAGCTTCAGCGAGTCGAGAGCGACGGTCCCGGCGACATACGTACGCCCCGTCTCGTCCCGTACGGCAGCGCCCTCGGGCACGTCGTTGCGGGCCCGCGCGGAACGGGCCAGGGTCACGATCTTGCGGTCCTCGGGGTCAAGCGCGTTGCTGTCGGTCATGCTCCGAGCATACGGAGCACGACCCCGCTCACCCCGCCACGGGGTACTGCAGCGCGGCCGCGGTGCCTCAGGGGCGGTCCAGGCGGAGGCGGTCGGCGCGTGGCAGTCCGGACACGACCAGGTCGTACGAATCCTCGATGAGCTCCCGGACCAGGCGGTCCGGGAGTTCGCCGTCGACGGTGACCGTGTTCCAGTGCCGCTTGTTCATGTGATAGCCCGGGGCGATCAGGCCCTCGTGCTCACCGCGCAGCCGGACCGCGTCCTCCGGGTCGCACTTGAGGTTGACCGTGAGGGGCCGCTCGTCCAGCGAGCTCAGCGCGAACATCTTGCCCAGGACCTTGAAGACCGAGACCCCCGGGCTGAACGGGAAGTCCTCCACCACCGCGTTGAACGACAGACAGAAGGCGCGCAGTTCCTCGGGTGTCACTCGGACTCCTCGTCCCGCTCGGCCGGCTGCCCCACCGGCTCCACCAGCACGGTCACGATCTTGTTCCGGCGGCCCGCGGCGGCCTCCGCCGTCAGCCCCAGCTTCCGCCCGTCGGGCAGCTCGACCTCGGCCGAGGCACCGGCGATCGGCACCCGGCCCAGCGCCTTGGCCAGCAGTCCGCCGACGGTCTCCACGTCCTCGTCGTCGTACTCCTCCAGGCCGTACAGCTCACCGAGGTCCGTGATGTCGAGGCGGGCGGTGACCCGGTAGCGGTCGTCGCCCAGTTCCTCCACGGGCGGGAGTTCACGGTCGTACTCGTCGGTGATCTCGCCGACGATCTCTTCGAGGATGTCCTCGATGGTGACGATGCCCGCGGTCCCGCCGTACTCGTCGATGACGACGGCGACGTGGTTGCGTTCCTTCTGCATCTCGCGCAGCAGGTCGCCGGCGTTCTTGGTGTCGGGCACGAAGAACGCGGGCCGCATGGCCGTGGACACCAGGTCGTTCTCGGCGTCCCGGCTGATGTGCGTCTTGCGGACCAGGTCCTTCAGATACACGATCCCGACGATGTCGTCCTCGCTCTCCCCGGTGACCGGGATGCGCGAGAAGCCCGAGCGCAGGGCGAGGGTGAGGGCCTGGCGGATGGTCTTGTAGCGCTCGATGACGACCAGGTCGGTCCGGGGGACCATGACCTCCCGCACGAGCGTGTCGCCGAGTTCGAAGACGGAGTGCACCATGCGGCGCTCCTCGTCCTCGATCAGGGACTCCTGCTCGGCGAGGTCGACCAGCGCGCGCAGCTCCGCCTCGGAGGCGAACGGGCCGCGGCGGAAGCCCTTGCCGGGGGTCAGGGCGTTGCCGATGAGGATCAGGAGCGAGGGGATCGGGCCCATGATCCGGGCCAGCGGCAGCAGTACGTACGCGGCCGCCGTCGCCGTGTTCAGCGGGTGCTGGCGGCCGATGGTGCGCGGGGAGACGCCGACGGCGACGTACGACACGAGGACCATGACGCCGATCGCGGCGAGCAGCGCCTGCCAGGTGACGTCGATCTCCTGGAGGCAGGCGTAGGTCACCAGGGCCGCGGCCGCCATCTCGCAGGTGACGCGGACCAGCAGCGCCACATTGAGATAGCGGGTCGGGTCGGCGGCGACCTGGGCGAGCCGGGCGCTGCCGCGCCGCCCGGACTTCACCGCTTCCTCCGCGCGGAAGCTGGAGACCCGTGCGATGCCGGCCTCGGCGCAGGCGGCGAGCCAGGCGACGACGACGAGGGCGATCGCGCCGATGACGATCTGCGGACTCATCTCGGCCGCTTACGAGACCGTCGGTGCCGGGGACGGGCCGGTCAGGCCCTTCTCCTGGCGCCAGCCGTCCACGATGGCGGCCTGCAGGCCGAACATCTCGGCCTTCTCGTCGGGCTCCTCGTGGTCGTAGCCGAGCAGGTGCAGCACTCCATGGACGGTGAGCAGTTGGAGCTCCTCGTCCATGGAGTGCTGCGTGGGCGCCTCGGTCCCCTGCTTGGCGGCGACCTCGGGGCAGAGCACGATGTCGCCGAGGAGTCCCTGCGGGGGCTCCTCCTCGTCCTTGGCCGGCGGCCGCAGCTCGTCCATCGGGAAGGACATGACATCGGTCGGGCCGGGCAGGTCCATCCACTGGATGTGGAGCTGTTCCATGGCATCGGCGTCCACGACGATCACCGAGAGCTCGGAGAGCGGGTGGATGCGCATCCGCGCGAGCGCGTAGCGGGCGATGTCGAGGATCGCCTGCTCGTCGACCTCGGTTCCGGACTCGTTGTTGACGTCGATCGACATGGTGGTGCCGTGTCTCTACTTCCCCTTGTGCCCGGACCTGCCCCGGCCGCCCTTGTGGGTGCCGTTCTCGGTGCCGTGCTTGCTGTCGTACAACTCGTACGCGTCGACGATACGGCCCACCAGCTTGTGCCGTACGACATCGTGGGAGGACAGCCGGGAGAAGTGGACGTCGTCCAGGCCCTCCAGGATCTCCTGCACCTGCCGCAGACCGCTCTTGGTGCCGTTCGGCAGGTCGACCTGCGTCACGTCACCGGTGATCACGATCTTCGAGTCGAAGCCGAGACGGGTGAGGAACATCTTCATCTGCTCGGGGCTCGTGTTCTGGGCCTCGTCCAGGATGATGAAGGCGTCGTTGAGCGTGCGTCCGCGCATATAGGCGAGCGGCGCGACCTCGATCGTCCCGGCCGCCATCAGGCGGGGGATGGAGTCCGGGTCGAGCATGTCGTGCAGCGCGTCGTACAGCGGGCGCAGATAGGGGTCGATCTTCTCGTAGAGCGTGCCGGGCAGGAAGCCGAGGCGCTCGCCGGCCTCGACCGCGGGGCGGGTCAGGATGATGCGGTTGACCTGCTTGGACTGCAGGGCCTGCACCGCCTTGGCCATGGCGAGGTAGGTCTTGCCGGTACCGGCGGGGCCGATGCCGAAGACGATCGTGTGCTTGTCGATCGCGTCGACGTAGCGCTTCTGGTTGAGCGTCTTGGGGCGGATCGTGCGGCCGCGCGAGGACAGGATGTTCTGTGTCAGCACCTGGGCCGGGGTCTCCTCCGGGCCCTCCCCGTTCTCGCTCGCCCGCAGCATCGCGATCGAGCGTTCCACTGCGTCCTCCGTCATCGGCTGCCCCGTGCGGAGCACCAGCATCATCTCGTCGAACAGGCGCTGGATGAGGGCGACTTCACCGGGGTCGCCGACCGCGCTGATCTCATTTCCCCGGACATGGATGTCGGCCCCCGGGAAGGCCTTCTCGATCACGCGCAGGAGGGAGTCGCCGGAACCCAGCACGGTGACCATCGGGTGCTGGGCAGGGACCGTGAACTGTGCTCTCGCCTGTCCCTGCGCGGGGGTGTGAGCTGTGGGTGTCTGAGTCATGGGCCGGCGCTGTAGGCCTGCGGTTCCTCCTCTTCACGGCCGCGTAGCTGAGGGCGGCCTCGCGATTCCAAGGGTACGACGGGGCACTGACAACGCCGTAGGGCTTTTCGGCACCCGGCTGTGCAGCCGTGAGCCCTGTATGCGCTCCCGGGCGTGCGGGCAGAATGCGCCGTGTCACGCCGCACGTGGTCGTGGGCCACGTCACCCAGGGCCACCTGTCCGAAGGAAGCAGGTCGGCCGCCATGTTGCTGCGTCTGCCCACGTCCGTGTCCGAAGCGCAGGGGTGTCTGGCCGAGGGTGCGACACCCGTCGGCGGCGCCACGCTGGTGTGGGCCGCCTGGCAGCGGGACGGCTTTCCCGAGCAGGCGGTGTCGCTGCGCAAGGTGCCCGAGGCGCGGGTGATCGGGGCCGAGGAGCTGGGCGGGGCCGTACTGCTGCACCAGGTCGACGAGCGGGTGCCGGAGGTGCTGTGGCGGGCGGCGGCCGGGGTGGGCACGGGTGCGGTGCGCAGGACCGCGACGGTCGATGGCAACCTCGTCGGCAGCACGCTGCGTGATCTGCTGCCGGCGGCTCTGGTGCTGGACGCGCGTGCCGTGGTGCTGGCGACGGACGGCACGTACGAGACCGACCTCACCGAGGTCCTGGCGAAGCGCCCGGTGCTGCTGAAGCTCCGCTGGCGCACGCCCCTGGCCAGCGGCTACCGCAAGCTGCCCGGCGAGCCGGGCGGTGCGCCACCCCTGATAGTCGCAGCGGCCGCCCACCCCACGGAACTGCGCGTCGCGGTCCGCGACGGCTACGAGGTCCTCTCCGAGACCCTGCCCCGCGACGCGCCCCCCAGCCAACTCCTCGACGCCCTGAGCCACACCCCCCTGGACGCCCTCCCGGACCCGGCCCGCGAGGCCCTCCGGGAGGAGATCACGACGGTCCTGTCCCAGGCATCGAACCACTGATCTGCTGATCTGCGCCGGGGGGCGCACGATCGACTGCCGGCGCGCTCGGCGTCCCGGCGCACGCCACCGCCCGCTCACGACAGCGCGGTCCGGGCAGGACCGACCTACGCCCGGGGCGACTCCCCCGGCTCACAGCAGCCCGCAAGAGGCGGGCCCGACCCGCGCCCGAGACGACTCCGGCGCGCTCAGCACCCTCGACAGCCCGCGCAACGCCACCGCCCGCTCACGGCAGCACGAAAGCCGAAGAAGCCTGGAACCGAGCGGCGCTCACGCGCGCATCCCTGCCCCGAACCTGTGCCCGGCCGCCACGGCTGCCCCGCGCTTGTGCGGGAGCCCGAGGCGGAACAGGCCCTCGGCGACTCGGCCGACCGCCGCGCGGAAGCCACCGGGATCCGGAACCAGGAAACGATGCCCAGGCGGACACCCCGGACACCCCCGCTCGGGCCGGCCCCCGCCCACCCCAACTGCCCCCGCGCTGGAGCCCTGGGCGGAACACCGACGCGGAGCATGCGTCCGGCGACCCGGGCCACCCCACCACGGCACGGAAGCCACCAGGATCCCGAACGGGAGTCGACGCGCGGCAGGCATCCCCTCGCCCGGACCGGCCCCGCCCACCCCAGCGGCCCCGCGCTCGACCAGACCCCGAGGCCGGCGCCGTGACGGTCGTGTTCGGCGGGGGTCACGTCGGGCGGCGGAAGCCGATGGTCGGGACCGCTCTGCGGCGGGGCCAGGGGGTGAGGTGTTCTTCCGGGACCAGGTGTTCCAGGAAGGCGTAGCGGTGCAGAGCGGCCGGGTTCTGGCCCTCCACCGACTGGACCCGGCGCCACCATGCGCCGATCTCCGACCATCCCGGGGCCGAGAGCGAGCCGCCGAATTCCTGGACGGACAGCGCGGCCGTCAGGCCGGCGAAGGCGAGGCGGTCGGCCAGGGGCCAGCCGGCCAGGGTCCCGGTGACGAAGCCCGCGACGAACACGTCCCCGGCACCGGTCGGGTCGAGGGCCTCGACGGCGATCGCGGGCACCTCGGCGGCCTCCCCGGTCCGCCGGTCCACCGCGTAGGCGCCCTCCGCACCGAGGGTGACCACCGCCAGCGGTACGAACTCGGTGAGGGCGTGGGCCGCCGCGCGCGGGCAGTCGGCGCCCGTGTAGCGCTTGGCCTCCTCGGCGTTCGGCAGGAACGCCTCGCAGTGCGCCAGGTCGGCGAGGCCGGCCAGATCCCAGGCGCCCGTGTCGTCCCAGCCGACGTCCGCGAAGATCCGCGTACCCTCGCTCGCGGCCTGTGCGACCCAGGGGGCGCTCTTGCCCGGCGTCAGGGAGGCGACCGCGGCACGCGCGCGTGGCGGGCAGTCCGGGGCGGGCTCCTCGGGTGGCGGCTCGTGACCGTGGGAGACCATCGTGCGCTCCCCCTCGTACGCCATCGAGACCGTGACCGGGGAGTGCCAGCCGGGAACCGTGCGCGACGGGGACAGGTCGATGCCCTCGCCCCGGGCGAGCGCGTCCCAGCAGTAGTCGCCGTAGTGGTCGTCGCCGAAGGCCGCCGCGAGGGACGTTTTCAGGCCGAGGCGGGCCAGGGCCGTGGCCATGTTCGCCACGCCTCCGGGGCTCGAACCCATGCCCCGCGCCCAGGACTCGGTGCCGCGCACGGGAGCCGAGTCGAGACCGGTGAAGATGATGTCCAGGAAGACGGTGCCCGTGAGGTAGACGTCCCAGGGCGGGTCGTCCGGCGTGCGCAGGACGGCCAGCGGATCGACGTGGGCCGGGCTGTGCTGCGGGTCTCCGAGGTGCTCCGGTTCCTCCCCGGCAGACGCGTTGGACGCGGTCACGGTGCGCTCCCTGACTGGTGCGGATCTGGCCAGTGTGCACCACGTCACGGACAGCACGACCGCTCTCGCGCCGGAGCCCCTCGTACGGAGACCGGCGGCCTCTACCAGCGCGGCATCGTCGGCGTCACCCACCCCGGTTCGGCCACCCGCATGGCCCCCGCGTCGTCCCGGTCCCTGAGCGACCCGTCGTTCCGCGCCCACCTGCGGTGCAGGACCTCCAGCCGGTCGCGGTCCAGTTCGACGCCGAGGCCGGGGGCGTCGGAGACGGTGATCCGGCCGCCGGAGAAGGCGAGCCGTTCGGTCAGCACGTCCTCCGACTGCCAGGGGTAGTGGGAGTCGCAGGCGTGGTGGAGCCGGGGCACGGTGGAGGCGACGTGGGTCATCGCGGCCAGGCTGATCCCCAGGTGGGTGTTGGAGTGCATGGACACCCCGACGCCGAAGGTGTCGCAGATCGCCGCGAGGTGCTGGGTGTTGCGCAGCCCGCCCCAGTAGTGGTGGTCGCACAGCACCACCTGCACGGCGTCCCGCGCGAACGCCTCCCTGATCTCCGCGAAGGTCGTCACGCACATGTTGGTGGCGAGCGGGACGTCGGTCCCCGCGGACACCTCGGCCATCGCCGGGGTGCCGAGCGCCGGGTCCTCCAGGTACTCCAGGACGTCCCCCAGCTCCTTCGCCACCGCCAGCGAGGTCTCCACCGACCAGGCACCGTTGGGGTCGAGGCGCAGGGGGTGCCCGGGGAACGCCTCGGCGAGCGCCCGTACGGCGGCGATCTCCTCGTCGGGCGGGAAGACACCGCCCTTGAGCTTGAAGGAGGTGAAGCCGTAGCGGTCCTTGAACTTCCGTGCCTGCTCGACGACTCCGGCAGGGTCGAGCGCGGCGCCCCAGCCGTCCGCCTCGGCCGGCACGCCCTGTGGATGGGCCGCCCACTTGTAGAAGAGGTAGGCGCTGTACTCGACCGAGTCCCGCACCTTGCCACCGAGCAGCGCGTGCACCGGCAGGCCGAGCGCCCGGCCCTGGGCGTCCAGGCAGGCGACCTCGAAGGCGGAGAGGACGGAGAGCCGGAGCTTGTCGGCGGTCTGGACGCCGCGCAGTCCGCCGACGTCGACGGCGTCCTCGATCCGGGAGTCGTCGACGGCGACGTCAAGAGTGAACAGAGTGTTCACATCCGTGACCCGGCGGCCGATCAAGCGGTCGGCGAGCGGGCGGGCCAGCTCCAGGTACTTGGTGTCGCCGTAGGTCTCGCCGAGCCCGGTGGTTCCGTCGGCCGTCACCACCTCCACGATCAGCCGGGGGGTGTACGGCTGGTGCACGCCCTGGGTGTTCAGCAGCGGCGGGTCGGCGACCAGGATCGGCGTCAGCCGTACCTCGGTGATGGTCAGGTCGCGGGTCACAGGGCGGCTCCTACGAGGTCGAGTCCGGTGGTGAGCAGGGTCTTGAGGCCGGCGAGGTCGTCGGGCGACGGCTCGGTGAGCGGGGCGCGGACGGGGCCCACCGGGCGCCCGCGCAGCCGGGCCGCCGCCTTCACCAGGGACACCGCGTATCCGGGCACGCGGTCGCGGAGTTCGACGAAGGGGACGTAGAAGTCGCGCAGCAGCTTGTCGACCGTGCCGTGGTCGCCGTCCCGCAGGGCGGCGAAGAAGGCGTTCGCGATCTCCGGGGCGAAGGCGTGGACGGCGGAGGAGTAGGCGGGGACGCCGACGGCGGCGTAGGAGCGGGCCTGGATCTCGGCGGTGGCGGCGCCGTTGAAGAACAGGAAGCCCTCGGGGGCGGCGAGGGTGAGCCGCTGGAGGCGGTCGAGATCGCTGTGGCCGTCCTTGAGCCCGATGACCCGGGGGATCTTCGCGATCCGCTTGAACGCCCGTACATCGTACGCCACTTGGCCGCGCTGGTAGGCGACGATCGGCAGCCGGGTGCGGGCGGCCAGCTGCTCCAGCTGGGCGGCCAGGCCGTCCTGCGGGGCGGCGACGAGATAGTGCGGGAGGACGAGCAGCGCGTCGGCGCCGGCCCGCTCGGCGATCCGGGCGAATCGAGCGGCCTGCGCCCAGCCGTACCCGGTCCCGGCCACGACGGGCACCCGGCCCGCCGCCTCCTCGACGGCGATCTCGACGACCCGCCGGTACTCGTCCTCGTCCAGTGAGAAGAACTCACCGGTGCCGCAGGCGGGGAAGAGGGCGCCGGGCGCCGTGGCGAGCTGCGCCGCGACATGGGCGCGGAAGCCTTCGGGGTCGAGGGAGCCGTCGTCGTGGAAGGCCGTGAGCGGGAAGGACAGCACGCCGTTCCCCATGCCGTCCCGCAGCCTCCGCGTCACCGTCTCCGTCTGCGTGTCACCGGCCACCGGCGCCATCTCCCCATGTAGATGTCATCCATATATGAGAACCGAGATTAGATACGCGAACAGCGGTCGTCAACGGCACCTTCCACCGCCCACCGGTGGCGCGCACTTCTACCCGCCTTCCATCACCCCAAACGAAAGGTGACCCACATCACACTCAACGCCCTTTTTTCCCCAACCGCCTGATTGATACAACTTGCTCGCGCGTTCCTGTCCGTCGACGGTCGTCGCCCACCCCCCTTTCTGAACCGCTCCTTTCGCATGCCCCGGGAACGCCCGTGTCCGCCCCCCGTACCACTCCCTGGCCCCTTGTCGCCCTTTTCACGGCCGGGTACCTCGCTCCGTATCTGCTGCCCACCACCGTCGGCAGACTCGACACGGGACTTCCTCTCTCCCCCACCCAGGCCGGTGCCATCGGCAGTGCCCTGCTGCTGAGTTCGGCGGCGGCCGGCTTCCTGCTGGCGTCCAGGGCCGACCGGCTCGGGGCCCGCACGCTCGCCCGCGCCGGACTCCTGCTCGCCGTCCTCGGCTACGGCGGGGCCGCCCTCACCACCGTCGTACCGGCCGTGGTCGTGGGCGCGCTCGTCGGCGGGTTCGGCTCGGGTACGGTCACCGCGGTCGCCGCCACCGGCATCGCCGCACAGCGCGACCCGCACCGCGCCTCCGTCCTGGGCCTGCTCGGCGTCTCCGCGCTCGCGGGCGCCGTCTATCTGACGGTGCCGCACCTCGGCGCGGGCCATGGACAGCCCCTGGCCGCGATCGCGCTCACCGCGCTGGCCGCGTGGCCCTTCACCGGCCGGCTCTCCCTCCGTACGGCGCCCGCGCGCACCCTGCCCGGCAGGCTGCCGCTTCCCCACCGGCGCTCCGGCCTGGTCCTGCTCGCCGCCATGCCGTGCTGGTCCCTCGTGCAGAACTCCCTGTGGGGCGTCAGCGGCCGTATCGGCCTCTCCCAGGCGCACCTCACGGAGGTCACCGTCGGCGCGGTCTTCGCGGTCGCGCTCGGCGCCGCGCTGATCGGGGTGGTGGGCGCGGGGGCGCTCGGCCCGCGGCTGGGGCTGGCGACACCCATCGGTGCCGGTACGGCGCTCATCGCGGTCTGCGTCGCGCTCAGCGCGTCCGCGACCGACCTGATGACCTTCGCGGCGGGCGAGATCGCCTGGAACGTGCTCTACCCGGTCGTGCTGTCGTACACGATCGGCCTCGCCGCCTCCCTGGACCCGCGCGGCCGCTGGGCTGTCCTGGTCGGCTCGGCCGCGTCACTGGGCACGGCGGCGGGACCGCTGACCGGGAGCGTGCTGTCGGCGCGGGCGGGGTTCCCGGTCATGGGCGCGATCCTCGCCGCCGGTCTCCTCGTGATCGCCGTACCGCTGACGGCCGTCGCTCTCAGGCGCCGGCCCGTTCCAGCCCGTCCGGCATTCGAGGACGCGGTCGCGCAGGTCGAGATCCAGGGCTACGAGAACTCGTACGCCTCCACCGCGGCGATATAGCGCGCCCGCCGCTCCTCGTCGTCGTCCAGGAAGGACGCGAGGAAGGAGTTGCGGGCCAGCTCGCGCATCTGCTCCTTCGTCAGCCCGAGGGCGTCACGCACCGCGTGGTAGTTGTCGGCGACGTAGCCGCCGAAGTAGGCCGGGTCGTCGGAGTTGACCGTGCACAGCAGCCCGGCCTCGATCATCGCGCGCAGCGGGTGCTCCGCCAGGACGTCGACGGCCCGCAGCCGGACGTTGGAGAGCGGGCAGAGGGTGAGCGGGATCCGCTCCCGCACCAGCCGCTCCACCAGCGCCGGGTCCTCCAGGCAGCGCAGACCGTGGTCGACGCGCTCGACACCGAGCACGTCCAGGGCCTCGGTGATGTACGCGGGCGGCCCTTCCTCGCCCGCGTGCGCCACGCGCCGCAGTCCCAGCTCGGCGGCGGCCTCGTACACCTCGCGGAACTTGACCGGAGGGTGGCCGACCTCGGCCGAGTCCAGGCCGACACCGGTGATCCGGTCGAAGTAGGGCCGGGCCGCCTCCAGCGTCCGAAGCGCCGAGTCGGCCGACTCGTCCCGCAGGAAGCACATGATCAGCCGGGTGGAGACGCCGTGGTTCTCCTCGCTGCGCCCGAGCGCCCGCCACAGCCCCTCGACGACCGTGCCCATCGAAACGCCCCGGGCGATGTGCGCCTGCGGGTCGAAGAAGATCTCCGCGTGCCGCACGCCCTGCGCGGCGGCCCGCGCGAGGTACTCGTTCGCGAGGTCCTCGAAGTCCCGCTCGGTGCGCAGGACGGCCATGAGCTCGTAGTACAGGTTCAGGAAGGACTGGAGGTCATCGAACTGATACGCCTTGCGCAGCTCGTCCGTGTCCGCGTACGGCAGCCGGACACCGTTGCGCCCGGCGAGCCGGAACGCCAGCTCGGGCTCCAGGGTGCCTTCGACGTGGAGGTGCAGTTCTGCTTTCGGGAGGGGCATCGAAGCATCGTAAGCGGGATCTATCGGCGCTTCGGGACCGGCACTCGCAGAAGATCGTGCGCCACCGTCAGCTCGCCCTCGAACCCGGCTGCCCGTGCCTGCCGCTCGAACTCCTCCGGTTCGGAGTAGCGCTGGCTGAAGTGGGTGAGCACGAGGTGCCGCACACCCGCGTCCCGGGCCACGCCCGCCGCCTGGCCGGCCGTCAGATGGCCGTGCTCGACGGCGAGTTCCAGGTCCTCGTCGAGGAAGGTGGACTCGATGACGAGCATGTCGCAGTCCTCGGCGAGCGCATGCACCCTGTCGCAGAGCCTCGTGTCCATGACGAACGCGAACCGCTGCCCGCGCCGCACCTCGCTGACGTCGTCGAGGCGCACGCTCCCGAGGACGCCCTCGCGCTGGATCCGGCCGACGTCCGGCCCCTTGATCCCGTGCTCGGCGAGCCGCTCGGGCAGCATGCGGCGGCCGTCGGGCTCGACGAGCCGGTAGCCGTAGGACTCGACGGGATGGGACAGCTTGCGGGCGTGAAGCGTGTACGACGGGGTCACCGCGAGCTGCCCGTCGGCGTCCACCGGCGCCTCGGTGAGCTCGACCGTCTCCCGGTAGGCGGTCGCGTACCGCAGCCGGGCGAAGAAGCGCTGCCCGGAGCGCGGGTAGTGGGCGGTGACCGGGTGCGGCACCTTGTCGAGGTTGATCCGCTGGATGACACCGGCCAGGCCCAGCGAGTGGTCCCCGTGGAAGTGGGTGACGCAGATCCGGTTGAGGTCGTGCGCGGCGACCCCGGCACGCAGCATCTGGCGCTGCGTGCCCTCGCCGGGGTCGAACAGGATGCCCTCGCCGTCCCAGCGCAGCAGATAGCCGTTGTGGTTGCGGTGCCGGGTCGGGACCTGGCTGGCGGTGCCGAGGACCACCAATTCACGTACGGACACGGTGACTTATCCGGGGGGCCAGTGCATGCCGCGGCCGCCGAGGACGTGCGCGTGGGCGTGCCAGACGGTCTGCCCTGCGCCGCTGCCGGTGTTGAAGACGACGCGGTAGCTCTCCAGCTTGTCCTCGTCGGCGACCATCTGGGCCTCGCGCAGTATGTCCGCGGCGATGGCCGGTTCGGCCGCGGCGAGCTCGGCCGCGTTCTTGTAGTGCACCCTGGGGATCACCAGGACGTGGGTGGGCGCCTGGGGGTTGATGTCCCGGAAGGCGACGGTCGTCTCCGTCTCACGGACGATCGTCGCCGGGATGTGCCCTTCGACGATCTTGCAGAACAGGCAGTCGTCCTGCGGCTCCCCTGCCATGCGGTTCCCTCCGGGGTTCGGCGGTCGCGGTACCGGGGGGCATCGTATCGTCGCCGGCCGACGGGTCGTCCGTGGCCTGGCGGGTCTTCGAAGTCGGACGGGGGTCCACGGCCGGCAAGTGGCGGCTCCGGGCCACCGGCGGCCCCGGCGCGGCCTGGCAGACGCCGTCGGTGCCGGCCCGGATCCGCCGATCGACGACCGGCGTGACGACTGCGGCCGGCCGGCCGTCGGCCCCCGCACCGCCCGACTTCGAAGTCCCGGCTTGGCGCGCGGCCTCAGCCGGGCAGGCCCGGCGGGGTCCTGGCCGGCCGCTCCTCCAGTGCCGCCAGCGCCAGGCGGATCGCCTCGTCCAGCTGAGGGTCCCTGCCGGCCGCCCAGTCCTGCGGCCGCTGGACCACCTCCACGTCCGGGTCCACCCCGTGGTTCTCCACTCCCCAGCCGTAGCCCTCCAGCCAGAACGCGTACTTGGGCTGGGTGATCAGCGTGCCGTCGACCAGGTGGTAGCGGCTGTCGATGCCGATCACACCGCCCCAGGTGCGGGTGCCGACCACCGGGCCGATACCGAGGGCGCGGATCGCCGCGTTGACGATGTCGCCGTCGGAGCCGGAGAACTCGTTGGCGACGGCGACGACCGGTCCCCGGGGCGCGTCCTGGGGGTAGCTGTAGGGCCGCAGACCGCGCGGCAGGACCCAGCCGACGATCCGCCGGGCCAGCTTCTCCACGACGAGCTGGGAGGTGTGGCCGCCCCGGTTCTCCCGGACGTCGACGACGAGTCCCTCGCGGGCCACCTCGACGCGCAGGTCACGGTGGATCTGGGCCCAGCCGGGGGCCTGCATGTCGGGCACGTGCAGATAGCCGAGCCGGCCCCCGGAGCGCTCGTGGACGTAGGCGCGCCGGCCGGTGACCCAGTCGTGGTAGCGCAGCGGCTCCTCGTCGGCGACGGGGACCACGACCGCGTGCCGCAGCTCGCCGCCGCCCGACGGCGAGATGGTGAGCTCGACCGGCTGTCCCGCCGTACCGACCAGCAGCGGCCCCGGCCCGGTCACCGGGTCGACCGGGTGGCCGGCCACGGCGACGATCGCGTCCCCGGCGCGCACGGCGACGCCGGGTGCGGCGAGCGGGGAGTGCGCCTCGGGGTCGGAGGTCTCCGAGGGCAGGATCCGGTCGATGCGCCAACTGCCGTCCGGGTGGCGGGAGATGTCGGCGCCGAGCAGGCCCTGCCGGGCCCCGTCGCCGTATCCGCCGCGCGGCTGGACGTACGCGTGCGAGGTGCCGAGTTCGCCCTGCACCTCCCACAGCAGGTCGACGAGGTCGTCATGGGTGGCGATACGGCCGAGCAGCGGGCGGTAGCGGTCGAGGACGCCGTCCCAGTCCACCCCGCTCAGATCGGGCCGCCAGAAGTGGTCGCGCATGATGCGCCCGGCCTCGTCGTACATCTGGCGCCACTCGGCGGCCGGGTCGACGCTCTGCCGTACCCGGGCGAGGTCGACCGTGACGCTGGTGTCGCCGTCGTCGTCGTGGGCGGCGCGCCGGTCGCTGGGTACGACCCGGAGCCGGCCGTCGCTCCACAGCAGGACGCGCTTGCCGTCGCCGCTCACCTCGAAGTGGTCGGCGTCGGCGGCGAGATGCTCGTTGCGCCGCTGGGCGAGGTCGTAGCGCTCCAGCTCGGTCTTGGGCTCGGGGGCGTCGGGGGTGGCCCGGGAGGCGCCCAGGACGCCCTGCACCGGGTGGCGCAGCCACAGCACGCCGTCCTTGGCCGCGCGCAGATTGGAGTAGCGGGCGGCCTCGACCGGGAAGGGGACGACCCGTTCGGCGAGTCCTTCGAGGTCGACGCGGGTGGTCGGGGTGCCCTCGCTGTCGGGGGTCTCGTCCTTGTCGGGCGTCTCGAAGGGGCGGCCGTGCCGCTGCGGGCCGAACGGGGACGGTGTGGTCGCGGCGAGGGTGATCAGGTGGGGGCGGTCGCCGACGACGAAGGCCAGGTCGAAGACGTGCTCGTCGTAGACCGGGTCGAAGGAGCGGTTGGACAGGAAGGCGAGGTGCTTGCCGTCGAGGGTGAAGGCGGGGGCGTAGTCCTGGAAGCGCAGCGGGGTCGCCTCGGTGACCGACAGGTCGGTGGTGTGGGCGAGCTTGAGCTGAGACAGGGGGCGCGGGCCGGGGTGCGACCAGGCGAGCCAGGCGGAGTCGGGTGAGAAGGCCAGCCCGGACACCTCGCCGTCGGCGCTGCGGTCGACCTCGCGCACCTCGCCGGTCTCCCGTTCGACGAGCAGCAGCCGCCCGTCGTGCGCGGCGACGGCGGCCCGGCTGCCGTCGGGCGCCATGGCCAGCTCCAGGACCCGGCCGAGCTGTCCCGCGGCGAGCCGTCTGGGGATCGCGCCGGGCGCGAGTCCGGTCGCCGGGGCGAACTCCAGGGCGTCGTCGCCCTCGGCGTCGGTCACCCACACCACCCATTCCTCGCCGTCGGCGCGGAAGGCGCGCGGCAGCCGGGCCCGTACGCCGGGCTTGGCCGCCAGTGCGCGGGCGGGACCGGAGCGGTGGGTGATCCAGTGGATCGCGCCGCGCACGGAGACGGCGCTGCCGCGCGCGCCGTGGTCGGGGGACGCGGCCCCGAACCAGCGGGACGCGTCCACCGGGTACGGCTGCAGGTCGACGCGCGGCCCGCCCAGCCGTATGTCCAGCCTGCGTGGCTCGGCGCTCTCCAGGTCGTCGAGCAGCCACAGTTCACCGGCGCTGGAGTAGACGACCCGGCTGCCGTCGGTGGCGGCGTGCCGGGCGTAGAAGCCGTCGAGCGGGGTGTGCCGCCGCAGCCCGGAGCCGTCGGCGAGGGAGGAGTAGAGCGCACCGGTGCCCTCGTGGTCGGACAGGAAGGCGATCCGGTCCCCCACCCACAGCGGGTATTCCAGGTTCCCGTCCAGCTCCTCATGCAGCCGTGCGAACTCGCCCGTGCCCTCCGCGTCGATCCACAACTTGCCCGCCGTACCGCCCCGGTACCGCTTCCACCAGGCGGCCTCGCGGCCCATCGGCGCGGACAGCAGCACGGTGCGCGGCCCGAAGGCGACGTCGCCGACGGGGCCGTACGGCAGGGCGGTGGCCGGTCCGCCGTCGAGCGGGACGGCGTGCGCCCAGGAGCGGCGCAGGCTGGACTGGCCGTGGGTGGTGAGCGCGAGGACCTGTCCGTCGGGGGTCCAGCCGCGCACCTGGGTCCGCCAACTGCCCCAGTGCGTGAGCCGCTTGGCGGGGCCGCCGGTGACCGGGGCGATGTGTGCCTCGGGGGCGCCGTCCCGGGTCGAGGTCCAGGCGACGGTCGTACCGTCGGGCGAGATGCGCGGATGGGACACCGGCACGTTGTCGGCGCCGACGCGCCAGGCCCGGCCGCCGTCGAGGGGCGCGAGCCAGACGTCGTCCTCGGCGGTGAAGGCGACCAAGTCGCCTTGCACATGGGGAAATCGGAAATACGCGGCCGATCCGGCCGATCCTGTCGATCGTGTCGAACCCGCCGAACCCGTCGATGTGGACTCAGTCACCCGATCACCATATGCAGCGGGCGGAGTCGGTGAATCCCTTTCCGATCACTTGCCCTCGACGGGCCAGCAGGTCGGGTCGCCCTTGCACCAGATGGTCCGGGTGACGGTGACGGTGGGGCCGGGCTGCTGTCCGCCCGAGGGCCGGTAGGTGACGGGCGGGGCGTACGTCGGTCCGGGCCTGGCCTTGCAGTTGCCGAGTCCCTTGACATGGAACCACTCCTTGCCGCCGACCTTGGCGACGAGGTCCCCGCGCACGCACGCGCCGTCGACGGCCTTGGTGACCTTGCCGGTGACGGTGATCTTCCGTCCGTCCTTCGTCTGTCCCTGGCAGTCGACGGAGACGACGGTCGACTCGCTGGGCGAGGGCGTCTTCCCGGGCGTGTAGCCCTTGTTGCCGTAGTTGCCCGTGCAGGTGAGCCAGCGCACGTCGACGTGCCGGCGTTCCAGCTCCGCGGTCGCGGTCCTGTCGGTGGTGTACGCCACCGACGCCGTGCTCAGATCACCCGGCTGGCAGGCCACGGCTCCGCCCACGGCCACCACCGCGAGCCCTGCCACGGCCACCACCCGCGTCCCGCGCGGCCTACGCCAAATCCTCCTCAATACCCCCATGGAGGGCAGCCTCCCACCGACACCGGCGCTGCGGAAGAGCACAAACGGCCACTCAAGTGTTCGCGCACGCCACCGTCGAGTGGCATTCGGCTCGCCCGGCCCGAGCGGATGCGCAGCGACCGCAGGCTTGTACCCCGCCGTGGTGGTCAGCCGCGCAGCAGCAGCCACTCCTGGAGTTCCACCAGGTTGCCCTCCGGGTCCTTGAGGTGGGCGACGCGCATACGGTCGGTCATGGGGGCCGGGCCGTGGATCAGGACGGCTCCGCGGGAGGTGATGTCGGCGCAGTAGGCGTCGAGGTCGTCGACGCGCAGGACCACCAGGGAGCGGTGTCCGGTGGCCGTCTCGCCCAGTTCGCCCAGCACCGAGGCCATCATCGAGCGGTCCTGGAGCGCGATCCCGGCGGAGCCGGAGTGCGGGCTGAACTTCTCGTACGGGCCCGCGGTGGCGCCGGACTGGGGCTTGAGGCCGAGGACTTCCGCGTAGAAGCGGTAGCAGGCGGCGAAGTCGGTGACGAGCAGCCGGACCTGTGCGAGTTCCACGGTGTCTCTCCCCCTGGTGTCAGGACCAGCGGCCGGTACGGCCCAGCAGGAGGGCCGCCGCGGCGGTCCCGGCGGTCGATGTACGCAGCACCGTACGCCCCAGCACGTACGCCTTGGCTCCGGCCTCCTCGAAGAGCGTCAACTCCTCCCGGGAGACGCCCCCTTCGGGCCCCACGACCAGCACGATCTCGCCCTCGGCGGGGAGTTCGGCGGTGGCGAGCGGTTCACTATGGTGCTCGAAGTCGGAGTGGAGCACGGCGGCGAAGTCGGCTTTGGCGAGAAGTGCGGCAACCTGCTTGGTCGTCGCCGCGTCCGCGACCTCGGGGAAGCGGACCCGGCGGGACTGCTTGCCGGCCTCACGGGCGGTGGCCCGCCACTTGCCGAGCGCCTTGAGCCCACGCTCGCCCTTCCACTGGGTGATGCAGCGGGCGGCCTGCCAGGGCACGATCGCGTCGACGCCGACCTCGGTCATGGTCTCGACGGCGACCTCACCGCGGTCGCCCTTGGGCAGGGCCTGGACGACGGTGATACGGGGCTGCTCCTGGGGCTCCTCGATGACGGACTCCAGGTCCATGAGGACGAGACGGTCCTTGCCCTCGGTGGCCTTGACGACCCCCTCCATCCAGCGTCCGCGGCCGTCGGTGAGGATGACGTCCTCACCGGGCCGCAGCCGCTTGACGGACACCGCGTGGCGTCCCTCGGGGCCGTCGAGGACGAATTCCCCTCCACAGAAGTCCGGAAGCTCCAGGGGGTCGAGCACGAACACCGGAGCGGTCATCGGGCGTCACCTCCAGCCTGCGAAAGAGCCGACAACGCTGTCCTGGCCGCGGCGAGTTCGGCTGCCAGAACCTCCACCAGCTGCCCGGCGGGCAGTTCCCGGGCCATCCTGTGCCCCTGGCCCGCCCACAGCGCCATGCCCTGCGCGTCACCGGCCTGGGCGGCCGCCTTGCGCAGCGGCGAGGTCAGATGGTGGACCTCCGGGTAGGCGGCGGGGGCGTACGGTCCGTGCTCGCGCATGAAGCGGTTGACCAGGGCGCGGGCCGGCCGGCCGGAGAACGCGCGGGTCAGCTCCGTACGGGCGAAGAGCGGGTTGGTCAGCGCCCGCTTGTGCAGGGCGTTCGCGCCGGACTCGGGGGTCGCGAGGAACGCGGTGCCGAGCTGGGCCGCGCTCGCGCCCGCCGCGAGGGCGGCGGCGATCTGACTGCCGCGCATGATGCCGCCTGCCGCGACGATCGGGAGGTCCACGGTCTCGCGGATCTGCGCGACGAGGGAGAGCAGTCCGATGCCCGCGCAGTCGTTCTCCGGGATGTCGCGGTGGGTGCCCTGGTGTCCGCCGGCCTCCACGCCCTGCGCGATCACCGCGTCGGCGCCGGCCCGCTGCACGGCGAGGGCCTCCTCGGCGGTGGTCGCGGTGACCAGGGTGAGTGTGCCCGCGCGGCGGAAGGACTCCAGCACCTCGCTGGTGGGGACGCCGAAGTGGAAGGAGACCACCGGCACCGGGTTGTCGAGGAGCACGGCGAGCTTGACGTCGTAACCGTCGTCGCGGCCGCTGTCCGGGTCGCCGAGCTCGACCTCGTACCAGGCGGCCTCGCCGGCCAGCTGGTGGGCGTAGACCTCCACGGCCGACGGGTCGGCGTATTCCGGATGCGGCATGAAGAGGTTCACGCCGAAGGGGCGGTTGGTGAGTCCGCGCAGCTGCTTGATCTCCTGGTACAGGCCGTCGGCGGTCTTGTACCCGGCGGCGAGGAATCCAAGACCGCCCGCATCGGACACGGCAGCCGCGAGCTGCGGGACGGAGACCCCGCCCGCCATGGGGGCCTGCACGATCGGATGAGGGAAGAGATCGGTCAGTGCGGAGGACATGACGGCATGTTGTCACGTCCTCCGATCAAGTCCGAATCCGGCCTTCCCTTGGCATACGCCATTGGCATACGGCCGGATCAGCGACCGCACGCTGCCCGGTCAGCGACCGTTGAAGGCGTCCTTCAGCCGCGAGAACAACCCCTGCTGACCCGGCTGACTGTGTCATCCCGGGGGCCAACCCCCGGAACCCCCGGCCGCCCGGTCAGCGACCGTTGAACGCATCCTTCAGCCGAGAGAACAGCCCCTGCTGACCCGGCTGGAACTGGCCCTGGGGCCGTTCCTCGCCGCGCAGCTTGGCCAGCTCGCGCAGCACCCGCTCCTGCTCGGGGTCCAGCTTGGTCGGGGTCTGGACCTCGACGTGGACCACGAGGTCGCCCCGGCCGCCGCCCCGCAGATGCGTGACGCCCCGGCCGTGCAGCGGGATCGACTGGCCGGACTGGGTGCCCGGGCGGATGTCGACCTCTTCGAGGCCGTCCAGGGTCTCCAGCGGGACCTTGGTGCCGAGCGCCGCCGCCGTCATCGGGATCGTGACCGTGCAGTGCAGGTCGTCGCCGCGCCGCTGGAACATGGCGTGCGGCAGCTCGTGGATCTCGACGTACAGGTCACCGGCGGGACCGCCGCCGGGGCCGACCTCGCCCTCGCCGGCGAGCTGGATGCGCGTGCCGTTGTCGACACCGGCCGGGATCTTGACCGTGAGCGTGCGCCGGGACCGCACGCGGCCGTCGCCGGCGCACTCCGGGCACGGGGTGGGGACCACGGTGCCGAAGCCCTGGCACTGGGGGCACGGGCGGGACGTCATGACCTGGCCCAGGAAGGACCGGGTCACCTGCGACACCTCACCGCGGCCGCGGCACATGTCACACGTCTGGGCGGTGGTGCCCGGCGCGGCGCCTTCGCCGTTGCAGGTGTTGCAGACGACGGCCGTGTCGACCTGGATGTCCTTCGTCGTACCGAAGGCCGCCTCGTCCAGCTCGACCTCGATACGGATCATCGCGTCCTGGCCCCGGCGCGTACGCGAGCGCGGCCCGCGCTGCGACGCCGTGCCGAAGAACGCGTCCATGATGTCCGAGAAGTTGCCGAAGCCACCGGCCCCGAAGCCGCCCGCACCGGCCCCGCCGGCCTGCGAGAGCGGGTCGCCGCCGAGGTCGTAGACCTGCTTCTTCTGCGGGTCCGACAGCACCTCGTAAGCGGCGTTGATCTCCTTGAACCGCTCCTGGGTCTTCGGATCCGGGTTCACGTCCGGGTGCAGCTCGCGCGCGAGCCGGCGGAAGGCCTTCTTGATCTCTTCCTGCGACGCGTCGCGACGCACGCCGAGAACGGCGTAGTAGTCCGTGGCCACTTACGACTCCGCCAGGATCTGTCCGACGTAACGTGCCACTGCGCGTACCGCTCCCATCGTTCCCGGGTAATCCATGCGGGTCGGTCCGACCACGCCGAGCTTGGCGACTGCCTCGCCGCCCGAACCGTAACCGACCGACACGACGGACGTGGAGTTGAGTCCCTCATGGGCGATCTCGTGCCCGATGCGCACGGTCACACCCGGATCCTTGGCCTCGCCGAGGAGCTTGAGGAGCACGACCTGCTCCTCCAGTGCCTCCAGGACGGGCCTGATCGTAAGGGGAAAGTCATGTCCGAAGCGGGTCAGATTGGCGGTGCCGCCGATCATCAGCCGCTCCTCGTTCTCCTCGACGAGCGTCTCCAGCAGGGTGGAGAGCACCGTCGAGACCGTGCCTCGGTCCTCGACCTCGAAGGCGTCCGGCAGGTCCTCGACCAGCTGGGGCACGTCCGTGAAACGACGGCCCGCGACCCGGCTGTTCAACCGCGCCCGCAGATCCGCCAGGGACGATTCCCCGAAGGGTGCCGGGCAGTCGACCATCCGCTGCTCGACCCGGCCGGTGTCCGTGATCAGCACGAGCATCACCCGCGCGGGCGCGAGCGCCAGCAGCTCCACGTGCCGCACGGTCGAGCGGATCAGGGAGGGGTACTGCACGACGGCGACCTGCCGGGTGAGCTGGGCGAGCAGCCGGACCGTGCGTGCCACGACGTCGTCCAGGTCGACGGCGCCGTCGAGGAAGTTCTGGATCGCCCGCCGTTCGGGGGCGCTCATCGGCTTGACGCCGGCGAGTTTGTCGACGAACAGCCGGTAGCCCTTGTCCGTCGGGATCCGCCCCGCGCTGGTGTGCGGCTGGGCGATGAAGCCCTCGTCCTCCAGGGCCGCCATGTCATTGCGGACGGTGGCCGGGGACACACCGAGGTTGTGCCGCTCGGTCAGCGCCTTGGAGCCGACCGGCTCCTCCGTGCCGACATAGTCCTGGACGATGGCGCGCAACACTTGGAGCCTGCGTTCGCTCAGCATTCGCGCACACCTCCAGAAATGTCGTGATCTTGACGCCCTGCCTGGCACTCTGCTCGCCCGAGTGCCAGAGTTCCCCGGCCCAGTGTACGGCGGTGGGGTACGCCCCGGGCAAGGCCGGTCATGCGCCTTCGCGCCCGTGGTGGCCGTCACGGATAGCGTCGCCGTATGACGGTGACTTGGGAAGAGCTGGGGTGGGAGCGGGTGGCCGCCGGGGTGGGCAGATGCCGGCTGCCTGGCTGGGACTGCACGGCGGGGCTGGTTCTCGGTGAGGGTACGGCGCTGGTGGTGGACGCCGGGTCGAGCCTCGGGGAGGGCGCGTGGTTGCGCGCGCGGGCGCAGCGGCTCGCCGGTCACCGTGTGACCCATCTCGCGCTCACCCACCCCCACTTCGACCATGTCTTCGGCGCGGCGGCGTTCGCGGGCGCGGAGGTGTTCGCCGCGGTCGGCACGGACGCGGTGTTCGCGTACGAGCGGGAGGAACTCCGCCGGGACGCGATCCGCAACGGGCTGCCCGCCCGGGAGGCGGAGGAAGCGGCCGATGCCCTCGTCCTGCCCCGTCATCCGGTCTCCGGCGAGTGGACGCTGGACCTGGGCGGAGGCCGCCAGGTGCTGCTGGCGAACGTCGGCCCGGGCCACACCGCCCATGACCTCGCGGTCCTGGTTCCGGGCGACCCCGAGGTGGTGTTCTGCGGCGACCTCGTCGAGGAGTCCGGCGAGCCCCAGGCCGGCCCCGACGCCGTACCGTCGCGGTGGCCCGCGGCCCTCGACCGGCTGCTCGCCCTCGGCGGTGAGGACGCGCTGTACGTCCCCGGTCACGGAGCGGTGGTCGACGCGGGCTTCGTCCGACGGCAGCGCGACGAGCTGGCGGCGCGTTTCGGCGTGTCGTGAGCGGGGGTACGGCGGTTCTCCTATCGTCATCCGAATGCGCCAGTACTCGCCGGACCTGACCCCGCCCTGGAAGAAGCCCGTGCCGGTCCCGGAGGTCCCGGCGGACCCCGGTCTGGTGGTGGAGGAGCCCGGCACCGGTTTCTGCGGCGCGGTGATCCGCTGCGAGGCGGGCACGGTGACGCTGGAGGACCGCTTCGGCAAGCACCGGGTGTTCCCACTGGAGCCGCGCGGCTTCCTGCTGGAGGGCAGGGTGGTGACGCTGGTGCGGCCTTCGACAGCGCCGGTACGTCCCACCCGTACCGCTTCCGGCTCGGTCGCCGTCCCCGGCGCACGCGCGCGTGTCGCCCGCGCCGGCCGCATCTACGTCGAGGGCCGGCACGACGCGGAGCTGGTCGAGAAGGTGTGGGGCGACGACCTGCGCGTCGAGGGCGTGGTCGTGGAGTACCTGGAGGGCGTCGACGACCTGCCGTCGATCGTCACGGACTTCGCCCCGGGCCCGGACGCGCGGCTCGGGGTCCTCGTGGACCACTTGGTGCCGGGTACGAAGGAGTGGCGGATCGCCGAGTCGGTGACGAGCGAGCACGCGCTGGTGGTCGGCCACCCGTACATCGACATCTGGGAGGCGGTGAAGCCGGCGTCCCTGGGGATCACGGGCTGGCCGCGCGTCCCGCACGGCCAGGACTGGAAGACGGGCGTGTGCCGGGCGCTGGGCTGGCCGGAGAACACGGGGGCGGCTTGGCAGGGGATTCTGTCGCGGGTGCGGTCCTACAAGGACCTGGAGCCGGAGTTGCTGGGCCGGGTGGAGGAGCTGATCGACTTCGTCACGGGTAGCGGTGAGGCCTGACGTCCGGGAAGGTTCCGAATTCGCTGGTGTCCAGTTCGAGCCCCAGAGCCTCCAACGGGACTTGATCGCCGAACTTGATGATCTCCTGGCTGAGGTAGTCGGCGTCCTCACCCTGGCCCGCAGGCTTCGTCAGCAAGACACAGTGCGCCATGATCGGGTCGAGGATGAGGTAGGCGGGGATCCTCCCGGCGGCGTAGATCGAGCGTTTGACCACGTAGTCCTGGTGGACGCTGGACTTGGAGACGACCTCCACGACCATCGTGATCAGCTGACACGGCAGCGGTCGTCCCGAAGAGGGTAGGAGGTCGCGCTCCACGACGACCAGATCCGGTACCGGCTCACTTGTCTCATCGAGGATGTCGACATCCTGGGTCTGAAGGCGAGACCAACGCAGCCGCGGGATCTGGTCCTGCACCTCGGCAACGATCATGTTGTGCACGATGTCAGGGCTGGCCATCATCACGATCACTCCCCGGAGAAGCTCAGCCTTGACACCCTCGGGAGGCTCGAACTGATCGATGTACTTGGCCATTCCACGTTCGTCCACAGCGGTCATCTCCGTGGCCTCCACATCCGCCGCGTCCTTTTGGCGGCAGCCTACGAACCAGGTTAAGGACCGAACCGGCGTTCCGGGGGGATTCACTCGCCCGAGTGATCAGTCCACCAAGTCCCTGACCACCGCATCCGCCAGCAGCCTCCCCCGCAACGTCAGCACCGCCCGCCCCTCCTCGTACGACCCCTCCTGCAGCAGCCCGTCCGCCAGTGCCCGGCGCGAAGCCGCGAGCCCCTCCTCGCGCAGCAGCGCCAGCGGCACCCCCTCCCGCAGCCGCAGCTCCAGCAGGATCCGCTCCACCCGGCGGTCCTCGTCCGACAGCAGCTCCCGGCCCGCGCCCGGTGTCCGGCCCGACGCCAGGGCCGCCGCGTACGCCCCCGGGTGCTTCACGTTCCACCAGCGGACGCCTCCGACGTGGCTGTGGGCGCCCGGGCCCGCGCCCCACCAGTCGGCCCCCCGCCAGTACAGCTCGTTGTGCAGGCAGCGGCCCGATTCCGAGGTGGCCCAGTTGGACACCTCGTACCAGTCGAAGCCCGCCGCCGACAGGGCCTCCTCGGCGATCAGATAGCGGTCCGCGTGGACGTCGTCGTCGGTCATCGGGACCTCGCCCCGGCGGATGCGACGGGCCAGCTGCGTGCCCTCCTCGACGATCAGGGCGTAGGCGCTGACGTGGTCAGGACCGGCGCCGATCGCCGCGTCCAGGGACGCCCGCCAGTCGTCGTCCGACTCGCCGGGTGTGCCGTAGATCAGGTCCAGGTTCACATG
This sequence comes from Streptomyces sp. NPDC050625, assembly GCF_040654755.1. Taxonomy (NCBI): domain Bacteria; kingdom Bacillati; phylum Actinomycetota; class Actinomycetes; order Kitasatosporales; family Streptomycetaceae; genus Streptomyces; species Streptomyces sp. NPDC050625. Next base: position 138,377 of record NZ_JBFAIQ010000003.1, read on the forward strand.
CTCGAAGCCCGCGGCCCTCGCCTCCGCCACGCAGGCCTCGGGGCGCCCGGGGGTGTGCGTCCGGTCGAGCACGCGCAGCACGTGCTGCTTCGCGCTCTGCATGCCGAAGGAGACGCGGTTGAAGCCGCCCGCACGGAGCGCGGCCAGATAGGCCGGGTCGACCGACTCCGGGTTCGCCTCCGTCGTGACCTCCGCGTCGGCCGCCAGAGAGAACTCGTCGCGGATCGCCCCCAGCATCCGTACGAGGTCGTCCGCCGCCAGCAGGGTCGGCGTACCGCCCCCGACGAACACCGTGCGGACCGCGCGCGGGTCGTCGCCCAGCACCTTGCGGGCCAGGCGGATCTCGTCGATCAGCGTGTCCGCGTAGTTGTCGCGGGAGGCGAGGACGCCGCCCGTGCCGCGCAGCTCGGTCGCGGTGTAGGTGTTGAAGTCGCAGTAGCCGCAGCGGGTCGCGCAGTACGGAACGTGCAGGTAGAAGCCGAGGGGCCGGTCGGCGGCCCCGGCGAGCGCGGACGCGGGCAGCGCACCGTCGGCGGGGACGGGCTCGCCGTCGGGGAGTGCGGAAGGCATGTCCTCCATTGTCCCGTACGACGACTGTCCCGTACGACGACTGTCCCGTACGACGGCGGTCACTCCGCAGCGGTCACTCCGCCTGTAGCACCAGCAGCGCCAGATCGTCCTCCGGCGCCCCGCCGCCGAACTCGTGCACCAGCCGTCTGATCCGCTCCGCGATCAGCTCGGCGCTCAGCCCCACGCAGCCGGACAGCGCCTGCGCGAGCCCGTCGCCGTCGTCGAACTGGCGCGTGCCGGAGCGTCGCTCGGTCACCCCGTCGGTGACGCACAGCAGGCTGTCGCCGGAGCGCAGCTCGATGGTCTCGCTGGTGTACGTGGCGTCCTCGACGACCCCGAGGAGGGTCTGCGGCTGCGTGGCCGTGCGCACCTCCCCGTCCGGTCCGAGGTGCAGCGGCAGCGGGTGTCCGGCGGAGGCGAGGGTGCAGCGGACACCGCCGGCGAAGGGGACGAGTTCGCCGTAGAGGAGGGAGAGAAAGCGGGTCTGCGGGCCGTCCCCGGGGGCCATGGGCCGACCCCCGGCGGCCGCCAGCGCGCGGGCCGCGGCGTCGGCGGCCTCCGTGGCGTCGTCGAGGAGGAGCTGGTTGAGGCGGTCCAGGACGTCGGCGACGCGATAGCCCTCGCGGGCGAGGAGCCGCAGCCAGGGGCGGGCCAGCCCGATCACGACCGCGGCCTCGGGGCCCTTGCCCTGTACATCGCCGACGGCGAAGCACCAGCGGCCGTCGCCCGCCGGGAACAGGTCGTAGAAGTCGCCGCTCGGGCCGCCCTTGTCGCACGGCTCGTAGACGAGCGCGCTGCGCAGTCCGGGGATCTCGGCGACCGCGCCGGGCAGCAGCCCGCGCTGCAGGACGGCGCTGATGGTGGCCTGGCGGGCGTACTGGCGGGCGGCGCCGATGGCGAGGGCCACCCGGCGGCCGAGGTCCTCGACGAGTCCGGTGATCTCGTCCGGGAAGCGCGGCAGCCCGCACCGCCCGATGACCAGCGTGCCCAGCGGGCGACCGCCCGCGATCAGCCGGTAGGCGAGCGCCGTGCCGTCGATGCCCTGCGGGCCGAGCGCGTCACCGGGCCAGGGGTACGGCTCGGGCCCGGACCGCAGCCCGTCACGGGGGCGTGGCGGGTCCTTCTCCAGTGCCCGGCGCAGTTCCTCGATGCGGTTCTCGCTGCTGTGCCAGACCCGGGCGAGCCGTGGTCCCGCCGCACCGATGCCGTCCGCCCAGCCTCCCCCGCTTCCGGCTCCGCTCCAGCTGGGTGCCCCCCATCGCCCGGTCGACTCGTCCTCCAGCCACACCGCGCACCAGTCGGCGAGCCGCGGCACGATCAGCTGTCCGGTGAGCGCGGCGACCAGGTTCTCGTCGAGCTGTCCGGCGAGCAGGTCGGAGGCCTCGGCGAGGAAGGACAGGGCGCCACGGCCGAGCCAGTCCCGGTCCCGCTCGGCCCGCTGCGGTTCGGGCGCCAGGATCTCGGCGACCTTCAGCCCTCGTTCCAGGGCGCGCTCCTCGGCGTACGCCTCGATCTCGTCGGCGGCCGTGCTCCCCTCGGCGGGCAGCCGTGCCCACACCGTCTTGGCGCCGGTGCGGTAGCTGACGCCCCAGGACTCGGCGAGCGTGGCGACGAGGCGCAGGCCGCGGCCGTACTCCGGTGTCTCGTACGGCGATTCGCCTCCGTGCTCGCGGGGCGCGCGCGAGGGGTGGTGGTCGCAGACCTCGATGACGAGCGCCCCGGAGTCGTCCAGCCGGCAGGTGAGTTCGACGTCGGTGCCCGCGTGCACGACGGCGTTGGTGACGAGTTCGCTGACCGCGACCATGGCGTCGTCGGCGAGCTGCTCGCAGCGCACGAGCCCCAGCTCGGTCCACTCGGTGAGGGCCGAGCGCATCAGTCCGCGGGCGGTGCCCGGGGCGAGGGGGCTTCCGGGCAGGGTGGTGCGTACCTGCGGGAGCTCCCCCGCGCTCGGATGCACAGGCGCACCACGGCCACGGGCAATGGTCTCCCGTTGCGTCGGTATGGCCCCCATCTACGGCTCCCGGAGCAGTTCGGACGAATACGCCTCGGTCGATGCGGACAGAGTGACAGACTGACTGCGCCCATAAGCGCCGAGTTACCGAAGTGGGCCGCCATGAGTGAGAACAGTGCTACGCGTGTGCTCGAAGAAGGACAGAAAACGGAACAACTCGGAGCATCCGCACTGCGTCCTCTGCTCGCCGCGATGACCGCGCTGCGGGACGGCGACTTCGCCAGGGTGCCGGAGACCGGGCACGGCATCGACGCCGAACTCGCCGCGGTCTTCAACCAGATCGTCGACCGGAGCCTGCACTTCAACTCCGAACTGCGGCGTGTGAAGCGGGAGCTGGCGCGGCACGGCCGGCTCGACGAGCGGCTCTCGGCCAGCCCGGGCCAGGGCACGTGGACGTCCCGGGTCAATGACGTGAACCAGATACTGGATGCCCTGGTGGCCCCGGTGGCCAATGCCACGCGGGTCCTGGACGCGGTGGCCGGGGGCGATCTGACCCAGCGGGTCGACCTGCACGACGGAACCCGGCAGTTGCGCGGTGACCTGCGGCGGCTCGGCACCGCCGTGAACAAGATGGTCGACCAGCTCTCCCTGTTCACCGGCGAGGTGACCCGGGTGGCCCGCGAGGTCGGCACCGACGGCCGGCTCGGCGGGCGGGCCAAGGTGCAGGGCCTGTCGGGCAGTTGGCGGGCGGTGACCGAGGCGGTCAACACGATGGCGTCCCGGCTGACCGCCCAGGTCCGCGACATCGCCGTGGTGACCACGGCGGTGGCCCGCGGCGATCTGACGCGTACGGTGACGGTGGAGGCGACCGGTGAGCTGCTGGAGCTGAAGCTCACCGTCAACACGATGGTGGACCAGCTGTCCGCCTTCGCCGACGAGGTCACCCGCGTGGCCCGCGAGGTCGGCACCGAGGGGCAGCTGGGCGGGCGGGCCCAGGTGCGGGGCGTGTCCGGGGTCTGGAAGGACCTCACCGACAACGTCAACTTCATGGCGTCGAACCTGACGTCGCAGGTGCGCAACATCGCCCAGGTGACGACGGCCGTGGCCAACGGCGATCTGAGCCAGAAGATCACGGTCGACGCGCAGGGTGAGATCCTGGAGCTTAAGTCGACCATCAACACGATGGTGGACCAGCTGTCCGCCTTCGCCGACGAGGTCACCCGGGTGGCCCGCGAGGTCGGCACCGAGGGCAACCTCGGCGGGCGGGCCCAGGTGCGGGGCGTGAGCGGGGTCTGGAAGGACCTCACCGACAACGTCAACTTCATGGCGGACAACCTGACGTCGCAGGTCCGCAATATCGCCCTCGTCTCGACGGCCGTGGCCCAGGGCGACCTCGGCAAGAAGATCACGGTGGAGGCGAAGGGCGAGATCCTGGAGCTGAAGTCCACGATCAACACGATGGTGGACCAGCTGTCCGCCTTCGCCGACGAGGTCACCCGCGTGGCCCGCGAGGTCGGCACCGAGGGCAACCTCGGCGGCCAGGCCCAGGTGCGGGGCGTCAGCGGAGTCTGGAAGGACCTCACCGACAACGTCAACTTCATGGCGCTGAACCTGACTTCACAGGTGCGCAACATCGCCCAGGTGACGACGGCCGTCGCCAACGGCAACCTGTCGAAGAAGATCACGGTCGACGCGCGCGGCGAGATCCTGGAGCTGAAGGACACCGTCAACACGATGGTGGAGCAGCTGCGCGCCTTCGCCGACGAGGTGACGCGCGTGGCCCGCGAGGTCGGCACCGACGGCCGACTCGGCGGGCGGGCCCAGGTGCTGGGGGTCTCCGGCGTCTGGCGGGATCTGACGGACAACGTCAACTACATGGCGGACAACCTCACTTCACAGGTGCGGAACATCGCCCAGGTGGCGACGGCGGTGGCGTCGGGCGACCTGTCGAAGAAGATCGACGTGGACGCGCGCGGAGAGATCCTGGAGCTGAAGACCACCATCAACACGATGGTGGACACGCTGTCCTCCTTCTCCTCCGAGGTGACGCGCGTGGCCCGCGAGGTGGGCAGCGAGGGGCAGCTCGGCGGGCAGGCCCGGGTCGAGGGCGTGTACGGCACCTGGAAGCGCCTGACGACCAACGTGAACGAACTCGCCCTGAACCTGACCACCCAGGTCCGTGCGATCGCCGAGGTCGCCTCCGCCGTGGCGCAGGGCGACATGTCCCGCTCGATCACCGTGGAGGCGCGCGGCGAGGTCGCCGAGCTGAAGGACAACATCAACCTGATGGTGGCCAATCTGCGCGAGACGACCCGCGCGAAGGACTGGCTGGAGTCCAACCTGGCCCGACTCGCGGCCCTGATGCAGGGCCACCGCGACCTGATGGAGGTCGCCGATCTGATCCTGCGCGAGCTGACGCCGCTGGTGAACGCCCAATACGGCGCGTTCTTCCTGGCCGACCCCGACGAGGACGGCTCCTCGCTGCCCAAGGCCGTCCCGGCGAAGGGGCTGGCCTTCATCGCCGGCTACGGCTCGGCGCAGGGCGCCACGGTCGAGACGGGCGGCCTCCCGGTGCACGGTCTGGTCCGCCAGGCGGCCCGGGAGAAGAAGCGGATCCTGGTGGAGGAGGCCCCGCCCGACTACATCAAGATCAACAGCGGGCTCGGGGAGGCGGCGCCCACGACGATCGTCATCATCCCGATCCTGTTCGAGGACAAGCTCCTCGGGGTGATCGAGCTGGCCTCCTTCTCCCGCTTCTCCGATGTGCACCTGGCGTTCTTCGACCAGTTCGTGAACACCATCGGCGTCGCCATCAACACGATCATCGCCAACTCCCGCACCGAGTCCCTGCTGGGCGAGTCCCAGCGGCTGGCGATGCAGCTCCAGGAACGCTCGGACGAACTCCAGAAACAGCAGGCGGAATTGCAGCACTCCAACGCGGAACTGGAAGAGAAGGCGGCCCTGCTGGCCACGTCGTCCCAGTACAAGTCGGAGTTCCTGGCGAACATGTCGCACGAGCTGCGTACACCGCTCAACTCGCTGCTGATCCTGGCACGGCTGCTCTCCGACAACCCGGACGGCCATCTCTCCGAGCAGGAGGTGCAGTTCGCGACGACGATCCACCGCTCGGGCTCGGACCTGCTCCAGCTGATCAACGACATCCTGGACCTGTCGAAGATCGAGGCCGGCCGGATGGACGTACGCCCGAAACGGCTGCCGCTCATCAAGCTGCTGGACTATGTCCACGCGACCTTCCGTCCGCTCACCCTGGACCGGGGGCTCGCCTTCGAGGTGGCGGTCGGCGAGGACGTGCCCCGCGTGATGTACTCCGACGAGCAGCGCCTCCAGCAGATCCTGCGCAACCTGCTGTCCAACGCGACCAAGTTCACCGCGACGGGCCGGGTGGAGCTGCGGGTGAGCCGGCTGAAGGACCCCGAGCACCACTACGTCCGCGACAGCGACGAGGTGGTCGCCTTCGCGGTCTCCGACACGGGCATCGGGATCGCCGCCGAGAAACTCCCGGTGATCTTCGAGGCGTTCCAGCAGGCTGACGGCACGACCAACCGCAAGTACGGCGGCACCGGCCTGGGCCTGTCCATCAGCCGGGAGATCGCGGGCCTGCTGGGCGGCCGTATCGTCGCCGAGAGCGAGCCGGGCCAGGGCTCCACCTTCACGCTGTACGTCCCGGTCGTCAGCCCCGGCCACACCGCGACGGGCCCGGTGCCCGAGGACCGTACGACCCTGCCGCTCCCCGCGCAGCCGGCGGCCGCCGAGCCCTTCCTCGCGGCCCACGACACGGAGGACTCCTGGCCCGCGCCCACCAAGCTGGAGGCGTGGAAGACGGGCCGGGCGGGACAGGTGCTGCCCGGCCGGAGGGTGCTGATCGTGGACGACGACATCCGCAACGTGTTCGCGCTCACCCATGTCCTGGGCCGCGTCGGCATGCCGGTGCTCTACGCGGAGAACGGCCGGGAGGGCATCGAGACCCTGGAGCGCAACCCGGACGTCGAGCTGGTCCTGATGGACATCATGATGCCGGAGATGGACGGCTACGAGACCATCTGCTCCATCCGCCGCACCCCGCGCTGGGCCGGGCTGCCGATCGTCGCGCTGACGGCCAAGGCGATGCCCGGAGACCGGGAGAAGTCGATCGCGCGGGGCGCCAACGACTACGTGCCCAAGCCGGTGGACGTCGACCGGCTGCTGACCGTCGTGTGCGCGCTCCTGGACCCCGAGAGCGCACAGGGCGAGGAGCCGGCCGCCGAGGAACGGACCGAGTGAGGCAACGTCACCATGAGCGCTGAGGCAACGACCGGCGAGCGGGCCGGCATCCTCCTCGTGGACGACATGGAGGACAACCTGATCGCGCTGGAGGCCGTCCTGGGCTCCCTCAACCAGCCGCTCGTGCGGGCACGGTCGGGCGAGGAGGCGATGAAGGCACTGCTGCGCCGGCGGTTCGCCCTGGTCCTCATGGACATCCGGATGCCGGGCATGGACGGCTTCGAGACGGCCGCGAACATCAAGCGGCTCGACCAGACCAAGGACATCCCGATCATCTTCCTGACCGGCGCGGACGACGACACGGGCTACGCCTTCCGCGGCTACGCCACAGGCGCCGCCGACTATCTGACGAAGCCGTTCGACCCGTGGGTACTGCGCGCCAAGGTCTCCGTGTTCCTGGACCTCCACCGCAAGAGCCGCCAACTGGAACACCTGCTCGCCCAGGAACAGTCCCACTGCGCCCAGGTGACCACCCACCTGAACACCCTGGAGAAGCTGCTGGCGGCAGACCCGGTGAACCTTCGCGAGGCCCGGACGCAGGTGCAGCGGGTGCAGGAGCTGGTGGAGTCGATCCGCCAACGGGGGCCGGGCCGCTAGATGCCGCCGCGGCCCCATCGAGTCCACACCGACCGGGCTCGGTCCTCGATGTACTTGACGACCACGCGCAAGGTGGTGCCCCGCTCGGTCCGCCGGCTCACCTCGTCCCCGGGGAGCATCGCGATCTCGTACGTCGTGATCTAACTCCTGCGCTCCATCAGTGCCGCGCGCCTTTTGTCCTGGTCGGCCAGCTGTGCGTTGCGCGAGGACGAGTCGACGGCCCCGGAAGGCGCGCATCGCCTTCCGGGGCCGTCGGTTGTCGGGGTACCCCTGGGGAACTAGGCCTCGACCGATCCCGCGTACATCTCGTCGATCAGGTGCTTGTACTCGCGCTCCACCACCGGACGCTTGAGCTTGAGGCTCGGGGTGATCTCGCCGTGTTCCACGTCCAGGTCGCGCGGGAGGAGGCGGAACTTCTTGATGGTCTGCCAGCGCTGGAGGCCCTCGTTGAGCTGCTTGACGTAGCTCTCGACCAGCTCGACGGTGGCGGGGGCGGCGACGACCTCGGCGTACGACTTGCCCGCCAGGCCGTTCTCCTTGGCCCAGTCGAGGATGGCGATCTCGTCGAGTGCGATGAGCGCGGTGCAGAAGTTCCGGTCGGCGCCGTGCACCAGGATGTTGGAGACGTACGGGCACACGGCCTTGAACTGGCCCTCGACCTCGGCCGGCGCGATGTACTTGCCGCCGGACGTCTTGATCAGGTCCTTCTTGCGGTCGGTGATGCGCAGATAGCCGTCGGGGGACAGCTCACCGATGTCGCCGGTGTGGAACCAGCCGTCCGACTCCAGGACCTCGGCGGTCTTCTCCGGCAGCCCGTGGTAGCCCTGCATGATGCCGGGGCCGCGCAGCAGGATCTCGCCGTCGTCCGCGATGCGCACCTCGCAGCCGGGCAGCGGCTTGCCGACCGTGCCGGTGCGGTAGGCCTCGCCGGGGTTGACGAAGGAGGCCGCGGAGGACTCGGTGAGGCCGTAGCCCTCCAGGATGTGCACACCGGCGCCGGCGAAGAAGTAACCGATCTCGGGGGCGAGCGCGGCGGAGCCGGAGACACAGGCCCGCAGCCGGCCGCCGAAGGCCTCGCGCAGCTTGGAGTAGACGAGGGCGTCCGCGACCTTGTGCTTGGCGCCGAGCCCGAAGGGCACGGAGTGCACGCCGGTCCGCCGGAAGTTGTCCTGGCTGACCTTGGCGTACTCGCGGGCGACCCCGGCCGCCCACTGGAAGATCTTGTACTTGGCTGCGCCGCCCGCACGGGCCTTGGCCGCGACGCCGTTGTAGACCTTCTCGAAGATGCGCGGCACGGCCGCCATGTACGTCGGCTGGACCACCGGCAGATTCTCGATGATCTTGTCCACCCGGCCGTCGACCGCGGTGACGTGCCCGACCTCGATCTGGCCGGAGGTGAGCACCTTGCCGAAGACGTGCGCCAGCGGCAGCCACAGGTACTGCACGTCCTCGCTGCCGACCAACCCGGTCGCAGCGATCGCCTTCGCCATGTACGACCAGTTGTCCTGCGGGAGGCGGACACCCTTGGGGCGGCCCGTGGTGCCGGAGGTGTAGATGAGGGTGGCGAGCTGATCCTTCGTGATCGCCGCCACCCGCTCCTTGATCAGCTCGGGGTGCTTCTCCAGATACGCGGCACCGCGCTGCTCCAGCTCGGCAAGGGTGAGCACCCAGTCGCCGGTCTCGACGCCGGCCGGGTCGATGACGACCACATGGGTCAGCTCGGGCAGCTCACGGCGCTTCTCCACGGCCTTGGCGAGCTGGGCCGCGTCCTCCGCGATCAGCACCCGGCTCTCGGAGTCGGAGAGGATGAACGCGGACTCGTCGGCGTTGGTCTGCGGGTAGACGGTCGTGGTGGCCGCACCGGCACACAGGATGCCGAGGTCGGCGAGGATCCACTCGACGCGGGTCGAGGAGGCGAGCGCGACGCGCTGCTCGGACTGCACGCCCAGCTCGATGAGACCGGCCGCGATCGCGTAGACCCGCTCGGCGGCCTGTCCCCAGCTCAGCGACTTCCAGTCGTCCGGGCCCTGGCCGGACGCGGCCGGTACCGGGTAGCGGTAGGCCTCTGCGTCCGGTGTGGCCGCCACGCGGTCCAGGAACAGCGTCGCCACGGACGGCGGACGGTTCTCGATCAGGGTCTGTGTGTCGCTCACGACATCCTCCGGGGCCCGCGACAGTGCGGCTGGCTCAGTGCGGCTGGGTCAACTCACGGGTGTGGTTTCGCGCCGTTGTTTAACTCGCGAGTAACTATCGAGCAGAGATCAGAGTAAGGCCCGACCGGCCGGTTCGTAAGGGGCGGCGGCCTGTCACTTCCTCCAGAGAGTGACCACCCGCATGCGAAGGGGCCCGCCGCACTTTGGTGCGACGGGCCCCCCTTGCGCCCCATTTGCCGGGGCGACCGGCGCTTACTGCGGGTAACCGCGATTACTTCTTGCCCTTGCCCGACCCCGCGCTGTCATCACTGGAGAGCACGGCGATGAAGGCCTCCTGCGGAACCTCCACGGAACCCACCATCTTCATCCGCTTCTTGCCTTCCTTCTGCTTCTCCAGCAGCTTCCGCTTACGGGAGATGTCACCGCCGTAGCACTTGGCGAGGACGTCCTTGCGGATGGCGCGGATGGTCTCGCGGGCGATGACCCGGGAGCCGATGGCGGCCTGGATGGGCACCTCGAAGGCCTGCCGCGGAATGAGTTCGCGCAGCTTGGCGACGAGCCGCACCCCGTACGCATACGCGGCGTCCTTGTGGGTGATCGCCGAGAAGGCGTCCACCTTGTCGCCGTGCAGCAGGATGTCGACCTTGACCAGGCTGGAGGTCTGCTCACCGGTGGGCTCGTAGTCCAGCGACGCGTAACCGCGCGTCTTCGACTTCAGCTGGTCGAAGAAGTCGAAGACGATCTCGGCGAGCGGGAGGGTGTAGCGGATCTCGACCCGGTCCTCGGAGAGGTAGTCCATGCCGAGGAGGGTGCCGCGCCTGGTCTGGCACAGCTCCATGATCGAGCCGATGAACTCGGTCGGCGCCAGGATCGTGGCCCGCACGACCGGCTCGTACACCTCGCCGATCTTGCCTTCGGGGAATTCGCTCGGGTTGGTGACGATGTGCTCGCTGCCGTCCTCCATGACCACGCGGTAGACCACGTTGGGCGCGGTGGCGATCAGGTCGAGCCCGAACTCGCGCTCCAGTCGCTCGCGGATCACGTCGAGGTGCAGCAGACCGAGGAAACCGACGCGGAAGCCGAAGCCGAGGGCCGCCGAGGTCTCCGGCTCGTACACCAGCGCGGCGTCGTTGAGCTGCAGCTTGTCCAGGGCCTCGCGCAGCTCGGGGTAGTCCGAGCCGTCCAGCGGATACAGGCCGGAGAAGACCATGGGCTTGGGGTCCTTGTACCCGCCCAGGGCCTCGGTGGCGCCCTTGACCTGGCTGGTGACGGTGTCACCGACCTTGGACTGGCGGACGTCCTTCACACCCGTGATCAGATAGCCCACCTCGCCGACGCCGAGGCCGTCGGCCGACAGCATCTCGGGCGAGTTGGTGCCGATCTCCAGCAGCTCGTGCGTGGCGCCCGTGGACATCATCTTGATCCGCTCGCGCTTGTTGAGCTGACCGTCGATGACACGGACGTACGTGACCACGCCCCGGTACGAGTCGTACACGGAGTCGAAGATCATCGCTCGGGCGGGCGCGTCCTTGACGCCGACCGGCGCCGGGATGTCCCGGACCACCCTGTCGAGCAGCGCGTCGACGCCGAGACCGGTCTTGGCGGAGACCCGCAGCACGTCGTCGGGGTCGCAGCCGACCAGGTTGGCCAGCTCCTCGGCGAACTTCTCGGGCTGCGCGGCCGGCAGATCGATCTTGTTCAGTACGGGGATGATCGTGAGGTCGTTCTCCATCGCCAGGTAGAGGTTGGCGAGGGTCTGGGCCTCGATCCCCTGGGCGGCGTCAACGAGGAGGACGGTCCCCTCACAGGCCGCGAGCGACCGCGAGACCTCATACGTGAAGTCGACGTGCCCCGGGGTGTCGATCATGTTGAGGATGTGGGTCGTGCCCTGGTCGGGCCCCTCGGTCGGGGCCCAGGGCAGACGCACGGCCTGGGACTTGATCGTGATGCCGCGCTCGCGCTCGATGTCCATCCGGTCGAGGTACTGAGCACGCATCTGCCGCTGCTCGACCACACCGGTCAGCTGGAGCATCCGGTCGGCTAGCGTGGACTTGCCGTGGTCGATGTGCGCGATGATGCAGAAATTGCGGATCAGAGCCGGGTCGGTACGGCTCGGCTCGGGCACATTCTTAGGGGTCGCGGGCACGCAGGGTCCTGTCTCTTGAGGCGCCTTATGCCTCGGGTCGGATCGATACGTAGTCTCCATGGTCCCACGGGCGCGGACCGGCGACCGGTTTGGGCCGCTCGGGGAGCCGCTGGTAACGTGGGTGGCTGTGCCTCATGCCCTCTCAGCGCGAGGCGCGTCTTCTGGAAATCATCGGTGCGGGACCCGTGCGGCCCCGTACCAGAACCTGAAAAGGCTCATTCGTGGCGAACATCAAGTCCCAGATCAAGCGGATCAAGACCAACGAGAAGGCTCGGCTGCGCAACAAGGCCGTCAAGTCCTCCCTGAAGACCGCGATCCGCAAGGCCCGCGAGGCCGCTGCCGCGGGTGACGTCGAGAAGGCCACCGAGTACCAGCGCGCTGCCGCGCGTCAGCTCGACAAGGCCGTCTCGAAGGGCGTCATCCACAAGAACCAGGCCGCCAACAAGAAGTCGGCGCTGGCTTCCAAGGTCGCTTCCCTCAAGGGCTGAGTCAACTCCGACTTGACCGCCGGACGGACCCAGAGCGGGCCCTCTCTCATCCGCTCCCGCCCGGCAGCCCGAGCTCATACGCGGCCTGCGTTCGCCACGCGGGTATGAGCTCACCAGCTTGATCCGAGGCCCTGCCGCCTCGCCCTTCCCCGGGGCGGACGGCGGGGCCTTCGGCATGCCGAGGCAACACGGGTCTTCGAAGTCGGGCGTCGGTCCAGGTCAGCACCCCAGATCCGCCAACCGACGACCGGCGTACGGCTACGACCGGCTGGCCGTCGGCCCCCGCACCGCCCAGCTTCGAAGACCCGGCAACGCCTGCCCCCGCGCCGTCAGCGTCCCCGGGAGCGGGCCGCCCTCGCGATCGTCACGACCGCCTTCTCCAGCGCGTACTCGGGGTCGTCCCCGCCGCCCTTCACGCCCGCGTCGGCCTCGGCCACCGCTCGCAGCGCGAGCGCGACACCGTCCGGTGTCCACCCCCGCATCTGCTGCCGCACCCGGTCGATCTTCCACGGCGGCATCCCCAGCTCCCGCGCGAGATCGGCCGGCCGGCCGCCCCGCGCGGAGGACAGCTTCCCGATCGCCCGCACGCCCTGGGCCAGCGCGCTGGTGATCAGCACCGGCGCGACCCCCGTGGCCAGCGACCACCGCAGGGCCTCCAGCGCCTCCGCCGTACGCCCCTCGACCGCCCGGTCGGCGACCGTGAAGCTGGACGCCTCGGCACGCCCGGTGTAGTACCGCCCGACGACGGCCTCGTCGATCGTCCCCTCTACGTCGGCGACGAGCTGAGTCACCGCGGACGCCAACTCCCGCAGATCGCTCCCGATCGCGTCGACGAGCGCCTGGCACGCCTCGGGCGTGGCCGACCGGCCGAGCCCTCGGAACTCGCTCCGCACGAAGGCGAGACGGTCTGCCGGCTTGGTCATCTTCGGGCAGGCCACCTCTCGCGCGCCCGCCTTGCGCGCCGCGTCGAGCAGCCCCTTGCCCTTGGCCCCGCCCGCGTGCAGCAGCACGAGGGTGATCTCCTCGGCGGGCGCCCCGAGATACGCCTTCACGTCCTTGACCGTGTCCGCCGACAGGTCCTGCGCATTGCGTACGACCACGACCTTGCGCTCCGCGAAGAGCGACGGGCTGGTCAGCTCGGCGAGCGTGCCGGGCTGCAGCTGGTCCGGGGTCAGGTCACGGACGTCCGTGTCGGCGTCGGCGGCCCTGGCGGCGGCCACCACCTCCTGCACGGCACGGTCGAGCAGGAGGTCCTCCTGGCCCACGGCGAGCGTCACCGGGGCGAGAGGGTCGTCATTCGCAGTCTTCCTGGCCATCGCGACAAGCATCCCACGCGCCACTGACAACGGACCCCGCCACCGACCCGCGGGCGTCTCCCGGGCCTACGGCTCCTCGCGCCAGCCGTCCCACTCCCCCGCGAACGCGTTCAGCTCCTCGGGGTCCAACCGCTCGTCCTCGTCCCGCAGGACCACGAGCCACTGCGCGTCCTCGGCGTCGTCCTCACCGGCCAGCGCATCGCGGACGAGATGCGGTTCCTCATCGACTCCGAAGCGCTCCGCGAGCGCCTCCACCGCTTCCTCGGCCGCGTCGCGGTCGGGCAGCACCAGTACGTGTCTCACATCGCTCACGGAGTCATTCTCCGGCACCCGGACCGTGCCTGAACCAGTCGTCCCGACTCCGCTTCCGCACGGTCGGCACCGAGTCGAGCTCGATCCCGAACCGCTCCCGGTACACCCCGAGAACCTCCTCGTCCGTGCCGAACTCACGCACCTCCTTCGTCCCGTCGGCCCCCGTCACCGTCAGCGCCCGCCCGCTGATCGTGATCCTCCCTCCGTCCTCCGTCACCCGCGAACAGACCAGCGACCGCGTGAAGTGCGACACCGGCGAGGTGCTGTGCCACCACGCCCCGGCCGCGAAGTCGCCGAGCACCCGGGGCCTGGTCTCCAGGCGGTACTGGAGCTTCCCGTCACGCGTCACGTCCAGGTCCCCGGCACCGGCCACCTCGCCCGCGCCGTCCACCCCCGCGGCGTCCGGCCCGGCCGCGGCGATCCGGAAGGTCCCGCCGGGATCGCGCTGCTCCCCGCGCTCCGCGAAGGCCAGCGGACCATGGCTGTGCGCCCCGAACCCCACGTCGGCCAGCCACTCGCTTCCGTCCACCGCCCGCACCCGCAGCGCGAGATGGTCGTACGGAATCCCCAGCCGCCCCTCGTCCCCGTACACCCGCCCCGCGAGCAGGACGACGTCGAAGCCCAGCGCGGCGAGCAACGCCCCGAAGGAGCCGTTCAGTTCGTAGCAGAACCCGCCCCTTCGCGCCCCCAGCAGCTTGTCCAGCAGCCGCTTCTCCTCCAGCACGATCTCCTCGCCGAGGTGGATGGACAGGTTCTCGAAGGGCACGGCCCGCAGATGACGCACATGCAGGTCCCGCAGAACCTCGGCGGTGGGCCGCTCAGGGCGCTCGGCCCCCAGACGGCGGAGATAGGCATCGACCTGTGCTGTATTCATGCACTCAGTCTCGCGCCACCCGCAGCCCTCCGTCCGCTCCACCCGCCCCGACGACCGCCAGCGCCCCGTCCCGGTCCGTACGCAGCACCACCGCCCCTCCTGCACGCAGCGCCGCCACGGTGCCGGGCGCCGGATGGCCGTACGGGTTGTCCGCACCGCACGAGATCAACGCCACCCGCGGCGCCACCAGACGTATGAGATCCGGATCCTGGTAGGCCGAGCCGTGGTGGGCGACCTTGAGCACGTCCACACCGGCCAGCTCGGCCGCCGCCGGCGATCTCAACAGCGCCTGCTGAGCCGGGGGTTCGAGGTCCCCCAGGAGGAGCAACCGCAGCCCGGCCGAGCGCACGAGCATCGCCACGCTCGCGTCGTTGGGGCCGTCGGGATCAGGGGCCACGGGGCTCGGGGGCGGCCACAGCACCTGCCAGGACAGCGCACCGGTGCGCCCCTCCTCCCCGGCGACGGCTCGGGTCAGCCGAATGTGCCGCCGCGCCGCCTCCTTCCGTACGAACTCGGCCTGGTCCGCGGGCTCCTCGAAGCCGGTCGTCTCGATCACGCCCACCGAGCGCCCCCTCAGCACACCGGGCAGTCCCGTGACGTGATCCGCGTGGAAATGGGTCAGCACCACGAGCGGGATGCGGGTGATGCCTAGCTCCCGCAGACAGCGGTCGACCAGCGCCGGATCGGGTCCGGCGTCCACGACCACCCCGGTGCCCTCCCCCGCCGCCAGCACCGTCGCGTCCCCCTGTCCCACGTCGCACATCGCGAACCGCCAGCCCGGTGGCGGCCAGCCCGTGAGCACCCGGGTCAGCGGTGCCGGCCGTACCACCACGAGCAGGAGCAGCGCCCCGCAGACGGCGCACCACCACGGGTGCCGCAGCAGCCGCCGACCGGCGGAGACAAGGAACACCGTGACCACGGCGAGCAACAGCGCCCCCATCCAGCTGCCCGGCCAGTCCACTCCCGCGCCCGGCAGCGCGGCCCCGGTCCGGGCCACCTGCGCGATCCATCCGGCAGGCCAACTCGCGCACCAGGCCAGCGCCTTGGCCACCGGTATCGCCACCGGTGCCGACCCGAGCGCCGCGAACCCGAGCACCGTGGCCGGCGCGACCGCCGCCTCGGCGAGCAGATTGCAGGGCACCGCCACCAGGCTCACCCGCGCCGACAGCACGGCGACGACCGGCGCGCACACAGCCTGCGCCGCGGCAGCCGCCGCCAGCGCCTCGGCCAACCGCCCGGGCACCCGGCGCCGCCGCAGCGCCACGCTCCAACCCGGCGCGAGCACCAGCAGCGAGCCGGTGGCCAGCACCGAGAGCAGGAACCCGTAACTACGGGCCAGCCACGGGTCGTACAGCACCAGCAGCAGGACGGCCGTCGCCAGCGCCGGGACGAGCGATCTGCGGCGTCCCGTCGCCAGGGCCAGCAGCGCCACCGATCCGCAGGCCGCGGCCCGCAGCACGCTCGGGTCCGGTCGGCACACGACGACGAACCCGGTCGTGAGCGCCGCCGCGAGGAGCGCGGTGGCCCGCAGCGAGATGCCGAGGCGCGGGGCGAGCCCGCGGCGCTCCACGCGCTGGGCCAGACCGGGCGGCCCGAGCAGCAACGCGAGCAGGATCGTGAGGTTGCTGCCGGAGACGGCGAGCGTGTGCGCCAGGTCCGTCTCCTTGAACGCCTCGTCCAGCTCGGGCGTGATCCGTGAGGTGTCCCCGACGACCAGCCCCGGAAGCAGCGCACGGGCATCCGCCGGCAGCCCGTCGGTGGCCTCGCGCAGCCCCGCCCGCAACCGTCCCGCCAGCCGCTGCGGCCCGCTCGGCCCCGCCACGATCTCCGGCACCTGCCGCGTCGTGACCCGCAGCACGGCCGCGGTCCGGTCCCCGCCCGTCATCACGGGCGCCAGCCGCGCGCTCACCCGCAGCCGGGTCGTGGGCAACAGCCCGAGCCAGGCCGAACGCCCCGAGGGCCGGGCCGAGACGCCTCGCGCCGTTGGCTCCGGTGCCGGGACATCGCCTGGCTCCGGTGCCGGGACATCGCCGTCGACGATCATCAACACCGGTGCCCGCGTCGCCACGGCCGTCCCGTCCGTCTCCTCGACGCTCCGCACCTCCGCGTGGATCAGGACGGCTACCGGAGCCGCGTGATCCCCTCTCACCCGGGGCCTGCTCAGCCGGGGATCGGAGCCGAGTTCGACCTCGGCGGTCACGGTGGCGTACTGCCGGGCCAGCACGGGCACGGGCCCGCGACGCAGATCCGCTCCATGCAGCCCGGCGGAGACGGCGGCCGCGGCGACGCAGAGCAGTACGGCGGCCGACGCGGCACGCGGCAGGGGCCCCGCCCAGGCGGACCATGTCCTCGGCGGTGCGGGCAGGGCCTGCGCCCCGTCGTCCGAGTGGCGTCGTCCACTTGGTCGTCCGCGTCTTCCCGACGCCAGGAGGAGGCAGGCCGTGATCAGGCATGCGGCCGCGATGGCGGCTGTCCGTGCAGGCGGTGTGTCGAGCGTCAGTGCCGCCGTCGCCCAGGCCGCGAGCGCGGGCGGTACCAGGCGCAGGTC
This sequence comes from Streptomyces sp. NPDC050625, assembly GCF_040654755.1. Lineage (NCBI taxonomy): Bacteria > Bacillati > Actinomycetota > Actinomycetes > Kitasatosporales > Streptomycetaceae > Streptomyces > Streptomyces sp. NPDC050625. Next base: position 155,613 of record NZ_JBFAIQ010000003.1, read on the forward strand.
CGTCGGGCCTTCCTGCCGCGGGTGCGCGGCGCCCAGCCGTTTTCCGGAGGCGGCGTGCACGTCCGCCCGGCCGGTGGTGACGCGGTCGCCGGACACCTGGCTCATGGCCGCACCAGATTCCGCAGATCGGCGAAGCGGCGGTTGCCGATGCCGTTGACCTGGCGCAATTCGTCGACCGAGCGGAAACCGCCGTGCTGGGTGCGGTAGTCGACGATGTGCTGGGCGAGCACGGGGCCGACACCGGGCAGGGTGTCGAGCTGGTCCGTGGTGGCCGTGTTGAGGGAGATCGGGGCCGAGGGTCCTTGCGCGCCCGATGTGGAACCGGCCGGCCCTGAGCCGGTGACACCGCCCGTGCCGGGCCCCGCGGCGGGTGCGGGACCACCGACGACGACCTGTTCGCCGTCCACGAGGAAGCGCGCGCGGTTGAGGCCCTCGGTGCTGGTGCCGGGGCGCACTCCGCCCGCCGCCCGCAGCGCGTCGGCCACCCGTGAACCGGCGGGCAGGCGCTGGATCCCCGGCTCGCGGACCTTGCCGCTGACGTCCACCACGATGTCCGTCCCGGTGGCACCCGGAGCGCCGCCGCCGGTGCCCCCGGGCCCGGACCTACCTGCCTGCCCGGCCTGCGCAGCCTGTCCGTTCCCCTCGCTCTTGTCCTCCTTCCGGTACGGAGCCTCCGCCCGTACCACCTGGGGCGCGCTGACGGGCTGGGTGCGGCCGGCCCAGAAGTGCTGCACGGCGAACACCGCGGCGACGACGAGGAGCACCGCGAGCGCGACCACGCTCCGCCGTTCCAGGCCGCACCTGACCTGCAGCCACATCGGCATCCGCTCACGCAGGGCGAGCCCGGCACGCTCCCTCCAGTCCGGCATCACGCGTTCGTCGTCGGCGTCGGAGTTGGTGTCGGTGTCGGTGTCGGTGTCGGTGTCGGTGTCGGTGTCGGGCAGGACGGTGCCCTCCTCGTCCGCGCTCACCCTGTGCACCGGGTTCACCTTCTGCACCGGGCTCAACCCCGGCGCCGTACCCGTCACCCTCACCGTGTCCGCGCACACCCCCTGCCCCGGCGGCGCGTTCCCCGACTCCCGCCACTGCACGGCGTGTTCACCGAAGAGCAGTTCCGCACGGCGGCGCAGTTCCTCCGCCGGTGCGGAGCGGTGCCGGGCTCGGGGGCGGGTGTCGTGGCGGGCCGGTGAACGGCGGTGGCGGGTGCGGCCGTCGGAGGCGGGAGCGCGGCCCGGGCCGCTGGTCGCGGACGAGATGCGGGTGCGTGATCGAAGTGCCATGCGACGAGGATCGGACATCCCGCCGATTCGCGATGATCTTGCTCAATTTCCGTGGATCAGCGACTTGTTGTGGAAAACTCCAGCACTCGCACGGGTGAAGCAGCCGTCACCGCGGGGAGACCACGGCACCCAGAAGTCCGGGTCCCGTGTGCGCCCCGATCACCGCCCCGACCTCGCTCACATGCAGGTCGGCCAGTCCGGGCACCCGGGTCCGCAGCCGGTCGGCGAGGGCCGACGCCCGGTCGGGGGCGGCGAGATGGTGGACGGCGATGTCGACCTCGGCGGTGCCGGCCCGGTCGGCCACGATCTCCTCCAGCCGCGCGATCGCCTTCGACGCCGTACGCACCTTTTCGAGGAGTTCGATGCGGCCGCCGTCCAGCTGCAGCAGCGGTTTCACGGCGAGCGCGGAGCCCAGCAGGGCCTGGGCGGCGCCGATGCGGCCGCCGCGGCGCAGATAGTCGAGCGTGTCGACGTAGAAGTAGGCGGAGGTGCCCGCGGCGCGCTTCTCCGCGGCCGTGACGGCCTCGTCCACGGTGCCGCCCGCCTCGGCCGCCTCGGCGGCGGCGAGCGCGCAGAAGCCGAGGGCCATCGCGACCATCCCGGTGTCCACCACGCGCACCGGCACCGGCGCCTCGCGCGCGGCGACGACCGCCGCGTCGTAGGTGCCGGACAGCTCGGCGGAGAGGTGGAGCGAGACGATGCCGCCGGCCCCGGACTCGGCGACCCTGCGGTAGGTCTCCGCGAAGACCTGTGGGCCGGGACGGGAGGTGGTGACCGGGCGCCGCTTCTGCAGTGCCTGGGCGAGGGAGCGGGTCGAGATCTCGGTGCCCTCTTCGAGCGCCTGGTCGCCAAGGACCACGGTCAGGGGCACCGCGGTGATGCCGTGGCGCTCCATCGTCCGCGGCGGCAGGTAGGCCGTTGAATCGGTGACGATCGCGACATGGCGGGACATGAGCTGGAGGTTACCTGGCGTAGTGGCCGAACGGCAGCCCGGCCCCGCTCACCTGGGCCGGGACCGGCCGGATCAAGTCGTGCTCTCGGGGCGGGGCTTCTTCTGCCACGGGTAGGAAGGGCGTGCGCCGGGCGGGGTGATCGCGGTCCGGGTCGGCTCGTCGGCGGTGCCGGACCCCGGGGTCTCGGGCCAGGTCTGCTGTGCGGTGCGGGCGTCGGCGTCGGCGTCGGCCGGAGCCTCGGGCCACGGAGGGGGCGTGTCCTCGGTGTCCGAGCGGGTCCAGTGCCGCAGCGCGCCGGTCTCGACGTCGATCTGGGTGCTGAGTGCGTCCAGATCGTCGTCGGCGAAGCGCTGGGCCCGGTCGCGGACCGCCCAGCGCAGGGAGTCGGCGGACCGGGTGATGCGCTCGGTGCGCTTACGCAGCTCGGGCAGCCGGGCCGCGAGGGTGGCCCGGTCCGGCTCGGACTCCATGCGTTTGAGCTCTTCGTCCAGTTCGTGTCCGTGCACGCTCAGCCGCTGGAAGAGGCCCAGGGACTCCCTGAGCGACTCGTCCTCGGCCACGCCCGCGTGCAGCGCGTCCTGGGTGGCCCGCATCGAGGTGCGCAGGGTGAGCCGGAGCTGGGCGATCTCGCCCGCCGGGCCGGTCTGGGTGAAGGACTTGGCGCGCAGGGTGTGGTCCTCGACCGTGCGGCGGGCCTGGGTGATCGTGCGGTCGACGCCTCGCTTGGCGGCGCCGATCGCCTTGACCACCGCAAAGGTGCCCAGGACCACGAAGAGCAGGAAGAGCAGGGCGAGGACGGTGAAGAATGCTTCCACGACGCTCCTCCTAGGACCCCTCGCGGCACGCGCCGCGCCGCTCTTCGTGCTCTCCACGGTAAACGCAGCAGGCAGGTCCGGAGTTCCGGAAGAACCCCGAACCTGCCCGTAGGGGACTACCCCGAGGCGCCGGCCGCTCAGGCCGGGACGATGTTCACCAGCTTCGGTGCCCGCACGATCACCTTGCGGATCCCCGCGCCGCCCAGCGCCCGCACGACGTTCTCGTCGGCCAGCGCCACCTTCTCCAGCTCCTCGTCGGAGATGGCCGGCGGGACCTCCAGGCGGGCCTTGACCTTGCCCTTGATCTGCACGACGCAGGTCACGGTCTCGTCCACGACGTACCGCGGGTCGGCGACCGGGAAGTCCTGGTGGACGACCGAGTCGGTGTGGCCCAGCCGGCGCCACAGCTCCTCGGCGATGTGCGGGGCCAGCGGCGCGGCCATCAGCACCAGCGGCTCGGCGACCGGGCGCGGCAGGGTGCCGCCCGCCTTGGTCAGGTGGTTGTTCAGCTCGGTGACCTTGGCGATGGCGGTGTTGAAGCGCAGGCCCCCCAGGTCCTGGCGCACGCCGTCGATCGCCTTGTGCAGAGCGCGCAGGGTCTCCTCGTCGGGCTCGGCGTCGGAGACGGTGATCTCGCCGGTCGCCTCGTCGACGATGTTGCGCCACAGCCGCTGCAGCAGCCGGAACTGGCCCACCACCGCGCGCGTGTCCCACGGCCGGGAGACGTCCAGCGGGCCCATCGCCATCTCGTACAGGCGCAGCGTGTCGGCGCCGTACTCGGCGGCGATCTCGTCCGGAGTCACCGCGTTCTTCAGGGACTTGCCCATCTTGCCCAGCAGACGGGAGACCTTCTCGCCCTCGTGGTAGTAGGCGCCGTCGCGCTCCTCCACCTCGGCGGCCGGCACCGCGATGCCGCGGCTGTCGCGGTAGACGTAGGCCTGGATCATGCCCTGGTTGAACAGCTTGTGGAACGGCTCGGCGGAGGAGACGTGCCCCAGGTCGTACAGGACCTTGGACCAGAAGCGGGCGTACAGCAGGTGCAGCACGGCGTGCTCGGCGCCGCCGACGTACAGGTCGACACCGCCGTGCGGACGGCCCTCGCGCGGGCCCATCCAGTACTGCTCGATCTCGGGGTCGACCAGCTTCTCGCTGTTGTGCGGGTCCAGGTAGCGCAGCTCGTACCAGCACGAACCGGCCCAGTTGGGCATGGTGTTGGTCTCGCGACGGTACTTCTTCGGTCCGTCGCCCAGGTCCAGGGTGACGTTGACCCAGTCCTCGTTGCGGGACAGCGGGGTCTCGGGCTGGGTGTCGGCGTCGTCCGGGTCGAAGGTGCGCGGCGAGTAGTCCTCGACCTCGGGCAGCTCCAGCGGCAGCATCGACTCGGGCAGCGAGTGGGCGATGCCGTCCTCGTCGTAGACGATCGGGAAGGGCTCGCCCCAGTAGCGCTGGCGGCTGAACAGCCAGTCGCGCAGGCGGAAGTTGACGGTGCCCTGGCCGATGCCCCTGCGCTCCAGCCACTCCGTGATGCGCGCCTTGGCGTCGGCGACGCCCAGGCCGTCCAGCTTGATGTCGTCGTTGGAGGAGTTGATGATCTTCGCGTCGTACGACGCGAAGGCGTCTTCCCACGTCGCGGTGTCGGTGCCGCGGCCGTCGGTCGGCTCGACGATGCAGTGGATCGGCAGTTCGAAGGCGCGCGCGAACTCGAAGTCGCGCTGGTCGCCCGCCGGGACGGCCATGATCGCGCCGGTGCCGTAGCCCATCAGCACGTAGTCGGCGATGAAGACGGGGATCCGCTCGCCGTTGACCGGGTTGGTGGCGTACGCGCCCGTGAAGACGCCGGTCTTGTCCTTGGCCTCGGCCTGCCGCTCCACATCGGACTTGGCACCGGCCTGCGCGCGGTACGCGGCGACGGCCTCGGCCGGGGTCGCGTGGCCGCCGGTCCACACCGCGTGGGTGCCCTCGGGCCAGGCCTGAGGGGTGAACTTCTCGACCAGCGGGTGCTCGGGGGCCAGCACCATGTAGGTCGCGCCGAACAGGGTGTCGGGGCGCGTGGTGAAGACCGTGATGTGCTCGCCGTCGATCGGGAAGTCGACGCGGGCACCCTCGGAGCGGCCGATCCAGTTGCGCTGCTGCAGCTTGATGGCCTCGGGCCAGTCCAGCTCCTCCAGGTCCGCCAGCAGCCGGTCGGCGTAGGCAGTGATGCGCATGTTCCACTGGCGCAGCTTGGCCTTGAAGACCGGGAAGTTGCCGCGCTCGGAGCGGCCGTCGGCGGTGACCTCCTCGTTGGCCAGCACGGTGCCCAGGCCGGGGCACCAGTTGACCGGGGCATCGGAGGCGTAGGCCAGCCGGTACTCGCCCAGGACGTCGGCGCGCTCGGTGGCGGTCAGCTGGTTCCACGCGCGCCCGTGGTCACCGGGTACGGCGCGCTCGCCGCTCTCGAACTGGGCGATCAGCTCGGAGATCGGGCGGGCCTTGTCCGCCTCTTCGTCGTACCAGGAGTTGAAGATCTGCAGGAAGATCCACTGGGTCCACTTGTAGTAGTCCGGGTCGATCGTCGCGAACGACCGGCGCTTGTCGTGGCCCAGGCCCAGCCGGCGCAGCTGGGCCTTCATGTTCTCGATGTTGGCCTCGGTGGACACGCGCGGGTGCGTGCCGGTCTGCACGGCGTACTGCTCGGCGGGCAGGCCGAAGGCGTCGAAGCCCAGGGTGTGCAGGACGTTGTGGCCGGTCATGCGCTGGAAGCGGGCGTAGACATCGGTGGCGATGTAGCCCAGGGGGTGACCGACGTGCAGGCCCGCACCCGAGGGGTACGGGAACATGTCCATGATGAACTTCTTGGGCTTGGCGGCCAGCTCGGGGTCGCCGGCCAGGTCGCCCTTCGGGTTCGGAGCGGCGTAGGTGCCGTCGGTGTCCCAGAAGTCCTGCCAGCGTGCCTCGATCTCGGCCGCCATGGCAGCCGTGTAGCGGTGCGGCGCGGCCTCCGCTGACGTAGCAGCGGCGGCAGCGGGGTTCGTCTCGCTCATGATCCTCAAAGCTCCATCGGTCGTCTCTGCCTGCGGCGTGTCGTCCTAGAAACGAAAAATCCCCTCACGCAGGAGGGGATGCCGCGCCGATGCCGGCCGCCCGGTTCACCCGGCGGTCGGGACTGATCAGCGCGGCCCGCTAAGCAGAAGGCGTACGGCACGCATGGCGTCAGGGTACCGCAGGCGTTGAGCAAGTCGCGACGCGCTTCCGTATGCCTGGCTGACACAACGAACACGGCAGCAAGGTCTGAACCAAGGTCACAGCTTACTTCGCGTAACACCGCACTAAGGGACATCGCAACAGTCGCATTGTCCTTTGATAACAACGCAATAACTCAAACCTCGTACTGATCGGTATGGCGCCGCTTAGAGTTCGGCAGCGGGACCGCTTTCCCGAACTGCTCGGAGTTGCCCCCATGAACCCTCGTCGTAGTAACAGCTCGCTCCCCAAGCCCGGCCGGTCGGCCTATGGGGTGGCGTCGGCTGTCGTCCTGCTGCTCATACCCGTGGTGGTACTGAACGGCGGCAGCTGGCTCCAGGACTTCCTCAACTTCGGTGCGGGCGTCCTGTCGCTCGTCTGCCTCACCTGCTCGGTGATCTGGGGCCTGATCGCCCAGGACCGGCTCATCCTCGACACACGCCAGCGGATCATTGCCCAAGGCATCCACCGGGTGACCGCCGTCGCCTCGATCGCGTTCCTCCTGGTGCACATCACGATCAAGCTGGCGCTTGAGCACACCGTCCTGATCGCCGCGCTGATCCCCTTCAGCCTCGGTGTCTCGGGCAGCGGCGGGCTCATCGGCCTCGGTTCCCTGGCCGGTCTGCTCATGATCTTCGTGGGTGTCACCGGCGCGCTGCGCAACCAGTTCGCGTCGCCGGCACCGGTGGCCGCGCGCTGGCGCGCCATGCACATGCTCGCCTACCCGGCCCTGTGCGCGGCCCTCATCCACGGCCTGTTCGCGGGGCGTCCGGCCAAGACGTTCTTCATGGTGTCGTACGAGCTGTGCCTGGTCGGAGTGATGGCGGCCCTCGCCCTGCGCGCCGCGCCGCGCAGCTTCAAGCGCAAGGTCGCCGACCGGATCGTCGCGATCATCGGCAACGAGGAGCGCTCCGGCCTCGAAGGGCTGGACGCGAGCCGGGCCCGGACGGCGGAGGCCTCGTCCGGACTGCCGGGATACGAGAACGAGCGTCCGGCCAGACCGTCGTTCTCGGACACGGCGGCAGCTCCCGCGGCAGCCGCCTACGGCGCCGCCGCGACCCCCGAGCCCGCGTCCGGCTTCGCGGCCGCCTACCGGGCCGTGAAGACGCCCTCCCGAGCCGAGCAGGGCTTCGCCGCCGGCCAGACCGCGCGCATGGACCTGCCGCTGGACATGCAGGCCACTTCGGCGATGCCCCGCATGGACGGCCCCTCCAGCACGTCGGGCAGCTGGCCGATCCCCTCTCCGCCGCCGGTGGGCGAGGCGCCGCCGTCGGCGTACGACCCGCTCCAGGACACCGGATACAACATTCCGGTCTATGGCAATTCGGGCGGTGCCGGGTACCGCGGAAGTGACGTGTACGACACCGGTGAGACGAACAACCTCTACGGCACGTACAACTCGAACGACACGTACAACAGCGGTCCCGCCAATGAACCATCCCCCGGCACGTCGTACGACACGCCGGGTTCGGGCGAACCTTGGAACACGCCTTCCGGAGGCTATAGGTGAACGAGGCCCTGCCCGACGTACCAGAAGTCCGCGTGGTCGGACTTCCTCAGCTCACGTCGGGCTTCGACCTTGTCGAAAGGCTCGATCTGCCCATGCACCTGAAGGTGCACGGGCCGCTTGAACCCCTGGGCGGCGAGCAGCTCGCGCAGCTCGCCGAACGGATCAACCTGAAGGGCCGCGGCGGCGCGGGCTTCCCCTTCCACAAGAAGCTGCGCTCGGTCGCCGAGGCGGCGATCAAGCGCGGCGTACGGCCGGTCGTCGTCGTCAACGGAAGCGAGGACGAACCGGCCTGCCGCAAGGACACGGTGCTGATCAACCGTGCCCCGCACCTGATCCTGGACGGCGCGCTGCTGTGCGCCGAGGCGCTGGGTGCCCGCACGCTCGTGGTGGGGGTCACCCGTGAGTCGACCCAGCGCTCCATGGAGGCCGCGCTCGCCGAACGCGGCCTGTCCAACGGCCGCCGGTCGGCGCTCAAGGCGTTCGTCCAGCGCAACCCCGTCCGCATGGTCACCGGCGCCGCCGCGTCGCTGATCCGCTCGATCGACGGCGGCCCTGCGATCCCGCCCGGCCGCAAGACCAGCGCCTCGCAGAACGGCGTCGGCGGCGCGCCCACACTGCTGTCGAACGCCGAGACGTTCGCCCAGCTGGCGATCGCCGCCCGCATCGGCCCGGAGCGCTACGGCAACACCGGCCTGTACGACGAGCCGGGCACCGTCATGCTGACGGTCTCCGGCGCGGTCGCCCGCCCGATGGTGATCGAGGTCCCCACCGGCGTGCCGCTGCGCTACGTCCTCCAGCTGGCCGGGGCCCCGCCGGTGCCGCAGGGCGTGCTGACCGGCGGCTACCACGGCAAGTGGATCGACGCGGCGACGGTCAACGAGGCGATCGTCTCCCGCAACTCCCTGGACGCGGTGGGCGGCGCGCTCGGGGCCGGCGCCATTCTGCCGATCACTCAGGAGACGTGCCCGCTGGGCGAGTCGCTGCGGGTGGCCCAGTGGCTGGCCGAGGAGAGCGCGGGACAGTGCGGTCCCTGCTACCTCGGGCTGCCCGCCGCCGCGCGCGGCATGGAGGACATCCTCAACGGCGGCGGACCGGCCGCCCTGGAGGCTCTCAAGCAGGTCGCCAAGAACGTGAAGCGGCGCGGCGCGTGCTCGCACCCGGACGGCTCGGCGATGTTCCTGGAGTCGACCATCAAGGCGTTCACCGACGACCTCGCCGCCCACGTCCTCGGAAACGGCTGCGGAAGGCCCGTGGAGGGCGTTCTGCCGCTCTTCGAGGGAGGCATGGGCCCGTCGGGCATCACGGGCGGCGGAGAGCCGGAGGAGAGCGGAGGCAGCCGCCAGAAGATCTACGTGGACTGGACGCTGTGCCGGGGCCACGGCCTGTGCGCGGACATCCTCCCGGAGGTCTTCCAGCTCGGCGCCGACGGCTTCCCGACCGTCGCCCAGGCGAAGGTGCCGCAGTACGCGGAGGCGAAGGCCCTGCGCGCGGTGCGCCGGTGCCCGGCGCTGGCGCTGCGCATCGAGGAGGACACGCGCTCGCAGGCGCCGTCCCGCAACCTTCCGGTCCTCTCCCAGGGCCGCGGCCGCCGCGCCCTCGGCCGCTGAGCACACGAACGGCGGGTCACCCGGCTCGGGTGGCCCGCCCCCGTCGTGCCCCGACCGCCTCCGTACACGACGAAGGCGGGTCATCCGATCGGATGACCCGCCTTCGATTTATGTGGAGCTAAGGAGAATTGAACTCCTGACCTCCTGCATGCCATGCAGGCGCTCTACCAACTGAGCTATAGCCCCGTGCGGCCATGCGGTGGAACCGCATGTTCACCGTGCCGCCCGGTTTCCCCGGCGGCGACGCCAACATTACACGGTCGAAGGGGTGCACCACCAAATCGTTTCCGTTCTGTACGGATTAGGGCGCTAGTGTCGCGCTTCGTGTCCGTGATCGCGATCCCTGAAGCCCGCCGCAGCACATCGGTCGCCCTGGGGGCGTGCCTCTTCTCCTTCACCGCGTTCTGGGTCGCACAGCGGGCCGCGGACGTGTCGATGATCGACCTGATGGTGTACCGGGCCGAGGGAGCGACCGTCCGCGCGGGCGGCGACCTGTACGCGCTGCGGGCGACCCCCGAGCATCTGCCCACGACCTACCCGCCGTTCGCGGCCCTGCTGTTCACTCCGCTGACGCTCCTGGACGTCCCGCTCCTGCGCGCGACGGCGACGGCCGCGAACCTCGTCCTGCTGGTGGTGTTCGTGCGGCTGTCGCTGAAACTCGTGGGGCACGCGCGCGTGGAGAGCGTCTGGTGGGTCGCGGCGGCGGCCGTGTGGTGCGAGCCGGTGTGGACGACGCTGCGCTACGGACAGGTCAACCTGTTGCTCGCCGTCCTGGTGCTGTGCGATCTGTCCCGCCGTCCGGGCGACGGCCCGGCTCGCTGGGCCGGAGCCGGCCTGGGGCTCGCCGCGGCGGTCAAGCTGACGCCCGCGCTGTTCGCGGTGTTCCTGCTCGCCACCGGCTGCGTGGCGCACCTCAGGGGCGGCGACGGACGGCCCTGGCTGCGGCACGCGCGCGGGGCGGCCGCCGCGTTCGCCGGGGCGACGCTGCTGGCGGCGGCCGTCCTGCCGTACGACTCGTGGCGGTTCTGGACGCGCATGGTCTTCCGTATGAACCGGGTGGGGCACGCCGAGGAGACCGCCAATCAGGCCCTGCGCGGCGTTCTGGCGCGTGTGCTGCACACACCGGTCCCGGGAGCCCTCTGGGCCGCCCTGGCGGCTCTGGTGGCCGTGACGGGCCTCTTGGTGGCGGTCCTGGCGGAGCTGCGGGACCGAAGGGCGTGGGCGGTGGCCGTCTGCGCGGTGACGGCGCTGTTGATCAGCCCGGTTTCGTGGTCGCACCACTGGGTGTGGTGTGTGCCACTGGTACTGCTGCTGTGGACGCGAGGGCACCGGGCGGCCGCCCTGGGCACCGTGCTGGTCTTCTGCTCGTACGCCCTGTGGTGGGTGCCCCACGGGCCGGGGCGGCCCGAACTGCACCAGGGGGGCGTCGCGTTGGCGCTGTCCGGCCTCTACGCGGGGGCCGGACTCGTCTTCCTGGCGCTGGCCGGACATCGTTGCCGAGGCCCGGCCGGGGTCAGGCCGTGACGAACGAGTAGAACCGCTTGAGCGTGCAGTGCTCCTCGAGGAGCCGGCCGTAGATCGGCTCGCCCTCCAGCTCGCGGTACGTCTCGATCGGGTCGCCTTTTATGATCAGCGCCCGCGCGCATTCCTCGCACCAGTACTGGTAGTCGGGGTTGATCGGCTCCATGTCCCGGACGATCGGCGTTCCGCTCCCGCACCAGTCGCACTTTCGCCTGTGTGCACCCATCGATCAGCTCCAGCTGTGGCCGCAGGCCGTGCACACGTAGGAGATCCCGCCGTTGTCGCCGAGTACTTGCGCCACATGGCCGGAACCGCAGGAAGGGCAGCTGAGACGGGTGGCCGTGTCCCGTATCGACGTCGCAGCGAAGAGGCGGCCCACCTCCCCGAGGATGCTCGCAGGCATCGCTACTCCCTCCCGTCGGGCGGCGCCCCCTTCCGGCCGTTTGATTCTGCCACGGCCGGGCCAATACGGTCAGCGACGCCTCAGTACCAGTCCGGACACGGCACCCACCGAGGCGGTGCCGGCCAGTGCCCACATGCACGCAGAAAGCGCCTCCGCAGAGGTATACGCCGCTGGGGCCCCGAGTGACTCAAGGCGGTTCAAGAACAGTGTGCCGAACGCCGCCACACCGATCAGCTGACCGAGCTGGGTGACCGTCGCGAGCAGTCCGCTGGCGTCCGCCGCGTCCTCGGGCCGCACCGCCGCCAGGGCCCCGGTCAGGGTCGGGCCGAAGGCGAGCGCGAGCCCGGCACCCAGGCCGACGAACGCGACGTACAGCCCGGCTCCGCCGTCGCCGCCGCCGCGGAGCGCGAGCCCGGCACCGGCCACCGACACGGCGGTGAGCGCGAAGCCTGCCGGGGCCAGTGCCCGCTGCCAGGAGGCAGGCAGGCGCCGCCAGGTCAGCCCGACCGCGCCGAAGACCACCGCGGTCGGCGCGAAGCCGAGACCGGCCCGCAGCGCGCTGTGCCCGAGGCCGCCCTGGAGGTGCAGCGTGAGCGCGAACAGGAATCCGGCGTTGACCGCCATGACGGCCAGGATGCGGAAGACGGCCAGGCCCATCCCGGGGTGCCGCAGCACCCGGGGCGCGATCAGCGGGGCGCCGCCGCGCCGGGCCAGCCGTGCCTCGTAGCCGCAGAACAGCGCGAAGAGGACCACGGCGGCCACCAGCGACAGCCAGGTCCACAGCGGCCAGTCCTCCTCCTGCCCGAGCACGAGCGGCACCGTCAGCAGCGAGACGGAGGCACCGAGCAGCACCAGCCCCGGCAGGTCCAGGCCCCGCGCCGCGCCGGGCCCGGCCGCGCCGCCCTTCGGCAGGACACGCCTGCCGAGCAGCAGCAGTACGGCGCCCACCGGCACGTTCACCAGGAAGACCGGCCGCCAGCCGGTGCCGAGGAGGTCGGCGCTGACCAGCAGGCCGCCGATGGTCTGCCCGGCCGCGGCGCCCACGGCGAGGACCGCCGAGTACGCGCCGAGCGCCCGGACCCTGGCCTCGCCGGTGAAGGTGCGCTGGATCAGGCTGAGCACCTGCGGGATCATCACCGCCGACCCGGCGCCCTGCACCAGCCGGAACACGATCAGCTCGGTGGAACCCCGGGCCAGGCCGCAGGCGAGCGAGGCGGCGGTGAACAGGGCGAGGCCGACGAGGTGGACGCGGCCGTGCCCGAACCGGTCGCCGAGCCGTGCGCCGGTGATCAGCAGCACGGAGTAGGTGATGGCGTATCCGGCGATCACCAGCTGCAAGTCGGCGCCGGAGGCATGGAGTTCGGAACCGATGGTGGGGGCCGCGACGTTCACGATGAAGACGTCGAGGACCGCCATGAACTGTGCCGTGAGCACGAGCGCGAGCAGCAGCCGGGGCCGGTTGTCAGTGCCGGGTGTTTCACTGATCGCAGGGCCCGGAGCGGGCGTGGGACCCGGTCCCGTTCGGAATGTCGTCGTCATGCGGTCGAGCCTGGCGACGCGCCGATACGGGTGCCGAGAGCCCGCCGATGCTGGTACTGACAGCACCTGGCAGGGGACGGACCGGGCACCGACGATGAAAACGTGACGACGGGGGACGTGACGATGAGGACGACACAGCGCCGCCGGCCGGAGCTGGCCGCCTTCCTGCGCGGCAGGCGCGCCCGGGTGACACCGGCCGACGTCGGTATGCCACCGGGGCTGCGCAGGCGTACACCGGGACTGCGCAGGGAAGAGGTCGCCCAGCTCTCGGGCGTGGGGGTGACCTGGTACACATGGCTGGAGCAGGGCCGTCCGATCAACGCGTCCGCGCAGGTCCTGGACGCCGTTGCGCGCACTCTGCGGCTGGATCCGCCGGAGCGGGAGCATCTGTACCGCCTGGCGGAGGTGCCGTTCGACGCGGTTTTGGAGATGCCGACGCGGACGGTCGGACCGGAGGTGCAGGGCATCATCGACGCCCTCGACCCGCTCCTGGCGGTGGTCTACAACGCGCGGTACGACATCCTCGCCGCCAATTCGCCCTACCGGGATCTGTTCGCGGTGCCGCCGCCCCTCGGCACCGGTGTGCCGAACGTGCTCTGGTTGCTGTGCACGGTGCCGGAGGAGGCCTGCCCGGTGGTGCACCTGGAGCGCGAACTGCCGGTGATGGTGGCCACTTTGCGGTCCTCCTACGGCAGACACGTCGGCGAGCCTGCCTGGGAGAACCACATACGCGCGCTGTCGGCGGCCAGCCCGTACTTCGCCGAGCTGTGGGCGAGCGGTGCGGTGACGCAACCGGGGCCCCGGGTGAAGACGTTCCGTCACGAGGCGGTGGGAGAGCTGCGGATGACCTCGCAGTCGCTGTCGGTGGACGGGATGCCGGAGTGCCGGATCGTGGTCTACACACCGGAGGACGAAGGGGCCCGCGACAAGCTCGTGTTGCTCCGGGAGCGCAGACATCGGCTGTGGCCGCCGCCGGACGGCGAGGCGGCCGGGATCATCCGTAGGTGGAACGCGGAAGATCCCGCCCCCTGAGGGGACGGGATCCTCATCACCGATCTTTGACAACTCAAGAGAGTGTCGATCCGTGGAGCTAAGGAGAATTGAACTCCTGACCTCCTGCATGCCATGCAGGCGCTCTACCAACTGAGCTATAGCCCCGTGCGTTCCTCCCGCTCGGCGGGCGAACAAGAAGAACTTTAGCCTGCGACCTGCCGGAAAGCGAAATCCGGGGTCCGGGGCGCAAAGGACGCTCAGTCGTCGTCGCCGAGGACGGGCTCCGGGAGGGTGCCCGCGTTGTGCTCCAGGAGGCGCCAGCCGTGTACGCCCTCGCCGAGGACGGACCAGCAGCAGTTGGAGAGGCCGCCGAGACTCTCCCAGTGGTTGGCCTCCAGGCCGAGCAGCCGCCCGATGGTCGTGCGGATGGTGCCACCGTGGCTGACCACCACGAGGGTGCCGTCCTCCGGCAGCTTCTCGGCGTGCCGCAGCACGACGGGGGCCGCGCGGTCGGCGACCTCGGTCTCCAGCTCGCCGCCGCCGCGGCGGACGGGCTCGCCGCGCTTCCACGCGGCGTACTCCTTGCCGTACCGGGTGATGATCTCCTCGTGCGTCAGGCCCTGCCAGGCGCCCGCGTAGGTCTCGCGCAGGGCCTCGTCGCGGGCGACCTCCAGACCGGTGAGCTCGGCCAGCTCGGCGGCCGTGTGCACGGCGCGCTGGAGGTCCGAGCAGACGATCGCGTCGGGCTTCAGGGAGGCGAGCAGCCGCGCCGCGCGCCGGGCCTGGCCGACGCCGGTCTCGGTGAGCTCGACGTCCGTGGAGCCCTGGAAGCGGCGCTCCACGTTCCAGGCGGTCTGCCCGTGCCGCCACAGGATGATCCGGCGGCCCCGGTCCTTCCGGTCGGTCACCTCACCCGTGGGGCTCATCTCCACTCCCCGTCCAGCTCGGCCGCGTCCTCGGCGGCCTGCAGCTTGGCGTGCTCCTCGGCCTTGCCGCGGGTGGCCTTGGCGTCGGCGGGCAGTTCGAGCTCGGGGCAGTCCTTCCACAGCCGCTCCAGGGCGTAGAAGACGCGCTCCTCGCTGTGCTGCACGTGGACGACGATGTCGACGTAGTCGAGCAGGACCCAACGGGCCTCGCGGTCGCCCTCGCGGCGCACCGGCTTGGCGCCGAGCTCCTTCAGGAGCCGCTCCTCGATCTCGTCGACGATCGACTTGACCTGGCGGTCGTTGGGGGCGGACGCCAGCAGGAAGGCATCCGTGATCGAGAGCACATCGCTGACGTCGTAGGCGATGACGTCATGGGCGAGCTTGTCGGCGGCCGCCTGGGCGGCGGTGTTGATGAGCTCGATGGAACGGTCGGTGGCGGTCACTGCGTGGCTTTCCGTCGGCGGTCACTTGACATCAAGGGTCTCACGGACCGCCGAGGGCACCCCACGTGATTATCGGATCACGTGGGTGCCCCGGGGCCGTCCTCAGGAGGAGGACGGCGTGTAGTTCTGGCCGAGGACCACCGAGACGCTGGCGTTGGAGCTGACCGTGCCCTTCGTCACGGAGCTGGTCGGCAGCCCCAGGGTCTTGGCGACCTCGGTGGCGTTCTCCTTGTCGGCGGCGGAGGAGTAGATCACCTTCGAGGTCGCCCGGGTGGTGGACGCCGTACCGGCCTCCAGGAAGGTGAAGCCGCCGTTGAGGAGGACCACACGGGCCTTCTCGGTGTTGTCCTTGACTCCGGTGGCGTTCTGCACGGAGACCCGGACCGCGGAGCCCGCGTCGGGGCTCTTGGCGGTGCCGCCGAGGATGTCCTTGACCACGCTGGAGCTGGTCTGGGCGCTCAGCGTGCCGTCGGTCTGCACGGGCAGCAGGGCCGTCTTGTAGTCGCCGCCCTTGGCCAGGTCGGCGAGCTTGGCGAGGAAGGTGCCCAGGTCCTTGTCGGTCAGGGAGGGGTCGAGGATCTGCGCGAGGGTCTGCACCGTGATCGTGGCCGCCGAGGCGTCGGAGGACAACTTGCGCAGCACGCCCTGCATGACCTGGCCGAACCGCTCCAGCTGGGCGTTCTGGGCCTCGCCGGAGGCGCGGTAGGTGGCGTAGGCGACGGCCATCTTGCCGCTGAGGGTCTGGCCGTTGCCTTTGTGGACGAGGGGCCCGCTGCCCTTCTTCTTCGCGGCCGGGTCGGGCACGTCGGCGTTGGTGTCGATGTCGATGTTGCCGACCAGCTCGACGAGGTTCTGCAGATAGGGGGTGTCCAGACGCCAGGTGCCCTCGATGTTGGTGCCGAGGACGGTGTCGAGCTGGTCCCGGGTCCCGGAGGAGCCGTCGTCGTCGACCGACTTGGCGAGGGTCGTGGTGCTGCCGGCGTCGTCGGTCAGGGCGAGGGAGTTGGGCAGCAGGACGGTCGTGCCCTGCTTGGTGGTGGTGTTGTCGACCAGCAGCGCGGTGGAGGTGCCGCCCTTGCCGGTGTTGTGCAGATGGACGACGATCACGTCGCGGTTCTGGGCGGCTGCGGACGTCGTCGTGCCGGCCTTGGAGCCGGAGGAGGACAGACCCGGCAGCTTCCCGGCGTACCAGAGGTAGCCGACACCGCCGACGGCGACCAGCGCGAGGACGACGACGAGGGCGACGACCCGGCTGCGGGCACGGCGGCGGGCCTCCTCACGGCGCTCGGTGCGGTTCTCGGTGAACTTCAGCCAGTCGATGACGTCCTCGGAGTTGCCGTCCGGCTCCTCGACGAAAGCGAACTGTTCGGTGCGGTAGTCCCGTTCTCGGGCCGCCGGGGCCTGCGGTTCCGGCTCCTCGGCGGGCCCGGGCTGCTGCGGGATGTGGGCGGTCTGCCCGGCCACCCGGGGCTGCCGGCCGGTTGCCGCGGTCTGCCCGTAGGGGTCGTACGGGGGTGCCTGGCCACCGCCGGGGGCGCCCGTGCCGTACGGGTCGTAGGACACGGTCGGCCGCTGTCCGGTGTCGTAGGCGTCGTACGGCGGCACGGGCTGCTGCTGCCCGGTGGCGTACGGGTCGTACCCGTAGCCCTGCTGCGCGTACGTGTCGTAGGTCTGCCGCGGAGCCTGCGGAGCCTGCTGCGCCGGGATCTGGCGGTAGACCGGCTGCCCGTACTCGTCGTAGCCGACGAGTTCGTACTGATCGCCGCCGTATCCCGCGTCGTATCGGTCGTTCACCGGTGCCCCTCTCGGTTCACTCGCCGCGGTACAGCTCGCGCTTGTCGATATAACGCACGACCCCGTCCGGCACCATGTACCAGATGGGGTCGCCCTTGGCGACTCTCGCACGGCAGTCTGTGGAGGAGATGGCCAGCGCGGGAACCTCCACGAGCGAGACCCCGCCCTCCGGGAGTCCGGCGTCGGAGAGGTGATGACCTGGACGGGTGACCCCGATGAAGTGCGCCAGGGAGAAGAGCTCCTCGGTGTCGCGCCAGGTCAGAAGCTGGGCGAGGGCGTCCGCACCAGTGATGAAGAAGAGGTCGGTGTCGGGGTTGAGCGCACGCAGGTCGCGCAGGGTGTCCACGGTGTAGGTGGGCCCGCCCCGGTCGATGTCGATGCGGCTCACCGAGAACTGCGGGTTCTCCGCGGTCGCGATGACCGTCATCAGGTAGCGGTCCTCGGCCGGGGAGACGTTGCGGTGGGTCTTCTGCCAGGGCTGGCCCGTGGGGACGAACACGACCTCGTCCAGGTGGAACTGCGCGGCGACCTCGCTGGCCGCCACGAGGTGCCCGTGGTGGATCGGGTCGAACGTACCGCCCATGACGCCGAGACGGCGCTTGCCCGGGTTCACGGGGCCGTTGCCGGGCCCGTGCTCGGGGCCGTTCACCATGTCGTTCGCCATGTCGTTCGCCGGACCGGTAGGCATGTCCTGCTCCTCCATGCGTGCAGACCCTACCGGCCCGGCCTACGGGCCTCGTCCGTCAGACCCCGGGGGACGGTTCGGCGACGGGCGTCCGCGCTCAGCGGTCGCGGTTGAAGCGGGTGGTGATCCACAGCAGGAGCAGGAGGATGATGAAGGCGCCTCCGCCGGTGACGAGAGGGTTGAGGCTGTTGTGGTTGCCGCCCTCTTCGCCCTCGGCGGCGAGGGTGACCAACTGGGCAGCGGTGCTGTGGAAGCTCATCTTCGGCAGGCCTATCGGTGTGGGCGGGATAAAGATGTCGGCTCATCGTAAGCGGGCGGCTCTGCGCCCCTCGCGCCGACTCCGCCGTTGGGGACGAGGGGGGAACGTTCGCGGCGGCTCAGTCGTCCTTCTGTTTGTACCCGCGCAGCAGGAACCAGCCGGTCAGTGCACAACCGAAGAACATCACGATCAGGACGATCCGGAGCAGATTGCCCGCCCCGTGCTGCTGGGCGGCGCTCGCGGCCTCGGTCAGCCAGGCGGCTGCGGGGTGGTGCTCCATGACGTGGCTCCTTCGGCTGTACTGCCCGTCCACGGTATCTCCGCCTAGGCTGGGCCTTGCCTTGGGGGCACATAGGGCACACAGACGCACATGGGGGATGACATGTCCAGCGACGGTCACGAGCAGAACGGGAACGAGCGCGTACCCAGCAGGCAGCGCCGGCGCTTCCCGGGGATCTCCTCGCGTGCCTACGAGCACCCGGCCGACCGCTCCGCGCTCGTGGCACTGCGGAAGCTGAGCGGCTTCGACACCGTCTTCAAGGCGCTCAGCGGGCTGCTGCCGGAGCGGAGCCTGCGGCTGCTGTTCCTGTCCGACTCGGTACGCGTGTCGGACCAGCAGTTCTCGCATCTGAACGACATGCTGCGGGACGCCTGTTACATCCTGGACCTGGAGAAGGTCCCGCCGATGTACGTCACGCAGGACCCGCAGCCGAACGCGATGTGCATCGGCCTGGACGAGCCGATCATCGTCGTCAGCACGGGCCTCGTCGAGCTGCTCGACGAGGAGGAGATGCGGGCGGTCGTCGGCCACGAGGTGGGGCACGCGCTGTCCGGCCACGCGGTGTACCGCACGATCCTGCTGTTCCTGACGAACCTCGCGCTCAGGATCGCCTGGATACCTATGGGCAACCTCGCGATCATGGCGATCGTGACGGCGCTGCGGGAGTGGTTCCGCAAGTCGGAGCTGTCCGCCGACCGGGCGGGGCTGCTCGTCGGCCAGGATCTGCAGGCCTCGATGCGCGGTCTGATGAAGATCGCGGGCGGCAACCATCTGCACGAGATGAACGTGGACGCGTTCCTGCAGCAGGCCGAGGAGTACGAGGCGGGGGGCGACCTGCGCGACTCCGTGCTGAAGATCCTCAATGTGCTGCCGCGCTCCCACCCCTTCACCGCGGTGCGGGCGGCCGAGCTGAAGAAGTGGGCCGAGACCCGCGACTACCAGCGGATCATGGACGGGCACTACGCGCGGCGCAGCGAGGACAAGGACACCTCGGTCAGCGACTCGTTCCGTGAGTCGGCGCAGAGCTACGCCAGTGATGTGAAGAGCTCCAAGGACCCGCTGATGAAGCTGGTCACCGACCTCGCGGGCGGGGCAGGGAGCCTGGGCGGCCGGGTCCGGCGGGGCTTCGACGGCTTCACGAGCCAGCCCCCGCCGAAGGCTCCGCCGCAGGACGAGGAGTGACGGCGGGGCCGGTCGGCCCCGGTCCGCGGAGCGCTGTCGCGCCGGCGGCCATGGCCCCCGCTCACGGCGTCGGCTCGGCCGCCGGGGCCAGGGTGCCGCAGAGGGCCGTCGCGCTGCCTGTGGCGTAGGGGTTGGTGCCCGCCGGGCCGCCTGCCTTGGCGGTCTGGCCGGCCAGGAGCGGGTGCAGGTACCTGGTGGAGTCCTCGGCGCAGGAGAGAGGGCCCGCCTGCACATAGGAGACCACCAGCTGGGTCTGGTGGGTGCGCAGGTCGTCGCGGTCGAAGCGGAATGTCAGCTCGCGGCGGACGGTGAACAGGGACACCAGGGCCTTGGCGTCGGCGCCGGTCGGCCGCAGCGCGTACACGAAGGTGTGGTCCGCGGTGACCTCAAGGGTGGACGAGTTGGTCTCGGCGGCCTGCAGCGTGCCCTGGACGCGGATCTTGCGGTCGGCCAGCTGTGTCTGGGAGGGGTCGAAGCGAACCAGCCAGCCGGTGGGCGCGTGCCGGGCGTCCGCGGCGGGGTGCGCGAAGCTCTGGTCGAACTGGTCGAGTTGGTCGGGGTCGACCAGGGCGCGCGCGGGGTGGGTCTGGCTGCTGTTGAGCACCTCGGGGTAGAGCGCGGAGCGGACTATGTAGTCCTTCGCCGTGCTCAGCGCGGTCACGACGTCGCTGTCCGAGAAGTGGACGGTGCGCCGGGAGGCGGGCAGCGGAATCCCCTCGGCGCCTACGGCGTACTGCGCGGCGGGGCTCTGCGCGTACAGGTGCTCGGCGTCGGCCGAGCCGGGCACCTTGCCCTGTGGGGAGAGCGGGATGACGGTCATCCGCAGGGGCTCGACGGGCTGCCGGGCCTGCGGGGAGCTGTACGGGTGACGCACGCCCATGTAGATCGCTGTGCCGAAGGCGACGGCGATCAGCAGGACGAGGATCAGCGCCTGCCGGGTCAGCCCCCGGTGCAGGGGCGGGCGACGGCGTACGGCGGGCGCGTGGTCGGCCATGCGCTCCTGCGCGGAGTACTCCTGAAGCCGGGCAGCACGGACGAACGACTCGTCGAAGACGACGGATCGGTACTCGTCCTCACCACCCACGGGGCCGCCCTCGGGTGTCCCCTCAGGTGGGTCTCCAGGCCCGCCCATACTTTCAGAGTAGGTCTGGAGAGGCTCGGGTAAACGCCCTGGTACACGACAAGTTCTGACAGGTTCTCACCAGGAGGACGACAGGCAGCTCAGGGCGAGCGCGGGATCGCCGAGACGGCCGGCTGCGAGGTGTCGGCGGACACGGAGGGAGCCGCCGCAGTGCCCTGTTCCAGGCCGGTCGAGGCGGGGGGCGGGACCTGGTTCCGGTCGCCCGAGGAGGCGCTGCGGTAGACGGCCGCGAAGGCCAGCGCGACCATGCCGATGCCCATCACGAGGGCGAGCACCCAGGCGACCGGGCGGTGCCAGCGGACCTGCCTGCCGTAGGTCCCGGGGGCGCCGTAGCCGTCGTCGAGGACCTCGGTGTCGTCCAGGTCCTCGAGGTCGCGGTCGCGGTCGCGGCCGAAATCGTGTCCGTCGGGGCCGTACCCGTCGTCGAAGCGTTCGCCGGCGGCGTGTGCCCGGCGCGCCTCGGCCTCGGAGGCCTCGGCTCTTGCCTGGGCGGCGGCCAGGAGGCGCTCGACTGCGGTCGGCTCGTGCACCACGGCCGCTCGTACGAAGGCCTCATCGAAGACCACGGAGGCGAACTCTTCGTCCGACACCCCGTGGTCGTCGTCGTCGTCGGGCTCCCAGCCGTCCGGGAACGGCGTGCCCCCCACGTCCTCCGGCACGGATCCAGAGTAGACCTGGGGGGTCAATTTGGGCAGACGGTATGGAAATTCATCCGTCTGGTGAGACGCCTTTCACGTACCCGCGAGGGCGGCATCCGTCAGCGGCGGACGTGGCCGTCGCCGGTGACGATGTACTTGGTGCTGGTCAGCTCCGGCAGGCCCATCGGACCTCGGGCGTGCAGCTTCTGCGTGGAGATGCCGATCTCCGCGCCGAAGCCGAACTGGCCCCCGTCGGTGAAGCGGGTGGACGCGTTCACCGCCACCGTCGTGGAGTCGACCAGCTGGGTGAAGCGGCGGGCGGCCTGCTGGGAGGTGGTGACGATCGCCTCGGTGTGGCCGGAGGTCCACAGCCGGATGTGCTCGACGGCCTTGTCGAGGGAGTCGACGACGGCGGCGGCGATGTCGTACGAGAGGTACTCGGTCTCCCAGTCCTCCGGGGTCGCCTCCACGACGGTCGCCTTGGAGTCCTTGGCGTACGCCAGGACGCGTTCGTCGGCGTGCACGGTCACCCCGGCCTCGGCGAGGGCGTCCAGGGCGCGCGGCAGGAACTCGGCGGCGATGTCCTGGTGGACCAGGAGGGTCTCGGCGGCGTTGCAGACGCTGACCCGCTGGGCCTTGGAGTTGATCAGGATCTCTACGGCCATGTCGATGTCGGCCCGGGCGTCGACGTAGACGTGGCAGTTGCCGGTGCCGGTCTCGATCACCGGGACGATGGATTCGGAGACGACCGTCTGGATCAGCGAGGCGCCACCGCGCGGGATCAGCACGTCGACCAGTCCGCGGGCGCGCATCAGCTCGCGCACGCTCTCGCGGCTCTCCCCCGGCACGAGCTGCACGGCGTCGGCGGGCAGCCCGGCGCCGCCCACGGCGTCGCGGATCACCCGGACGAGGGCGGTGTTCGACTCGTAGGCGGAGGCCGAGCCGCGCAGCAGGACGGCGTTGCCGGACTTCAGGCACAGGGCGGCGGCGTCGACGGTGACGTTCGGGCGGGCCTCGTAGATGATGCCGACGACGCCGAGCGGGACGCGGACCTGGCGCAGGTCGATGCCGTTGGGGAGGGTGGAGCCGCGGACGACCTCGCCGACCGGGTCGGGCAGCCCCGCGACGTCCCGCACGTCGGAGGCGATGGCGCGGACCCGCTCGGGCGTGAGGGTGAGCCGGTCGACGATGGCCTCGCTGGTGCCGGCCTCCCGGGCCTTGGCGATGTCCTTGGCGTTGGCCTCGACGATCTCGCTCGTACGGACCTCCAGGGCGTCCGCGATGGCGAGCAGCGCGTCGTCCTTCACGGCACGCGGCAGCGGCGCGAGGTCGGCGGCGGCGGCCTTGGCACGGTAGGCGGCCTGGGTGACCGGGGACATGGCGTCGTACGGCGAGAGCGTCGTCATGAGGGAAGGGTAGTGCGCCCGCCGGGGCGGTTCAGCGGTTGTTCCATACCCCGAGACGGGATCAAGGGTGACGAAACGCCTGCAAGTGAGTGAAAGGCGACCATAACGGCACGGAAGGCGCCGGTAAGGGATCAGAAGGGGTGAATCCCCACCGGGGTCGCGGGCGGCGGGCCGTAGCCCTCGGCGACGCGCTGGTGGTAGGTCTCGCGGTCGATGACCTCCAGGCCGACGATCTCCCAGGCGGGGAGCCCGGCGGTCTGACGGTGCTCGCCCCACAGGCGCAGCGCGACGGCGGCCGCGTCGTGCAGGTCGCGCGCCTCCTCCCAGTAGCGGATCTCCGCGTGGTCGTTGGCGTAGCGGCTGGTCAGCAGGAAGGGGTGGTCATGGGCGAGCTGTTCCAGGGCGCGCCGCAGATCCTTCAGGGGGACCTCGTCCCCGGAGACGCTGAGGGTGACATGCCACAGACGTGGCAGGTCCTTGGGCTCCTCGTAGGTGTCCCCGGCCGCGACGCTCGTCAGAGCACCACGGGACGCCGCCGCCCCAGGGCGCACTCGTCTCACGACGGCCTCCTTCACGCAGCGACTCGGGAACGTGTTCCTGAGAGAAAGTTGAGCAGGCCGCACGGCTCCGCGGGGCGGTTTTACGGAACGTCCCCCACCGGGGGCGGTCGTTACGCCCCGGTTTACGGGTGGAGGATCACCAGGTCGTCCCTGTGTACGACCTCGCGTTCGTACGCCGGACCCAGTTCCCGGGCCAGTTCCCGTGTCGAACGTCCGATCAGCTGGGGGATCTCCTTGGCGTCGAAGTTGACGAGCCCGCGGGCCACCGCGTGCCCCTCGCCGTCGCGCAGCTCGACCGGGTCGCCGGCCCCGAACTCGCCCTCGACGGCAGCGATTCCGGCGGGCAGCAGCGACTTGCGGCCCTTCACGACCGCGCGCACCGCACCGTCGTCGAGGGTGAGGTGGCCCTGCGGGGTGGAGGCGTGCTGCAGCCACAGCAGGCGGTCGGCGGAGCGCTTGCCGGTGGGGTGGAAGTAGGTGCCGGTGTCCCCGCCGGAGAGGGCGTCGGCCGCGTGGATCGCGCTCGTGAGCACCACGGGGATGCCGGCGGCGGCGGCGATCCGGGCGGCCTCGACCTTGGTGACCATGCCGCCGGTGCCGACGCCGGCCTTGCCGGTGCTGCCGATCTCGACGTGGGCGAGGTCCTCGGGCCCCCGTACTTCCGCTATCCGCGAGGTCCCGGGCTTGCTGGGGTCGCCGTCGTACACGCCGTCGACGTCCGAGAGCAGGACCAGCAGGTCGGCGTGGACGAGGTGGGCGACGAGGGCAGCGAGGCGGTCGTTGTCGCCGAAGCGGATCTCGTCGGTGGCGACGGTGTCGTTCTCGTTCACGATCGGGAACGCACCCATCGCGAGCAGCTTGTCGAGGGTTCGGGAGGCGTTGCGGTGGTGGGCGCGGCGGCTCATGTCGTCGGAGGTGAGCAGGACTTGGCCGACGCGGACGCCGTAGCGGGCGAATGAGGCGGCGTAGCGGGCCACGAGCAGCCCCTGGCCGACGCTGGCTGCGGCCTGCTGGCGGGCGAGGTCCTTCGGGCGGCGGAGCAGGCCCAGCGGGGCGAGGCCCGCGGCGATGGCGCCGGAGGAGACGAGGACGATCTCCTTCTCTCCCCCGCTGCGGCTCTTGGCGAGGACGTCGACGAGCGCGTCGACGCGGTCGGCGTCCAGGCCGCCCGACGCGGTGGTCAGCGACGAGGAGCCGACCTTGACGACGATCCTGCGGGCCTCGCCCACGGCCTGCCTTGCCCTTGCCACTTACGGTCCGTCCCCTCGCGTCACGATACGGCTGCCCGCCTGGCAATCTACGCGAACGGGATAGTGCGTTGCGCATCGGTCCACGCACCGGACAGACCTCGCGTGATCACCCACTCACGCTTCGCATACGGCAAAAAGGTTGCATTGGTTGCCTATAGAAATTAAAGACAGTCAAAACTTAATTTGAACTTTGTGTCATCCAAAGATCGCGGCGCCAAGCGCATCCTCCTGAGATCGGGGAAGAGTCCCTACGACGTCGTCTCTGTCGAAGAGGCCCTCCATCGGGACGTCATCGCCACCAACTCCGGCAACCTGATCTTCAGCGACGCCGCCCACAAGATCCTTCAGACTCCGGGCACGGAGGTGGTCTCCAACGGGATCAGCTCCGAGGTGGCGGCGGCGGGCCGGATCAACGAGGAGTACGACGCCTTCGTCGTACCGCTCGCCAATGCGTTCCGGCCCTCCTTCGAGAACGGGCTGCGGCGGCTGACCCGGCTCATCACCCGGCTGAGGATCCCGGTGGTGGTGCTGGGGGTCGGCGCGCAGACCGGGGTGAGCTACAACCCGACGCGACTGCAGCGGATCGAACCGGCGGTACGGGAGTTCGTCTCGGCCGTGCTGGACCGCAGCGCCTCGATCGGGGTGCGGGGCGAGTTCACCGAGCAGTACCTGAAGGACATGGGGTTCCGGGACGTCGAGGTGATCGGCTGCCCGTCACTGTTCATGTACGGGCATCAACTCGCCGTGCACAAGCGGGCGGTGGCGCTGACGCCGGAGTCCCGGATCGCGATCAACGGTTCGCACAACGCGGTACGGGCGCAGGGCCTGGACCGGATCATCGACCGCACGCACGAGCGGTATCCGCGGCTGCGCTTCATCGGGCAGAACCTCAGCGACGCGCGGCAACTGCACTGGCGGGACCTGTCGGACCCGAACGCCCAGGTGACCGCGATGCCGACGCATCCCGACCACCCGATGTACCGGGAGGACAAGGTCCGCGTCTACGTCGACCCCATCACCTGGATCGACGACCTGCGCTCCTTCGACTTCTCCTTCGGCTCGCGCATCCACGGCAACATCGCGGCGCTGCTGGCCGGTACGCCGGCGACGGTGCTGTGCGGGGACTCCCGGACGCTGGAGCTGTGCCGGTACTTCGACATTCCGCACCAGCGGCTGGACAAGGTCGCCAAGGACCCGGAGAGCGCGGATCCGGCGCGGCTGTACGAGGAGGCCGACTTCACCAAGCTGGTGGGCGGTCACGCGGAGCGCTTCGAGCGGTTCACCGCGTTCCTGGACAAGAACGGGCTGGAGAACACGTTCACCCACGGGGACGGAGGCGCGGCCTTCGAGGAGCGGATGCGTTCGCTGTCGTTCCCGGCCGGGGTGCGCCCCTGGAACGACTCGGACATGGCCTCGCTGACCTCCCGCTTCACCTGGCTGCACACCCGCATCAACGAACTGTCGGTGGACAACGCCCAGTTGAAACGAGACCTGGCCCGCACCCGGAGCGGCAACAAGGCCACGGCAAAACTGACCCCGGCCACCCCGACCCCCTCGGTCTACCGCCGCGCCAGACGAGCGGTGGGCAGACCGATCCGCAGGGCACTGCAGTCGGGCCGGGACTAGGGGACGCCGGGAACCCACCGCGACGCCACGGAGCCCCGTCGGGTGGACCTCCCGGGGCCGCAGCGCACGGCCGGGTGGGCCGGCTGAGCAGCGCTCGGGAGCGTGCGGAGCAGGCCGTCCCCCAGGCGGCAAGCCCCGCCCCGTCAACCAAAGGGTTGTGAGCCCGTCAGGGGCGGCCCACCCTGACCCCCGCCGAGCCGGCCGCAGGCGGCGGCAGCGTCACGCCGCCGCCGCGAAGCCCCCGGTCGGCAGTGAGCGGCGTACCTTGCGTATCGCTCGGCGGAGGAAGGAGTTCGCCGAGGCCTCGCGGTAGCCCTCGAAGGCCCGGGCCTCTCGGGGTTCGGCGAGGTAGAGGGAGTCGGGGAGGCCCGCCTCGCGGGAGCGGAAGTGCGGGTAGACGAGGTAGACGCGGGTGCCGCGCTTCTCCAGGACGGCGGCGGCCTTCTTCTTCGTCTTGACGAACTCCACGACGTCCTTGAGGAGTTCGGGTCGGCCGATGGCCACGAGGTGCAGCCGCAGGCGCTCGTGGACGCGGAGCCGGCGGGCGACCTCCGGAGTCCAGTAGGCGTCCATCAGCGGCTTGGCCAGCTCGAACTTGTGCCGCCTGACCTCCTCGCTGTCCTTGAGGTACTTGGGGCCGAACTGCGGCAGCAGGGTGATCAGGAAGGGCCGGATCATGAGCGTGTCGCGCTTGGGGCCCGCGGGGACCATCTCGGCGATCAGGTTCATCAGGGCCCGCGCGGAGTCGAAGCGAAGCGTGTAGCTGCCGCTCTTCGTGACGTGCTTGCCGTCGTCGCGGCCCACCAGGTAGTAGCACGGGTAGTCGGCGACCACGGAGACCCCGTCGGCCCGCAGATACGCCTCCATCGTGAACAGCGCGTCCTCGCCGGTCCACAGGGACTCGTCGAACCGCATCCCGTGCCGTTCGAGCAGCTCGCGGCGGAAGAGCTTCTGGGCGCTCAGGGTGAACTTGATGTTGGACGAGAAGACGTCCGTACGGTCGAGGGTCTTGCCCCACATCGACTTCGGCGGGGTCCGGTTGATGCCCTCGACCTTGCCCAGGACCACATCGGTGCCGTTCTTGTCGGCCATGGCGACCATGCGCACCAGCGCCTCGGGGCCGAGCCGGTCGTCGGCGTCGAGAAAGAACACGTACCGCCCGGAAGCCTTGCCGAGGCCGACGTTGCGCGGCCCACTCGGGCCGCCGGAGTTCTCCTGCCGGATCACGGTGACCGGCATGGGCGCCCGGGCCGCGAACTCCTCCAGGTACTCCCCCGTGCCGTCCGTGGAGCCGTCGTCGACCGCTATGACCTCGAGACGTCCCGGGTCGATGGTCTGCGCCTCGACGGACGCCAGGCACTCGACCAGGTACGGCATCGCTTCGTACGCCCCGATGATCACGGTCACATCAGGCTGCGTCACGACGGTCACGGTTCCCCCTTGTCAACGGAACATTTCCCCCGAATCGCCTTAATCGCAACTTGTTAGACGGTGGACAAGGTGAAGCGGTTGCCTCACCGCACATAATCAGTGGCCTACGTCACACGGCGAACGGATCGACAGGGGCTCTGGCGGGTGACATCGGACAGTACGGACAGCCGGTAAGAGCTGCTCACCGCCGAGGCGAATTGTGAGTAAGAGGGAACGGTAAGAGACCTGAATCCGCAGGTCGGGGCGGCATCCAGGCACGTGGCAAGAAGGGGCCCCGGCCCCGAGGATCGCTCCTCGGGGCCGGGGCCCCTTCTTGTCTTCCGGTCCGGGTGTCCTCCGGTCCGGGTGTCTTCAGGTCCGGGCGTCAGCCCGCGGTCACACCGTCCGTGTCACCCGTGGACGACAGCCGCTGTCCCGGCAGCACATCCGCGAGTTCGATCTCCTCCGCGGCACCGGCCGCGGCGCGGGCCTCCTGACCCACGTTGCGGGTCTCGGCCTTGCGGGCGAGGTCCGCCACCGCCGCGTTGAACTGGTCGATGGACTTCGGCTCGTCCGGACCCAGCAGATAGCGCTTGAGCTCCTTCCGGTCCGCCGCCAGCGGATCGGCCGAGGGGTCACGGACCGCGTCCAGCAGCCCGCCCAGCTCGCCCGCGCTGTTGGACAGGATCACCGCGGCGCGCACGGCCGTGTTCTGCCGCTTGAACTCCTCCACCCCGAGCTCGGCGGAGTCCGTGACGGCGTAGGGCTTGCCGCTCGCGATGAAGTCGGAGACCACGGACGAGATGTCGGAGACCATCGCGTCGGAGACGTTGAAGCAGTCGTACAGCCGCGGCTCGGCGCCGGTGATGACCCGGTGCTCGTACGCGGGGAACGAGCGCCAGTACGCGGCGTCCCACTCGGCGCGCAGCCGGGCGATCTCCTCGTGCTTCTTGACGTCGACCACGCCGTCACGGCTGGCCTCGGCCTCGTCGCCCTTGTCGCCGACCGTGCCGGACAGCTCGGCGATACGGGCCTCGATACGGGTCAGCTCGGCCGTGGCCTGCGCCTGGGCGGCCGCGTCGGCGGTGAAGCGGGAGTCTGCGGCGCGCTCGGCGGCGGCCTTCTCGATCAGGGCCGTGATCCTGCGGTGGGCGGCGCCGGCCTGGGCGCTGACCGTGCCGGTGAAGGGGTGCGGCTTGTACAGGACACGGACCGGCGGGTCGGCCTTCACCAGCTTCTTCACGATGCTCTCGCCGGCGAGCACGATCGAGGTGTTGCCGGGGTTGCCGTCCCAGCCCTCCCAGGTCGGCGCGTACAGGACGGTGGGGATACGGCCCTCCGGCACGCCCTGCCACGTCCGGATCGGCGCCAGCTGCGGGCGGCCGACCTCCACGATGTCGTCGTCGCGGACACCGACGTCGGCGATGGCATAGCGGTCGCGGCCCGCGCGGCCGGCGGTCCACACCTCGTCGTACACCTTGCTGAACGGGTTGACGCTGGCCAGCTTGTCGCTGTCGCCGTGGCCGATGAAGACGTGCTTCATGGTCGGGACGCGCAGCAGGTGGATGTTCTTGCCGACGTTCGCCGCGTAGAGGGCGACGCGCACGGTGGACAGCTCCAGGTTCATCAGGTGCACGCCTCCGGGCACACAGATGACGGGCACCGTGGTCGGGGCCAGGCTGCTCAGGATGACGCGCTCGCGGAGGATGATCAGCGGCCGCGACTCCAGCCGCTCCATCGTCTCCAGCCACATGTTGACCTGGTACGCGGAGTCCTTGGAACCGGAGAAGTAGAGCACCGTCTCCGGCTTGTAGGCGGCCAGCCAGTCGTCGACGGCGGCCAGCACCTTGTCGGCGCTCGGCGGGATCTTGCGGCCGCGGACGTACGGCATGAGCGCGAGGACGTACAGGGAGCCCAGGCCGATCGTGATGCCGATGCCGATGAATCCGGCGACGGCCGAGTCCATGACCGCGGAGACCAGCAGACCGGCGACGGCCGCGAGGTCGAGGTGGAGCATCTTCTCCGCGGAGCGGTGCAGCAGGCTTCGCCTGGGGGCGTCCGGGATGCGGATGCGCGACTTCAGGTCGATGTTGCGGGTGGCGACCGGCATCCGGCGGCGGTTGCGGATCAGGGTGACCAGCGCGCCGTGCGGGGCCTGGAGGCCGTAGAACGCGATGAAGCAGGCGATGGCGCCGTAGAAGATCAGGTTGTTCGAGAGGGACAGCCGGGCCAGCAGCAGGATCAGCAGCAGCTGCCGGATCAGGAAGCGGATCGACAGACCGGCCCGCACCTTGCTGAGGCGGTTGATCAGGTAGCTGCCCTTGCGGTGCAGATAGTGGTCCGCGAGGTACGTCACGGCGGCCGCTGCCGCGAAGGCATAGACGCTCGGGACGAGCGCGGCCAGCATGAGCGCCGGGAAGCCCAGCAGCACGAGGGCCGCCGCGGCCAGCTCGGCCGCGCTGCCCACCCGGGCGACGCGTATAGCGGTGGATATCACGGATAACCTTTTGCTGACAAAAAGGCCGAAATAAGACCTTGCGGACAATTTGCGAAGGGTCTGTGAGCTTTACGGATTCAGGCCCCTGTGAATGCTCCGCGATCGCGTAGCCACAGAGGCCTGAATTTCAGTTGCTTATTTGATGTTGATTATGCCACGCCGTCCTGACGGTCCAGAACGCTGGCGAGCGCCTGCTCGAAGCCGGAGGCCTGGCCGGCCGCCGCCGTCGGGTCCTGCTGGCGGACGTCGATGACATGGCCGGTCGGCTCGGACAGCAGGACGTCGAGCGAGGTGCGGGCCACGGCCTCGGAGGAGAGCAGGGTGCCCGCGGGCTCCTGCCCGAACGCCTTGGTGCGCATCGGGGTGGCGGTGCGCTCCGGGTTGATGCAGTTGACGCGGATGCCGTCGCCGGCCCACTCGTCGGACAGCGCCTGGGTGAGATTCACCATGGCGGCCTTGGTCGAGGAGTAGAGGCTGTACTCGGCACGGCCGCGGGTGTAGCTGCTGGAGGTGTAGAGCAGCAGCTGGCCCTTGGTCTCGGCCAGGTACTTGTACGAGGAGCGGGCGATCTGCACCGGAGCCAGGTAGTTGACCTTCAGCGCCTCCTCGATGGTGGCGTTGTCGGTCTCGGCGAGCTTGCCGATGCGCAGCACGCCCGCGGTGTTGACGACGTAGTCGATCCGGCCGGTCTCCGCGTACGCCTTGGACAGCGCGTCGTCGACCTCCTCCGGGTTCTCCACGTGGGTGCCGGTGGTGGAGCGGCCCAGCGCGTACACGGAGGCGCCGTAGGACTCGGCGAGTTCGGCGATGTCCTTGCCGATGCCGTACGAACCACCGAAGATCACAACGGTCTTGCCGGTGAGGAGCTCGCGGTAGGCCTCCTCGCCGTTCTGCTCCGGGGCCGCCGTGGAGGCGAGCTGGAAGAGCTTGTCGGCGATGAAGACGTCGACCGGCTGGGTCACCTTCATGTTGTACTCGTCACCCGCGACGACGTGGATCGGCACGTCCGGCAGGTACTTGAGCACCACGGAGCAGTCGTCCGTGGCCTGGAAGTTGGGGTCGCCGGCCGCGACCTCGTAGGCCCGCTTGATCGTGGACAGCTTGAAGGCCTGCGGCGTCTGGCCGCGGCGCAGCCGGGAGCGGTCCGGGATCTCGGTGATGAACTCGCCGTCCTCGCCGTGCGTACGGGTCACGATGATCGTGTCCGCGGACGGGATGGCGACGTCGACCGCCTGGTAGCGCTCCAGCGCGACGACGCAGTCGTCGATGACACGCTGCGACAGCAGCGGGCGTACCGCGTCGTGGAAGAGGACGTTGAGGTCCTCGCCCTCGGCCAGGCCCTCACCGAGGGCGGCGATGGCGCGCTCGGTGGTCTCGTTCCGGGTGGAGCCACCCTCGATGATCTTCTTGACCTTGCTGAACCCGGCCTTGGCGACGATCTTCTCGATGTCGGGGACATAGCCCGGCGCCATCAGCACGATGACGTCGTCGATCGAGTCGGCGTTCTCGAAGGTGGTCAGGGTGTGCTCGATGACTGCCTTGCCGGCGATCTTCAGCAACTGCTTGGGGATCGACAGACCCACGCGCTGACCGGTTCCACCGGCCAGGATCACTGCGGTGGTACGGGGCTTGGCTATGTGCTGGGACACAGATGACCTACCTTGGGGCGTCAGGGAACCTCGAAATGGTCCCACTTCGGGTAACCGCAGTGCAAGGTGAGCGTCCTTCGCTGCATATGTGGCCGCAACCTCTCATTCACCTTGCACTCCTGGTGATGGCCGCCGTCCTCACGGAGTCCCGGAAGTCCCCGTGAATTTGCTGTGAGTAAGTCCACTCCCAGCGCCACCGCGGTCGCTTGTCAGCGGCGCCGCAGTCGCTGGAGGCAGCGATGGCCGAGTACCCGGACGAGTTCTTTCGAAGACGTCTGGTGCACCGTGCGGACCCGGTCCGGGCGAGCGGGCACCGAGGCGGCCGCGGCGAGGGCCCCGTACAACGCCTGCGCGGCCACTTCCGGTGAGATCCGCGCCTCGTCACCGACCGCGTGGCCGGATTCCGTCTGCTTCGGCACGGCGGACAGCAGCGCCGGATCGCCGAGGACGCGCACCCCCAGCCCCGCGATCCGCTCGCTCATCCCGGCGGCGATCTCCGCGGCGGCCTCGACCGCCCACCGGGGCGTGGAAATCTTCACGTCATGCGGGGTGGGACTGCACGCGTTCTTCATATGCATGACCGCGCCGTTGCGCACGAGCTTGGAATACAGCTCGTCGGGCAGTCCATTGCCGCGGAATTCCACATTAAGATTCCGCAGCATTTCGGTCTCGGCCAGGGTGAGGGAACGATTCGCGGTGTCCGGAACCGGCCGCAGAAGATTCCGGGGCAGTCCGAGCAGCGACTCGAAGGTGCGCAGGAGTCCGTCCCGGTCGCGGTCGTCGACCACCACGACGGTGACCCGCTCCGGACCGACCGCCCGCGCCCAGCGCTCGACCAGCCGGTCGTGCCGGTGCCGACGCCAGAAACTGGGGTTGGGCTTCTCGTACGGGGCCCTGCGCAGCATGTGCTCCAGCCAGTCCTCGTAGCCCATGCGCAGCCCGTTCTGCACATACTGCTGCCACTGCGACGGCATGATCCTCGCCAGCGGGCGCAGCGTGACCAGGATGTGCACCCGGTCGCCGCCGAGCTGCCCGACGATCCGCTCGATCGTCGCGTCGTCCGGAGCGTCGTCCGGGCGTCGGCGAAGAATTCGCTGCTGATCACCGAGGTGTGTCTCCCGGTGGCCTCGACCTGCTTCAGCAGCCGCGTCCAGTGCCGGTCGGTGGGCCGGGGGTCGCCCATCATCGCGGGCCGGGCGCAGGCGGCCAGCGCGGCCTCCATCGGGTGCCTGCTGTGGGCCGGGAACTCGACGCCGTGCCGCGCCATCGTCTCCTTCGCGGCGAACAGCGCGCCCTGGATGGCGGTGGTCCCGGTCTTGTGCGGGCCGATGTGCAGCAGGCGGGTGCCGGGCGGCAGCGGGGCGGGGGCGTGTCTCGTACAGTCCGTCTCCATGGTCCACGGACGGTAAGAGACATACCTGAGACTTACCTGAGAGGGCCCTGGGAGTGCGGTGAGTCCAGGGGTCCAGGGCCCTGCCGGGAACGTCAGAGGCCTTCCCGAGCGCCTCCCGAACGCCTCAGACCAGGTTCACACCCGGTTCGTCCGACGGCCCGTCCGCTGAACGGGAGCCTTCGCGAGCATGACAAACAAGCAGACAACGAAAGACCCGCCGCGGCACGGAACACCCTTGTGCCGCAACGGGTCTGACGGTGGATCGGATACGACGCGCACTCAGCAGACAAAGCCGGAGCCGAACCGCCTCAGCGGCAGGCCGGCTCCGGGCACGTCACTCGTCGCTCGTCACTCGAACGGATCGAAGCTGTCGAACTCCTGGAAGGCCTCGTCGCGCTCGGCCTGCCGGTCGCGGCGGCGCTGGGCCGCGGGGCGTTGTTCCTCCAGCCGGTGGTCCTCGCCGCGCCGGCCGAGCATCTCCGCGCCGGCCATGACCGACGGCTCCCAGTCGAAGACGACCGCGTTCTCCTCGGGGCCGATGGCGACGCCGTCGCCGGAGCGGGCGCCCGCCTTCATCAACTCCTCCTCGACACCGAGGCGGTTGAGACGGTCGGCGAGGTAGCCCACGGCCTCGTCGTTGTTGAAGTCGGTCTGGCGGACCCAGCGTTCGGGCTTCTCGCCGCGCACCCGGAACAGCTCCTCGCCGTCGACCTCCTCGCGCGTCACGGTGAAGCCCGTGTCGTCCACGGCCTTCGGCCGGATGACGATCCGCGTCGCCTCCTCCTTCGGCTTCGCGGCACGCGCCCTGGCCACCAGGTCGCCGAGGCCGTACGACAGCTCCTTCAGACCGATGTGGGCCACCGCCGACACCTCGAAGACGCGGTAGCCGCGCTCCTCCAGGTCGGGCCGGACCATCTCGGCCAGGTCCTTGCCGTCCGGCACGTCGACCTTGTTCAGGACGACGATCCGGGGCCGGTTGTCGAGGCCGCCGTACTGCTTCAGCTCCTCCTCGATGACATCGAGGTCGGAGACGGGGTCACGGTCGGACTCCAGGGTCGCCGTGTCCAGCACATGCACCAGCACGCTGCACCGCTCCACGTGCCGCAGGAACTCCAGGCCCAGCCCCTTGCCCTGGCTGGCGCCCGGGATCAGTCCCGGCACATCGGCGATGGTGTACACGGTCGCGCCCGCGGTCACCACGCCCAGATTCGGTACGAGGGTGGTGAAGGGGTAGTCCGCGATCTTCGGCTTGGCCGCGCTGAGCACCGAGATCAGCGAGGACTTGCCCGCGCTCGGGTAGCCGACCAGCGCCACGTCGGCGACCGTCTTCAGCTCCAGGACGATGTCCTGGAGGTCCCCCGGCTCACCGAGCAGCGCGAAGCCGGGCGCCTTGCGGCGGGCCGACGCGAGCGCCGCGTTGCCGAGGCCGCCCCGGCCGCCCTGCGCGGCGACGTACGACGTGCCGTGCCCGATCAGGTCGGCGAGCACATTGCCCGCCTTGTCCAGGACGACCGTGCCGTCCGGCACCGGCAGGACCAGGTCCTGGCCGTCCTTGCCGGAGCGGTTGCCGCCCTCGCCCGGCTTGCCGTTGGTGGCCTTGCGGTGCGGGGAGTGGTGGTAGTCGAGAAGCGTGGTGACCGACTGGTCGACGGTGAGGATCACGTCGCCGCCGCGCCCGCCGTTGCCGCCGTCGGGTCCGCCCAGCGGCTTGAACTTCTCTCGGTGGACGGAGGCACAGCCGTGACCTCCGTTACCCGCGGCGACATGCAGATCGACGCGGTCCACGAAGGTGGTCATGGTCAGTGCCTCCAGAAACGTCCGAGTATCTCTTTGGGTAACACGCGAAAGGCGGACCCGCCTTCCCGACCGGGAAGTGAGGTCCGCCTCGCGAAAGCGTTCGGTTCAGGCCTGGACTCAGGCGACCGGAACGATGTTCACGACCTTGCGGCCACGGTGGGTACCGAACTCCACCGCACCGGCCTGCAGCGCGAACAGCGTGTCGTCGCCGCCACGGCCGACGCCGGCGCCCGGGTGGAAGTGGGTGCCGCGC
Organism: Streptomyces sp. NPDC050625; assembly: GCF_040654755.1. Taxonomy (NCBI): domain Bacteria; kingdom Bacillati; phylum Actinomycetota; class Actinomycetes; order Kitasatosporales; family Streptomycetaceae; genus Streptomyces; species Streptomyces sp. NPDC050625. The sequence goes on from NZ_JBFAIQ010000003.1 coordinate 190,645, forward strand.
TGGCGGACCAGGATCTCACCCGCGTTGACGACCTGACCGCCGAAGCGCTTCACGCCGAGCCGCTGGGCATTGGAGTCGCGACCGTTCCGGGTGGACGATGCGCCCTTCTTGTGTGCCATGTCTCCTCAGTCCTTACTTCGCAGCCGCGGGGATCGCGGTGACCTTGATCGCCGTGTACTGCTGGCGGTGGCCCTGGCGACGACGGTAGCCGGTCTTGTTCTTGTAGCGCAGAATGTCGATCTTCTGGCCCTTGTGGTGGTCCACGACCTCGGCCTGGACCTTGATGCCGGCCAGCACCCACGGGTCGCTGGTCACAGCGTCGCCGTCGACAACGAGCAGGGTCGAGAGCTCGACCGTGTCGCCAACCTTGGCAGTGGAAATCTTGTCAACCTCAACGATGTCGCCGACAGCAACCTTGTGCTGGCGACCACCGCTGCGCACGATGGCGTACACGCGGATCTCTCTCTCGCTCGGAAACGGCACCCCCGCAGGCCAGCCGCCCAGCATGGTCACGGGCAACCTCTCCCGGCCAACCGTGTGCCCGGGAGGAAGAGGTTTACGGGGATGTGGCGTGTTCAGTGGACACGCCGACGGTCAAGGTTACGGGGCCGTGGCCGAAGGGGTCAAACCGGGCCGGGTCCCGCTGGTCCGCGGCCGGTCACCGGGACCGGCCGCAGACCTCAATTCGGGCCTTGTCAGGCCTCGTCGGCGGCGGCGACGACCGTGGTCTTCTTCGCCGTCGACTTGGCGGCGGCCGTCTTGGCGGTCTTGGCCGCCTTCTTGGCCGTCGTCTTCTTGGCCGCGACCGTCTTCTTGGCCGCGGTCTTCTTGGTGGCGGCCTTCTTCGCGGTCGCCTTCTTGGCGGTCTTGCGGGCAGCCGCCTTCTTGGCCGGAGCGGCTTCCTCGGCCTCCGCCTCGGCGGCAGCGGGCTCCTGCGCCTCCACCGACGGGACGACCACGACGGCCGTCTCCTCGGACGCGGTGGGCGCGGTGGCCTTGCGCACCGCACGGCGGCGCGGGCGGGCCGGGGCGGCGCTCTCCACGGGCGCCTCCTCGGCCGGAGCCACGGCCGGAGCCGCGGCCTGAGCCTGCTCCACGGGAGCGGCCGGGGCCTCGGCCACGGGCGCGGCCTCGGCGACCGTCACCACGGCCGCCTCGGCACCCGCGGGGGAACCGGCGGGCGCCGACACCTTCCGGGTCGCACGACGGCGCGTACGGCCCTTGGGCGCGGCCTCCTCGGCCGGCGCCGCGGCGACCACCGCGTCCTCGACGGCGGCGGGCTCGGCGAGCGCCTCGGCGGCCGGCTCCGGCTGCACCGGACGGGCGGCCTCCGCCGCGGCCGGAACGGCCTGGGCGGTGGGCACCTCGGCGACCTCCGCCTCGGCCTCCGCCTTCGCCGACTGCTTCCGCGGCGCGCCCGCCGGAGCCGAGGCCCGGCGGCCGGCCCGACGGCGCGTACGGCCACGGGTGGCCGCGGCCTCCGCCTCGGCGACGCTGCTGTACAGCTCCTCGTCCGGCGCCATGTCCGGGGCGGGCAGCGCGACGGGCTCCGCGACCTCGGCCACGACCGCGGCCATGGCCTCCGCCTCGCTCTCGGCCTCCTGCTCGGCGGTCTCGGCGGCCTCCGTGACGACGGTCTCGTGCTCGTGCACATGTCCGTCGCCGCCACGGCCGCGCTTCTTGCGCTTGCCGCCGCCCCCGACCGACGTCGGCTGCTCCATGTGGACGATCACGCCACGGCCGTTGCAGTGGACGCAGGTCTCCGAGAAGGACTCCAGCAGCCCCTGCCCGACCCGCTTGCGGGTCATCTGGACGAGGCCCAGCGAGGTCACCTCGGCCACCTGGTGCTTCGTACGGTCCCGGCCCAGGCACTCCAGCAGACGCCGCAGGACGAGATCCCGGTTGGACTCCAGCACCATGTCGATGAAGTCGATGACGATGATGCCGCCGAGGTCGCGCAGCCGCAGCTGGCGGACGATCTCCTCGGCCGCCTCCAGGTTGTTCCTGGTGACGGTCTCCTCGAGGTTGCCGCCCTGGCCGGTGAACTTGCCGGTGTTGACGTCGACGACGACCATCGCCTCGGTCCGGTCGATCACCAGCGAACCGCCGCTGGGCAGCCAGACCTTGCGGTCCAGCGCCTTGGCGAGCTGCTCGTCGATCCGGTAGGTGGCGAAGGCGTCGACCTCGGAGGTCCACTTCGACAGCCGCTCGGCGAGGTCCGGGGCGACGTGCGAGACGTACCCGTGGATGGTCTCCCAGGCGTCGTCACCGCTGACGACGACCTTGGAGAAGTCCTCGTTGAAGATGTCGCGCACGACCCGGACGGTCATGTCCGGCTCGCCGTACAGCAGCGTCGGCGCGTTGCCGTTCTTGGCCTTCTTCCGGATGTCCTCCCACTGCGCCTGCAGCCGCTCGACGTCCCGGCGCAGCTCGTCCTCGCTCGCGCCCTCGGCGGCGGTGCGCACGATGACGCCCGCGTCCTCGGGGACGATCTTCTTGAGGATGGTCTTCAGCCGGGCGCGCTCGGTGTCGGGCAGCTTGCGGCTGATGCCGGTCATCGAGCCCTCGGGGACGTACACGAGGTAACGGCCCGGGAGGGAGACCTGGCTGGTCAGTCGGGCGCCCTTGTGGCCGATCGGGTCCTTCGTCACCTGGACGAGGACGGACTGGCCGGACTTCAGGGCGGACTCGATGCGCCGCGGGCCGTTCGCCATGCCCAGCGCCTCGAAGTTGACCTCACCGGCGTAGAGCACCGCGTTGCGGCCCTTGCCGATGTCGATGAAGGCGGCCTCCATCGACGGCAGCACGTTCTGGACCTTGCCCAGGTAGACGTTGCCGACGTACGAGGTCGACTGCTCCTTGTTGACGTAGTGCTCGACGAGCACGCCGTCCTCCAGGACGCCGATCTGCGTGCGCTCGCCGCTCTGCCGGACGACCATCACGCGCTCGACGGCCTCGCGGCGGGCCAGGAACTCCGCCTCGGTGATGATCGGGACGCGACGGCGGCCCTGCTCACGGCCTTCCCGGCGGCGCTGCTTCTTGGCCTCCAGACGGGTCGAGCCCTTGATGGACTGCACCTCGTCGGACGGCTCGGCGGGCTTGCGGGGCTCGCGGACCTTGACGACCGTGCGCTCCGGGTCGCCCTCGCCGGGCTCGGCGTCGGCGGAGGTGTCACCGGCGCGACGGCGACGACGGCGACGACGACGGCTGCCGGCGGAGCCGCCCTCCTCGGCGTGCGCCTCCTCCTCGTCCTCTTCCTCCTGCTCGGCGGTGTCCTCGGCGTCCTGCGCGGCCTGCTCGGCGGCGAGTTCCTCGGACTCGGCGTCCGCGCCCTCACCGGCCTCGCCGCGGCGGCGACGGCGGCCACCACGCCGACGGCGACGGCGCGCACCGGTCTCCTCGGCCTCGTCGCCCTCGGCGGCGTCCTCGACCGAGTCCTCCGGCTCCTCGGCCTCCTCGGCCTCGTCCTCGACGGGGGTCTCGGCGGGGGTCTCGACGACCCGGGCCTCGGTCTCCTCGCCGTAACCGGCGCCCCGGCGGCGGCGACGGCGGCGCGGGCCGGCCTGCTCCTCCGTGAGCTCCTCGGTCTCCTCGGTCTCGGCCGCCTCGGCGGCGGCTTCGGCGGCGGCCCGCTCCGGGGTCTGGAACTTCGGTTCGGTGAACACGGGCGCCTGGAACACGGCCACCGCGGGCCGCGCCGGACGGCGCGACTCGGGCTCGGCGGACTCGGCGGGCTCGGCGGCGACCGCCTGGGCGGGCTGCGGCGCTGGCTGCGGGGCGGGCTCGGAGAACCCGGACGCGGCCTGCCGCACGACCCGGCGCCGGCTACGGCGCGGCGCGGCGTCCTCGGCGGCCGCTTCGGCGGCGGGGGCCTCGACGGCGACCGCCGCGGGCACAGCGCTCTCGGCCTGCTCGGCGGGCTCGGCGACGGGGGCCACGGCGGCCTCCTCGACGACGGGAGCACCGGCGGGCGCGGAGGCACGACGGGCGGCACGACGACGCGTACGGGCGACCGGCGCGGCCTCTTCAGCTGCCGCCTCGACCACTTCGGCCGCAGCCTTCTCCCCGGCCTTCTCCTCAGCGGCGGGCACCACGGCCTCGACCGCCTCAGCGGACGCAGGCGCACCAGCAGGCGCGGAAGCACGGCGGGCGGCACGACGACGCGTACGGGCGACCGGCGCGGCCTCCTCGACGGCCTCGACCTCGGCCTCCGCCTTCTCCTCAGCAGCGGGCACCACGGCCTCAACCGCCTCAGCAGGCGCAGAAGCACGGCGGGTGGCACGACGACGCGTACGAGCGACCGGCGCGGCCTCCTCGACGGCCTCGGCCTCCGCCTCGGCCTCGTCCTTCTCCTCAACGGCAGGCACCACGGCCTCGACCGCCTCAGCAGACGCAGGCGCACCAGCAGGCGCGGAAGCACGGCGGGTGGCACGACGACGCGTACGAGCGACCGGCGCGATCTCCTCGACGGCGGCAGGCGCCTCGACGACCTCGGCCTCGGGCTCGGCCTTCGCCTCGGCCGCCGCGAGCTCGGTGGTCTCGGCGGCCGGTATGGCCGGCGTGACGACCTCGGTCACGGTCTCTGCCTCGGCGGGCGGTCCCGCCGGGCGGGATGCGGCACGGCGCCGCTTCCGCGGCGGCAGGGTGTCGCTGGGGGTGTTCAGTTCGGAACCCTCGTTGGGTTCGGTCGGTTCGAGCATGCGGGCGTTTCTCCCGTCAGGCTCCCGGGCGCCGCGCCTGGTCCGGCGCCGATCGGATCGATCGACCGCCGTTGACGTCCGCGGCCCGCGCGATGCGCGATGGCCGCCGTCCGGGGCGCGGGCGCCGCACGGGAGCTCTCTGTGTCCTGGTCGCCGGTTCCGTACACCTTGTCGTGCACGGCCTGGCGAAAGTCTTCTGGTCGGTGCGCTGCCCGACCCAGGTGGCTCCCGAGTACGAGGGCGACGCTACGACGTCCGTCCTTACGCGGAACCTTCCGGCACCGGCGCCTTCGCGGCGGCAGTCGCGGCGGCCGGGTGCGGCTCGGTCGCTGCTGCCTCGCGGTCGGGCGCAAGCGGGTCGGTCACCGTGCCGGTCTCTTCATCGAACAGCCCCTGCGCCAGCCTGGTCACCGCTGCGGGGACCGGCGGCGCCAGGTCGGCCACGGCGCGGAGACCGGACAGGACGTCGTCGGGTCGTACGGCAGGCGTCACGTGCCGAACAACCAGCCGCAGTATCGCACAGGGCTGGTCGGTCGGCCTATCAGCCTGCGAACTGTGCGTTTCCGCGATCCGCAGGCTCTCCAGGCTCACGACCGCGGAACGGGCGTCGAAGGTGCGGACGCCGTTCTTGGTCGTGCGCCGCACTTCGACGGTCTCGGCCTTCGTGAAGGCCTCGACCGCGTGCTCGGCGTCGGCCGGGTCGACACCGTCCAGCCGCAGCTCCCACACGGAAGCCGTCAGCCGGTCGGCGAGCCCGGACGTCCGTGCCTCGACCGCGTCGACGATGTCGAGCCCGGTGGGCAGGGACTCGTCGAGGAGGACGCGCAGCGTCTCCGGGTCGCGGGCCGCGGCGAGCGCGATCTCCAGGTACTCCGCCTCACTGCCCGTGCCGGTGGGTGCGGCATTGGCGTACGACACCTTCGGATGCGGCGTGAACCCCGCCGAGTACGCCATCGGCACCTCGGCACGGCGCAGCGCACGCTCGAAGGCGCGCTGGAAGTCACGGTGGCTGGTGAACCGGAGGCGGCCGCGCTTGGTGTAGCGCAGTCGGATGCGCTGCACCGCGGGTGCGGGCGGCGGGCCTTCGGGCTGTCGCTTGCCCAGTGTCGTTCAGTCCTTCGTGAGAGCGGTCGTACTGCTACCAAGAGTACGTGTCTCACGCCCCGTGGGTTCCCGCCGGGCCACCGGCTCCGGGCGTCGCTCCTCGCCGAACAGCATCCGCCGGACGTCGGCCCGTGCCTGGCGCATCGTCTCGCGGGCGGAGGCCAGGGCCTGCCGGGTGGCCCGCCCCACCGCGCGCCCGACCTCGGCGGCGGGGCGCAGCACGAAGTCCCGGACGACGTGCCCGACCGGGGTGAGGACGGTCCGGTACACCCACTTCACCGGCTCCACGAACATCCACCGGAAGAGGGTCCCGAGGAACCGCCCGACGACGAGCGAGATCCGCCCGGCGATCCGCCAGGCGTGGCCGAGCGCCTCCCCGATCTCCCGCGCGACGACGGCGAGGACCCGGCCGACGGGCACGAGCACCCAGCGCCACAGGGCGAGGGCGGGCAGGACGACAACGACACGCGTCGTCCAGTACAGGACGGCGCCGATGCCGGTGACGACGGCGTTGCCGAGCCACACCAGTGCCCGTCCGACGGGTGCGAGGACCCACTCGTACAGCCACTGGGCGGGTACGACGAGCAGATACCGCACCAGCCAGGCGGCGGCGGTGTACACGCCCAGCCCGACGGCGCCGAGCACGATTCCGACGCCCTTGAGGAGCCAGGCGATGCCGCGGCCGATCGGTGTGAGCACGCGCGCGTACAGCCACTCCAGGCCGGCGCCGATCCCGCGTCCGATCCAGGCGAGGGCATGCCCGACGGGGGTGAGCACATACCGGTACAGCCAGCCGAGCGGTACGACCACGAGCACGTGCCCGACCCAGGCCAGCGCCTTCGCGACCGGTACGAGGACGTACCGCCACAGCGCCACCCACGGCCAGACGAAGAGGGCCCGGCCGACCCACAGCAGCGCCCGCCCGAGCGGTCGCAGCACGGTGTCGGTCAGGAACCGCCCGACCACGACGAGGCCGTCCCAGGCCATCCGGATCGGTACGACGAGGACGAGTACGACGATGCGTATGGGAATGCGGAGGGCGACGACCAGGCACCCTTCGGGTTCCTGCCGCCGCGGCTCGGGCGCCTTTTCCAACTCCATACCCACGAAGACGCCGCAGCCGCCCGTACGGATGCAGTGGCGCGGTTTCTCGCCCTCTCGCCTTCTCGCCTTCTCGCCTTCTCGTCGCGGCTAGGTCGCGAGCGCCCGTTGCTTGTAGGCCTCGGGATAGCGCTCCGTGAACTTGACGACCGCGACCAGCAGGACCACGGGGACGACCCAGTTGAACCAGTCGTCCATCGACGGGAAGCGGATGGCCAGCCAGGTCGAGAGGGCGATGAGGGCGAAGACCACGCCCCATGCCGCGGTCAGCACCTGGTTGATGTGCTTGAAGACGGGCGAGTCCCACACCTCGCGGGGCGTCGACTCGCGGGCGTACTGGGCGGTGAAGGGATCGACGAACAGCGATCCCAGCGCGACGGCGGCCACCACCCCGTTGGAGATGACCAGGGCGTACGTCTCCAGCCACAGGAGCTGCGAGCGGTCCAGGGCGAGCGCGAGGACCGTGATCACGGCGAAGAACACGATGCCGACCATGTCCAGGACGTAGAACCTGCCCCGGAGGACGTCCCGCCCCGACAGGACGATCACGGCGATCAGCGCGGCCAGCGCCGCGTACTCCCAGGTGCTGGGGCTCGCGACCACGCCGAAGACGATCCACGGCACGAACGACAGGAACGTCCCGCCCGTACCGACGGGCTCCTTGGCCGGGGTGCCCGTCGTCGACCGCGTCGACTGCTCGCCCATGGGAGTTCCTCCCGTCGCCCACCGGGACTCACGCCCCTCCCCTTCCAGCCTGCCGCGGGCGCGGGCCGCGCGCATGCCGTCGGCCCTCCCGGTCCGGAGTGCGTCGCGGGGAGCGGGCTCCTACGGTGAGAGAGGTGGTCCGGGCCTTCCAGGGGGCGTCCTCCGGGGCGGCCGTACGGCGTAGCGGGAGGCAGCCATGACCTACCGGTTCAGCAAGAACGACCAGTACAACTACGAGATCCTGCTCGCCCTGGGCTCGGCGTGGCGGCAGGGCGCCGACATCGGCGAGGTACTGGCCACCACCTCCGTCGCGGCGGACGGCCACGCGGAGACCTGGTTCTCGGCCTGGACCGCGCTGGCCCGCAGAGTCCGTGCGCAGGCCGAGCGGAGCGCGGCCGAGGAGCATACGGTGAGCACCCGGGACGCGTATCTGCGGGCGGCCGGGTACTTCGGCACCGCCCTGGTGGCCGTCGACGGTCTGGCGGACCCCGAGGCGCAGCTGGCCGAGGTGTTCGCGGCGCACCGTGACTGCTTCGACCGGTTCCTGCAGGCCTGCGACCCGCCCGCGGAACGGGTCTCGATCCCCTACGAGGGAGGGGCGCTCCCCGGGTACCTCGTCGGCCCGCCCGGAGATCTGGGGCCGCTGCCCACGGTGATCGTCAACAACGGCAGCGACGGCCCGATCAGCACGGCCTGGACCATGCTCGGGGCGCCGGCGGTGGCCCGTGAGTACCGGGTCCTGCTGTTCGACGGCCCCGGCCAGCAGTCCATGCTGTTCGAACGCGGAGTCACCTTCCGGCCCGACTGGGAGAAGGTCATCACCCCGATCGTGGACTTCCTCCTCGCCCGCGGCGACGTCGACCCCCGGCGGATCGTCCTGGCCGGCATCAGCCAGGCCGGCTACTGGGTCCCCCGAGCGCTCGCCTTCGAGCACCGGATCGCCGCCGCGGTCGCCGACCCGGGCGTCGTCGCGGTCGCGGACAGCTGGTGGCACAACCTCGGCCCCGAACTGCGCGCCCTGTGGGAGTCCGGCGACCGCACGACCTTCGACCAGGTCATGACGGAGGTGCTGGGCAGGGACCCGGCACTGGCCGCGATGTGGCGCTGGCGGGCCAAGCCGTACGGCATCGACTCCCCCTTCGACCTGCTCACCGAGGTGTCCAGGTACGACGTCATGCCGTTCGTCGGCCGGATCACCACCCCGCTGCTGATCACCGACCCGGACGGCGAGCACTTCTGGCCGGGGGCCTCGCAGCGCCTGTACGACGCGCTTCCCGGCCCGAAGCACCTGGTCCGCTTCACCGAGGAGGAGGGCGCGCACCTGCACTGCGAGCCGGTCGGCCGCGCGGTGTTCGAGCAGCGCGTCTTCGACTGGCTGGACACCCGCCTGGCCTCGGTCGGCCACCCCTAGATCCCCAGGTGTCCGAGCACCGTGCGCGCGGCCCGGGTCACGGCCTCGCGGGACTCGTCGGTGCGGTTGTGGATCTCGAAGCCGTGGATGCCGTGCGGGACGTCGATGATCTCGACGGGAGCCTTCCTCTCCTCCGCCGCGCTCGCGAACTTCTCGACCGTGACGCCGATCTGCGGTGTCTCCAGACCCGCGCGGGTCAGCACCAGGGGCGGCAGCGTCCCGCCGTCGGCCGGGAGCGCGTCGACCGGGTGGAACCGGTCGCCGACCGCGCCCCAGCCCGGAAGCGGTTCCAGGATCGGATAGGTGAGCGCGAGGCAGCGCAGCCACGCGGGCGGCGCGGCGATCCAGTCCGCGGCGAGCAGTCCCGCCCCGGAGAAGAACCACAGGGCGATCCGGTCCGGGTCCACACGGGGGTCGGCCCGCAGCAGTTCGACGCCCTCGGCCACGTCGTCCGCGGCCTGCGGATAGTCGGCGATGCCGTGCAGGCGGTGTCCCACGACCGCGCCCACCGCTCCCAGGCTTGCCGCGAGACGGCCGTAGCCGACGTAGAACGGCGTGTCGCGCAGCCCGGGGTCGCGGTCGCGCGGCACCGGTCCGCCGTGCACGAACAGAACGGCGGGCCGCGGCCCCGTCGCGGCCGGCTGAGGCAGATGCAGGTCCAGCCGCCCGTTCCGTACCCGCGGCGCCTCCGGGACGTCGAGCAGGAAGGGACGCTGGTACGGCGACTCGTCCTCGGGTGCGGTCAGCCTGCGCCCTTCGCCCGCCGCCGCGCGCAGCAGCACCTCGGCCAGTTCGTCCGGGCAGGAGAGCATCGGCCAGTGGCCGGTGGCCAGTTCGAAGAAGCCCACCTGTGGGTCGGCCAGCTTCCGGAACTGCGGCGGACCGGTCCGCACCAACGCCTGGACCGTCTCGATCGTCATGCCGCCCGCCGTGCACAGGATTCCGGTGGTCGGTACGTCCGCGGCGGCGCCGGTCAGGCGCAGGGGCCGCGTGAGCGTCCGTGGCGGCTGCGGGGCGGCCAGGTCGCTCAGCAGCGCCAGCCGCTGCGCGGACAGTCCTTCCGTGCTGCCCCAGCGCTGCCACTCCCGCGGCTGCGGTGCCGGGACCGGCCCGGGGTCGCCGTCCGCGCCGAGCAGACGGTGCACCGTGGGGTCGGGCACCAGGGTCAGCGCCCGGTCGCCGTCCTGTGGCAGCCCGGCGTCCAGGTGGACGATGCGGGCGACCCGTTCCGGGCGGCGGTCCGCGGCGCCGAGCACCGGGTGGATGGCGTAGTCGTGGCCGACCAGCACCAGTCGGGGCGCGTCGAGGGAGTCGATCAGCCGGACCACGTCCTCGACATGGGTCTCCAGGTCGGCCTCGGGCCGCATGCTCAGCGTCACGGGGTACGCCTCGGCGCCGGACTCACGCAGCGGGCCGGTCGCTTCGCTCCAGATCCGTTCGTTGGTGAACGGGCCGGAGACCAGGATGAGTACGGACATCAGCACCTCCAGGGGCGGGTTCGTCGCGGGTAACCTAGGAACTCCCCCTGAGGGAGGTTCAACTCTTGTCCGCAGACGGCACCCTGAGCATCGGCGAACTCGCCGCGCGGGCGGGGACCACGGTCAAGACGGTCCGCTTCTACTCGGACCGGGGCCTGCTGCCCGAGGCCACCCGGAGCACCGGAGGCCACCGCCGCTACGGCCCCGAGGCACTTTCCCGGCTGCGCACCATCCGGTCACTGCGCTCCCTCGGCGTGCCCGTTCCCGAGATCGGGCGCGCTCTCGACTCCGGGGACAGCAGCCCCGGGGACGGTCTGGAGGCGGTGGTGGCGCGCCGACTGGACGACCTCGGCACCGAACTGGCCGCACTGCGCTGGCGCGAGGCCGCCCTGCGGGCCCTGCACGAGGGCGCCCCGGGACAACTGGCGCAACGCCTGGAGCTGATAGGGGCGGTCAGCGTCCCACCGAGCACCTCCGCGCTCGCCCACTACTGGCGCCGTCTGCTGCCGGTGCGTCTCTCCGCCCGGCTGCGCTCCGCGGTCACCGAGGCGGCCGTACCGCAGCCGCCCGCCGACCCGACTCCGGAGCAGGTCCTCGCCTTCGCCCGGCTGCACGCCCTGGCGAAGGACGCCACCGACCACTGCCTCGCGTCCCACCGGCCCGCCCCCGCCGCACACCCCGATCTGCTCTACGACGGCCTGTACGAGGCCTACCAGTTGGTGGAGACCGCCGTGCGGGCCGACCGCTCCCCCGGCCCGGGTGAGGCCCTGGACTGCTACGTCGCCGCCCATGCCCGCGCCTTCGACACCCGGGACACCCCCGGCTTCCGCCGCGCCCTCACCGTCCGGCTGGCCGCCGCGGACCACCCGGTGATGTCCCGCTACTGGAAACTGGCGGGAGAGCTCACGCCCCACCCGACCCTCGGCGCGGCGGACCTGTGGCTGCGCGAGGCGCTGACCGCGGGCACGACAGCGCCCTGAGCCCCACACGCGACTCGGCCCTCTCCCTTGCCGGGAGAGGGCCGAGAAGTCCGGGTGGGGCTCAGGGCTTGGTGCGCCGCAGTGCATGCGCGGCATGCCGGGGCCGGCATCCGGACGAGACCTGGCCGACAAGTTCCCAGAAGCACACCAGGGCGGTGACCGGCGGCAGTCCGACCATCACGAACGCCAGGTGGGAACGCGAGGAATGGCTGATGGAGAGCGCCACGGCCATGGCGGACGCGGCCAGCATGACGCACCAGGACCGCCGGGTGTCCCGCCGCTGAACCGTGGCCCGCACGATGGACAGGGCCGCCACGAACCACGGTCCGTAGACCATGAGCGGCCACCAGCGCGCCAGCTTCGGGGGCAGCACGGACAAGGCGATGCCGTGCAGTTGGCCGTACGAGTAGGCGATGGACCACCCGAGCATGCACGCCGCGCACACCAGGATCGCCGCGATCAGGATCGTCACGTGCGTGACCCGCTGGCCGCCGTCGAGGAAGTGGGAGTCCGCCCGGAGGCGCCGCCGACTGCTCCTGCGGTGCGGTCGGTCCGGCGGGACGTGCGTGGGTTCCTGGCTGGTCGCGGTGGACAGCATCTGGGCCAGCTCTTCGTCCAGGTCCCAGGCCTTGTGCGTCATGTCCGGCTGTACTGGGTTGGTCCAGGACTGCTGGGGGTACGAGACCGCGTCGTAGACAGGCTGGCTCAGGTCGTAGACAGGCTGGTTCAGCGTGTCATGGTCGGTTCTCAGGGCGTAATGAAGATCATACAGACCGGCTTCATCATAATTCCTGTCCATTCGAAAGCCCTCCGCGCCCAGGTTCAGGAAGTACGGTCCAGAGCACGGGATCCGATCATGACCGGTACGGCGCCGGCGCCGCCGCACCGATCCCGCATCGCTCTCATATATTCACTTTCCAACTTCCTGATCTCATCCAGAAAATCATCCAAAAGATCGGAGTAGTAACCGAGCCCCGCAGCAGCGCCCGCCAGCGTGTGGCCCTTGACGTAAGGCGACTGGTTCACGGCTCCACACCCTTCTCTCCCTGTCACGGTCACTTAACGAGTACCACCGGAGGCGAGGCGTGTGGCATTCGGGTAATTGCGTCACCCGGAAGAGTTGTCCCGGTCTCCGATGACCAGATTTACGCGTGATCGGTATGAATTCCTGATAGGGAACCGGAATCATCGATCCGCTTGTAGGAACGGCGTGGTCCCTCGGGGCGCCGGCCCGGCGGAGGGGGCCCAGTCGGCCCAACGCCGAGGACTCCAGGCACACTTTGCCTGTCGCAGTCCCCTTACCCAGAGGATGAACCACGCATGATCACGCTCAAGAAAGAAGACGGCCCGGCGGATCTGGACGGAGTGACCCACCTGTCCATCGGTGTGTCCTGGGACCCCACCGCCGGCTCCAGCGGCGGGGTGGTGGGCATGCTCCGCCGCAAGACCGGCACCGACCTCGACCTGATCGCCGTCGCCATGCAGGACAGAGACCCGGTGCGCCTCGCCGGGCTCGACTCCCTCGACCCCATGGGCAACGGCTCCCTGGTCCACAGCGGCGACAACCAGACCGGACGCGGGGACGGCGACGACGAGACGGTGACGGTCGAGTTCGCCCGTATACCGCCGCAGATCACTTCCATCGTGTTCATCGCCGCCGCCTTCAAGAAGGGCAGTTCCTTCCAGAAGGCCCGCAACATCAGCTTCAAGGTGTACGACGCGACCGGGGGCAGCTCCCAGCAGGTCGCCGACATCTGGCCGAGCCTGCTCACCCAGGACAACGGCTGCGCCGTGGCGAAGGCCGTACGGGTCGCCGGCAACTGGAAGCTCGAAGTGATCAATATGACGGGGAAGATCAAGCAGGGCGACGAACACGCCCTGATGCGCTTCGCCATCAGCAAGTAATCCGCCCTCGCCAGGCAACAGGAACGGGCCGTGCCCTGCGCGCACAACGGAAACACACCGCGCGCAGGGCGCCCGGTTCAGTGGGCGAGGAGCATGTAGGTGTTTTCGAGTTCGTCCTGCAGCACGTGGGCCTCGCCGGCCACCGGGCGCATGAGCAGGTCCTCGGTGGGGGTGTCGACCTGGTATCGCCAGCCCCGGGGAAGGCTCAGCCGCTCGCCGAGGCCCGCGAGGGAGCCGATCGTCTGGCCCGGGTCCACGATCTGGGAGTAGGCCTGCATGACGTAGGTCTTGCCGTCCGGGGTGAGCAGGCTGTGCACGGGCCTGCCGGCCAGGAACCGGTACTCGGTGTCCCGTTCCACCACGATGTCGACGTAGGCCTCCTTCCCCGGGCCGTGCGTCAGTTCGAGTCCCGCGGGGATGCGGACCTTGGCGACCCGTCTGGCCTCGATGCCGCCGAACGTGGCGACCTCGCCGACGACGAAGGCGCTGAGTTCGTCGAACAGCCAGAAGCGGGGGCCGTTGAGATAGACCACCGGCACCGCGAACTGCTGGGCCAGCGACTGGGGATCCAGGGCCCTCCACCGGTCGGGGGGACAGTCGTTGAGGCCGATGGTGTTGTAGACGGCGGCCTCCAGACTGCCGTCGTCACCCGGGGAGATGAGGAGGATCTCGCCGTATCGGACATCGCGCAGATCGCCGAGGTGGGCGGCCGTCGGAGTCGTCTGAGACATGTCTGCTCCTTCGTACGGGCCTTGTCCCGTGGTTCGTCGCAATCCCCCTTGCCCGCCCTTGGGTGAGGCGTTCCCCCTTGCCCGCCCCTAGGTGAGGCGTTCGAGCGGAGGGCATTCCCACGTCGCGTCCACGACCCGGGGACGGGGCCGGTACATGCGCAGGATGACGAACCAGAGGCCCTGCTCGGGTGTGGGCAGCCAGTTGGCCTCCCGGTCCCGGCCCGGCGACTCGGCCTGCAGATGCAGGGTCAGCCCGCCCTCGGAGTCGTGGACGAGCCCGGGGCTCCGGTCGCCGATCGAGTAGCGGCGCATGTCGTTGGCGATCAGGTTCATGTCCTCGCCGTAGGCGGTCAGGGACCAGAACCCCTCCACCGGCGGGAGGTTGCCGGGCTCGAAGCGCAACCGGTAGCGGCCGGTGGACAGCTTCGCGCCGTCGGCGTCGTCGTAACAGAGCAGATAGACCGCCTCGGCGGGGTCGTTGGCGGTGATCCCGACCAGTGACTGGTCGGCCGCACGCTTGAGGAAGTCGTCGCCGAAGCGCCCCGTCTGCGGCGGCGGATACCGCCAGCCGTTGACCAGGCGCGCCCAGTCGCCGCTGAGCATCTGCTGCTTGAGCAGCGGCATCCCGGTGGCGGCGGCCCGGATCAGGGATCGCTTGACGATCTCGGGCTGCAACTCGACGTCGAGCCCGGGCCCGACGCCGATCTCGGCGAACTGCCTCAGCAGCACCTCGTGGTGCGCGGGCGGCGGGTTCTCGGCCAGCATCGCGTTCAGGGTCTTCCAGGGAGCGAGGGGGTCCTTGGCCGGGTCCGCGGGCTCCAGCACGTCACGACGTGCCGGAAGCGTGTGCCCTTCCTGCCCGAACAGGCTCAGCGGGGTGAGCCGGTACCGCTCCTGCAGCGCGCGGACCTCGGGCACGTCCTCCTCACCGGCGACGAGCGTGCGGCCCAGCACCAGAACCCAAGGGCTGGGCGCCTGTGCCGTGCGCCGCACTCCGTCGGGCAGTTGCCCCTCCCACCCCGGTCCCGTGATGGCGAAGTGCCCCGCCTGTGAGCCGGTGGTGCGCTGGCCGACGTAGTCGAAGTTGTCCGAAGTGATCCCGGCCAGCTCGAACGTGAAGTACCTGTCACCCATGTCCGGATGCGACAGGACGACCGGCTCCGCGCTCACATCGACCCAGGCGAGCGAGTACAGGGTGTCGTTGTTGGGGCACCCGCCGTCCCGATAGGAGGCGTCCATCAGCCGCCGTGCGTGCCAGAAGTGGTTGACGGCCGCGTACGGAACGGTCTCCGGGTCGCGTTCCTGCGTGACCCACTGGTGGCGCAGCCGGGCGTTGTAGAGGTACGGGAATCCGTAGACGTACGCCTGCTCGCCCAGCGTGTAGGCGTACTCCCCGCGCCAGTCGTCCACCCGCCCGGTCAGGATCGGCGTCAACGCCTGGCGCAGCGTGGGCAGGACATCGGTCAGCCGGCGGGCGCGCTCCAGCGTGGCCTTGGGGTGGACGACCGCACGCCCGGCCGTCCGTGCCGCCGCGACGGCCGCGCCCGCCATGTCGCCCGGCGTACGCCACGGAGAATGCGTCCTCGACGATTTGGACATGTCAGCTATGTCAGCCATGTCAGCCATCCTCCCCCGCCTTCCCGATCGCCGCAGCCGGAGCCGTTCGCGCCGGGCCGCCCACCCCGACGTCACCGGCCCGGACGCGCTGGAGCTGAGCGAGGGCGGGACCGCGGACATGATCGTCCATGAGGCGCTGTTCCTGGCCACCCTCACCTCCTGAACGGCCTCCAGCTGGGAGTTCCTGATGTCCAAAGCGATCACCTTCTCCGAGTACGGCGGGCCCGAGGTGCTGCGGCTGTCGCAGGTCACCACGCCGGAGCCCGGCCCGGGCCAGGTCCGGATCCGGGTGCGGGCCGCCTCCGTGAACCCCTTCGACCTGAAGTTCCGGTCCGGTCTGATGGCCGACAGCGTCCCCGCCCGCTTCCCCGTGGTCCCCGGCCTGGACGCGGCGGGTGTCGTCGATGCCGTCGGCGAGGGAGCCGAGGCCGCCGTGGGGGACGAGGTCCTCGGTGTCACCGTCGGCGGCAGCTACGGCGAGTACGCCCTGCTCGACCGGCCGGTGGCCAAGCCCCAGGCCCTGTCGTGGGAGGCCGCCGCCTCGCTGGTCACGGTCGGCCGGACCGCGTTCCGTGTCCTGCGCCAGCTGGGTGTGCAGGCGGGCCAGACCCTGCTCGTCCATGGCGCCGCCGGCGGCGTGGGCACCGTCGCGGTGCAGTTGGCCGTCGCCGACGGCATCACCGTCGTCGGGACGGTCGGCGAGCACGACATCCAGCGCGTCACCTCACTCGGAGCCACCGCCGTCCGCTACGGCGACGGCTGGGTGGAGCGGGTGCGGGCGCTGGCTCCCCAGGGAGTCGACTTCGTCCTCGACGCCTCCGGCGCCGGTGTGCTCGCCGACTCCGTCGCTCTGACCGGGGACAGCGCACACGTCATCACCATCGCCGACACGTCCGCCGCGGAGCACGGCGTCCGCTTCAGCGCCGGTGACTCCGACCTGGCCGAGGAGCCCCTGCCGGAGCTGGTGCGGCTGGCCGCCGCCGGCAAGCTCACCGTACCGATCTGGCGCACCTACCCCCTGGCCGAAGCGGCACAGGCCCACAAGGACCTGGAGGCCCACCGCAACCGCGGCAAGGCCGTCCTGCTGCCCTGACCCCACTCGGCGACCGTCCGGACCCGGGCCGATCGTCCGGACAGGTGTCATCGGACCACCGCCCGAGGGCCGTGGGCGCGGCGCGACGGCACGGCGGTGTGCGGCGCCGTAGAGGTGGACCATGAAAAGCCGCGATGCGGATGTGTGCGTGATCGGCGCGGGGTTCGCGGGTCTGGCCGCCGCGCGGCAACTGGCGCGAGCCGGCCGCCGGGTGACGGTCCTGGAGGCCCGGGACCGGGTGGGCGGGCGCGTCTGGAACCGGCGGATGCCCGGCGGCACGGTGGTGTCGGCGGGCGGCACCTGGCTGGGCAAGGGCCAGGAGCGGATGTTCGCGCTCTGCCAGGAGTACGACCTGCCGGTGTACCCCCAGCACGCGGAGGGCGACCAGATCGTCCGCCTCGACGGCGCCAACCACCGCTACCGCGGCACCATCCCCAAGGTCGGCGCGGGAGCCGTCGCCTCCCTCGCCGTGGCCTTCGCCCGGCTGGAGCGGAAGGCGCGCCGCCTTCCCGTCGACACCCCCTGGCAGGCCCGCGGTGCCCGGGCGATGGACGCCCGCACGCTCGCGCAGTGGCTCTCCTCCCCCGTCAACCTGCCCTCGGCCGCGGCCCGCAGACTGGCCGCGGTGACGATGAGCCTGCTGTTCTGTGCCGACCCGGCCGAGGTCTCGCTGCTGGGCTCGCTCGTACTGGCCCGTGGCGGCGGCGGGTTCACGTACTACATCGACAGCCGGCGCACCGAGACCCACCTGGTCGACGGCGGCGTACCGGAGCTCGCCGTGCGGATGGCCCAGGGCCTGGGCGAGGCGGTACGGCTCTCCTGTCCCGTCACGCGCATCACCCAGAACGGCGACGACGCCCAGGTGACCGGCGACGGGCTCACCGTACGGGCCCGGCGGGTGATCGTGGCGACCCCGCCCGCGACGGCGGCGCGGATCGTCTACGACCCGCCCCTGCCCGCCGTCCACAGCCATCTGCTGCAACGGCTGGTCCCCGGCGCCGTCATCCGGGTGCACACCGTCCACCCCGAACCGTTCTGGCGCGGCCAGCAGCTCTCCGGGCAGACCCTGGCGCCCCAGTCACCGGTGGCCGTCACCATCGACCAGACCCCGCGCTCGGGACGGCCGGGGGTGCTCAGCAGCTACGCGTTCGGCCCCAGCGCCCTGCACCTGGGCCGACTGGCCGCGGAGCAGCGGCGCGAGCTGTGGCTGGCGGCGCTCGCCGAACGCTTCGGCCCGCAGGCGCTGACGCCCACCGACTATCTGGAAACGGACTGGTCGGCCGAACTCTGGTCGCTCGGCGGGATGATGGCCCACTTCGCCCCCGGTGTCCTCACCACCTACGGCAGCGCACTGCGCCGGCCGGTGGGCCGTATCCACTGGGCGGGCACGGAATCCGCCACCCTGATGCACGGACTGATGGAAGGCGCGGTGCGTTCCGGCGAACGGGCCGCACACGAGGTTCTGCTCTTGGACTAGATACTCAATTTTCTATTTCCGGCGTCACCGTTTATCACCCGCCGAGAAATCGCCGTCCAGCTCAATTAGCGTGTCGGGCAATATCGCCATGGTCGCCCTTGCCGGGCATGACGGCCACGGAGGCCACGGCCGCGAGCACCGCTGGTCATCGTCTTCGCCCAGAACCACGCTCGCGCAGCAGGACCTCGCGGTGACCACCGGAACGGAGGGCAGCGTGGGCCTGGCCGGCGCGACGCTCGGCGGCGGCTTCGGCTTCCTCACCCGCTGGCTCGGCCTGGCCTGCGACAGCCTGGTGGGGACCAAGGAAACGGAAACTTCGGAATCGTCACGTCGCTCACCTACCGCATGGCAGCGTACGGCTCCGGTCAGCGAGGACCGCCTCGGCACCCAGCAGGAGATCCACCGACCGCAGATCCTGCTGTTCGCGGTTCTCGCCGAAGGAACGCCGGACGAGGCAAAGGAGTTGCTGGCCCCTATCCTGTCGGTCGGCAACCCTCAGATCACGGTGCAAGAAGGCAACTGGGGCAAGCGCGGGGACCAGCCGGGTGTCTGCGACCCGCTCACCCCGCAGGCGCAGGGGCGAAGTACGACCCGCACAACGTCTTCCCGTACGAGCAGAGCATCCCGCCCGCGTCCTGCTGACCGGCTGAGCCCCCTCCCCGCCCAGAGCGAATCCAGCCGACGGGCGATCCAGGACACCGGCCGCCGCCGGCCAGTCATCGAGGCTGGTCGGCCGGGGGTCCCGAATGCGGTGATCCAGGATGGAATGTCTGCGACCGATGCCCCATATCACACATACGCCGAATGTGGCAGCATTGCGTGTGTGGCGTTTCGTGCTGAAGACAGGCGAGAGGAGTGCACCATGATCGCCAAGCTGCTCTGCAAGCTGTCCTTCACCCGCCACTACGGTGCGTACGGGGCCCACGAGTGGGATGCCTACGCCGGCGACGGGGACTGACCGCACTACCGGCGGGCGCCGACGGGCGTCCGCCGACTCCCACCCACGCTCCCGACGACATCGGCCTGGACAGGTACGACAGCCTGGACACGCACGAGAGCCAGGGACGATCTCATGGGCCGAATGAATGAGCCGCCGCGGTTGCCCGAAGGCAGCTTCGCCGCCTGGAGCCGCGACCGGCTGGCAGTGGCGCGCCGTGGCGCCGACGAGTGCGGGGACGTATGGCAGCTGGAGCCGGGTGTCTACGTAGCCGCTACGGCCGGGCCGTGTGAAGCAGTCCTGCACCGCGCGCATGACTTCCCCAAGGCACCCTCGCCGCTCTTCCCGCCCTTGAAACGGTCGAGCGGAACACCGACGCCCGAGGAGCGTTCCCACGCTCACGCCGCCCGCATGCGCGGACTGCGCCCGCAGGCGGTGGCGGCCCGGATCGGTGAGATCGCGCCCGGGACCGCTCGATTCGCCGACCAGTGGCCCACGGACCAGGACATCGAGATTCTGCCCCCGGTCCGGCACGCCCTGGCAGAGATCGGCGTGAGCTATCTCTACTCCGAAGACGCTCCCACCCTGCTGCCCTTCGCCGCACAGCTCTTCCTGGCCCGGGAGGTGCTCGTACGCCCCTCACGCTGGGCATGGCCGCGCTGGATCCCCACACCGGCACGACGGTTCCGTACACAGCAGCAAGTCGCCTTCACCGACGCTCTGCGGCCCATCGTCCACCGGCGCCGTTCATCGGGCCGACTCGGTGACGACGTGCTGGGACAGATGCTCCAGCCCTCCCCGCACTACGGCCTGCTGCCGGAAGAGGCCGTCCTCGACACCCTCCCCGCGATCACGGTCGCCACCTTCGAGACACCGTCCCGGGCAGCCGGATGGATCCTGCTCCACCTGGCCCGGTACCCCGAGGCAGCGAGCCGCGTCGCGGCCGAAGCCGCCCTGCTGCCCGCGGACCCGGCCGCGACGACCAGCGCCCACCTCGACAGCCTGCACTACACCGACGCACTGGTACGCGAGGTGCTCCGGCTGTACCCCCCGAGCTGGCTGCTGACCCGGCGCGCCAAGCGACAGACCGAGCTCGCCGACTACACCATCAACGCCGGATCCACCGTTCTCGTCTGCCCCTACACCGCCCACCGCGACGCACGGGAGCACACCGAGCCGGACGAGTTCCAGCCCGAGCGCTGGCTCGAAGATCCTGACTCGCCGACGAAACCCGGGGTCTTCCTCTCCTTCGGTACCGGCCCGCACGGCTGCGAGGGAGCCGCTCTGGCCATGGCCATGCTGACGCTGCTGACCGCGCAGACCGCCCGCCGCTACCACTTGAGCGAGCCGCCCGGACCGGAACCCGGCTACCAGGTCGCCACCTTCGAAGGTCTCGCGACTGTCGGCTTGCGCCTGCGTGCCACCGTGCGCGGCTGAGGGGCACGCCCGGACGGACGGCTCAGGGTTCGCTCAGCGTGTGTCGCTGGTCGAACTCGTCGGCGAGCATGCCCATCAGGACGAGGTCGTCGTACCGACCGGAGAAGAAGACGTGTTCCCGCAGGCGCCCCTCCTCGGTGAAGCCGAGCCGACGAAAGAGTGCCAGCGATGCCGCGTTGTGGGCGAAGATCGCTGCCAGGCATTTGTGATAGCGCCGCTCGGCGAACATGAAGCGCAGCAGCAGCACCAGGGCCTCTGTCGCGTAGCCCTTGCGCCGGTGGTCGGCACCGATCGTGACGTCACACTCGAACCAGCCTGAACGAGGCCCGGTGCGACATGAACCGACCGTGCCAACCAGCTCACCCGTGGCCGTCGTGACGACTGCCAACCGGAAGCGGTCGTCATCGCACGTGGCAACGGCCTGCTCCTGCGCCCAGGCACGGTGGCTCTCGGCGGACCTCGGCAGCTCCAGCCGGCTCCCTCGCCGCCCTTCGTCGTCGGCGAACCGCATGAACGCTGTCCAGTCGTCGGGCTCGATGGCACGTAGGCGTACCCGATGACCGGTCCAGGACGATGCCATGCCCAATTTGATCACGCTGCTGTGCGCGCGGCGACTCGCAGTGGGGTCAGGGCCTCAGCGGGAGGCAGGGGCCCAGCGGGGGGTCAGGGCCTGACCGCGAACACCATGCCGATGTCGCCGGCCTGCTGCACCGGGTCCTGCTCGGTGCTGACCGTGAAGCCGTGCGCGAGGAGGACCTCGCGGACTGTGTCACGGTTCTGCTGCCAGCGCTCCACCTCGACGACGGCCTGGCGGACCAGCGGCCAGTGCCGTTCCTCGATGCCGCTGAGCACATCGAGTTCGGCGCCTTCGACATCGACCTTGAGCAGGTCGATACGGTCGATGCCGTGCTCGTCGAGCACTGATGACAGGGGCCTGACCTTCACCCGGTGCGTCTCGAGCCGCCGCATCACCCGGAGCTTGCGGCCGACGAGAAGAGTGAGGAGGGGAGCGGGTACGCGGCGCAGGACCGGTCCCAGGCCGCCCTGGCGGATCATTTCGACCACGCTGGCGGTGACCCTCCGCCGCTCGGCCTCGATGTTCCCCTGATTCCGCGAGGAGGACGAGAAGATCGTGGCGGCCGGAACGTAGCTGAAATCGAGCTCGTCCTCACGGGACGCCAGGCCGTAAGGAAGCGCGGTCAGACGTCCGTCGAAGAACTCACGAGCATTGCGTTCGAGTACCGCGTGGAGAGGCGGCACCGGCTCGAAGGCGTAGATCCGCACGTCCCCGTCCAGCCGCTCATAGACGGCCGCCGAGAACACACCGATGTTGGCACCCACGTCGAGCACGGTCGCGCCCGGCGCGCACTCGACGCCGTGGGTGAAGTAGCCGCCCACCTCCTCGCGCAGGAAGGACGCCTCCCAACGATTGACACTGTGCAGTTCAATCGCACTCATGGCCATGACAAGTTGATGTATCAGGCTTGGAACCAACAATCCAGCCCGCACGCATCACTTCACCCGCCGACGTCCCAGATGCACAGGGACGTCACAGCGCCACCATCCTGCGCGCTGGAGCCCCGACCGAGCGCGGGTCACAGAATGACCACCTCTCCTACACACTCTGCACACACGGGCCTGCTGGGCACTACGGTCGCTCCACCCGAAACATCCTGGGGGGCGAGATGACCAACCCGTACACCACACCCATACCGCCGACACCACGCCCAGCAGACACCCGTCCGCTCCACAAGCGCGTACTCGTGTGGGTCGGCGGCACGGCCCTGTTCATCACGGGCGCGCTCATCGGCTCCACCGGGGGCGACGGGCAACAGCCCGTCGAGACCAAGGTCAAACCCGCGACGACCATCACCGCGACCGTCACAGCCACGCCCGAGCCCGGCCCGACCGTCACTGAGACCGTCAAGGCCAAGGCGAAGCCCGGCCCCACGGTCACTGTCACCAAGACCACCACCGCCAAGGCCGCCGGCAGCGGCAGCGGGAGTAGCAGCGGCCAGGACAGCACCGGCACGTGCTCGATCGTCTCCAACGCGGGAAACTGCTACTCGGCGGGACAGTTCTGCCGGAACAGCGACCACGGCGCCATTACCACCACCGCGGGCGGCGCGAAGATCAAGTGCACTTACAGATCAAACGCATGGCGCTGGACCTACATCTAATGGCCCAACGACACTCTGCTTGGCCTTTATCAAGTCTTTAGCCCGACACTCCCCCATTTAAGTTGCAACCAATCTATTTATGGTTGCGGCTCTTCAGGTCTGTGCCCAGCTCGAAGGGCAGGTGATCAGATGTGGCCACCAAGAAGATCAAGCCCGGCACGCCGGCTCCGGACTCCGGGCAGTACCGTCCGGTCGGCGGCGGCAACGAGGTGACTGCCATTCAGGGCAAGCCTCTGCCACCCACGCCGAAGCCGGGGCAGGGCTGGAAGCTGGTCGACAAGACCAAGCACAAGCCCAAGGGCAAGTAAGTAGGTGTGAGGGGGCAGGCCTTCGGGTCTGCCCCCTTCGCCGTGTCAGTCCGCGATCGGCAGGTAAACCCGCGGCGAACCGTTCGGACGACGCCCCCTCAGCCGCCACACCGCACTGCTCTGTGACGCTTTAGTCAATCACCGACCGGTGAGCCAACCCGCCAGATCGTAGACAGCCAGGCAGTAGGGATCGTGGACGTCCTTCCGCAGGCGCTCGATCTCCCCCATCTCCAGCAGCATCGGCAGGACGGCTTGTGCTCCTGTCGCGCCGGCGACAACTGAGCCTTCTTCGTCTCGAAGGGGAAGGTCGAAACCGGACGGCAGAGTGTCCTGCGATGTAGGGGTGTCCAGGTAGAGACGGCATGTTGCCTGGTCGAGAAGCAGGAAGCCACGCAAGCGCAGCTCCGCGGGCTCGTCAGACTCTGGGCGGATGGAAAAGGCCGCCCCCGCAGCAAGCAGTGCATCGGAGAGATGGAACTGCGGCTGGGCGACAAAGGCATGCACCGTGGCAGAGGCATCGATCACGGGGATCCCGAAGGCGTCGCGTGGTGCCTGCTCGACGTCTTGTTCGGAGCAGCCGGCCACTGCGCTTCGCAGAGCGGCCGCCAGGTCCCCGGAGGGGATGTTTGCGCCCTCTGGGTCCGTCAGCGGCATGTCGAAGGCAACTGACGCATCCAGTCGCCGTCCATCCCACAGAACGACGCGGCCGACACCGCGTCGTTCCGGGGCGTTCACGACACCACGGACAAGCCAGACCTGTTTTTCGAGGGTGATCGCCGAGACGCGGCTCAGCATTTCGTGAGCCAGCTGCGCCTGCAGATCGGAAAGGCCCGTCTCATCCCACATCATCGAGTGCTCCGTCACACCCGGTTCAACGCGTCAGGGCACCTGTTGTGTCCCTGGCAGAAGGCTGTAATCACGCCAATCTTGTCATCACGGTCGGCGAGCTTGTACTTGTGGTCACTGGTCTCCCAGTGGTACTGCGCGAGGACCCTCACTCGGGCAACAATGATCCCGATACGGTCGTAGAGCACAGCGCCGTACCACTTTCGCGTCCTGGTGCTCCCCCTCTCGGGGTGCTCGCTCACCGCGACCTTGATGACCTTTTCGTTGTGGATGTTGTGCGGTCCGGAGAAGTGAACCCACCCGAAATCCCTGTTGCCCTGCCGGGTGGGGATGTATCGGCCGTCCGCGTCATGACCCACGAACTTCACCACACTCCAGTGGCTACCGGCAGCCTCGCCGGCTGCCACTCCAGCGTCATCCCCCGCGGCCGTGGAGTCGGCAGCCGCAAAGGTCTCGCCTGTGTCAGCCCCTGTAGCAGAATCTTCCGGAGTGTCTGCTTCGGTAACGGCGTTGTACGTGAGTCCTTGCTGAGCAGCCTTAGCGGCTCCGAAAGTCTGGACGTACTGTTCATCGGAAGCAAGGCTGAGTTGGCTTGCGTCCAGATCGGCCAGCGCGTCGCCGTCGACAACAGCAGCGTCCGTCGACATTGAGGTCTGGTTTGAGACGTCAGGAGTGTCGGCGGGATCCCCAACGCAGCAGGACAGCCCGCGGCTCTGCCACGAGACGCGGGCTGTCCTGTCGAACTACGGCTATTCCGCCAGCGGCAGGTACACCCGGTTCCCGCTCGCGGCGAACTCCTTCGACTTCTGGAGCATCCCCTCAGCGATCTCGTCGAGTGATGCCCCCTCAGCCTCCGCGCCACCGAACCGCTCTGTGATGCTTTGACTAATCTTCATCGACCAGAACTTCAGGCACGAGCAGAAGTGGGCCGTCTGATCCGGCCCCGCCGGATGCCTTTGATCATGGACCTCTCATGCGCGCCGGTCACGCTACGCCGACACCTATAGGCGCCAAGGGCCAACGACGATGTGGTACATCCCGCAAATCGTTGACTCCAGCGGTTCTGGTGCGACGTCTCCCCTGAGAACCAGGCGGCCAGCGCCCTCACATGGGTCCAACGATGCCGGGCCGGACACGAGTGAGCCCCCTCCTGTGGCGAGGAGGGGGCTCAGATCGCACGCGCTCCACTTGCGACCTCCGCCGGGCTCAGACCCACTCCACCTCGGAGACGATCTGCGAGGCGCCTACAGGACTCGGCAGCGGTGTCCGGAACGGAGCCGACGGCGTCGGCAGGCGAGAACGCGAAGCGCCGACGGCAGCAAGTACGGCGGCCACATCGTCGTCACTCGCCCCCGCCAGTGCCTCAATCACCCCATCGAGTGCCTCGCCCACCTCAGTGCGCGTGACCACTCGAAGCCGGCGTCGGACCTGCGTTCTTGACCGTCAGAGGCAGCAACTTCTTGCCGGTCGGACCGATTTGTATGGCCGTGTCCATCTGCGGACACACCCCGCAATCGAAGCAAGGCGTCCAGCGGCAGTCCTCGACCTCCGTCTCGTCGAGGGCGTCCTGCCAGTCCTCCCAGAGCCAGTCCTTGTCGAGGCCGGAGTCGAGGTGGTCCCAGGGGAGGACCTCCTCGTAGGTGCGCTCGCGGGTGGTGTACCAGTCGACGTCGACGCCGAAGGGGGTGAGGGCCTTGTCGGCGCAGGCCATCCAGCGGTCGTACGAGAAGTGCTCGCGCCAGCCGTCGAAGCGGCCGCCGTCGTCGTAGACCGCGCGGATGACGGCGCCGATGCGGCGGTCGCCGCGGGAGAGCAGGCCCTCGACGATGCCGGGCTTGCCGTCGTGGTAGCGGAAGCCGATGGAGCGGCCGTACTTCTTGTCGCCTCGGATCTTGTCCCGGAGCTTTTCGAGGCGTGCGTCCGTTTCCTCCGCCGAGAGCTGCGGGGCCCACTGGAAGGGCGTGTGGGGCTTGGGGACGAAGCCGCCGATCGAGACCGTGCAGCGGATGTCGTTGGAGCGGGAGACCTCGCGGCCCTTGGCGATGACCTTCGTCGCCATGTCGGCGATCTGCAGGACGTCGTCGTCGGTCTCCGTCGGCAGGCCGCACATGAAGTACAGCTTCACCTGGCGCCAGCCGTTGCCGTAGGCCGTCGCCACCGTACGGATGAGGTCCTCTTCCGAGACCATCTTGTTGATGATCTTGCGGATGCGTTCCGAGCCGCCTTCGGGGGCGAAGGTCAGGCCCGAGCGGCGGCCGTTGCGCGTCAGCTCGTTCGCCAGGTCGATGTTGAAGGCGTCGACGCGGGTCGAGGGGAGCGAGAGGCCGATCTTGTCTTCCTCGTAGCGGTCGGCCAGGCCCTTGGCGATGTCGCCGATCTCCGAGTGGTCGGCCGAGGAGAGGGACAGCAGGCCCACCTCCTCGAAGCCCGTCGCCTTCAGGCCCTTTTCGACCATGTCGCCGATGCCCGTGATCGAGCGCTCGCGGACCGGGCGGGTGATCATGCCCGCCTGGCAGAAGCGGCAGCCGCGGGTGCAACCGCGGAAGATCTCGACCGACATGCGCTCGTGGACCGTCTCGGCCAGGGGGACGAGGGGCTGCTTGGGGTACGGCCACTCGTCCAGGTCCATCACCGTGTGCTTGGACACGCGCCACGGGACGCCCGACTTGTTGGGGACCACGCGGGCGATACGGCCGTCGGCGAGGTACTCGACGTCGTAGAACGCCGGGATGTAGACGCCACCGGTGCGCGCCAGGCGGAAGAGGACCTCCTCGCGGCCGCCGGGGCGGCCCTCCGCCTTCCACTCGCGGATGATCCTGGTCATGTCGAGCACGGCCTGCTCGCCGTCGCCGATGATCGCCGCGTCGATGAAGTCGGCGACCGGCTCGGGGTTGAAGGCCGCGTGGCCGCCCGCCAGCACGATCGGGTCGTCCAGCCCCCTGTCCTTGGCCTCCAGGGGGATGCCGGCCAGGTCCAGGGCCGTGAGCATGTTCGTGTAGCCGAGCTCCGTGGAGAACGACAGGCCGAACACGTCGAAGGCCCGCACCGGGCGGTGGCTGTCCACCGTGAACTGCGGGACGCCGTGCTCCCGCATCAGCGCCTCCAGGTCCGGCCACACGCTGTAGGTGCGCTCGGCGAGGACGCCCTCCTGCTCGTTCAGTACCTCGTAGAGGATCATGACGCCCTGGTTGGGCAGTCCGACCTCGTACGCGTCCGGGTACATGAGCGCCCAGCGCACGTCGCAGGACTCCCACGGCTTGACCGTGGAGTTCAGCTCCCCGCCTACGTACTGGATCGGCTTCTGCACATGCGGGAGCAGAGCTTCGAGCTGCGGGAACACAGACCCGACGGTCTCGGCGGTCTCGGCAGTGTCGGCGGATTCGGCAGGCATCTTGTCGAACCTTCGTGAGCTGACAGGGGTGACCATCAAGCCTAACCCGCTCGGGGACCCGGCCCGTACGCTCAGACGGACGCCCCGGACCTCATCCCCTTCCAGACCCCGGGCAGCTCGGCCTCCACGGCCGCCGCGCCCTGCTCCTCCCGCCCGTACAGCAGCCCGTAGGTGAACGCGCTCTCTCCCGCCGCGTGCGCCACGGCGGCCAGCTCGCGCAGGGTCTGGCGGGCCATGACGCTGTCCTGGTGGTCGCCGAGCAGGGTCTGCAGGGACTTCATGTCCTTGGTCAGGGCCGCGGCCGGGTCGCCGAGGGCGGGTGTGGCGGCCTCGGCGGCGTAGCGGGCCCGCTTGGCCTTCTTGCGGGCCTCGTGCAGCCCGAGGTCGCGCGCGTGGCCGGGGTCGAGGTCCAGCGCCTGTTCGACCAGGCCGGCGACCTTCGCGAAGTCCTTGCGTACGGCCTTGGCGATCACCTTCTCCGGCGTCCCGGCGGCCGCCTCCAGCAGTGGCGGGTCGGCGACCAGGGCGTCCAGGGTGTCGAGCAGCGTCAGATACCGCTGGGAGTCCAGGACGCCGATGACACGGCCGCGGGCTCCGCCGTGGCTGGCGCCGGCCCAGAGCCGGAGCCGCTCGTGGACGGGGCCGGAGACCAGTTCACCGGGGACCGCGTCGAGGGCGGCGGTCAGGCGCTCGGTGAGCACCTCGCGGTCGCGGTCCACGCCGAGCTCGGCCGCCAGCCACTTCAGCTCCACGCCGATCGGATCGGTGACGGTGCGGTCGAGGACCTTGCCGAAGGAGCGGAAGGTGCTGCGCATACGGCGCGTGGCGACCCGCATCTTGTGGACGGAGTCCTCCACGTCCCGGCGGACGGCGGGGTCGAGCTCGACGATCGCGTCCCGTTGGTCGCGGACGTAGGCGAGGATGTGGTCACCGGCGGTGACGGGTTCGGCGGGTTTGGCGGGCTTGGCCGGCTTCTTCGGGCCGCGGCGGGCCTTCTTGGCGGCCGGTGCGGTGTCGGCCAGCGCCCTGGCCAGCTTCGACGGCGCCTTCGACGGGCGTACGCCCGCCTTGCGCAACCGTTTCTCCACCTTGTCGAGGACGACCGGGTCCACGTCCTCGGCGAGCTCGACCTCGATCTCGGTCCACTGGGCGGTGCCGCCGCCCTCGGTGAGCCGCTCGGCGGTCACCGCGTCGACGCTTGCCTCGGCGAGCAGTCTGCCGGTGGCGTCGACGAGGTGGCGCAGGTCGCGGGCGGAGCGGAGCCGGACGACGGGGATCAGCTCTGCGTCCCGGACCCGGGAGCGCACCAGCGCGGCCAGTTCCTCGGGCAGGCTGTCGGAGAGCGGGGCGTGGATCTCCTCGCGCACGCCCGGGCCCAGCGGGAACTTGAGGTGCCAGCCGGCGTCGGAGCCGCCGGTGCGGCGGCGCAGGGTGATGGAGGCGGCCGCCAGGCGTTCGTCGGCCGTGTCGTGGTAGGTGGCGTCCAGCTCGACAACGCCTTTGTCGAGGATGGCCGCCACCCCGCCGACGCCGGTCAGGTCGGGCAGCCCACTGTCGTCGGATTCGTACTTGCGCTCGATCTCGCGTTTCGCATCCGCCATGAATCGAATCTAGTGGCAGGCGGGCCGCGATGGCAGAGCACACCCAGGCTGAATCACAGGCAAACTCCAGGAAATCGGGAGGTGAGCGACGCCCGCGGCAAGGGGCCACCGGGAAACGTCCGAGGCAAGGGGCCACCGGAAAAGTGGCCCCCGCCCTCTCCCCCTATGTCCCCCTGCGTGCCCCTACGCCGACATCGGGCGCTGCACCCTGATCGACTGCAGCAGGCCCACGGCCACCCACACCGCGAACATCGACGAGCCGCCGTATGACACGAACGGCAGTGGCAGGCCGGTGACCGGCATGATGCCGAGGGTCATACCGATGTTCTCGAACGCCTGGAAGGCGAACCAGGCGACGATCCCGGCGGCGACGATCGTGCCGTACAGCTCGGTCGTCTCACGGGCGATGCGGCAGGCGCGCCACAGAACGACGCCGAGGAGGAGGATTATCAGGCCCGCGCCGACGAAGCCCAGTTCCTCCCCCGCGACCGTGAAGACGAAGTCCGTCTGTTGTTCGGGGACGAACTGGCCGGTGGTCTGCGAGCCGTGGAAGAGGCCCGCGCCGGTCAGACCGCCCGAGCCGATCGCGATGCGGGCCTGGTTGGTGTTGTAGCCGACGCCCGCGGGGTCGAGGTCCGGGTTGGCGAAGGCCGCGAAGCGGTTGATCTGGTAGTCGTCCAGGATGTGCAGTTGCCAGACGGCGATCGCGCCGAGCGCGCCCGCGCCGAGCAGGCCGAAGACCCATCGGTTGGAGGCGCCCGAGGCGAGCAGCACGCCCAGGATGATGATCACCATGACCATGACCGAGCCGAGGTCGGGCATGAGCAGCACGATCAGGATCGGTACGGCGGCCAGGCCCAGGGCCTGCAGAACCGTGCGGTGGTCGGGGTACTTCTTGTCACCGGCGTCCACCCGGGCCGCCAGTATCATCGCCATCCCCAGGATGATCGTGATCTTCACGAACTCCGAGGGCTGGAGCGAGAAGCCGCCGCCGAGCACGATCCAGGAGTGCGCGCCGTTGACGGTCGAGCCGAGCGGTGTGAGCACCAGCAGGATGCCGAAGACCGAGATGCCGTAGAGGATCGGCACGGCCGTGCGCAGGGTGCGGTGGCCGAGCCAGATCGTGCCGATCATCAGGGCGAGCCCGATGCCGGTGTTCATGACGTGCCGGAGCAGGAAGTAGTACGGGTCGCCCTGGTTGATCTCGGTGCGGTTGCGGGTCGCGGAGTAGACCAGCAGCGAACCGAGCAGGGACAGGGCGAGCGACGCCAGCACTATCGGCCAGTCCAGGCGGCGGGCCAGCGAATCGCGGGCGAAGAGACGGGTCCAGCCCGCGCGTGCGGGGCCGTATCCGGAGACGGAGAAGCTGTTCGCGCCGGTCATGTGAGCATCCTCCGGCTTCCCCCGCGGCGACGGCGCCTGCGGGTGTTGCTGTTGCCCGTCCCCGGCGAGGCGGTGGTCGCGGCGGGCTGCGAGGCGTCCGGTGACGGCGATCCCGACGGGGTGGCCTGGATGTCCTTGGCCGGGTCCTTGGACACCTTCGGGGACTTGATCGTGCCGTCCGTGCGGACCTTGGGCAGGTTCTTCTCCGGCGTGGGCAGCAGCGCCTTCTTGTTGTCGATGGAGCCGTCCGGCTGGACGCCGTACATCGCGCTGTAGATGTTCCGCACGGCCTCACCGGAGGCGCCGGAACCCGTACCGGCCTGGGCGATGGTCATGATGACCGTGTAGTCCTTGGAGTAGGTGGCCAGCCAGGACGTGGTCTGCTTGCCGTAGACCTCGGCGGTACCGGTCTTGGCGTGCAGGGCGATCTTGTCCTGCGGCCAGCCGCCGAACTTCCAGGCGGCGGTACCGCGGGTGATGACGCCCGCGAAGGCGTCGTTCATGCCCTTGAGGGTGGCCTTGCTGACCGGCAGCCTGCCGTTCTTCCTGGGCTTGATCTCCTGGACGGACTTGCCGTCGGCGCTGATGACCGCCTTGCCGATGGTCGGCTTGTACATGGTGCCGCCGTTGGCGACGGCGCCGTAGATCACGGCCTCCTGGATCGGCGTGACGAGGGTGTCGCCCTGGCCGATGGAGTAGTTGATCTCGTCGCCCTCGCGCATCTTGTTGCCTTCGAGGCAGTTCTCGTACGCGATCTTCTCGACGTACGAGCCGTCCTTCTTGCCGGACTTGCACCAGGCGTCCTTGTTGGCCTTCCAGTAGTCGAGCTTCCACTGGCGGTCCGGGACGCGGCCGGTGACCTCGTTGGGCAGGTCGACGCCGGTCTCCTTGCCGAGGCCGAACTGGTGGGCGGTCTTGAAGAACCAGTCCTTGGGCTGGCCCTTCTTGGGGTTGATGCCGCCGTCCCTCTTCCACTCGCGGTCGGCGAGGCCGTAGAAGACGGTGTCGCAGGAGACCTCCAGCGCCCGGCCGAGCGAGATCGGGCCGAAGTTCTCACCCTCGAAGTTCTTGAAGACCTGTCCGCCGACGGAGTACGAGCTGGTGCACGGGTAGCCGCCGTCCCAGACGTAACCGGCCTGGACCGCGGCGGCCGTGGAGACCACCTTGAACGTCGAACCCGGCGCCGCCTGACCCTGTATGGCCCTGTTGAGCAGCGGGTAGTCGGAGTTCTTGCCGGTGAGCTTCTTGTAGTCCTTGGCGGAGATGCCGCCGACCCAGACGTTCGGGTCGTAGTTCGGCGCCGACGCCATCGCGACGATCCGGCCGGTCTTGGCCTCCATCACGACGACGGCGCCGGAGTCGGCCTTGTAATTCTCCTGGGTGATCTTGTCGTACTGCTGGCGGGCCTTCTCCATCGCCACGTTCAGCTCGTACTCGGCGACCCGCTGGACGCGGGAGTCGATGCTGGTGACCAGGTTGGAGCCGGGCTCGGCGTCGTCCGACTTGGCCTTGCCGATGACCCGGCCGAGGTTGTCGACCTCGTAACGGGTGACGCCGGCCTTGCCGCGCAGTTCCCTGTCGTACTGGCGCTCGAGACCGCTGCGGCCGACCATGTCGGAGCGCAGATACGGCGAGTCGGTGTCCTTGGCCTGCTGGATCTCGTCGTCGGTGACCGGGGAGAGATAGCCGAGGACCTGCGCGGTGTTGGCCTTGCCGGGGGCCGGGTAGCGGCGCACGGCCTCCGGCTCGGCGGTGATGCCGGGGAAGTCCTCGGAGCGCTCGCGGATCTGCAGGGCCTGCCGGGCGGTGGCCTCGTCGGTGATCGGGATCGGCTGGTACGGCGAGCCGTTCCAGCACGGCTGCGGGGTCTTGGCGTCGCACAGCCGGACCTTCTGCATGACCTCCTTGGGGTCCATGCCGAGGACCCCGGCCAGCTTGGTGAGCACCCCCTTGCCGTCGTCCTTCTGCTTGAGCAGGTCGGTACGGGACGCGGAGACGACGAGGCGGGTCTCGTTGTCGGCGATCGGGACCCCGCGCGCGTCCAGGATCGAGCCGCGCACGGCGGGCTGTACGACCTGCTGGACGTGGTTGCCGGACGCTTCCTTGGCGTAGGCGGCGCCCTCCCGGATCTGCAGGTACCACAGGCGGCCGCCGAGGGTGCCGAGCAGGGAGAGGACAAGGATCTGGATCACGACGAGCCGGGTCTGGACCCTTGGGGTCCGTCCGGTCTCCGGAATGTTAGTCATGGGCGAAGCCCATTCCTTCAAGGGTGGTGGTGGGAGACGGGTGGGCATTGGTCACTGTGGCTGCCTCCCCCTCTCAGTGTGTGTACGACTCATATACGACGAACCTGTGCGCCCGGTCCTCGGCCAACCGGCGTGTCCTCACAGCCGCTTGACCCCCTTGATGCGGCCGACGCGGGTGGCGCGGGTACGGGCCTTGGTCTTGAGGCTGCCGAGGCCGCCACGCTGGCCGCCGATGCGCAGGCCCGTGCCGGAGGAGAGCCAGCCGGAGGAGAGGTCGGTGGCCTTGGCGCCGGAACCGCTCTCCGAGAGAGGGTCGTTCTCGGCACGGCGGGCCAGGGCCATGATCCCGGGGACGACGAACGGCGCGAGCAGCAGGTCGTACAGGGCGGCCGTGAGCAGCAGGCTGCCCAGGCCGACGTGGCGGGCGGCGGTGTCGCCGACGAGGGCGCCCACACCGGCGTACAGCATGGTCGAGCCGATCGCCGCGGCGACCACCACGACCATGGGTCCGGTGGCCGACTTGAGCCGGCCGTTCTCCGGCTTGATGAGTCCCGCGCCGTAGCCGATGACGCACAGGACCAGGGCGTAGCGGCCGGCGGCGTGGTCGGCGGGCGGGGCGAGGTCGGCGAGCAGTCCGGCGCCGAAGCCGACGAGGGCGCCGCCCACATGGCCGTACACCATGGCCAGGCCAAGGACGGTGAGCAGCAGTATGTCGGGCACGGCACCCGGGAGGTGGAGCCGGGACAGCACGCTCACCTGGACGACCAGGGCGACGACTACGAGGGCGGTGGAGAGCAGGATCCGGTTGACACGCATGGGGATTGAGCTCCTACTGCTGCTGCTCGTCGGTGGCGGTCGCGTCGGCGGACGGGGTGACGGTGACGGTCACCGTCGGAGTGGGGGTCGGCTTGGGCTTGGCCGGGAGCACCTCGTCGCGCGGGTCCTTCTTCGGGGCCTCGACGACGACGCCGACGATGTCGAGCTTGGTGAAGCCGACGAACGGCGTGACGTAGAGGGTACGGGTCAGGCCGCCGCCGGAGGGGTCGACCCTGGAGACGATGCCGACCGGGACGCCGGGCACGAAGGGCCTGTCGGCCTGGGAGCCGAAGGTGATGAGCCGGTCGCCCTTCTTCACCTCCGCCTTGCCGTTGAGGAGTTCGACGCGCAGCGGGCGGTCGCCCTGCCCGGAGGCGAAGCCGAGCTCGTCGCTGCCCTCCATACGGGTGCCGACGGTGAAGTCGGGGTCGTTGGCGAGCAACACCGTGGAGGCGTCCGGACCGACGGTGGTGACGCGCCCGACAAGTCCGTCGCCGTTGAGCACGGTCATGTCCCGCTTGATGCCGTCGTTGGCGCCGACGTCGATGGTGATGGTCCAGGAGAAGCCCTGGGCCGCCCCTATGGCGATGACCTGGGCGCCCTTGATGCCGTACTGACCCTCGCCGGCCACCTTCAGCATCTTGTCGAGCTGCCTCAGGCGGCTGCGGTTGCGGTCGTCGCTGCCGAGCTTCGCCTTGAGGGCCGCGTTCTCCTTCTCCAGTTTCGCCAGCCGGTCGTGCCGTTCACCCGAGTTGCGGATGGCGGAGACGGCGTTGCCGACGGGATCGACCGCCGACGACACCCCGTTCTCGATCGGACCGAAGACCGCGGCCGCGGCCTGCCGGGCACCGTCGACCGGGGAGTTCTGGCCGCCGCGGATGTCCACCGTGATCAGTGCGAACGCGATGGCGATCAACAGCACCAGGAGCAGCCGGCTCTCTTTCGTGTCCCTCACGTGCGGCGGCCGTGCCCTTCCTCATTGGAATGGAGATTGTGGGAGCTTATGCCTCTATATCAACGATCCGCCGTACGAGAGGAGATCATCTCGTACGGCGGAATCGAAGAGTTACGTCATCTGCGCGGCTGGGCGTCCAGAACCTGCTGGAGCGCCTCGAACTCCTCGACGCACTTGCCGGAGCCGAGCGCGACGCTGTCCAGCGGGTCCTCGGCGATATGGATCGGCATGCCGGTCTCGCGGCGCAGCCGCTCGTCGAGACCGCGCAACAGGGCGCCGCCGCCGGTCAGAACGATTCCTCGGTCCATGATGTCGCCGGACAGCTCCGGCGGACACTTGTCGAGCGTCGTCTTGACCGCGTCGACGATGGCGTTGACGGGCTCCTCGATCGCCTTGCGCACCTCGGCGGCGGAGATGACGACGGTCTTGGGCAGTCCGGAGACGAGGTCCCGGCCACGGATTTCGGTGTGCTCGTCGGAGTCGAGGTCGTACGCCGAACCGATCGTGATCTTGATCTGCTCGGCCGTCCGCTCACCCAGCAGAAGGGAGTACTCCTTCTTGATGTGCTGGATGATCGCGTTGTCCAGTTCGTCGCCGGCGACGCGGAT
This sequence comes from Streptomyces sp. NPDC050625, assembly GCF_040654755.1. Classification (NCBI taxonomy): domain Bacteria; kingdom Bacillati; phylum Actinomycetota; class Actinomycetes; order Kitasatosporales; family Streptomycetaceae; genus Streptomyces; species Streptomyces sp. NPDC050625. The sequence continues at coordinate 225,655 of NZ_JBFAIQ010000003.1, forward strand.
GGACTGGGCGGTGACGATGCCGCCGAGCGAGATGACCGCGACCTCCGTGGTGCCGCCGCCGATGTCCACCACCATGTTGCCCGTGGCCTCGTGGACCGGCAGGCCGGAGCCGATGGCCGCGGCCATGGGCTCCTCGATGATGTGCACCTGGCGGGCGCCGGCCTGGGACGACGCCTCGATGACGGCGCGGCGCTCGACGCCGGTGATGCCGGAGGGCACGCAGACGACGACGCGCGGCCTGGCGAGATACCGCCGCTTGTGGATCTTCAGGATGAAGTAGCGGAGCATCCGCTCGGTGATCTCGAAGTCGGCGATGACGCCGTCCTTCAGCGGCCGTACGGCAACGATGTTGCCGGGGGTCCGCCCGATCATCTTCTTCGCTTCCGCGCCTACCGCCAGGATGCCACCGGTGTTGGTGTTGATCGCGACGACGGACGGCTCGTTGAGTACGATCCCGCGACCCCTGACGTACACCAGCGTGTTGGCGGTCCCGAGGTCGACAGCCATGTCACGGCCGATGAACGACATTGAGTTCCCCATCAGGATTCGTCTGGCCTTCCCACGAGCTTTTGAGAGCTTTTCAGGTTGGCGAGGTGGGTGCTGTGACGTGAAGGCTTCCATCGTAGACGCGCCTGCACGAACACTGCGCGAGGGTCTTCGCCATTGTCAGCATGCGGTGCGCCGCCTCGCTCCTGGAGACGGCCCAACGGGGGCACTCGTTCCCCCGATCGCCACGCATATGCCAAGCGAAGGCCGAAAACGTACCCTCGCCCCAGGTCAGCCGGGCCGACCGAACTGACACGCCATCAAAAAAATCCCCGAAATTTTGCCCCCCCGACCCGCCGGAACGCCTCCCCCGCCAATGCGCACCCACGGCCCCGGAGCCGACCGACCGTCGAGGTGCCGATTCCGGCGGGGCCCGGAGGGTTGGGCGCGGCCGGGGCAAGAAAATACCGAGCCCCCGACTCGCCAACCCGCCCAAACCAGCGGAGAATACGCACCCACAGCCGCGAGACGACAGGCATCGAGACCGACAGCCCTCCGGGCCGACAAGCCACCCGAACCGGCAACTCACCGAACCGGGCGGCCACCAAGCCTCAGCCCCGCGAACCACCCGGTGTAGGCCGACAGGTAGCCACCCGAGCCGCCGCCCGCAGCGGGCGGGCGGTGGGCGGCCGACGGCCTAGGGAGTGAGTCCGTGCCGGTAAGCCCCCGGAGGGTTAGGCGCGGCTGGGGAAGAAGACACCGAGCCCCTGCTCGCGAAGCCGGCAGGACCGACGGACAATGCGCACCCACAGCCGTGAGACCACAGGCGTCGAGACCGACAGCCCTCCGGACCGGCAAGCCGCCGGAACCGGCAACTCACCGAACCGGGCGGCCACCCAAGCCCCAGACCCACGCACCACCCGGTGCGCGACCCGACAGATCCCCGATCCGCCGAGTCACCCAGGCCGACAGGGCACGGGTCGACCGACGGTCGGGGGTGTTCCTGCCGCGAGCCCCGGAGGGTTACGCGCGGCCGGGGGAAGAAGACAGTTAGCCCCCAGCTCGCCACGCTGGCCGAACCGACGGACAAAGCGCACCCACAGCCGCGAGACCACAGGCGTCGAGACCGACAGCCCATCGGCCCGGCAAGCCAGTCGACCGGGAAGCCAGCCGACCCGTATGCCACCAGAACCGGCACTTCACCGAACCGGGCGGCCGCCCAAGCCCCAGGCCCGCGGACCACCCGGTGCACGACCCAACAGCCCCGAACCGCCGAGCCACCCGATCCGGCAGCTCACCAGACCGCTCGGCCGCCCAAGCCTCAAACCCGCAGACCACCCGGTGCACGACCCAACAGCCCCGAACCGCCGAGCCACCCGATCCAGCAGCTCACCAGACCGCTCGGCCGCCCAAGTCTCAGACCCGCCCCGAACCGTCGAGACACCCGGGCACGCAGCTCGCCGGACCGGTGGTCACCCGTGTCACAGACCGGCGTATCACTCGGCGTGCGGCCCAGCAGGCGCCGGCCGCCGAGTCACCCGGATCCGATCCGCAGCCCCGGGGCGGCGCGGTGTCGCGGCGGGCGGTGTCCGGGTCGCGAGCCCCCGGAGGGTTACGCGTGGCCGGGGAAGAAGATCTTGACCTCTCGTTCCGCCGACTCCTCCGAGTCGGAGGCGTGGATCAGGTTCTCGCGGACGATGACGCCGTAGTCGCCGCGGATGGAGCCGGGCGCCGCGGCGATCGGGTCGGTGGGGCCGGCCAGGGCGCGCAGGCCCTCGATGACGCGCTCGCCCTCGACGATCAGGGCGACGACCGGGCCGGAGGCCATGAACTCGACCAGGGGCTCGTAGAAGGGCTTGCCCTTGTGCTCGCCGTAGTGCTGCTCCAGCGTTTCCTGGTCCAGCGTGCGCAGCTCCAGCGCGGTGATCTGCCAGCCGGCCTTCCGCTCGATACGGCTGATGATCTCGCCGGTCAGGCCGCGACGAACGGCGTCGGGCTTGAGGAGGACGAGGGTGCGCTGGGTCACGGGAAGGCTCCTTCTGACTGACGTGTGCGGTGGGACGAGGTTACAGGGCGTGTCCGGGCACCTGTTACGCAGCGTCAGGTGTAGTGGGCGACCCGGCCTGCGCGGCGAAGCGGGCCCTCGCCTCGTCGATCTTTCTTCCGTAGTGCACGGAAGCCCACCACAGCGCCGCGAACAGCGCCCCCATGAAGTACATCGTGGGGACGAACACCCCGGAGGCGATCAGCGCGAGCTGGAGGGCCCAGCCGAGGGCCACTCCGCCGGGGCGCGTCACCACGCCGCACAGCACCACGCACAGGAACATCGCGATCCCGCTGACCGTCCACACCGTGGTCGTCGACAGGTCCGGGTCCTTCATCGCCACCAGCGCGGCGAAGCCGATGACGAAGAACTCGCCGATCAGGGTCGAGGAGCAGAGCGTACGCATGATTTTCCTCCTCAGCCCTTGCCCAGCAGCAGACGGGCCTCGCCCACCGTGATGACCGAGCCGGTGACCAGCACACCGCCGCCCGCGAACTCGCCCTCCTCCTCGGCCAGCGTGATCGCGGCCTCCAGGGCGTCGGGCAGCCGCGGCTCGACCTGTACCCGCTCCTCGCCGAACACCTCGACGGCGACCGCGGCCAGCTCGTCCGCGTCCATGGCACGGTGACTGGAGTTCTGCGTGACGACGATCTCAGCGAAGATCGGCTCGAAGGCCTCCAGGAGCCCGCGCACGTTCTTGTCGCCGCTCGCGCCCACGACCCCGATCAGCCGGCTGAAGTCGAAGGCCTCGCCGATCGCCTCGGCCGTCGCCCGCGCGCCCGCGGGGTTGTGCGCGGCGTCCAGGACGATCGTCGGCGAGTGCCGTACGACCTCCAGACGGCCCGGCGAGGAGACCGCGGCGAAGGCCTTGCGGACGGTGTCGATGTCCAGCCGCTCCGCGCGCTGCGAGCCGACGCCGAAGAACGCCTCCACCGCGGCGAGCGCCACGGCCGCGTTGTGCGCCTGGTGGGCGCCGTGCAGCGGGAGGTACACCTCGGGGTACTCGCCGCCCAGGCCACGCAGGGTGAGGAGCTGGCCGCCCACCGCGATCCGGCGGTCCACCACGCCGAACTCCAGGCCCTCCCGGGCCACCGTCGCGTCGACCTCGACCGCCTTCTTCAGCAGCACCTGCGCCGCGTCCACCGGCTGCTGGGCCAGGATGACCGTCGCGTCCTGCTTGACGATCCCGGCCTTCTCCGCGGCGATCTCGGCGGGGGTCTCGCCGAGCCGGTCCGTGTGGTCCAGGTCGATGGGGGTGACCACGGCGACATCGCCGTCGATCACGTTCGTCGCGTCCCAGCTGCCGCCCATCCCGACCTCGACCACGGCCACGTCGATCGGCGCGTCCGCGAACGCGGCGTACGCCATGCCAGTGAGCACCTCGAAGAACGACAGCCGGAACTCCTGCATGGCGTCGACCATCTCGATGTACGGCTTGATGTCCTGGTACGTCTCGATGAACCGCTCGGCGGAGATCGGCGCGCCGTCCAGGCTGATGCGCTCGGTGACCGACTGCACGTGCGGGGACGTGTAGCGGCCGGTGCGCAGCTCGAAGGCGCCGAGGAGGGCCTCGATCATGCGGGCCGTGGACGTCTTGCCGTTCGTCCCGGTGATGTGGATCGAGGGGTACGACCGCTGCGGATCCCCCAGCACGTCCATGAGCGCGGCGATGCGGCTGACGGACGGCTCCAGCTTGGTCTCGCCCCAGCGGGTGGCGAGCTCGGCCTCGACCTCGCGCAGGGCCTTGTCGACCTCGGGGTCCTCGGGCCTCGCGGGTACGTCCGCCTGCGCCGGCCCGCCCTGCGTGCGCAGGGTGCGGCTGCCGGCCTCGATCACCGCGAGGTCGGGGTCGCGGTCGGTCTCCGCCGCGATCATCTCGTCGAAGGAGTCGAGGGGGTCGGGCTGGTCGTTGGTGCCGGGCGCTTCGCTCACGACACCAGTCTACGGAGCGGCACGGACAGACATGGGCGAAGGCCCCCGGTGCCGTGTGGGTCCGGGGGCCTTCAGTGCCGTACGGGCGCTACGGGCGCTTACGCCGGGGGCAGCTTGTCCAGCTGGGCCTGGATCCGCGTGATGTCCTCGTCGGCCTTGGCAAGCCGCGTGCGGATCTTGTCCACGACGTGGTCCGGGGCCTTCGCGAGGAACGCCTCGTTGCCGAGCTTGGCCGTGGCCTGGGCCTTCTCCTTCTCGGCGGCGGCCAGGTCCTTGGCGAGGCGCTTGCGCTCCGCGGCCACGTCGATCGTGCCGGAGAGGTCGAGGGCGACCTCCGCCCCGGCGACCGGCAGGGTGGCCGTGGCCGTGAAGGACTCGCCCTCCGGCTGGAGCCGCAGCAGCTGGCGGATGGCCGCCTCGTGCGTGGCGAGGGCCGTGCCGTCCAGGGTGAGGCGGGCCGGGACGCGCTGGCCGGGCTGCAGGCCCTGGTCGGCGCGGAAGCGGCGGACCTCGGTGATGACGGACTGGAGGGTCTCGATCTCCCGCTCGGCCGCCTTGTCGCGGAAGCCGCTGTCGGCCGGCCATTCGGCGATGACGACCGACTCACCGCCCGTGAGGGTGGTCCACAGGGTCTCCGTGACGAACGGGACGACCGGGTGGAGGAGCCGGAGGGTGACGTCGAGGACCTCGCCCAGGACGCGCTTGGAGACCTCGGCGGCCTCGCCGCCCGCCTGGAACGTCGTCTTGGACAGCTCGACGTACCAGTCGAAGACCTCGTCCCACGCGAAGTGGAAGAGGGCGTCGGAGAGCTTCGCGAACTGGAAGTCCTCGTAGAACGCGTCGACTTCGGCGACGACGGAGTTGAGGCGGGAGAGGATCCAGCGGTCGGTGGCGGCCATCTTCGCCGGGTCCGGCAGCGGCCCGTCCACCGTCGCGCCGTTCATCAGCGCGAAGCGGGTGGCGTTCCAGATCTTGTTGGCGAAGTTGCGGGAGCCCTGGACCCAGTCCTCGCCGATCGGGACGTCGACACCCGGGTTGGCGCCGCGCGCGAGGGTGAAGCGGAGCGCGTCGGAGCCGTACTTGTCCATCCAGTCCAGCGGGTTGACCGCGTTGCCGAAGGACTTCGACATCTTCTTGCCGAACTGGTCGCGGACCATGCCGTGCAGGGCGATGGTGTGGAACGGCGGGGTGCCGTCCATCGCGTACAGGCCGAACATCATCATCCGGGCGACCCAGAAGAAGAGGATGTCGTAGCCGGTGACCAGGACGGAGTTCGGGTAGAACTTCGCGAGCGACTCGGTCTGCTCGGGCCAGCCGAGGGTGGAGAAGGGCCACAGGCCGGAGGAGAACCAGGTGTCGAGGACGTCGGTGTCCTGACGCCAGCCCTCGCCGCTCGGCGGCTCCTCGTCGGGGCCGACGCAGACGACCTCGCCGTTCGGGCCGTACCAGACGGGAATCCGATGGCCCCACCACAACTGCCGTGAGATGCACCAGTCGTGGAGGTTGTCGACCCAGTCGAAGTAGCGCTTCTCCATCTCCTGCGGATGGATCTTGACCTTGCCGTCGCGGACCGCGTCACCGGCGGCCTTGGCGAGCGGGCCGACCTTGACCCACCACTGCATGGAGAGCCTGGGCTCGATGGTGGTCTTGCAGCGCGAGCAGTGGCCGACGGAGTGGACGTACGGCCGCTTCTCGGCGACGATCCGGCCCTCGGCGCGCAGCGCGGCGACGATCGCCGAGCGGGCCTCCAGGCGGTCCAGGCCCTGGAAGGGGCCGTGCGCGGTGATGACGGCGTGCTCGTCCATGATCGTGATGGACGGCAGATCGTGCCGCTGGCCGATCTCGAAGTCGTTCGGGTCGTGGGCCGGGGTGACCTTGACGGCGCCGGTGCCGAACTCGGGGTCGACGTGCGTGTCGGCGACGACCGGGATGGAGCGGTCGGTCAGCGGGAGCTTGATGAGCTTGCCGACGAGGTGCTTGTAGCGCTCGTCGTCGGGGTGAACGGCGACGGCGGTGTCACCGAGCATGGTCTCGGCGCGGGTGGTGGCGACGACGATGGTGTCGTCCCCGTCGCCGTACTTCATGGAGACGAGTTCGCCGTCGTCGTCCTGGTACTCGACCTCGATGTCCGAGATGGCCGTCAGACAGCGGGGGCACCAGTTGATGATGCGTTCGGCGCGGTAGATCAGCTCGTCGTCGTAGAGCCGCTTGAAGATGGTCTGGACGGCCTGGGACAGCCCTTCGTCCATGGTGAACCGCTCGCGGGACCAGGCGACGCCGTCGCCGAGGCGGCGCATCTGTCCGCTGATCTGCCCGCCGGACTCGGCCTTCCACTGCCAGACGCGCTCGACGAAGGCGTCCCGCCCGAGGTCGTGCCGGGACTTTCCTTCTTTCCCGAGCTCGCGCTCGACGACGTTCTGCGTGGCGATGCCGGCGTGGTCCATGCCGGGCTGCCACAGCGTCTCGAAGCCCTGCATGCGCTTGCGTCGTGTCAGGGCGTCGATGAGCGTGTGCTCGAAGGCGTGCCCGAGGTGCAGGCTGCCGGTGACGTTCGGCGGGGGGATGACGACGGTGTACGCGGGCTTGTCGCTCTTCGCGTCCGCCTCGAAGTAACCCCGCTCCACCCAGCGCTCGTACAGCGGCCCCTCTACATCGGCCGGCGCGTACTGGGTCGGCAGTTCGGTGTCGGGCGCTGGTGGCTGCTGCTGAGCGTTCTCGGTCACGGGGGTCAGTTTAGAGGTGTCACGACCCAGTCCCGAAACGCGTTTGTTCTGTAACGGTGCGACCCCCGATGCGGTGGGCTTCCTGTGCCTGCGCCAGGATGTCAGGAACACATAAGCATCTGGAGGGGAACCCAGAAATGAGTCACAACCAGCCGGGCCCGTACGGCGGGCAGCCCCAGCAGCCCGGACCGTACGGCCAGCCGGGCCCCTACGGCCAGCAGCCGCAGGCTCCCCAGCCCGGCTACGGCTACCCTCAGCAGGCCCCTCCGCCCCAGCCCGGTTACGGCTACCCCCAGCAGGGCGCACCCCAGCAGCCGAACCCGTACGGCCAGCCGACGCCCCCCTACGGCCAGCCCGGCTACGCCGTCCCCCAGCCCCCGGCCCCGGGCGGCGGCAAGAAGAAGACGGGCCTGATCATCGGGGCCGTCGCCGTGGTGGCGGCCATCGCGGTGGGCGCCTACTTCGTGCTGGGCACGGGCAGCGGCGGCTCGGACGTCGCGGACGACGGCCCGCACAAGCTGACGACGCCGGCCGAGGTCATCAACGGGACGTACAAGAAGTCGGGCAGCGCGGACTCCTCGGGCGACATGACCGACTCCGACGTCAAGGACTTCGAGAAGTGGGGCGTGAAGAACGCCAAGGACGTCAAGGCCGGCTACCAGAGCGGCACGGGACTGTCCGCGAAGTCGCTCTCCTTCGGCGGGGTGTACGGGACCATCGACAACCCCGAGGCCGTCGTGGACGCGATGTTCGCCAAGGTCAAGTCGGAGTCCGAGAAGGACAAGAGCGCCGGGGACAGCAAGATGATCGGCAGCCCCGAGGAGCAGCACCCGGCGGGCTTCTCGAACGGCATCATGAAGTGCCAGGTGGCCGAGATCGACAACTCGGACTCGACCTCCGCCAGCGCCCCGAAGACCGTGAAGCTGCCCATGTGCATCTGGGCCGACCACAGCACCGTCGGCTACGTCTCGGCGTTCAGCTTCGCGGCCCTGGCCGCGGGCGACGGCGGCTCGGTCGCCGACACGGCGGACCTCGCGGCGAAGCTGCGCAACGACGTGCGCGTCAAGATCTGACGCCACGTCGCCAACCACGAGAAGGGGCCCCGGTCGGTTGACCGGGGCCCCACCCATCGCCATTCCTCTCGCCGCGAGTCCGGCTGCCGCATCACACCACGGCCTCGTGCTGACCGACCACTACACCGAGGGGCGCCCCGCGCTGCAGCGGGGCGCCCCTCGGCATACGGCAAACCTGACTACGCCGTCTTCTGTTCGCCCTGGCCGCGGCCGCGGGCGTCGCGTGGGATCAGTGTCGGGTTCACGTTCGAGTGGACGACGTCCGCCGTGATGACGACCCGGGCCACGTCCTTGCGGGACGGGACCTCGTACATCACCGACATCAGGACCTCCTCCATGATGGCGCGCAGACCGCGCGCGCCGGTCTGGCGGAGGATGGCCTGGTCGGCGATGGCCTCCAGGGCCTCGCGCTCGAAGTCCAGTTCCACGCCGTCGAGTTCGAAGAGGCGCTGGTACTGCTTCACCAGGGCGTTGCGGGGCTCCACCAGGATCTTGAGCAGCGCCTCGCGGTCGAGGTTGTGGACCGAGGTGATCACCGGCAGACGGCCGATGAACTCGGGGATCATGCCGAACTTGACCAGGTCCTCCGGCATGACGTCCTCGAAGACGTCCTTGGAGGCCAGCTCACGCTTCGAGCGGATCGTCGCGCCGAAGCCGATGCCCTTCGCGCCGGCCCGTGCCTCGATGATCTTCTCCAGTCCGGCGAACGCGCCGCCCACGATGAACAGCACGTTCGTCGTGTCGATCTGGATGAACTCCTGGTGCGGGTGCTTACGGCCGCCCTGCGGCGGGACCGAGGCCGTGGTGCCTTCGAGGATCTTGAGGAGGGCCTGCTGCACACCCTCGCCCGACACGTCGCGGGTGATGGAAGGGTTTTCACTCTTCCTCGCGACCTTGTCGATCTCGTCGATGTAGATGATCCCCGTCTCGGCCTTCTTGACGTCGTAGTCCGCGGCCTGGATCAACTTCAGGAGGATGTTCTCGACGTCCTCGCCGACATAACCCGCCTCCGTCAGCGCCGTCGCGTCAGCGATCGCGAACGGGACGTTCAGCATGCGCGCCAGGGTCTGTGCGAGGAGCGTCTTGCCGGAGCCCGTGGGGCCCAGCAGGAGAATGTTGGACTTCGCCAACTCGATGGCGTCGTCGCGGCCTTGGGCGCCGCCGTTCTCCCCCGCCTGAACCCGCTTGTAGTGGTTGTACACCGCGACTGAGAGAGCCTTCTTGGCGGCCTCTTGGCCGACTACATAGCCCTCCAGGAACTCGTAGATCTCGCGGGGCTTGGGGAGTTCCTCCCACCGCACCTCGCTCGTCTCGGCGAGTTCCTCCTCGATGATCTCGTTGCAGAGATCGATGCACTCGTCGCAGATGTACACACCGGGCCCTGCGATGAGCTTCTTGACCTGCTTCTGGCTCTTGCCGCAGAACGAGCACTTGAGCAGATCGCCGCCGTCACCGATGCGTGCCACGGTGTGCTTCCCCTTCGCCTGGGAGACGCCTGGACGCTTTCGAATCCAGCGGCTCCTGGTGCTGCCTTATGTCCGACGGTACCTTGCCGGGCCCCCCGTTCGGGCCCCCCTTGGCACGGTTCACTTTGACGTGCACCGCGCCAAGGGCGACAGAGTGCGGGTCCTGAGCGTCAGCGGACGGTCTCGTTGTTCATCTTCCGGGTGGAGATGATCTGGTCGACGATGCCGTACTCGAGCGCTTCCTCGGCGGTGAGGATCTTGTCGCGCTCGATGTCCTCGCGGACCTTCTCGATCGGCCGGTTGGTGTGCTTGGCGAGCATCTCCTCCAGCTGCGACCGCATCCGGGTGAACTCGTTGGCGATGATCTCCAGGTCGGAGAGCTGTCCGCGGCCGGTGCTGCCGGCCGGCTGGTGGATGAGGACGCGGGAGTTCGGCAGCGCCATGCGCTTGCCGGGCGTACCGGCGGCGAGCAGGATGGCCGCGGCGGACGCCGCCTGGCCCATGCACACCGTCTGGATGTCGGGCTTCACGAACTGCATCGTGTCGTAGATCGCCGTGAGGGCGGTCATGTCGCCGCCCGGGCTGTTGATGTAGATCGAGATGTCCCGGTCGGGGTCCATCGACTCCAGGCACAGCAGCTGCGCCATGACGTCGTTGGCGGAGGCGTCGTCGATCTGGACGCCGAGGAAGATGACGCGCTCCTCGAAGAGCTTCGCGTACGGGTCGTACTCGCGGATGCCCTGGGAGGTGCGCTCGACGAAGCGCGGAATGACATAGCGGCTCTCGGGCCGCGGCCCGTCGTAGCGGCCGCTGGCGGCGCCGGGGAAGTTGCTCATGTGCGTGTTCACCGTCCTGGTGGCGTTCTGGGGGCTGGAGTACTCGGCGGAGCGTGCGGGGCCGGGCCGGTCAGGCACCGGTGCCGCCGCCTCCCGGAACACCGGAGGCATGCGTGATGATCTCGTCAATGAGACCGTACTCCTTGGCCTCTTCCGGGGTGAACCAGCGGTCGCGGTCGCCGTCGCGGATGATCGTCTCGACGGTCTGGCCGGAGTGCTGCGCGGTCAGCTCGGACATGCGCTTCTTGGTGCGCATCAGGTACTCGGCCTGGATCTTGATGTCCGAGACCGTGCCGCCGAGGCCCGCGGAGCCCTGGTGCATCATGATGTCCGCGTGCGGCAGCGCGAAGCGCTTGCCCGCGGCACCGCCGGTGAGCAGGAACTGGCCCATCGAGGCCGCCATGCCCATGGCGATCGTGACCACGTCGTTCGGGATGTACTGCATGGTGTCGTAGATCGCCATGCCGGCCGTCACCGAGCCACCGGGGCTGTTGATGTAGAGGTAGACGTCCTTGCTCGGGTCCGCGGCGAGGAGCAGCAGCTGCGCGGTGATCTTGTTGGCGATGTCATCGTCGACCTGCTGGCCGAGGAAGATGATCCGCTCGCCGAGCAGCCGGTTGTAGACCTGGTCGCCGAGGCCACCACCGATGGAAGGCTCGCCGGCGGCGGAGGGCATCAGATTCGTCACGTATCCACCTGCTCGTCTTACGACGGCGCCGGGCCGTCTCACGTGTACTGCGAAATCCTGCCGGGGGTTTCAGGTGAGTCCCCTGCCCCCGTATTCATGGACCCTAACGCGCTGGTCCCTTCGGAGAATCCCGTGGAAGGGGGTGTTCGCCGGGGGCGTAGCGCCGGGCGCCTTCTGCGGACGGGCCACTGTTCCACCGTATGACGAAGGGCCCCGGGGCGCTGTGCATCCCGGGGCCCTTCGTCATACGGCCTGCAGAGGCTCCAGGGCTCAGCCCTCGGCCTTCTCCTCGTCCGCGGTCTCGTCCGCGGCCTCGGCGGCCTCGACCGTCTCCGTGGCCGCCTCGACCTCGTCCTCGTCGTCCAGGTCGACGATCTCGCCGTTGGTGTCCTTCACCGTGGCGGCCTCGACCACGACGGCCAGGGCCTTGCCGCGGGCGACCTCGCCGACGAGGAGGGGCACCTGGCCGCCCTCGACGACGGCCTGGGCGAACTGGTCGGGGGACATGCCGGAGGAGGCCGCACGCCGCATGAGGTGCTCGGTGAGCTCCTCCTGGTTGACGTTGAGCTTCTCCGACTTGACCAGCTCGTCGAGGACGAACTGGGTCTTGATGCCCTTGACCGCGGCCTCGCGGGTCTCGTTCTCGAACTCCTCGGCGGTCTTGCCCTGGATCTCCAGGTACTTGTCGAGGGTGAGGCCCATCTGCCCGAGCTGGTGGTGCTCCAGGTTGTGCTTACGGGTGTTGATCTCGTCCTCGAGCAGCTTCTCGGGGACGGGGACCTCGACCAGTTCGAGCAGCTTCTCCAGGACGCGCTCCTGGGCCTGCGTGGCCTGGTCGTACTGCTTCATGTTCTCGAGGCGCTTGCGGCTGTCGGCCTTCAGCTCGTCGAGGGTGTCGAACTCGGAGGCGAGCTGCGCGAACTCGTCGTCCAGCTCGGGCAGTTCGCGGGCGGCGACCTGGGTGACCTTGACGGTGACCTCGGCCTCCTTGCCGGCCGCCGAGCCGCCCTTGAGCTCGGAGGTGAAGGTGGCCTCGCCACCGGCCTCCAGGCCCTTCACGGCGTCGTCGATGCCGTCGAGCAGCTCGCCGGAGCCGATGGTGTAGGAGACGCCCTCGGCCACGCCGTCCTCGAGGACCTCGCCCTCGACCTTGGCCTGCAGGTCGATCGTGACGACGTCGCCGTCCTCGGCGGCACGCTCGACCGGGGAGGTGGAGGCGAAGCGCTCACGGAGCTGCTCGACCGACTTCTCGATGTCCTCGTCGGTCACCTCGACGGCGTCGACCTCGACCTCGATGCCGGAGTAGTCCGGGATCTCCAGGGCCGGGCGGATGTCGACCTCGGCGGTGAAGTTCAGCGTCTCGCCGTCCTTCAGCTCGGTGATGTCGACCTCGGGCTGGCCCAGCGGGCTGAGCTCGGCCTCGTTGACCGCCTCGGTGTAGAACTTCGGCAGCGCGTCGTTGACGGCCTCCTCCAGCACGGCGCCACGGCCGAACCGCTGGTCGATGACGCGCGCCGGGATCTTGCCCTTGCGGAAGCCCTTCACCGTGACCTGCTGGTTGATCTTCTTGTACGCCGCGTCGAGGCTGTCCTTGAGCTCCTCGAAGGGCACCTCGACAGTGAGCCGAACCCGGGTCGGGTTCAGGGTCTCCACGGCGCTCTTCACGGTTCGGTCTCCTTGTGGCTGACTTCTTGGTGTTCGCCGGAGCCAGACAGGTCCGGCGGATTTAGCCGCCCGGAGGAGTTCGTAGGCCGATTGGGCCGGGACACACGGGCGCGCAGCTTGCATAGTAACCGCAGCGGCTGAACGCCCCAAAAGGCGATCATCAGGCGTGGCCGACGAATGATCTCGGCCGATGGTCGGGGTGGCGGGATTTGAACCCACGGCCTTCCGCTCCCAAAGCGGACGCGCTACCAAGCTGCGCCACACCCCGTCTGGTGCGACACGTAGGGTACATGCCCGCAGGCAGTGCGGCTGCCGCATTTGCGGAGCGCGCGGGCGCACGGTGGCGCGGCGCGCAATGGGTGTGCGGCGGGCGCATGCGACCCGCTACGATGCCTCCTGTGCCGTGGTCGACGACCTGCGGCGCGTCCCGTGCGGGCGTAGCTCAATGGTAGAGCCCTAGTCTTCCAAACTAGCTACGCGGGTTCGATTCCCGTCGCCCGCTCTGTACGACTCGGGGCCAGGCGGAGGACGATTCCTCCGCCTGGCCCTGATCATTTCCCCGAGCTGCAGTCAGCCGGCCGTGTCCCCCGCGTGCCCCTCCGGCGTCCGATCTTGTTCTTGCGCCATCAGTTCCCGCGTGCTGGCACCCGTCGAGGCGGCAAGGGTGTCGCCTGTGCCCAAGGTCTCCGGGGCGGGCCGAAGGACGCCGTCAGGGCCGACGTAGCGGGCCTGGAAGCGGCCCGAGGGGAGCTGGCGGCTTCGGCCGGCCCCGCTGTGGCTGGGGCGGTCGGCTCCGCGACTTCGGCCGACCGCATCGTCGTCGACGGCCCTCCCCGGAGCGACGCCGTCGCAGTACATTCCGGCCATGACGCCGACGAACGCTGATCAACCGCAGCGACCCAAGACGTTCAAGGGCGTCCTCCGCTTTGTCGTCCGGCGTCCCGTCCTGGTTGCCTGGCTTGTGGCGCTCGCCGTCCTGCCAGTCGTCTTCCAAGATCATGTGCCCGACCCATGGTCAGGCTTGATCTATCTGGTGATCACGCCGATTTCGGTGTGGTCCATAGAAGCAAGCCTCGAACGGGCCTACCCCCATGACAACGGTTGACCCCACCCACATACGCCGTCTTCTCTGTACGTAACGTACAGATCCGCACTCGCCCGGGAGCCTCGTCAGAAGCTGATCGAGTTGATCGTCTCGGCTATCGAGTTGAGGAACCGCTGGATCGACGGGGCCATGCCGGTCGAGGCGAGGAAGAAGCCGAACAGGATCGCGACGATGGCGGGGCCGGCCTTGATGCTCCCCCCTCGGATCAGCACCACAAGGATGATCGCCAACAGCAGCACCACGGACAGTGAAATGGCCACACTGATCACACCCTCGGTCGGTCCGCTCTCCCGGCCCGGAGGTACATCCCCGCACCCCCGCCAGAACCATCGTGCCACCAACCCGGCCAGCGTATGCGGCGCGTGACGCATCGTCGGACGGCCGCCCGCAACGGGGTGACTCGGCGCACAGCAATTCGGAAACCCGCCCACGCCCGCAGCACAGGGAATTGAGGGCTTCGTTTCGCTGTCCACACATCTCGTTCGCAGCTAATTCGAATTGTTGGCCGAAGCACTGCGTTATGCCCCAATTAGTCAGTATGAATCGGGACATCAAGGGTGAACGGAAGCCTGCGATGTGCTGACCATCACGTGGACAGAGGCGTCGACTTATGTGAATCCGGGGCACCCGAAGCCCCATAACAAGGAAACACACTGGGGGTTTTACGAAATCCCACAGACGACGCTAGGGTGCCTCAGATGTTTGACGCCGCCTCGTCCCCCGGCCAGCACCGAAGGCCGCTCCCATCGGCACAGTCGCCGGTGAACGGAGTGCCGAGTCCGCGTACCCCGATGAGTACGCAGGATCGGGACAGACCGGGCAAACAGCGCGACGCGTTCTTCGACAACGCCAAATACCTGGCGATCGTGCTCGTCGCGATCGGTCACTCCTGGGAACCGCTGAAGGGCGACAGTCGCATCCTGGAGGGCGCGTACACCGTCGTGTACGCCTTCCACATGCCGGCGTTCATCATCATCTCCGGCTTCTTCTCGCGCAGTTTCGACATGCGCCCGGACCGGCTGAAGCGGCTCATCACCGGCGTCGCCGTGCCGTACATCGTCTTCGAGACCGCCTATCCGCTCTTCAAGCGGTTCGTCGACCACGCCCCCGACCAGGAGATCAGCCTCCTCGATCCCTGGTATCTGACCTGGTTCCTGTGCGCCCTGTTCATCTGGCGGCTGACCACGCCCATCTGGAAGCTGGTCCGATGGCCGCTCCCGCTGGCGATCGGCCTCGCCATGCTGGCCTCGGTCACCCCGAGCATCGGTGACGATCTGGACCTCCAGCGCGTCCTGCAGTTCCTGCCGTACTTCGTGCTGGGCCTGTGCATGAAGCCGCACCACTTCCAGCTGGTGCGCCGCCGCTGGGTGCGCATCGCGTCGGTGCCGGTCTTCGCGGCCGCGCTGGCGGTCGGCTGGTGGAGCGTGCCGCGGATGAACACCGCGTGGCTCTACCACCGCCAATCCGCCCAGGAGTTCGGCGCGCCCTGGTGGTGCGGCCCGCTCATGGTCCTGGCGCTGTTCGGCTGCTCGCTGGTGCTCACCGCCTGCTTCTTCGCCTGGGTACCGCGCCGGAAGCTGTGGTTCACCGCGCTGGGCGCCGGCACCCTGTACGGCTATCTGCTGCACGGCTTCGTGATCAAGTTCGCCGACTACCGGGGCTGGTTCGACCACCCCTCGCTGCACCACCCGCTCGGCCAGATCCTGGTCAGCGTCCTGGCCGCGGCCGTCGTCACCGTGCTGTGCACCAAGCCCGTGCAGCGCGTCTTCCGGTTCGCCATGGAGCCCAGGATGGAGTGGGCGTTCAAGCGGGACGCGGCCGAACTGGCCCGTGAACGGCAGAAGGCGGAAGGCGCCCGCGAGAAGGTCAGCGCGTAGCCGGGCCGTCTCGCCCGTCAGACCGTCAGACCGTCAGACCGTCAGACCGAGAAGTGCTCGCATCCGCGCGTACTTCTCGGTCAGTCGTTTCCGGACGGGTTCGTCGAGCACCGCGAGCCGCTCCGGGTCCGCGTTGTGGGCCAGATCGGCCTCCTTCACCAGCAGCGCGCCGGGCGTGTGAAGAATGCGCGCGGCGTACGCCTCCGGCTCCTCCCCCGCCCGCTTGGTGACGGCGAGCACGATGTCCTTGGTGCGCCGGCTCAGCGCGGCCCCGCTCAGCCACTCGCGCGACAGCGCGTCGTCCTCGACGGAGTCGTGCAGCCAGCCCGCCGCGATCTGCTCGTCGTCCCCGCCCCGGGCGCGCACGCCCTCCGCGACGGCCTTCAGATGTTCCGCGTAGGGCCGCCCGGCCTTGTCCGTCTGCCCCTCGTGGGCGGCGCGGGCGAGGGCCTCGACCTCGGCCAGGGTGAGCATGCGATGCGTTTCGGTCACTTCCCCAGTGTCCCCCGCACCGACGGCCGTTGTACGGCCCTCAGCCCTCGGCCCTCAGCCTCCAGCCCCTCGGCCCCCAGCCCTCGTCCGGCCGCGCGCAGGTTCAGCGGACCGCCGTGGTCGCGGCGTCCCGGCAGATCAGCAGCAGCGCCCGGTCGTCGTTGACGTCCTTGGCCACCGCCTCGATGAGGTGCCAGGCGGCGCCGTGGAAGCCTCCGGCGACATACCGGTCGGCCTCCCCCGTCAGCCGGTCTATGCCCTCGACGATGTCCCGGTCTGAGGTTTCCACCAGACCGTCCGTGAACAGCATCAACACGTCCCCGGGACGGAGCGACCCCTTCACGGGGTCGAACTGGGCGCCGTCGTACACACCGAGCAGCGGGCCTTCGGCGGCCTTCTCCTCCCAGCGACCGCTGCCGGCGCTCAGCTGCAGCCCCGGCGGATGTCCCGCCGAGAACAGCTCGTAGTCCCCGGAGTCGAGGTCCAGGACCAGATGGATCGAGGTGGCGAACCCCTCGTCCCAGTCCTGGCGCAGGAGATAGCCGTTGGCCGCCGGAAGGAACGCGTGCGGCGGCAGCGAACCCAGCAGACCCCCGAACGCCCCCGACAGCAGCAGCGCCCGCGACGCCGCGTCCATGCCCTTGCCGGACACGTCCGTGAGGACGACCTCCATCGTGCGGCCGTTGTTCGTACGGGCCGCGACCACGAAGTCGCCCGAGAAGGACTGGCCGCCCGCCGGCCGCAGCGCCATCTCCCGGTGCCAGCCGTGCGGCAGCTTCGGCAGCTTGCTCTGCACCCGGATCCGCTCGCGCAGGTCGAACAGCATCGTGCCGCCGCGCCGCCAGGGCACCCCCACCCGGCTGCGGAACTGGGCCGTGAGCAGCCCGAAGAAGCCACAGGCGGCGACCACCAGGACCACGCCGGGGGTGACCCGGGACGGCCCCTCCGTGTACGGCCCCAGCTGCACCGACTCCACGATCAGCGCCGTCGCCGCCGCCGCGTACAGCCCGAGCAGACTCGCCGGACGCAGCAGCAGCCCGCCCGCGACGATCGGCAGCACCAGCGTGGCCGGTGAACACCACACCGAGTTGGCGAGCGTCATGGACGCGAGGACCGGGATCGTCAGCAGCAGTCCGAAGAGCGCGATCCAGTCCGAGCCGTCACCGCGGAAGTAGTCCACGGCACTTCTGCGCACACCGACCCGGGCCCGGTGCCACTGCATCCTCCACCGGGCCGTCAGCGTCTCGGCCTTCGCGCGCCGCTCTCCTCCTGCTGCCATTAGTCCGGGACCCTATCCAGCGGACCAGCCGCTTGGCACGCGAGGTCCGACTTATCCCTCGTCCGAGGCTCAACTTCACAGAAGCCCGGCACACGGCCGCCCGGGAGAAAATCACTCGCTCGTCCCGCAATGCCCTGGTACGCATGGTTCATGGGCACTGACGTCGCGAGCGACCGCACGACCGAACTGCGCGTACTGCGCCGGGACGACCTCGGCCTCTGGTACGACCACTTGATCCGCGCCTTCGGTGCGGTCCCCGAGTCGGCCGAGGAGCGGGAGCTGTGGATCTCGCTCATCGAGCCGGACCGGTACATCGGCGCCTGGGACGGGGACGAGCTGGTCGGCACGGCGGGGGCCTTCGCCTTCCGGGTCACCGTGCCGGGCGGCGCCCCGGTGCCGGCCGCGGGCGTCACGATGGTGAGCGTGGCCGCCACGCACCGGCGGCGCGGGGTGCTGACCTCGATGATGCGGCGGCAGCTGGAAGATGTGCGGGCATGGGGCTGGCCGCTCGCGGTCCTGACGGCGTCCGAGCCGGTCATCTATGGACGATTCGGGTACGGCGCCGCGACGTATCACGTGAACGCCGAGATCGACACGGACCGGGTACGGCTGTCGGTGCCGCCCGGTACGGACGCCGTACGACTGCGGTACGCCGCACCGGCCGATGTGCTCGACGTGTGCGAGGCGCTCTACGCCCGGCACGTGCCGCTGCGGCCGGGCATGGTGGAGCGGCTGCCCGGCTGGGACCGGGTGGGACTGCTCGACCCGGAGAGCGAGCGGCACGGGGCGTCGCCGCTGCTGTGCGTACTGGCGGAGCGGGACGGGGAGACCGTGGGCTTCGCGCGCTTCAGGATCAAGCCCGACTGGGAACCGGCCGGACCCAAGGGCACGGTGGTGCTGGAGGACCTGGAGGCGCTGGACGCGGCCGCGCACGCCGCGCTGTGGCGGTTCCTGTTCGGCATCGACCTGACCTCGTCGATCGACGCGCGGCGGCGGCCGGTGGACGAGCCGTGGCAGTACCAGGTGTCCGACATCCGGCGGTGCCGGGTGCTGGTGCGCGACTCGCTGTACGTACGGCTCGTGGACGTAGGCGCGGCGCTGGAGGCGCGGACCTACCAGGCCCCGGTCGAGGTCGTGTTCGAGGTCGAGGACGCCTTCTGCCCCTGGAACAGCGGGCGTTGGCGGCTCTGCGGGGACATGAAGGGTGCGTCCTGCGAACGCACCGAGGAGGCGGCCGACCTCGCCCTGTCCGTACGGGAGTTGGGGGCCGCTTACCTCGGCGGCGTCTCGCTGCTGTCGCTGGCCGGGGCCGGACGGGTGCGGGAGCTGCGCCCGGGCGCGCTGGCGGAGGCGTCGACGGCCTTCGGCTCGGCGGTGGCGCCCTGGCTGGCGCACGGGTTCTGACAACTGGTCGCCGTCTCCCGGCAGCCGGTCCGGGTCTACCGGCGGCCGGTCCGCGTCTCCCGGCAGCCGGTCCGCGAC
>NZ_JBFAIQ010000003.1:244900-645379 GCF_040654755.1 Streptomyces sp. NPDC050625
TCTTCCGGCGGCCGGTCCGCGTCTCCCGGCGGCCGGTCCGCGTCTTCCGGCGGCCGGTCCAGGTCTCCCGGCGGACGGTCCGCGTCTTCCGGCGGCCGGTCCAGGTCTCCCGGCGGACGGTCCGCGTCTTCCGGCGGACGGTCCAGGTCTCCCGGCGGACGGTCCGCGTCTTCCGGCGGACGGTCCGGGTCTCCCGGCGGACGGTCAGCGTCTTCCGGCGGACGGTCCGGGTCTCCCGGCGGACGGTCAGCGTTTCTGGCAGGACGGGCACCAGAAGAGGTTGCGGGCGGCGAGGCCCGCGGTGCGGATCTCGCCGCCGCAGATGTGGCAGGGCAGGTTCGCCCGGCGGTAGACGTACACCTCGCCGCCGTGGTCGTCGACGCGCGGCGGGCGGCCCATGGCCTCCGGGGTGTGTTCGGGCCGGACCGTGTCGATGCGGTTGTTGCGGACGCCCTCGCGCATGAGGTCCACGAGGTCGCGCCAGATCGTGTCCCACTCGGCGGGGGTGATGTCCCGGCCCGCGCGGTACGGGTCGATGCCGTGCCGGAAGAGGACCTCGGCGCGGTAGACGTTGCCGACGCCGGCGATGACCTTCTGGTCCATGAGGAGGGCGGCGATCGTCGTACGACTGCGCCGCACCCGGGCGTAGGCGGCCGTCGGGTCGGCGTCGGTGCGCAGGGGGTCGGGTCCGAGGCGGTCGTGTATCGCCCGCTTCTCGGGGTCCGTGATCAGGGCGCAGGTGGTGGGGCCGCGGAGGTCGACGTACGCGGTGTCGTTCGCGAGGCGCAGGCGGACCGTGTCGGTGGGCGGGGGCGCCGGGGCGTCACCGAAGCCGACCTTGCCGAAGAGGCCGAGGTGGATATGGACCCAGTCGGTGTCACGGAAGCCGAGGAAGAGGTGCTTGCCGTGGGCCTCCGTCCGGGTGAGCTCCGCTCCGGTCAGCAGCTCGGCGGCGTCGGAGAACTTGCCCTGGGGGCTGGTGACTCGCGGGGCGGTGCCGTAGAAGCGCTCGGCGTAGTCCTGCGCCAGCCGGTGGATCGTGTGCCCTTCTGGCACGGGTGCCATGTCCTTTCCTGCCGCCCGGGGCTCCGCCCCGGACCCCGTCTCGGTCGCGGGAGAAGTCACCCGCGAACGGGGGGCCGAGCCCCCCGTCCGGCGTCAATCCTGCTGCGGGTGGTGCGCCGGGACCGGCGGCAGGTCGCCCGTCGTCTCGTACTCCGACAGCATGTCGATGCGGCGGATGTGGCGCTCGTCACCTGAGAACGGCGTGTTGAGGAAGGCCTCGACGAACTTCGTCGCCTCCTCCTGCGTGTGCATGCGCGCACCCACGGCCACGACGTTGGCGTTGTTGTGCTGCCGGCCGAGGGAGGCCGTCTCCTCGCTCCAGGCGAGCGCGGCCCGCACGCCCTTGACCTTGTTCGCGGCGATCTGCTCGCCGTTGCCCGAACCGCCGATCACGATGCCGAGGGCGTCGGCGTCCGCGGCCGTCCTCTCCGCGGCGCGCAGGCAGAAGGGCGGGTAGTCGTCCTGGGCGTCGTAGATGTGGGGGCCGCAGTCGACGGGGTCGTGACCCGCCGCCTTGAGCCATTCGACGAGGTGGTTCTTGAGTTCGAAGCCCGCATGGTCCGAGCCGAGATACACGCGCATGGGACGAGTGTGACACGGCGGTTGCGGGGCGGCAGCTCCGGGTGCCGGCCCAGAGAAATGTGAGTCTCGCCATAGAACCTCAAGGAAACCTCAAGTAACAATCCGGATTCGAAGGTTCCAGAATTCGATCGCCTCCGATTCACTGGACCGGCTCGTACACCGCTGTGCGAGTGAGCCCCCACAGGCGCAAAGGAATTCCCCCCATGAACCCTGGTTCCGGACTTCAGGCAGGACTCAAGAACCGCCATCTGTCGATGATCGCCATCGGCGGTGTGATCGGCGCCGGTCTCTTCGTCGGCTCCAGTTCGGGAATTGCCACCGCAGGCCCCGGCATCCTCCTGTCGTACGCCCTCGTCGGCACGCTCGTCGTCCTCGTGATGCGCATGCTCGGCGAGATGTCCGCCGCAAATCCGAGCTCCGGCTCGTTCTCCGCACACGCCGACCGTGCCCTCGGCCGCTGGGCCGGGTTCTCCATCGGCTGGCTCTACTGGTTCTTCTGGGTCGTGGTGCTGGCCGTGGAGGCCACCGCCGGCGCCAAGATCCTCGAAGGGTGGGTCCCCGCCGTCCCGCAGTGGGGCTGGGCCCTGATCGTGATGGTCGTGCTCACCGCGACCAACCTCGTCTCCGTCGGCTCCTACGGTGAGTTCGAGTTCTGGTTCGCCGGGATCAAGGTCGTGGCGATCGGCGCCTTCATCGTGATCGGCGCTCTGGCCGTCTTCGGCGTGCTGCCCGGCGTGCACAGCGACAAGGCCGGCCTCGGCAACCTCACCGACCACGGCGGCTTCCTGCCGAACGGCCCCGGCACGATCCTCACCGGTGTACTGCTCGTCGTCTTCTCCTTCATGGGCAGCGAGATCGCCACCCTGGCCGCCGGTGAGTCGGAGAACCCGCAGCGCGCCGTCACCAAGTCGACGAACAGCATCATCTGGCGTATCGGCGTCTTCTACCTCGGCTCGATCCTCGTGGTCGTCTCCCTGCTGCCGTGGAACGACCCCGCGATCAAGGAGAAGGGCTCGTACGTCGCCGCCCTCGACTCCCTCGGTATCGCGCACGCCGGCGAGATCATGAACTTCATCGTGCTGACCTCGGTGCTGTCCTGCCTCAACTCCGGCCTGTACACGGCCTCCCGCATGGCGTTCTCGCTGGGCCAGCGCGGTGACGCGCCGAAGGCGTTCGCGAAGACCACCTCCCGTGGTGTGCCGATGACGGCGATCATCGCCTCCGTGGTCTTCGGCTTCGTGGCCGTGTTCTTCAACTACAAGTTCCCGGACTCGGTCTTCCTCTTCCTGGTCAACTCCAGTGGCGCGGTGGCCCTGTTCGTGTGGCTGGTCATCTGCTTCTCGCAGCTGCGGATGCGGAAGATCATCCAGCGCGAGGCGCCGGAGAAGCTCGTCGTGAAGATGTGGCTGTACCCGTACCTGACCTGGGCGACGGCCGCGCTGATCGTGTTCGTCCTCGGCTACATGCTGACCGACACCGAGGGTGAGAGCAGCGGACGTACGACCGTGCTGCTGTCGCTGATGGTCGCGGCGGTCGTGATCGTGATCGCCGTGGTGAAGCAGAAGGTCGTCGGGGACCGTTCGACGGTGGCCCTGGAGTCCGACGACAAGACCGACAAGGTGCCTGTCGGCTGACCCGGGCGACCCTGTCGCCGTCGACGAGGGGAGGGAGCCCGCCGGGTTCCCTCCCCTCGGGCGTTCCCTCCCCCGGGCGTTCCCGCCCGCGTTCACAGCACGGTGAAGCTCTCCTTGACCTTGTCGTACGTCTTCAGGGCCTGGGGCTCGTCGTCCGGCCGGTACCAGGTGTTGACCTGGTACGACTTCCCCTCCACGTCGAAGCCGAGCAGCTGGGCGTGCCAGGGGTCGCCCTTGAGCGTGAAGGTGTACTCCCAGACGACCGCCGGGTGACCCTGGAAGGTGGTCTCCTCCAGCCGGATCTTGACGTAGTCCTGGCCCTGGCGGGCGTTCTGCTCCGAGGTGCGCCAGGTGTCCATCAGATTGCCGCGGGCGAGCGACGACTTGCCGACGAGTTCCTGGCGGCCGTCCGGGGAGGTGTAGTGGACCTCGGAACCGGTCTTCACATCCCGCCGCCAGCCCTCGGGCGTCGCCCAGGCGAACCCCCCGGCCTCCCGGTGCGCGCCCGGCGGCAGGCTCTGCGGCCGGGCGGTGCCCTCGACGGTGGGCGACGGGGTGCTGCCCGTACTCGCGGTGCCGCTGCTGTCGCTGCTGTCGCTGCTGACGGACGAGGCCGGCGAGGAGCCGGCGTGCGTGTCGTCCCGCCGTCCGCCGGACGACGTGGCGAGCAGGACCGCGACCACGGCGGCGACGGCGAGCAGGCCGACGGCGGCGAGGATGCCGACGCGGTGCCGGGGCGACGGGGTGGCGGGGTCCGGGGGTTCGCCGCGCGGCATGCCGACGGTGCCGGGGCCGCGCGGGCCCGGCGGCCCGTGGCCGGGGCTGCGCCGGGTCTCCGCCTGGGCGCGGGTGAGGGAGACGCCCTGCCGGGGGTGAGCGCCGGGTGCCGGTCCCGCGGAGTTGCTGGACGGCGTCTCGGAACGGGCTTCGGAGCGCAGTTCGGAGGCGGCTTCGGGGGGTGTGGGCGGTGTTTCCCGGGGTGCGGGTGGGGTTTCCCGGGGTGCGGGTGGGGTTTCAGGGGGTGCGGCAGGTGTTTCGGGCGGTGCGGCGGGGGGCGAGGCGGCGGCCTGCGGCACCGCGTCGCGCACCGGCTCGGGCTCCGCGCGGGGGTCGGGGAGCGGCGGGGACTCCGGCCCGCGTACGTGCTCGGCCTCCTCGGCATGACGCCCGGCACGCCCGGCACGCCCACGAGGCGGCTCCACGAACGCCGGTGTGGGCCACTCCCCGGGCGCCCGGGGGAACACCGGAGTGTCCCCGGCCCGGCTCACCGGTCCTGGCGGCCCTGTCCGTTCTGCCTCACTCGCAGAACCCGTCGGAACCGCCGCACGCGCACCGGCGCCCCCGCCCGACGCGTCGCTGCCGTCCCCGGCCCCCTCCGGCTCCTCTTCCCCTTGAGCCGGCGTCGGGGGTGGATACGCGACCGGCCACAGGGCGTCCTCCACCTCGGGGAGGCCCGCCCTGACCGTCGGCTCCTTCTCCAGGAGTGCCGCCAGGATGTCCCGCAACGGGCCCGCCGCGGCGGGGAGCACGGGCTCCTCGTACAGCACCGCGTGCAGCGTCGCGAGGGTCGTGTCGCGGGAGAACGGGGAGCGGCCGCCCAGCGCCGCGCACAGGGTGGCGCCCAGGGACCAGATGTCGGACGGCGGTCCCTGCGGCTGTCCCGACACCCGCTCGGGGGCCATGTAGTCGGGGGAGCCGACGAGCATGCCGACCATGGTGAGCGCCTTGGCGTCCTGGATGGCCGCGATGCCGAAGTCGGTGAGCACCACACGCCCGCCGCTCCGCTCGACGAGGACGTTCCCGGGCTTGATGTCCCGGTGCAGCACTCCCCCGGCGTGCACCTGCCGCAGCGCCGCCACCAGCCCCAGCCCGATCCGCGCCGCCTCGGGCGGAGCCAGCGGGCCCTCCTGCGCCATGATCTGTTCCAGCGAGCGTCCGGCGACCAACTCCATGACGATCCACAGGAGTTCGCCCTCGTCGACGACGTCGTACACGCGCACGACGTTGGGGTGGTCGATCCGGGCCGTCGCCCTGGCCTCGCGCAGCGTGCGCTCACGGCGGGTGCGTGTGTCCTCCGCGTCCAGCCCGTCTATGCGCATTTCCTTGACGGCCACCTGCCGGTCGAGCATTTCGTCGGCGGCCCGCCACACACGCCCCATTCCCCCCTGGCCGATGCTTTCGACCAGCCGGTACCGCCCCGTCACCAGTAGCCCTGGAACACCAACGCTTCGCGCATTCCCCGGCAATCCACCCACCCCCCTGACCGACCGTACCAACCGAAACACAATGGTCACACTTCAGTCCGTACCAGCATAGTGCGGAGAAATCTTGTGGTACCTCTTCAAGTACTGCGAATTCAGGCGCAGTCCAGGGGGTTGCAAGGGGGACGAACATGAGTTCTCGTCGTTTGACGGTCGTCGTGGGATCGCTGGTCACGGCATCTTTCTCGGCCGTGATGATCCTTCCGTTCACGGCCGCCGCCGATGACCAGGGATCGGGAAGCAGCAAGGGGGGAAAGGCGGTTGACGCGGCACCGGCGGGCGTGAAGCTGAGCACGCTGCTGCCCGAGAAGATCTCGGTCGACAACAGTTCGCAAAAGACGGCGATTACCGCCACCGTCAAGAACGACGGAAGCAAGGACAGCGGTGACATCAGGCTTTTGGTGGTCGGTTTCGACGGCCTGAAGGTGACGGATGTTCAGGGCTGTGACGCCATCGCCGCAAAGGATCTGCCCGCGGGTTCGAACAGCGGTTTCAGTTGTCCGGTCGGCAGTCTCGCGGCGGGCAAGTCCAAGTCGTACGACGTGCAAGCGACTTATGACCTGGGCAAGACGGGCAAGATCTGTCTGCCCGTCCAGACCGCCGACGGGAAGAAGACCTTCTGGCAGCAGGGCCCGGTGCCCTTCGGTACGACGAACCCGTCGCCGAACGCCCCGGCCACCCCGCTGCTGCTCGGCACCGACAACAAGCCGGTGGCACCGGGCGGCGACCAGTTGCCCAAGACCGGCGTGGGCCGTGACGTCCTGCCGCTCGGCGCGGCCGGCGCGGCGCTGATCGCGGCGGGCGCGGCGGGGCTGTGGTGGTCGCAGCGGCTGCCGCGGGCCGCCAGGCAGCGGGGCTGACGCGAACGGCCGCATGGCCCGACGGAGTCCGTCGGGCCATGCGGCCGTGCTACGGGCGCAGGAGGAACTTCGTCCTACGCAATACGGACCACCAACTCACCGCTTGTCGGCGAACTTCCAGGCCGTGGGCAGCAGGCCCATCGCCAGGGCGGCCTTCAGGGCGTCGCCGATGAGGAACGGGGTCAGGCCGTTCGCGATCGCGGTGGAGGCGGGCAGGTCGGCGGCGTAGGCCAGGTAGGGGACGCCGACGGCGTAGATGATGGCCTCGCCGAGCAGCATCGTGCCCGCCATGCGCAGTACGGAGCGGTCGGCGCCGCGGCGGGCCAGGGCTCCCACGACGGTGGAAGCGAGGATCATGCCGAGGATGTAGCCGAAGGAGACGGCGCCCGCACCGGAGGTACCGCTCGCGAACCACGGCACGCCTACGACACCCGCGAGCGCGTACAGCGCGAGGGAGAGGAAGCCGCGTCCGGCGCCGAGGGACGTACCGACGAGCAGGGCGGCGAAGGTCTGGCCGGTCACCGGCACCGGGGAGCCGGGCACCGGGACGGAGATCTGGGCCGCGAGGCCGGTGAGCGCGGCGCCGCCGACCACGAGGGCGACATCGCGCACGCGGGACGCGGGCAGGAGGTCGGCGAGGACTGCGCCGGGTCGGGCAGCGGCGGCGGTGGCGGTGCTCATGGGGACTCCGCGGGTGTGGGCACGTTGGGACACCGCGACGCTATCCCGCCGCGACGGAGTCGATCACCGTCAGCGCTCGACAAAGGGGGGAACGAAGGCTTGGTGGGCTCCTCACAAAAGGTGCCGGACACACCTGGTTCGGCGTGATACCGATCACTGAGGTGGAGACGGCCGGCTCACATCGCGAGCCGTGCACCGGATTGTGGGCTCCCACCAAAGGAATCCTACCGCTCTGGTCGGATTCACCTGTCCTGCCGTACTCTTCCAGCCATGGTTGCCCAGGCCCGGAACTTCACGTCGCGTCGCTATGTCGACCTGCGACGCCAGGGCACGGCCACCTGTCGCCGTCCGGTCTGAGGCGCGGTTGCGGCGCGCCTCGACTTCCGAGACGTGTCGGCCCCGTTCCCGAGGACGGTCAACCATGCCCCGTGCCACGGCACTCCTTCTCCCCTCCCTCTCCTCCCCCGTACCCCGAGCCGCCGACAGCGACCGGCGGCGCACCAGCGCCAGCGTCGTGCTGCGGTCCGTGCTGGAGCACGGACCGGTGGCGCGCAGCACCATCGCCCGGCTGACCGGGCTGTCCCCCGCGTCCGTGACGGACTACTGCGCCCGGTTCGCCGAACTCGGCTTCATCCGTGAGGCCGCGGTGCCCCGGCGCTCGGGCGGGGTGGGCCGCCCGCATGTCCCCGTCGACCTGGACGACTCGCGGTTCGTGGTCGGCGCGGTGCATGTGGCCGTGCCGTACACCACGGTCGCGCTGCTCGATCTGCGTGGACGGGTGCTCGCGCAGCGGGAGTTGACGCACGAGCACACCGATCCCGGGTGGGTGCTGGCCAGGGCCGCGGACGGGCTCGCGGCGCTGCTCGCCGGGGCGCCGGGCAGCCGGCCGCTGGGGGTCGGGGTGGCCGCCGGGGGCTGGGTGGACCGCGACGGCGGGACGATCGTCGAGCACGCGCTGCTGGGCTGGCGTGACGTGCCGGTGCGGGAGGTGCTCGGCGCGCGCACCGGGCTGCCCGTCCATGTCGACGGACACGCGCGGGCGCTGGTCAACGGCGAGCGGCTGTTCGGGCGGGCGAGGGGCAGCGGGAGCGTGCTGCACCTGTTCGTCGGCAACGTGGTCGACGCCGCGTTCGCCACCAACGACGAGGTGCACCACGGGCCCCGCTCCCAGGCGGGCGCGATCGCTCATCTCCCCGTGCCGGGCGGCACCGAGCCGTGCGACTGCGGGCGGACCGGCTGCCTCCAGGCGGAGCTGGGCGAGCGGACGTTGTGCCGGCGGGCCCGGGAGGCCGGGGTCGTCGACTGCGCCGACGCGATGCGGGTGGTCGCCGCGGCGGCGGCCGGTGACGAGACGGCCGTACGGCTGCTGGTGGAGCGGGCGCGGAGGACCGGGCGGGCGGTGGGACTGCTGCTGGACGTGCTGAATCCGGAGACGGTCGTGGTGACCGAGACCGGCGTCATTCACCGTGAGGACTGCCTGACGGCATTGCGGGAAGCGGTGGGCGGCGAACGCGCCGGCACCGTCGTGCCGACCGGTTTTCCGGATTCCGTGCTCGCCGTGGCGGGTGGCTCGGTGGTTCTGGACGTGCTGTACCGGGATCCGCTGAACGCTTCACCTCAGGCTATTTAATTCAGAAACTCGGAATATTGACAGGGATCACCGATGACCGAGAACATCCTGCTCATGAGCTGTCGCACCCTTTGTTGCTGACGCGTCGACGCGCCCGGAGCGCGTATCTCTCACCGACGCGTCGTGAACGCGTCCTCCCCATGTCTTTCCCGCGTTCTCCTCGCGCCCTCCCTGCGTGAATTCCCCTTCTCCGGCCTTCCGCCGCCCGGAATTCCGCATGCCTTCCTGCCCTATGAACTCAAGGGGTTCTCCCATGTCTTCCGTGCCCGCCTCGGGCTTCGACCGCCGTCTCTTTCTCACCTCTTTGCTCGGCGTCACCGCCGCTGCCGCCGGCCTGAGCGGTTGCGCGGGCAGCAGTGCCGCGGCCGACTCCGAGGGCGCCTCCTCCGCCCCGCTCGCCGACCGGGTCCCGGCGGGCACCAGCCTGAAGATCGCCTCGTATCTGGGCACCCAGCAGCTGCAGTTCAAGCTGGCGAGGCTGCCCGCGCTGCCGTTCACGGTGTCGAGCTGGGTGAACATCGGGGCCGGTCCGGATGTCATCAACGCCTTCCGCGCCAAGTCCCTGGACCTCGCCAACAACGCGGGCATCCCGCCGATCCAGGCGCATTTCCAGGGCTACGACGCGAAGGTCGTCGCGATCGGCATCACCCGCAAGCCCAACTACCTCTTCGCCACCAGCCCCGGCAGCGACATCCGCACGGTGGCGGACTTCAGGGGCAAGAAGCTGGCCTTCTCCCAGGGGCAGGCCCAGGGGGTGGTGCTGCTGCGGGCGCTGAAGCAGGCGGGACTGAAGGACGACGACGTGCGGCTGGTCCCGCTGACCAGCAACCAGTTCCTCACCGCCCTGCAGTCCGGACAGGTCGACATCGCCCCGCTCGCCAACAGCCAGGCCCCGGCGTATCTGAAGCAGTACGGGCCGAAGGGCGCCCGGACCATCGCCACCGACGTGGTCGACCTGCTCAATCTGCTGTGGGCGCCGCAGTCGGTGCTGAACGACTCCGCGAAGGCGGCCGCGATCGCCGCGTACATCCCGCAGTGGGCCAAGGGCCAGGTGTGGCAGTACGAGAACCCGGACGTGTGGAACGAGGAGTTCTACGTCAAGACGCAGAACCTGACCCCCGACCAGGCGAAGTCGATCAGCGCGCTCGCCAACAAGCCTCTCTTCCCACCGAGTTGGGACGAGGCGATCAAGTGGGAGCAGGAGACCGCGGATCTGCTCGCACAGGGCGGCTTCGTGAAGAAGTTCGATGTCTCCCCGCTCTTCGACCACCGTTTCGAGGGCATCGCGGCCAAGGCCGTACCGGCGGAGTACCGGAGGTGACCGCCATGACCACCACCGTGAGCACCCCGGCCGCCGTCACCGCCGACGAGGACGAGGCCCACCGGGTCCGCAGGCGTCGTCGGCTCTCCCCCGGCAGGCGTCTGCCGGCGGCCCGACTCGCCGGTCCCGTCCTGGTCGTCGTCCTGTGGGCCGTCGCCTCCGCCGCCGGACAGCTCGACCCCGGGGCGATCCCGGCGCCCTGGACGGTCGTGCGGACCGCCGGTCGGCTGTGGGCCGACGGCACACTGCCCACCGATGTCCTCACCTCGCTGGAGCGCGCCGCGTACGGCTTCCTGATCGGCCTCACCGCCGGGGTCGCCCTCGCGCTGGCCTCGGGGCTCAGCCGGGTCGGGGAGGCGCTGATCGACGGGACCGTGCAGCTCAACCGGGCGATCCCGACCCTGGGTCTGATCCCGCTGTTCATCCTGTGGCTGGGCATCGGCGAGACCTTCAAGATCGCCATCATCGCGATCGTCGTCTACATCCCCATCTATCTGAACACGCATGCCGCGCTCTCCGGCATCGACAGCCGGTACGTGGAACTGGCGGAGGTGCAGGGGCTGTCGAAGTTCCGGTTCGTCCGGCAGATCGTCGTCCCCGGCGCGCTGCCCGGGTTCTTCGTGGGACTCCGGCTCGGTGTGACCGGCTCCTGGCTGGGTCTGGTGGTCCTGGAGCAGATCAACGCCACCAGCGGCCTGGGCTATCTGATGTTCCAGGCCCAGAACTACGGCCAGAGCGATGTCATCCTCGTCGGCCTGCTGATCTACGGCGTCTTCGGCCTGGTCTCCGACAGCGTGGTCCGGCTGATCGAACGGAGGGTGCTGGCATGGCGCCGCACACTGAGCAGCTGACCCGGCCGGCGGTACGACTGCGCGGTCTGACCCGCTCGTTCGAGGGGCGTACGGTCCTCGACGGCATCGATCTCGACCTGCCCGCCGGGCAGTTCACGGCCCTGCTCGGGCACAGCGGCTCGGGCAAGTCCACCCTGTTGCGGGCCGTCGCCGGCCTCGATCACGGGGTGGCCGGCGACGGGCGGCTCAGCGCGCCGGAGCGGGTGTCGGTGGTCTTCCAGGACTCCCGGCTGCTGCCCTGGCGCCGGGTCCTGGACAACGTCCTGCTCGGCCTGGACGGCAAGGACGCCGAGGAGCGCGGCCGGGCCGCCCTGGCGGAGGTCGGCCTGAAGGGCCGCGAACGGGCCTGGCCGGGCGAGCTGTCCGGCGGCGAGGCACAGCGCGCCGCACTGGCCCGCTCACTGGTTCGGGAGCCCGAACTCCTGCTCGCCGACGAGCCGTTCGGCGCCCTGGACGCGCTCACCCGCATCAAGATGCACAACCTGCTGCGCGCGCTGTGGGTGCGTCACCGCCCCTCGGTGCTGCTCGTCACCCACGACGTGGACGAGGCGATCGTGCTCGCCGACCGGGTCCTCGTCCTCGACCGGGGCCGAATCGGCCTCGACCTGACCATCGACCGACCCCACCCCCGCTCCTACCGCGAACCGGTACTGGGCGAATACCGCGAGCGGCTCCTGGCCGCGCTCGGTGTCACGGAGGACCACGCATGACCCGCAAGCTCCACCTCAACGCGTTCCTGATGAACACCGGGCACCACGAAGCCTCCTGGCGGCTCCCGGAGAGCGACCCGCACGCCCATGTCGACCTCGCCCACTACGTCGGCCTGGCCCGGACCGCGGAACGCGGCACCTTCGACTCGCTGTTCCTGGCCGACGGACCGCACCTGTGGGGCAGGGTGGCCCATCGCCCGGCCGGCGCCCTGGAACCGCTCACCCTGCTCACCGCCCTGGCGACGGCCACCGAGCACATAGGTCTGATCGCCACCGCCTCCACCTCCTACAACTCCCCCTACAACCTGGCCCGTAGGTTCGCCTCGCTGGACATCGTCAGCGGTGGCCGGGCGGGCTGGAACATCGTCACCACCGCCGGTGCCGAGGCCGCCCGCAACTTCGGCCTGGACGCCGAGCCCGCGCACGCCGAGCGGTACGCCCGTGCCGCCGAGTTCCTGGACGTGGCCCTGAAGCTGTGGGACAGCTGGGAGGACGACGCGATCGTCGCCGACAAGGCGTCCGGTGTCTGGGGCGACGACACGAAGATCCATCCGCCCCGGCACCGGGGGACGTACTTCAGCGTCGAGGGCGCCCTCAACGTGCCGCGCAGCCCGCAGGGTTACCCGCTTCTCGTGCAGGCGGGGTCGAGCGAGGACGGCAGGGCGTTCGCGGCCCGGTACGCGGAGGCGGTGTTCACCGCCCAGCAGACCATCGAGGACGCGCGGGCCTTCTACGCCGACCTCAAGTCCCGTGCGGCGGCGGCAGGCCGGAACCCCGAGCACATCAAGGTGCTGCCCGGCATCGTCCCCGTGGTCGGCTCGACGGAGGCCGAGGCACGGGCGGGCGAACGGCTCCTGGAGGAGCACATCGTGCACGGGCACGGCGTGGCCAATCTGGAGCGGCTGCTGCAACTGAGCCCCGGAACGCTGGAGCTGGACGCCCAACTGCCCGCCGATCTGCCGTCCGAGGACGCCGTCGAGGGCGCCAAGAGCCGCTACACGCTCGTGGTCGAGCTGGCCCGGCGCGAGCGGCTCACGGTCCGCCGGCTGATCGGGCGGCTGGGCGGCGGGCGCGGGCATCTGACCTTCGCCGGGACGCCCGAGCAGGTCGCCGACGCCATCGAGACCTGGTTCACCCAGGGCGCCGCCGACGGCTTCAACATCATGCCCGCGGTCCTGCCCTCCGGTCTGGAGACCTTCGTCGACCACGTCGTCCCGATCCTGCGCACCCGCGGGCTGCTGCGCCACGAGTACGGCCCCCGCCGCACCCTCCGGGAGAGATACGGCCTCCCCCGCCCCGCCAACCAGCACACCTCCACCTCCACCTCCGCTTCCACCGCCCTCCTCGTCTGAAAGGACCCCCAGACATGTCCATCGAGATCCGCAAGATCACCGCGAAGATCGGCGCCCAGGTCTCGGGCGTCGACCTCTCCGCGCCGCTCGGCCAGGAGACCGTCACCGCCCTGCGTGAAGCGCTCAACGTCCACAAGGCCCTGGTCTTCGACGACGTGCACCTCGACGACGAGGGCCAGCAGGCCTTCGCCCGCCACTTCGGCGACCTGACCACCGCACACCCGACGGTGGGGGCCGTGGACGGCGCCCCGAACGTGCTGCCGGTGGACAGCGAGCGGGGCCGCGCCAACCACTGGCACACCGACGTCACCTTCGTGCTCAACCCGCCGCAGGCCAGCACCCTGCGCAGCATCACCGTCCCGCCGTACGGCGGCGAGACCCTGATCGCCAGCTCGGCCGCCGCCTACCGAGACCTGCCCGAGCCGCTGCGCCGGCTGGCCGACACCCTGTGGGCCGAGCACACCAACGACTACGACTACGCGGTGCCGCACGAGGAGGTCGACGAGGAGAAGGCCGCCCAGCGCGCCCAGTTCACGTCGATCACGTACCGCACCGCCCACCCGGTGGTCCGCGTCCACCCGCTGACCGGCGAGCGCGGGCTGTTCATCGGCGGGTTCGCACAGCGCATCGTCGGCCTGTCGACGGGCGAGTCCCG
Organism: Streptomyces sp. NPDC050625; assembly: GCF_040654755.1. Lineage (NCBI taxonomy): Bacteria > Bacillati > Actinomycetota > Actinomycetes > Kitasatosporales > Streptomycetaceae > Streptomyces > Streptomyces sp. NPDC050625. The sequence continues at coordinate 258,503 of NZ_JBFAIQ010000003.1, forward strand.
CAAGATCCTCGACCTGCTCCAGCCGTACGTCACCCGCCCGGAGAACGTCCTGCGCTGGCGCTGGTCGGAGCACCAGCTGGTGCTGTTCGACAACCGCATCACCCAGCACTACGCCATCGACAACTACGACGGACGGCCGCGCCGACTGCACCGGGTGACCGTCGCCGGTGACGTCCCGGTCGGCATCGAGGGCAAGGAGAGCTACTCGATCGAGGGCGACGCCTCGCACTACACGAGCGTCGCCGCGTAACCGGTCCACGCCGTAAGCGGAACGCCACGTACCGTAGTGTGCGCGTCCGGATACTGGGCGGTCTCTCCGGCCTCTCGGAGAGGCCGCCCAGACTGTGGGCGCTTTTGCCCGCCCATTGCACTGAACGAGCCGCATCCATGCACAGCAGCACCACTGTCGAGACGCCGCAGCACGAACAGCGCGACGACGACGCCCTCTCCCACGGCCTCAAGCAGCGCCATCTGTCGATGATCGCCCTCGGCGGGGTGATCGGTGCCGGTCTGTTCGTCGGCTCCGGCGCGGGCATCGCCGCCGCCGGGCCGTCGATCGTCGTCGCCTATGCCGTCTCCGGCCTCCTGGTGATGCTGGTGATGCGGATGCTCGGCGAGATGTCCGCCGCCTACCCGTCGTCGGGCTCCTTCTCCGCGCACGCCGAGCGGGCGATCGGCCCGTGGGCGGGCTTCGCCGCGGGCTGGTCGTTCTGGGTGCTGCTGTGCACGGCGGTCGGGCTGGAGGGCATCGGCGCCGCCCACATCGTCACGGGCTGGCTGCCCGGCACACCCGAGTGGGCCTGGGTGGCGCTGTTCATGGTGGTCTTCTGCGGCGCGAACCTGACCGCGGTGAAGAACTTCGGCGAGTTCGAGTTCTGGTTCGCCGCGCTGAAGGTCGGCGCGATCAGCCTGTTCCTGATCCTCGGCGGGCTGGCCATCGCCGGGGTACTGCCGGGCACGGACTCGCCCGGCGCCTCGAACCTGACGGACTTCCTCCCGCACGGCGGCGAGGGCCTGGTCATCGGCCTGCTGGCCTCGGTCTTCGCCTACGGCGGCCTGGAGACGGTCACCATCGCGGCCGCCGAGTCGGAGAACCCGGTGCGGGGCGTGGCGAGCGCCGTGCGCACGGCGATGTGGCGCATCGCGCTGTTCTACATCGGCTCCATGGCGGTCATCGTCACCCTGGTCCCGTGGGACTCCAAGGAGGTCGTCGAGAAGGGCCCGTACGTCGCCGCCCTGGACCACCTCGGCATCCCCGGCGCCGGCCAGCTGATGAACGTGGTCGTCCTGGTCGCCCTGCTGTCGGCCATGAACGCCAACATCTACGGCTCCTCGCGCATCGCCTACTCGCTGGTGGCGCGCGGCCAGGGCCCGAGGGCGCTGGCCAGGGTGTCCGGCGGCGTGCCGCGCATCGCGGTGCTCACCTCGTGCGTGTTCGGTTTCGTGTGCGTGCTGCTCAGCTACTGGCGGCCGAACGACGTCTTCCCCTGGCTGCTGAACATGATCGGCGCGGTCATCCTCGTCGTCTGGATGTTCATCGCGGTCTCCCAGCTGCTGCTGCGCCGCCGCGTGGAGCGAGAGGCACCGGAGAAGCTGGTCGTGCGCATGTGGGCGTTCCCGGTGCTGACCTGGGTGGCGCTGGCGGGCATGGTGGCGATCTTCGTCCTGATGGCCCGTGAGCAGGACACCCGCGTGCAGCTGTACTCGACCGGCGGGATGACGCTGGTCCTGGCGGTCGTGGGCTACGCCTGGCAGAAGGCGCGCGCCAGGGCCTGACGTTCGCGCCCGTCGGTCCCGGTCAGGGGCAGGGGACGTTGAGCGACAGCAGGGCCGTGGACTGCGCGTCGACGCGGATCTCGCTGACCGCCGCGTTGCGCAGCTGCGGGAAGACCCGGCGGTATCCGGCCAGGGGAATGCCCAGCAGCGAGCACAGCACCAGCCGCAGCAGGGTGTTGTGGGCGACGACCAGGACGCGCCCGCCGGGGTGGGCGGCGGCGATACGGCGCAGGGCCGCGGTGCCCCGGACCGCGGCGGAGCGGGGGTCCTCGGCGCCGGGGAAGGGGTGGGCCACCGGATCGGCGCGGAAGGCCTCCGCGGCGTCCGGGTGCTCGGCGGCGAACTCGGCGAGGGTACGGCCCTCCAGCACCCCGAAGTCGCACTCCCGCAGGTCCGGTTCGCGCCGCGCGGTGAGTCCCAGGGCACGGCAGGCGGGCTCGGCGGTGACGATCGCCCGGGAGACGGTCGAGGTCCAGATCGCGTCGACCGGGTGCGCGGCGGCCCACCGGCCCAGCCGCTCGGCCTGTTCCCGCCCGGTGTCGGTGAGGGCGACGTCGCTCACCCCGGCGTAGCGGTTCTCGGCGTGCCAGACGGTCTGGCCATGACGGGCGAGGAGGAGGGTGGCGCTCATGACTGTGCAGTATCCGCGTCGATGCGGCCCCGCGCATGCGCCGCGACCGGTGCGGGCAGCCAGCCCCTCGACTCCAGTGCGTCCAGGAGGCGGGCGTAGGGCTCGGTGAAGCGGGCCGTGCGGTCGGGGCGGGGTTCGACGACGGTACGGATGCGGACCATGCGGTCCGTGGCGTCCGCGAGGGTGCGGGCCGCGCCCGTGCCGTGGGCGGCCAACGCGGCCATGCCCAGGGCCGGTTCGGTCTGTTCCGGCACGCGGGCCGGGCGGCCCAGGATGTCGGCGCGCAACTGGTTCCAGTAGGCGCTGCGGGCCGCCCCGCCGGTGAAGGCGAGGGGGCCGTCGAGCGGGGCGCCGAGGCGGTGCAGACAGTCCAGGCAGAGGCGTTCGGTCAGGGCCACGCCCTGGAGGAGGGCGGCCCAGTGGTCGGCGTCCGACACGGGTTCGCCCAGCAGGAGCGGGGTGGCGTCGGGGGCCCGGAAGGGAAAGCGTTCGCCCCGTGACACCAGGGGGTACGCGAGCGCGCCCGACGGTTCGAAGGCCGCGGCCGCGGCATCCAGCGCGGCCGGGTCGGCGTCCGGGAAGCGGGCGGTGAGGGCTCCGGCGCCGACGCTGGACGCGCCCCCGGGCAGCCAGCTCCCGTCCGGTGCACGGTGGTTGTAGACCACGCCCGCCTCGTCGCGGACGGGCACCGAGGAGGCGCCCTTCAGGACGAGCGTCGTGCCGAGCACCGAGTTCCAGGCGCCCTCGCTGAGCGCGCCCGACGCGATCTGGGCCGCGCAGCCGTCGGTCATGCCGGCGATGACGGGCGTGCCTGCCGGGATGCCGGTGGCCTCGGCGGCGGACGGACACACCTCGCCGAGCCGGGTGCCGGGCCGGACGACCTCGGGGAGCGCGTCCGCCGGCACACCGGTGCCGTCCGGCCAGATGTCGCGCTCGACGTCGTACGCCGTCTTGAGCGCATGGCTGGAGTCGGTGGGGACCGTATGCCCGACCAGTCGTGCGTTGATCACGTCCGGCTGATGGGTGACCCGCCCGAAGCCCTGGGCGGCGAGCAGCCACAGCGCCTTCGGCAGCGCCCAGCTGTCCTGCACCGCGAGCCCGGCCGCCCGCAGCCGCGCCGCCTCCGCTCCGGCCCGCCCGTCGTCGTACATCAGCCCGGCGCCGAGCGGCCGTCCCGCCGCATCCGTCAGCAGCACGGTCCCCGAGGTCCCGCACACCGCGACCCCGCCCACCCGGTGCCCGCCCCGCAACGCGACCCGGGCGGCGGTGCACACCCCGGCCCACCACTCCCCGGGATCCTGCTCGTGCCGCACCCCCTCGCGCCGCCCGCGCAGCGCGGCCGAGCCGCTGCCCAGGACCCTGCCGTCGGCGGTGACGAGCAGCGCGCGGACGCCCTGTGTCCCCAGGTCGATCCCCAGCCATGCCGCGCCCTCGGACCCCATCCGGACCTCCCGCGTTTCGCGCTGCGAACTGTGAACTTCCCACTCTGCACCGACATTTCGTCCTGAACGTGGGATTGACACCCCTTCGCGGCCGTTACACGCTCTGTCAGCGAGTCGACTCGATGTGTTGACGCTGCCGGGTCCACCCTTGTCCTCGACGCCGAGACGGGAGACTCCCTGCGATGACCCTGGGGACCAGCGTGCGTGTCGTTGCCGCCGGCGACCACTTCGTCCTGCCCTCGCTGATCAGGGAGGCGGTTCTTCGCGAACACCCTTGTGAGGTGAGGGAACTGACCCTCGGCTGGCCGCTCGAACCCTTCGGCCCGGTGGCCGAGGTGACGGAGGCGAGCGACGCCGAGGACGAGCTGATCGCCGCGCTCGCGGGCGCTCGGGTACTGGTCACCCAGATGGGCCCGGTGACGGAGCGCGTCCTGGGCGCCTGCCCGGAGCTGCGGCTGGTCGTGGTGTGCCGGGGCGGCCCGGTCAACGTCAACCTGGACGCGGCGAAGCGGCACGACGTACGGGTGTGCTTCGCGCCCGGCCGCAATGCCGCCGCCACCGCCGAGTTCACCGTCGGGCTGCTGCTGGCGGCCCTGCGCCGCATCCCGCAGGCGCACGGGCTCCTCGCCGGTAAGGGCAGCTGGGCCGGGGCCGCCTACTACACCTATGAGCACAGCGGCCTGGAGCTGGAGGACCTGCCGGTCGGGCTGGTCGGGTACGGGGCGGTGGGCAGTCGCGTCGCCCGTGCGCTGTGCGCGTTCGGGGCGCGGGTGATGGTGTACGACCCGTATGTGCGCGGTGAGATCCACGGCCTGCGCGTCGCCTCCCTCGACGAACTCCTGCGCCGTTCCCGGGTGCTCACCCTGCACGCCCGGCTCACGCCGGAGACACGCGGTCTGATCGGCGCCCGTGAGCTGGCGCTGCTGCCGCCGGGCGCGGTGCTGGTGAACGCTGCCCGCGGTCCGCTGCTGGACGAGGACGCGCTGTGCGACGCGCTGGAGGCGGGCCGGCTGTCGGCGGCGGCCCTGGACACCTACGCCCATGAGCCGCTGCCGTCCGGCGCACGGCTGGTCGCCCTCGCCGATCGGGTGGTCCTCACCCCGCATCTGGGCGGGGCCAGCCGGGCGGTGGCGGAGAAGGCCGCGCGGATCGCGGCCGCGGAGGTGGGGCGCTGGGTGCGTGGCGAGCCGTTGACGCACTGTCTGACCTGACGGTGCGGGCCGTCCAAGGCCGCGTGTCCCGACGCGTCGGCCGCGAGTGAGCCGCAGGGGCTGGAGCGCCCCGGAGGCGATCGAGCCGAACGAAGGGGAGAGTGGCATGTTCGTGGGAATCGATGTGGGCACGTCCTTGGTGAAGGCCGCCGCGTTCGACGGCTCCGGACGTGAACTGGCCGTCGAGGCGCGGCCGGTGGGGCTCGATCTGCACGAGGGCTCGGTCGAGCAGGACATGGAGGAGGTGTACGCGGCGGTCGTCGCCGTGCTGGACGGGCTGACGGCGCGGGTGCCGGAGCCGGTGGAGCTGGCGGGGCTCACCGGGCAGGGCGACGGGGTGTGGCTGGTCGACGGCGAGGGGCGCCCGGTGCGGGCGGCGGCGTCCTGGATGGACGGCCGGGCGCACGAAGTGCTGGACCAGTGGCTGGCGGACGGCACGTTCGAGACGGTGTTCCGGCGGACCGGCAGCGCCATGTTCCCGGGCTGCCCCGGCCCGCTGCTGGCCTGGTTCGACCGCCACGAGCCGAAGTCCCTGGACGCGGCGGCCGCGGCCGTCTACTGCAAGGACATGGTCTTCCAGCGGCTGACGGGCGGGGCACGGGCCACGACGGATGTGTCGGACGCCTCGATGCCGTTCCTGGACCCGCGCACCCGGTCGTACGACAACCGGGTCGTCGAGCTCCTGGGCCTGCCCCACCGCCGGGGCCTGCTGCCCGCGATCAGCGATCCGGTGGCGACGGCACGGGCGCACGGCACGGGACTGCCCGCCGGCACCCGGCTGGCGAACGGCCCGTACGATCTGCCCGCCTGCGCGCTGGGCGCCGGAGTCACCGCCCCCGGCGACGGCCTGCTGATCGTCGGCACCTGTCTGGCCGCCCTGGTGGCCACCACCGAGCTGGATGTGTCCGGCGAGCCGGCCGGGCTGTACATCTCCACGGACCGCCCCGGGCACTGGCTGCGCGCCATGCCCGCGATGGTCGGCACGGCGGCCCTGGACTGGGTGCTGTCCACGACGCGCGTCCGGCACGACGAGGTGGACGCGCTGCTGGCCGGGACCCCGCCCGGCGCCCACGGCGTCCGTGTGCTCCCGTACTTCGCGCCGTCCGGCGAGCGTGCCCCCTTCGTCGACCCCGCTCTGCGCGCCGAACTCACCGGGGTGTCCCTGGAGTCGACGCCCGCCGATCTGATCCGGGCGACCTGCGAGGGCATCGGCTACGCGGCCCGGCACTGTCTGGAGGCGGCGGGTCTGACGGGCACGCTCGCGGTGTGCGGCGGGGGCACCCGCAGTCCCGCCTGGATGCGGCTGCTCGCGGATGTGCTGGGCCGCCCGCTGCGGGTGGTGGAGGGCGAGGTGGGCGCCCGGGGCGCGGTCCTCGCGGCGGCCCAGCGGTACGGGGTCACCCTCGACACCGCCGCCTGGACCGGCCCGACGGCGGTCGTCGCACCGGACCCGGGGCGGACCGCGTACTACGCGAACGGGTACGAGGAGCACCTGGCAGGGCTGGCCCGGTCGCGCGCCCCACGGACGTAGGGCGCGCAGCCGGCCGGGCCGGCGTGCGGATCAGAGGTTGCTGAAGTCGGGGCCCTTGGTGCGGGTCCGCTTGATCTCGTAGAAGCCGGGGACGGAGGCGACCGCGAGGGTGCCGTCCCAGAGGCGGGCCGCCTCCTCGCCCTTGGGGGCGGGTGTGACGACCGGGCCGAAGAAGGCGATCTCCTCGCCGGCGGGGCCGGGGACGGAGATGACCGGGGTGCCGACCTCCTGGCCGACCTTGTCGATGCCCTCCTTGTGGGAGGCGCGCAGCTCGGCGTCGAACTCGAAGTCCTCCTGCTCGGCGTAGTCGATCAGGTCGGCGGGCAGGCCCACGTCCGCGAGCGCGTCGGCGAGGACCTCGATCGTCGCGCCCTCTCCCTTGTTGTGGATGCGAGTGCCGAGCGCGGTGTAGAGGGGGCCGAGGACTTCGGCGCCGTGCTTCTGCCAGGCCGCGGTCACCACGCGCACCGGCTTCCAGGCCTTGACGGCGAGCATCTCGCGGTACGACTCGGGCAGCTCGTCCAGCCTGTTCTCGTTGAGTACGCCCAGGCTCATGATGTGCCAGCGGACCTCGATGTCCCGGACCTTCTCCACCTCCAGCACCCAGCGGGAGGTCATCCACGCCCAGGGGCAGAGCGGGTCGAACCAGAAGTCGACGGGGGTCTTACCGGCGGTCGTCGCGGTGGCGGACATGCTTCTCCTCGGAATGCGGATTCTTCAACTGGCAACATTCGCCTGCCGCGCTCCATTCCCTGGTGCCCCGGGTCAGGGGCGCATGGCAGGATCGGTCCTGTCCCGCCTGCCCGAGACCCGTCCCGGACCTGTCCGCGAATTGTCCGAAAAGTCCAAATTCCCAGAGGGAGTGCCGCCTGTGCCCGGTGAGAACCTGTCCCGCGACGAGGCCCGGGAGCGGGCCGCCCTGCTGTCGGTCGAGGGGTACGAGGTGTCCCTCGACCTGCGCTCAGCCGTCGGCGAGGGGGACGGCGACCCGCGCACGTTCCGCTCGGTCACCACGATCCGCTTCCGCTGCAACGAGCCGGGCGCGTCGAGCTTCGCGGACCTGATCGCGCCGAGCGTGACCGCCGTCTCGCTGAACGGCAAGGACCTCGACCCGAGCGAGGTCTTCGACGGCTCCCGGGTCGCCCTGGAGGACCTGGCCGCCGAGAACGAGCTGATCGTCGACGCCCGCTGCGCCTACTCGCGCACCGGCGAGGGCATGCACCGCTTCGTCGACCCCGAGGACGGCGAGGTCTACCTCTACACCCAGTACGAGCCGGCCGACGCCCGCCGTGTCTTCGCGAACTTCGAGCAGCCGGACCTCAAGGCCCCGTTCCGCTTCGAGGTGCGGGCGCCGGAGGGCTGGACGGTGTGGTCGGGCGGCGCGGGCGAACTCGTCGACGGGGTGTGGCGGTTCGCGGAGACGAAGCCGATCTCGACGTACATCACCTGCGTGGTGGCGGGGCCGTACCACTATGTGACCGACTCCTACGAGCGGGTCTTCGAGGACGGCACGCGTCTGGAGATCCCCCTCGGCGCCATGTGCCGCAAGGGCCTCGCGCCCTACTTCGAGGCCGACGACGTCTTCCTGATCACCAAGCAGGGCCTGGACTTCTTCCACGACCACTTCGACTACCCGTACCCGTTCGGGAAGTACGACCAGGCCTTCGTGCCCGAGTACAACCTGGGCGCGATGGAGAACCCGGGTCTGGTGACCTTCCGCGAGGAGTACATCTTCCGCGGGAAGGTCACCCAGGCCTCGTACGAGGCGCGGGCCAACGTCATCCTGCACGAGATGGCGCACATGTGGTTCGGCGACCTGGTCACCATGGAGTGGTGGGACGACCTGTGGCTCAAGGAGTCCTTCGCGGACTTCATGGGCACGTTCGCGAACGTCGGCGCGACCCGGTTCACCAACGCCTGGGTCACCTTCGCGAACCGCCGCAAGGCCTGGGCGTACCGCGCGGACCAGCTGCCCTCCACGCACCCGATCACGGCGGACATCCGCGACCTTCAGGACGCCAAGCTGAACTTCGACGGCATCACCTACGCCAAGGGCGCGAGCGTGCTGAAGCAGCTGGTGGCGTACGTCGGCCAGGACGCGTTCCTGGAGGGCGCGCGGCGCTACTTCAAGCGGAACGCGTACGGCAACACGCGCCTGGGCGACCTGCTGTCGGCGCTGGAGGAGACGAGCGGCCGGGACATGGCGGCCTGGGCCCGCTCCTGGCTCCAGACGGCCGGGGTCAACTCGCTGACCCCGCAGGTGCTGCTGGACGCGGAGGGCCGGGTGACCGAGCTCGCGGTGCTCCAGGAGGCTCCGGAATCACACCCCGAGCTGCGTCCGCACCGGGTCGCGGTGGGCCTGTACCGCCGCACGCCCGAGGGCGCGCTGGAGCGGTACGCGCGCGTCAAGGCGGACGTCGAGGGTGCGCGCACGGTCGTGCCGGGCCTTGCGGGCGCCGAGGCCCCGGAACTGGTCCTGGTCAACGACGACGACCTCACGTACTGCAAGATCCGGCTGGACGAGACCTCGCTCTCGGCCCTGCGCGAGAACCTGGGAGCGGTGACCGATCCACTGGCCCGGGCGCTGTGCTGGTCGGCGCTGTGGAACATGACGCGGGACGCGCTGCTGCCGGCCCGGGACTTCGTGGACCTGGTGCTCCGGCACGCGGCCGGCGAGTCGGACATCGGCGTGCTGCAGATGCTGCACGCGTGGGCGAACTCGGCGCTGGTGCACTACGCGGCGCCGGAGTGGCGGGCCACGGGCGAGCGCCTGCTGGCCGACGGGGCGCTCGCGGAGCTGCGGGAGGCCGAGCCGGGCAGCGAGCATCAGCTGGCGTGGGCGCGGTTCTTCGCGACGACCGCGACGGGCGAGGCCGATCTCCAGCTGCTCCGGGGCCTGCTGGAGGGCACGGAGAAGATCGACGGGCTGGAGGTGGACCAGGAGCTGCGCTGGTCGTTCCTGGAGCCGCTCGCGGCCCATGGGGTCGCGGACGAGTCGGTCCTGGCGGCCGAGTTGGCCCGGGACGACACCGCCTCCGGCAAGCGTCACCAGGTCCGCTGCCTCGCCGCCCGCCCCTCGGCCGCGGTGAAGGCGCAGGCGTGGGCGCAGGTGGTGGAGTCGGACGCGCTGTCCAACGCGCTGGTCGAGGCGACGATCGCGGGCTTCGTGCAGCCGTCGCAACGGGAGCTGACGGCGCCGTACACGCAGAAGTACTTCGCTGCGATCGAGCGGGTGTGGACCCAGCGGTCGATCCAGATCGGCATGGACGTGGTCCGGGGCCTGTTCCCGTCCTTCCAGGACTCTCCGGAGACGCTGGACGCGACGGACGCGTGGCTGGAGTCCCACCAGGACGCGGCTCCGGCGCTGCGCCGGCTGGTGGTCGAGGCGCGGGACGACCTCGCCCGGGCGTTGCGTGGACAGGCGTGCGACGCCGCGACCTCTGGCCAAAGCCCGGCCCGTCCGTGACCGTTACGGAATTCAGGCAATAACAGCCGTAACCCCTGGTCCGCACCCGAACGGACCAGGGGTTTTCCGGGCCTATTCGGCATCCGAACACGCGTCCTTTAGTACCATCTTGTCCGTATTCATCGACGGGCGTGTAACAGCGGTTAAGGGGCGGACGGGGCGCGGGAATCTCGACGGCATGACGCACAACACCCCGCTCTCCCCCCGCCCCGTACGCCGCCTCTCCGAGGTGCGCCGCCGGGTGATGTCGACGGCCCGTCTGCGCGCCCACGGCATCTCCACGGCCGAACTCGACGAGCAGTGCCGCCCCGGCGGCCCCTGGCGGCAGATCCTCCCGGGCATCGTCCTGCTCCACCCCGGTCCGCCCACGAGCGAGGAGCGCCTGCACGCGGCGCTCCTGTACGCGGCGCGCGAGTCGGCGGCGGGGATGCCGGGAGTGCCGTCCCAGCCGAACGCGGACGAACCGCACCGCCCGGTGTACAAGGAGGCGATGATCACGGGCCTGGCGGCCCTCGCCCTCTACGGCTTCGCCTCCGCTCCCCCGCTCACCTCGCTGGACCGCATCGACGTGCTGGTCCCACGGCTGCGCCGGCTGCGCACGACGGGCTACGTCCGCATCCTGCGCACCCCGGCCCTGCCCACCCCCCGCCAGGTCACCGGGCTCCCGGTCGCCCCGGTGGCGCGCGCCCTGGCCGACGCGGTGGCGGAACTGACCGAGGGGGGCGCCGTACGCAGGCTGCTGACCGAGGCGGTACGCGCCGGGCACTGCGAACCAGCCGCGGTGGTACGGGAATTGACCCAGGCGAAGCTGCTGAGCCGGCCGCACGTGGTGGACGCTGTGGACTCGCTCGTGGCCGAGGGCAGGGCTGTGGCGGAGGACCACCTGTACCGGATGGTGCGCGAGCACGGCCTGCCCGACCCGGTCTGGAACGTGGACCTGAGGCTCCCGGGCGGCCCCCACCTCGGCGGCGTGGACGCGTACTGGCCGGAGCAGGCGGTCGCGGTGGAACTGGACACCCGGGCCCCGCGCCAGGACGACGACGCCCTGTGGTCGGAGTACGCCCGCAAGCGCGAGCACCTGGAGCGCCTGGGCATCACGGTCGTCCACCTCACCCCCAGGAAGCTCAGGCACGCCCTGGAACAGCAGGCGGCGGTGGTTCGCACGGCCCTGATGGCCTCGAACGACCGCGAGCCTGCCGCGTATGTCCTGGTACTGCCCCGATAGGGACGGACCCGGGCAACAGGAGGGGAGAGGAGGGGCCACCGGCCAACTACCCGGGGGCCCCTCCTCGTTGTACACGGACCTGTGGCGGCCCCTGCCCGTAGTCTGACGGTGATGACCGACGAACCCGTGATACTGCGCCCCGTCCGCGAGGACGACCTGCCGATGCTGGAGCGGTTCCTGACGGACCCCGAGGCCACCGGTCCCTTCCAGTGGTACGGCTGGTCGGACCCGGGGCGCTTCAGGCGCCGCTGGGACGAGAACGGCCTGCTGGGGGACGACGGCGGCCAGTTGATGGTGGCGACCGACACCGACCGGCTCGGATTCGTGGCCTGGCGGAAGGTCGTCACCGGGCCCGCCTCGTACTGCTGGAACATGGGAATCCAGCTGGCACCGCACGCCTGCGGCCGAGGAGTCGGCACCCGGGCCCAACGACTCCTGGTCCACTACCTGTTCGCACACACCCCCGTGGTCAGGATCGAGGCGGACACCGAGGCGGAGAACATCGCGGAGCAGCGCGCCCTGGAGAAGGCCGGCTTCACCCGGGAGGGCGTGCTCCGCAGCATCGTCTTCCGCGACGGGCAGTGGCGCGACGGCGTGTCCTACAGCGTGCTGCGCGACGACGTCAGCCTCGCCTGAACCGTCTAGACCCCGACATCGCCGTCCGCGACCCCAAGAAGCCCAACGGCCCCGCTCTCCTGCTCCCCGCCGAGGCGTGGCAGGCATTCATCGCGCACGTCGCCGACATATGAGTGGTGAACGCGGTCGAGCAGCGCGGCGTACGCCGCGATCATCCGCGTACGGCTGAACCGCTCACGGCTGCGGGCCAGGATCGGTGCGAGGGCGGCACGCCCGGCGATCGCGCCGGTCCAGGCCAGAGCGATGGCGCTCGGGTCCTGAGGCGTGACGAAGCCCTGCCCGGCAACGATGGACGCGCTGTCGCCGACGTCCGTCGTGACCGGCACCGCGCCGCACATCATGCCCTCGATGAGGCAGAGCGGGGCCGCCTCCCCGGAGATCGAGGTGAGGGCGACGACATCGGCGCCGGCGTAGACGGCTTCCATGTCGCGCCGCACCCCGAGCAGGTGCACGCGCTCGCGGAGCGCCTGCTCGTCGGGCCCGAAGGCGACGGCGATGTCCGCCCACAGGGCCGGGTTGTCCTCGGTCATCCCGGCGCCGCACATCACCACGTGCCCGCCGCCCTCGCGGGCCAGCCACTCGCGCGCGGCGCGCAGGAAGAGGGGGACGTTCTTCATGGTGGCGTACCGGGCGGCGAAGACGACCACGGGCGCGGCGGCCGGGACCCCGAGTGAGGCGCGGAACGCGACCCGCACCGCGGGATCGGGCCGAAACCGCAGCAGATCGACGCCGTTCGGAATCACGTGCAGCAGCTCGGCCGGAATCCCGGCGGCCTGGTACGCGTCGCGGGTGGACTCGGCGCAGCACACGCACGCGACGACCGTGCCGTCGCCGATGGCCGCCTTGAGCTCGTCCAGGGCCGGGCCCTGGTTCTCGGGGTCGGACCGGTGCAGCGAGACGACCACCGGCCGACGCGGCAGCCCGGCCTGGTTGAGCAGGGCGAGCGGCTGCTCCTTGAGGGACAGGATCACGTCGGCCCCGGCCATGGCACGGGCCGTTTCGGCCAGCTCGGGCCCGCTGAAGACGTCCGCGGCGACGGCCCCGTCGACCAGCCCGGCGCCGCGCCCGAGTGACGTGACCCCGACACCACCCGCCGTGAGCGAGCGGTAACAGGTGTCGTCCTCCATCCGCTGCCGGGTGGCCTCGCGGTGCACCTCGCCATGGATGCTCAGCACCCGATGACGTTGCTGGCCACCCTCGACCAGCCCCAGCACCACATCACTGTGAACGATCCGGGCTCCGCCGGAGAAGAAGCCCTCGTAGACCGAGAGCACACGCAGTCCGTGCCTCGCGCGCACACGACCACCCGCCTTGCACTAAATCGAGCCATCCCCGTCAACAGCGGGTTAGCCGATATGAGGCGGTACGGACGTTTCGTACAGATGAACGCCGTGTCTCGTCTCCGGGTCCTCTCGATGACACGACTCACCGTGCCGGGAGGTGGCTCACCGTCCGCAGAACTCGCCCTCGACCACCGCGTCGCTGTCCCCCGTCCAGTCGCCGTTGAAGTTGAACGACAGGGCGTGGCGGCCGTCGGCCGTGGTCACCGCGGAGGACGTGGAGCCGTGGATTCCGCCGTCGTGGCCCCAGACGTGGACTCCGCAGGAGAGGGTGCGGTCCATGAGGCCGAGGCCGTAGCCGGTGTTCGGGGCGCCCTCGATCTTCACCGTGGTCTTCATCTCCTTCAGCTGCTGTGGCGGGAGGAGGCCGCCGCGCAGGAGGGCACGGTAGAAGCGGTCGAGGTCGGCGGAGTCGGAGATCATCTCGCCCGCGGACGACGCCAGGGAGGGGTTCAGCTTCGTGACGTCGTACGTCGGGCCCGTGGCCGTCTGCGCGAGCTTGGAGTAGGCGCGGCTGCTGGGGTGCGGGACCGTGGCCCGGGTGCCGGGCAGGGAGGTCGCCCTCAGGTGCAGCGGGCCGATGACGCGGTGGGTGATCTCGCGGGCGTACGAGTGGCCGGTGACGCTCTTGATCACCATTCCGGCGAGTACGTAGTTGGTGTTGGAGTAGTTCCAGGAGGTGCCCGGCGCGAAGTCCGGCTCGTGCTTCATCGCTACCGCGACGAGCTGGGCCGGGGTGAGGGTGTCGTAGCGGTGCCGGAGGAAGCCGTCCGCCAGGAAATAGGTGCGGCCGAAGTCTTCGTCCGCCGTGTAGTTGTAGATGCCGCTGGTGTGGTTGAGGAGTTGGCGGATCGTGATCCGGCGGCCGTCGTGGCCATAGCCGTGCACCACGCCCGGCAGCCACTTCTCCACCGTGTCGTCCAGGGACAGCCGTCCCTCCGCCTCCAGCTGGAGCAGGACCGTCGCCACGAACGTCTTGGTGATGCTGCCCACGCGGTAACGGTCGTCCGCCGAGCGCGCGGCGCCCGTGCGCAGGTTGCCGGTGCCGGCCGTCGTCGACCAGGTGCCGTGGGCGTCCTCGGCGGTCGCGGTCACGCCGGGCACGCCCGCCTCGACCGCCGCCTCGATGGCCCGGCGGGTGGTGGCGTGCCCAGCGCCGCCTCCGGCGGGGCCGGCCGCCAGGGCCGGTCCCGCCAGCGCGGCCGACAGGACCAGGGTCGTGGCACCCACCAGTGTCGTACGTACGGACATGTCTTCCCCCAACTTCGCCGTCGAGCTCCGTCGGGGGGAGGGACCCGCGGAGATCGGCGCGGGTTGCCTGCCGGGGTACCGGTTGAGTGACTTTCAGCCCTTCTTCAGCACCAGTTCCGTGTTCCGGTCGTTGGCGTCGCCCGCGAGGGTCTTGCTGGCGCCGGGCGCGTTGAAGGACAGCTCGCGGTACAGGGCGGCCAGGCCCGTCTGGCTGAGGTCGGCGAAGTCCGTCCGGTGGGGGGCGGCCGACTCGATGAGCGTGGTGAAGATCGACAGCGTGCCGTCCTTGTTGTCGACCAGCTCGATCACCCGGGCGAGCTGCGGGTAATCGACGTGCGAGGCGGTGGAGATCTCCCAGAAGGAGCGGCCGCCGGACGCGGCGTGCGGGGTGACCACGTTCTTGTGGATGTGACCGTTCACCCAGGCCAGCACGTTGGCGTGGCTGCTGAGGAGGGACACGACCTCGGCTCCGTTGTGGCGGCGCTCGCCGGGGTGGGCGGGGTCCGGGCGGGTGTTGGTCATCGTCTTGCTGGTGTGGTGGCTGAAGACGACGGCGTACGAGTCCTTGTTGTCCCGCAGCGTCCTGTCCAGCCACTTCAGCTGGGCGGTGCCGATGGAGCCCTCGTAGTGGCCGCCGGCGTCGGTGGTGTCGAGGCTGATGCCGATCACGTCGTCGGCGATGCGGAAGGTGTAGTACTGGGTGCCCGCGGCGAGATTGGCGGAGGAGTAGCCGTGGCCTACCGGTCCGATGCCCTGGTGGGCCGGGTCCAGATGGGCCTTCAGATAGTCGGCGGAGGTGTACGGGGCGCGCTTCTCGTCCGGGGCGACCGAGCGCATGGACCGGGCGTGGGCCTTGAGGAAGTCCCGGTAGCCGACGCCCTTGGGGTCCTTGGCGTTCTTGATGGCGTCCTGGAGCTTCTTGGCGTCGGCGGCGGACACGTTCATCAGCTTCTTGCCGCCGATGGCCGCCTCGGCGAGGTAGGGGTCGCCGTGGGAGCCGTAGCAGCCGAGGGGCAGCGCGTCGTGGTTGCCGACGGTGGAGTACCAGGGCAGGTTGAGGCCGGGGCTGCGGACCTCCCGGACGGCGGCCGCCAAGAAGCCCTTGAGGTGCGGGAATCCAAGGGCCTTGTCGCCGTCGCGGAGTGTGGAGTCCGGCTGCCAGTACAGCTTGAGGCCGCTGTTCTGGACGCCCTCGTAGTGCCGCGCGTCACCGGAGTCGGGGGTGATGCGGCCGCCGCTCATGACCTTCATGAACCACTCCAGTTCGGAGTGGGCGTTGTTGTCGGTGTTGTCGCCGGTGGTCATGACGAAGTGCAGCGGGGAGCCGGTGACCGGGGCGCCCCGCAGCGCGTTGACCCGCTCGACGAGCGAGACGGCGCCCTGCACGGTCAGCGCCTCCTGCGGGCGCCAGGCGTGCGGGTCGGTGGAGCGCAGGAACTCCAGGCGCAGCGGGTGCTGGACGTCCATCAGGTGCAGATCGGTGAACTGCACGAAGGCGGCTAGGGGCGTACGGCGGCCCGCGCGGCCGGACTTGGGGGCGGCGAGCTCGCCGCGCACGACGCGCTTCCAGCCGGCGCCGTCGCCCAGGCGGCGGTATCCGGAGCTGGTGCGGGGTGCGGCGACCGTGGCGAGGGTGGTGCCCTTGGTGTAGGGGGCGAGGGGGGCCGCCGCGGCCTTGCGGGAGGAGGCGACCGGTGCCTGGGACGTGGTGGCGGCCTGGCTGTCGGTGGGGCGCAGGGCGTAGCCGATGCCCGCGGAGACGGACACCGCTCCGGCGGCGGCGAGGACGGTACGGCGGTTGACCCCCAGAGCGGAGGTGGCGACAGAGCGTATGCGCGACATGGCGCGATCTCCCCGGGTACGAACGCGTCGGCTGTGGTCGCGGGCGGTCGCTGTCGCGAACATCCCGCTCACTTTGGATCGTTGGCAGCGGGGATGACCTGCGCGTGAACGCGACGGCAACGGGCAGCGCCGATCACCGTACGTGGATCACGGGGTACAGGGGCGGCCATGGAGTGGATTTCGGGTGGCCCGGGGGCGGTCACTCAGTGTTCATCTCACGGGGTAGGGGACGGACCCCGGACCCTCGGCGGGCGAAGCCTCCTCCCACCCCCGTCAGACGGACTCCGCCGACCCCTCCACCCGCCCCTGCGCCGGTCGCTCGCGCCACAGCCGCAGGGCGATGTCGACCAGGCGCACCCGGGTGAGCCCGGGGACCGCGGACAGGTCCTGCCAGGCGGCCAGGTCGGTGGAGCCGTCGATCTCGTTGCGGAGTTCACCGCCGACGACCTCGCCCTCGTAGATGATCCGTACGCCGTGGTGGTCCGTGGCGGAGCGCAGCCCCTGGCGCCCGCGCAGATGGCGGAACGAATCCACGCCGAGGAGACCGGTCACCTCGATGCGGTAGCCGGTCTCCTCGGTCACCTCCCGGCGGACGGTGTCGTAGGGATCCTCACCGTGCTCCATACCGCCGCCCGGCAGCACCCACTCAGGGGTGCCGTCGGAGGCCGGGGAGCGGGCAAGCAGGATCCGTCCGTCGCGGACGCACACGGCGTAGGCCGCCACCCTCAACTTCTCGCGCACGGAGGGACGTTAACGCGCCCGCTCCGGATCGGCAGGCGAGTATCCGGGAGCGGGGTGAGCCGGAGCCACCGACGCCAACCGGTCACGTACCCTTGAGTGGTTAGCGGAGAAGGAGTGAGTGCCCCATGTCCGTCAGCCCCGACCCCCGTCCGCTCACCGGTGAGCCGCTCTCGCTCGATCTGCTCAACACGCGGTGGACCCGGGAGGGCGTCACCGAGGACCTGCTCACCGGCACCGAGGGGCTGGCGGTGTGGCTGGCGAGCAATGGGCTGGCGGGCGAGTACGCCGCCGACGCGGAGGTGCTGCGTCACCTTCTGCAGGCGCGGGAGGCGCTGAAGGCCGTGGTGGACGGGTCACCCGAGGAAGGCGCGCCGCTCGTCGACGCGGTCCTCGCGCACGGCCGGATCCGGCCCACGCTCACCGCCGAAGGGCCGGGCGAGCGGGCCGAGTTCAGTTATCCCGCCTGGGGGCCGGCCTGGCTCGCCGCCCGCGACTATCTGGAGCTGCTCGCCACCGCCCCCGACCGGATCCGCGGCTGCGCCCATGAGTCGTGCGTCCTGCACTTCTTCGACACGTCGAGGAACGGCACCCGCCGCTGGTGCTCCATGGCCGTGTGCGGCAACCGCGCGAAGGCGTCCCGGCATTACGCCCGCTCCAAGGAAGAAACCTGATCCATTCGGGATTTAACCCCCCACATCCGATAGCGGGTTTTCCCCATACATGGATTTCGATTCGGTCAACACTCCCCAAAGTTCTGTCTCTTGGGTAAAGCTGTGCGCTCGTCCGGCACGGAAGTCTCCGTCTACAAGGGATGCCGATGACCCACACCCCCGAGCGCGAACCCATACCCGGCCCGAGACGCCTGGCCCGCATAGCCGTGGCCGTCGGCGTGGTGGCCGCTCTCTCCGCGGCAGGGCCGATACCCATGGCCTTCTCCGCCGACGCACCGCCCACGGCCGCCGACCCCGGCGTCAAGTCCGCCCACGACAAGCTCGGTTCGGACGACGCCGACCTGCTCGCCGAGGCCAAGGCCGCCGGGGACAAGAACGTCACGATGATGGTCGCGACCGCCCCGGGCAAGACCGAGCAGGTCGCCCAGGAGCTGGACGCGGTCAAGGGCGGCTCGGTGGGCCGTACGTACGACAAGCTCGGCTATGTCCGCGCCACCGTCCCGACCGGCAGGGCCGACGCGGCCATCGCCGCCGCCGCGAAGCTGTCCTCGGTGCACGCCATCGACCTGCGCCAGGAGATCCAGCTCGACGACCCGGCACCGAGCGCGGACACCGCCAAGGGCGCGGCGAACGCGGGGACCGCGGCCACCTACCCGGCACCGGGCAAGAACACCCCGGCCGCGAACCCGTACAACCCGTCCTTCGAGACCGGCGCCGTCGACTTCGTCAAGGAGCACCCGAAGGCGGACGGCCGCGGCATCACCATCGGCATCCTGGACTCCGGCGTCGACCTCGGCCACCCCGCGCTGCAGAAGACCACCACCGGCGAGCGGAAGATCGTCGACTGGGTGACGGCGACCGACCCGATCGTCGACAGCGACCAGACCTGGCGTCCGATGGTGACGGCCGTGTCCGGACCGAGCTTCAGCTACGGCGGCAGCACCTGGACGGCGCCCGCGGGGTCGTACCAGATCAGCACGTTCAAGGAGTCGTACACCACCGGCGGTGACGCGGCGGGCGACGCCAACCGGGACGGCGACACCACCGACTCCTGGGGCGTCCTGTACGACGCGGCGGCCGGCACGGTCACCGTCGACCTGAACAACAACCACGACTTCTCCGACGACACGCCGATGAAGCCGTACAAGGACGGCTACCAGATCGGCTACTTCGGCACCGACAACCCGGCCACCGACGTGGTCGAGCGGCAGCCGTTCGTCGTGCAGATCCGCAAGGACGTCCCGATGGACCCGTACGGCGGGTCCTGGGTCGGCAAGAAGGCCGACTTCGTCAACATCGGTGTCATCGAGTCCGAGCACGGCACCCACGTCGCCGGCATCACCTCCGCCAACGGTCTGTTCGGCGGGAAGATGAACGGCGCCGCGCCCGGCGCGAAGATCGTCTCCTCCCGCGCCTGCACCTGGACCGGCGGCTGCACCAACGTCGCGCTCACCGAGGGCATGATCGACCTCGTCGCCAACCGCGGCGTCGACATCGTCAACATGTCCATCGGCGGTCTCCCGGCGCTCAACGACGGCAACAACGCGCGCGCCGAGCTGTACACGCGCCTCATCGACACCTACGGCGTCCAGCTGGTCATCTCCGCGGGCAACTCCGGCCCCGGCGCCAACACCATCGGCGACCCCGGCCTGGCCGACAAGGTCATCTCGGTCGGCGCGGGCATCTCCAAGGAGACCTGGGCCGCCAACTACGGCTCGGCCGTGGAGAAGAAGTACGCGCTGCTGCCCTTCTCCTCCCGCGGCCCGCGCGAGGACGGCGGCTTCACGCCGACGCTCGTCGCGCCCGGCGCCTCGATCAACTCCACCCAGACCTGGCTGCCCGGTGGCCCGGTCGCCGAGGCGGGCTACTCGCTGCCGGCCGGCTACTCGATGCTCCAGGGCACCTCGATGGCCTCCCCGCAGGCGGCGGGCGCGAGCGCGCTGCTGCTGAGCGCCGCCGAGCAGAAGGGCATCGCCCTCAGCCCGGCCGACCTGCGCACGGCTCTCACCTCGACCGCCCACCACATCAAGGGTGCGCAGGCGTACGAGGAGGGTGCGGGCCGTATCGACATCGTCGACGCCTGGGACGCGATCCGCGACGAGGCGACCGCGCACGACTACACGGTCAAGGCGCCCGTCGACACCGCGATCGACTTCGCCCTGAAGACACCGGGCTTCGGCACCGGCCTGTACGACCGCGAGGGCGGCCTGAAGGCGGGTCAGAAGAAGACGTACGACGTCACCATCACCCGTACCACCGGCCCGGACCGGGCGCTGTGGCACGAGCTGAACCTCGTGAACAACGCCGGTGACACCTTCCGGATCGTCGGCGACGACAGGGTGAAGCTGCCGCTGAACCAGCCGGTGACCGTCAAGGTCCAGGCGGCTCCGCGGTCCGCGGGCATCAAGAGCGCGATCCTGGAGGTCGACGACCCGAGGACCGAGGGCGTCGACAAGCAGATCCTCACCACGGTCGTGGTGTCGACCCCGGTCGGCTACACCGTCTCCGCGTCGGATTCGGTGCAGCGCAACAGCACCCGGTCGTACTTCCTGAACGTCCCGGCCGGCGCCAAGTCCCTGGAGGTCGCGATGAGCGGCCTGAAGGACAAGAGCCAGACGCGGTTCATCGCGATCCACCCGTACGGCGTTCCGGTCGACAACACCTCGACGCCGTTCTGCTACAACAACTACCTGGACGGCAACGGCTGCAGGCCCGACGTGCGCTCGTACGCGGACCCGCAGGCCGGCGTCTGGGAGATCGAGGTCGAGTCGCGCCGTACGTCGCCGCTGCTCGACAACCCGTACAAGCTGGACGTCACCGTCCTCGGCGCGGCCTTCGACCCGGAGACCGTGACCGTGCCCGAGGCCAAGGTCGGCAGCCCGGCCGCCGTCTCCTGGAAGGTGACCAACAAGTACGCGGCGCTGGACGGCAAGCTCGTCGGCGGCCCGCTCGGCTCCTCGAAGACGGCCCGGCCGTCGATCAAGGAGGGCGAGACGCAGACCACCACGGTGACCGTGCCAGAGGGCGCCAAGTCGCTGGACGTGGCCATCGGCAGGGCCTCCGACACGGCGGCCGACCTCGACCTGACGGTGTACGACGCGAGCGGCACGAAGGTCGCGCAGTCCGCGGACGGCGACTCCGAGGAGGCGGTCTCCATCGCCTCGCCGGCCGCCGGCACCTACACCGTCGAGGTCGCGGGCTACTCGGTTCCGGCCGGCTCGACCGACTACGACTACCTGGACGTGTTCTTCTCCGCCACGCTCGGCTCCGTCACCGTCGACGGCTCGGCGCCGGTGAAGCTCGGCACGGGTGACTCGGCCACGGTGACCGGTCAGGTCACGGCGGCCGCGCCGGCCCCCGAGGGACGCGAGTTCTTCGGCCGGGTCCAGCTGGTCAACGCGCGCGGGACGGTCGCGGGCGTGGGCAGCGTGCAGATCGACAAGGTCACTCCGTAACACCGGTTCGGAAATCCGTAACACCGGTTCGGAAAGAGGGGCGGGCGTCCTGGTGGGCGCCCGCCCCTTCGTGTGCGCGGGTCATCCGCAGCCGGGAGTGCCGGTCGCGGACGGCGACGCGTCGGGGACGAGGGCGGCCCGCTCGTCGGCGATCTCCTGCTTCCCGGTCACCCACAGGTCCGGGACGGCGGCCCGGTCCGCGAAGCCGACCAGCACCTGTTCGCCCTCGCGGGGGGACGGGTCGATCGACTCGTCCGTGAGGAAGGTGAGTTCGTCCTTGCCCTCGGCCGGCTTGTAGTAGCGGGTCACGCGCAGGGTGACCCGCCGCTGTCCGGTGCCCGGGACCCGCTCGACGGCGGTCACACGGCCCTCGACCACGAGCTGGGCGCAGGCCGTGTACATCGGCCCACGGCCCGACTTCCCGTCGGCGGCCTTGGCCGCGCTGTCGCTCGCCCCGCCCGCCATGTTGCTCCCCGTCTGGGCCAGCAGCCAGGCCATCCCGGACAGCACGGCCGCCACGGCGACCACGGCAAGGGCCCCGAAGGCGAGGTTCAGCGCACGGGGCCGACGGGTGCGCACGGGTCGTACCGCGCTCACCGGTGCCGGCTTCGGTGCCGTCGCGGGCTCGGCCAACGCCTCGGCGAGGAGCCCCAGTTGCTCCCGGAGCAGCGCCACATCGGCCGCCGCGGCGCCGTGCTCGGCCATGAACGCGGCATCGGCGCGGGCCTCGTCCGACAGCGGCCGGTCCATGAGGACGGCCATCAGCGCGTCCGGACCGGAGTCACCGTCGTCGTGTCCGCCGTATCCGTCGGGTGCGCGGTATCCGTCGTGTGCGCCGTATCCCTCGTGTCCGTCGTATCCATCGTGTTCGGCGGTCACGTCACACCACCTCGTCCTCGTGCAGGCGGGCGCGCAGGGCCCGTACCGCCGTGTGCAGCCTGCTCTTGACCGTGCCCTCGGGAATGCCGAGCTCCTCGGCTATCCCGCGCACCGGCAGGTCGGCGTAGAAGCGCAGGACGACGACCTGGCGCTGGCTGTCGGGCAGGTCGTCCAGGCCCTGGGCCACGGCGAGCGAGAGCACGCTGGTGTCCTCGCCGGAGGGGTGCTCGCCCTGCCGGAGCGAGGCCAGCCGCTCGCCGAGCCGTTCCTGGCGGCGCTTGGCGCGGTGCCAGTCCATGGCGAGGTTGGAGGCGACGACCGCCGCCCAGGCCGAGACGTCCCGCGGCGCCTCCTCGCCCTTCGCGGCCCGCTCCAGCAGCCGAAGGCGGACCTGCTGCACCCCGTCCAGCAGATCCGCCTGAGGCACCCCGCCCAGCGCGAGCACCGCCCGCACCCGGCGTTCCTGGGCCGCGTCCAGCGGATCGTCCCCTCCGTGATCCGCACCCTGGCCGCGGCGGGCCTTTCTGCGCAGCACAGCCACCCCTCCCCTCGCCGCGTTTCCCCTATGACGCGGGCGCGAGCCGAAACGTTCGCGGTGATTTTCCGCGATCCTTCCGCGATCTTCCGGACCCCGCACCTCCACTTGATCCACTCGTCTCCGACGCGTCGACTTCACGCCGCCTCCGCTGTCACCATGAACCCCATGACGCACATCACCAAAGGAGCGAACACCCCTGTCCCCGCAGGCCCGTTGCGGGTCGCGGTCTGCCGGCGGAACGTGCCCGGGACGCCGGTCGTGGACGCGTCGGCCCTGCTGCTCGACGCGGCGGGCAAGGTCCGCGGCGATGCCGACCTCGTGTTCTACAACCAGCCCGCGCATCCCTCCGGGGCGGTACGGCACACGGGGGCGGGCGAGGGCGACGGGATGCTCGCCGAGTGGCTGGAGGTGGACCTGCCGCGCGTCGAGCCGGAGATACAGCGGGTGCTGATCGCAGGCTCCTGCGACGGCGGGGTGTTCGGGCAGGTGCCCGGGCTGTATGTGCAGGCGGTGACGGCGGACGGCGCGCTGGTGGTGCACTACGCGGTGACCGACGCGTCGAGCGAGACCGCGTTCGTGCTCGGGGAGTTCTACCGGCGCAACGGGCAGTGGAAGTTCCGGGCGGTGGGGCAGGGGTACGCCTCCGGGCTCGCGGGGCTGGCGACGGACTTCGGCATCGCGGTGGAACAGCCGACCCCGACCCCGGCACCGGCGCCAGCGCCGGCCCCGGTACCGGTGCCTCCGCCGCCCCGCAGGACGCCGCGCCCTACTCCTTCGGCCCCCAGTTCCCGCCGTACGTCCAGCGCGGCCGCGGCAACGGCGTCGTCTCCGTGGACGCGCCCCTGCCGCCCGGCCCGGTGATCGTGGAGGCCTGGCACGAGGGCGACGGCTACTTCGGGATGCACACCCTGACTCGCCGCAACAAGGACGACGAGCTCCTCTACAACAGCACCCTGCGCGACTTCCGCGGCCGCGCCTTCGTGCTGCCGCCGGCGGACCGCCCGCTGCGGCTGCGGGTGGAGGCCGACCACGACTGGACGGTGTCCGTACAGCCGCTGTCGGTGGCCCGCCGGATCGGCCAGGGCCCGCTGAGCGGATACGGCCCGGAGGTCATCGCCTACACCGGCACGGCGGCCGATCTCGACGTCGACTTCGCGGGCGACGAGGACGGCGGCGGCTACTTCGGGCTGAAGTGCCTGGAGGCCCGGAATCTCGGCAGGCCCGACGAGTACGACCTGCTGGTCAACGACACCGACCCGTTCCGCCAGACCGTGCCCCTGCCCGACGGCCCCCTGCTGCTGCTCCTGGAGGCCGACGGCCCCTGGCAGCTCACCGCCCGGCCGCTGCCCGTGTTCGACGGGGCCGCCGCGCAGGCCGCCGGTGCCTGGACGGGCCGCGGCGACCGCACGGTCACCCTCGCCAACCCGGCCCCGGGACGCCCCGCGCTGCTGGAGTACTCCTTCACCGACGCCGGCACCTTCGCGTCGTACCGGGTCAAGCTGCTCGACGAGTACGACGACGAGGAGACGTTCCTGGAGGGCTCCCGGCACGGCCGGCACGGCCGCACCGTGCTCTTCCGCAAGGGCGAGCCGGAGGTACGGCTGAAGGTGGAGGACGGCGGCGACTGGAGCCTGCGCCTGCTGCCGATCGAGCAGGTGCCGCCGCTCACCGGCGCCGCGGAGGGCCGCGGCAGCGCGGTGTTCCGCTACGACGGCCCGCCCGCGCTGCTCGGTCTGCGCCGCACCACCTCCGACACGGAGCCGCTGGAGACCCGCACCCTGCAGGCCGACGGGCAGCTGCGGATCTCCGCCGACAGCGTGGGGCGGCGCCGCCCGACCGTCGGACCGGTGTGGGTCTCGGCGGCCGGGTACTGCTACGTGCACGTCTTCGCCGCGAGCGTCGACACCGGCTGGCGGATCGAGACCGCGGACACGGCCTCCGTACCGGTGCTCGGCAAGCTCGTGGAGGGCCAGGGCTATGGAGTCGTACGTCACACCGGGCCCGAGGCCGAGGTGATGGTCAAGCACGAGCCGCGCGGGATGCTGGACCTGGTGGTGCTCTGGCAACTGGACGAACGCCTGGAACCGGTGCGCCGGATCAGCACGGCTTCCGGTCTGCAGCGCGTTCCGGGAGGATTCCTCCAGATCAGGACGTCCGGCAAGTGGAGCATCGAGCTGCGCGGCTGACGTGAGACCCGTCCCATTCCTCGGGCAAAGGATTGGACACGTGGGCCGGGGTGAGACGCATGATGGAAAGGCCCCGGCCACGCAGGGGGCACCCGCAAGCCATGTGAAGGAGTCGCAGTGAGGGTCGGAATCGTCGGAGCCACCGGTCAGGTCGGCACGGTCATGCGCAGGATCCTCACGGAGCGTGACTTCCCGCTGGACGAGCTGCGGCTGTTCGCCTCGGCCCGCTCGGCCGGCACGGTCCTCGACGGTGTGACGGTGGAGGACGCGGCGACCGCCGACTACACCGGCCTGGACATCGTCCTCTTCTCGGCGGGCGGCGCGACCTCCAAGGCGCTGGCCGAGAAGGTCGCCTCCCAGGGTGCCGTGGTGATCGACAACTCCTCCGCGTGGCGCAAGGACCCCCAGGTGCCGCTGGTGGTCTCCGAGGTGAACCCGCACGCGATCGCCGACCGGCCCAAGGGCATCATCGCCAACCCGAACTGCACCACGATGGCCGCGATGCCGGTGCTGAAGCCGCTGCATGCCGAGGCGGGCCTGGAGGCGCTGGTCGTCGCCACCTACCAGGCGGTGTCCGGGTCCGGGCTCGCGGGTGTGGCGGAGCTGCACGGGCAGGCGCAGAAGGTGATCGCCGAGGCGGACAAGCTGACCCACGACGGCGAGGCGGTGGACTTCCCGGAGCCGGGCGTCTACAAGCGCCCCATCGCCTTCAACGTGCTCCCCTTCGCGGGCAACCTCGTCGACGACGGCCTGAACGAGACCGACGAGGAGCAGAAGCTCCGCAGCGAGTCCCGCAAGATCCTGGAGATCCCGGCCCTCAAGGTCTCCGGCACCTGTGTGCGCGTCCCGGTCTTCTCCGGCCACTCGCTGCAGGTCAACGCCCGTTTCGCCCGTCCGATCGCCCCGGAGCGGGCGGCCGAGCTGCTCGCCGACGCGCCGGGTGTCGTCCTCACCGACATCCCCACCCCCCTCCAGGCGGCCGGCAAGGACCCCTCGTACGTCGGCCGCATCCGCCGCGACGAGACCGTCGAGCACGGCCTGGCCCTGTTCATCTCCAACGACAACCTCCGCAAGGGCGCGGCCCTGAACGCCGTCCAGATCGCGGAACTGGTGGCGGCGGAGCTGCGCGGCTAGGCCCTGCGCACCTCGTAGAGGAAACATCCGTACTCGACGGCCCGGACGTGGACGAGCGCCACATCCGGGTCGTCGAACGCGTTCTGGAGGGCGGCGGCGAGGTCCTCGGCACGCTCCACCAGCCGCCCGCCCAGGATGTGTCCCTCGGCCGAGTAGCGGCGGACGGTCCGGTGCGCGTTCGAGAAGGGCAGTCCGTCACCCTCCGGCCCCCGGCACTCCTCCGCGTGGATGAACACGGGACCCTGCTCGTCGTAGGCACCCGGATCGGCACCGGTCCCGGCCGCCCAGCGGCGCAGGGGCGCGTAGGAGACGAGGGCAATGCTCTCGCCCGGGACGCTCCGGCGCAGACAGCAGCGCAGCGGAGCACCACCCTCCTCGTCCGTCACGGGAACCGTCTCGCGTCCCGCGTCGTCAGTGGAACGCAGCTCCTTCAGGACCGGCGGGTCGATGGGTCGTGCGGTGTACGTCGTCATGTGCCCAGGCTGGCGCGATCGGGCCCCGCCGACCGGCGGGATCCGGACATCGCGTTCCGCGCGGGTCCCATGGAAGGATGGCGCAACCCACACATAACGAGGAGATGACCGCGTGCCTGGCACAAACCTGACTCGCGATGAGGCGCAGCAGCGGGCGAAGCTGCTGACCGTTGACTCGTACGAGATCGATCTCGACCTCTCCGGCGCGCAGGAGGGCGGCACCTACAGGTCCGTGACCACGGTGCGCTTCGACGTCACCGAAACCGGTGTCGAATCCTTCATCGACCTGGTGGCCCCGACGGTCCACGAGGTGACCCTCAACGGCGACCCGCTCGACCCCGACCAGGTCTTCAAGGACTCGCGGATCGCCCTGCCGGGCCTCCTGGAGGGCCGCAACGTCCTCCGTGTCGTCGCCGACTGCGCGTACACCAACACCGGCGAGGGCCTGCACCGCTTCGTCGACCCGGTGGACGAGCAGGCCTACCTCTACACCCAGTTCGAGGTGCCCGACGCCCGCCGGGTCTTCGCCTCCTTCGAGCAGCCGGACCTCAAGGCCACCTTCCAGTTCACGGTGAAGGCACCGACTGGCTGGACGGTCATTTCCAACTCGCCGACGCCCGAGCCCAAGGACGACCTCTGGGTCTTCGAGCCGACGCCGCGCATCTCGTCGTACATCACCGCGCTGATCGTCGGGCCGTACCACTCGGTGCACAGCGTGTACGAGAAGGACGGCCAGTCGGTGCCGCTGGGCATCTACTGCCGTCCCTCGCTCGCCGAGTTCCTCGACTCGGACGCGATCTTCGAGGTGACCCGGCAGGGCTTCGACTGGTTCCAGGAGAAGTTCGACTACGCGTACCCGTTCAAGGAGTACGACCAGCTCTTCGTGCCGGAGTTCAACGCGGGCGCGATGGAGAACGCGGGCGCGGTGACCATCCGCGACCAGTACGTCTTCCGGTCCAAGGTGACCGACGCGGCGTACGAGGTGCGTGCGGAGACGATCCTGCACGAGCTGGCCCACATGTGGTTCGGCGACCTGGTCACCATGGAGTGGTGGAACGACCTGTGGCTGAACGAGTCGTTCGCCACCTACACCTCCATCGCCTGCCAGGCCTACGCCCCCGGGTCGCGCTGGCCGCACGCGTGGACGACGTTCGCCAACTCCATGAAGACGTGGGCCTACCGGCAGGACCAGCTGCCGTCCACCCACCCGATCATGGCCGAGATCAACGACCTCGACGACGTGCTCGTCAACTTCGACGGCATCACTTACGCCAAGGGCGCGTCCGTCCTCAAGCAGCTCGTCGCGTACGTCGGCATGGACGAGTTCTTCAAGGGCGTGCAGGCCTATTTCAAGGCCCACGCGTACGGCAACACGCGCCTGTCCGACCTGCTGGGCGCGCTGGAGGAGACCTCCGGGCGCGATCTGAAGACCTGGTCGAGGAAATGGCTGGAGACGGCCGGCATCAACGTCCTGCGCCCGGAGATCGAGACGGACGCCGAGGGTGTCATCACCTCCTTCGCCATCCGCCAGGAGGCCCCGGCCCTGCCCGCCGGCGCCAAGGGTGAGCCGACCCTGCGCCCGCACCGGATCGCGGTCGGTCTGTACGAGCTCGACGGCGAGAGCGGCAAGCTGGTCCGTGACGAGCGTGTCGAGCTGGACGTGGACGGCGAGCTGACCGCCGTACCGCAGCTGGCCGGTCGGCGCCGCCCGGACGTGGTCCTGCTCAACGACGACGACCTGTCGTACGCCAAGGTCCGCCTGGACGAGAAGTCCCTGGCCTTCGTGACCGAGCACCTCGGCGACTTCGAGTCCTCCCTGCCCCGCGCCCTGTGCTGGGCGTCGGCCTGGGACATGACCCGGGACGCCGAGCTCGCCACCCGCGACTATCTGTCGCTGGTGCTGTCGGGCATCGGCAAGGAGTCCGACATCGGCGTGGTGCAGTCGCTGCAGCGCCAGGTGAAGCTGGCCATCGAGCTGTACGCCGACCCGGCCGCCCGCGAGGCCCTGCTCACCCGCTGGACGGACGCCACGCTGGCCCATCTGCGCTCCGCCGCGCCGGGCAGCGACCACCAGCTGGCCTGGGCCCGGGCGTTCGCCGCGACCGCCCGTACGCCGGAGCAGCTGGACCTTCTCGAAGGTCTGCTGGACGGCACCCAGACGATCGAGGGCCTGGTCGTCGACACGGAGCTGCGCTGGGCGTTCGTGGAGCGTCTGGCCGCGGTGGGCCGGTTCGACGAGACGGAGATCGCGGGCGAGTACGAGCGGGACAGGACCGCGGCCGGTGAGCGGCACGCGGCCACCTCGCGCGCGGCCCGCCCGACGCCCGAGGCCAAGGCGGAGGCGTGGGCGTCGGTCATCGAGTCCGACAAGCTCCCCAACGCCGTGCAGGAGGCCGTGATCGGCGGCTTCGTCCAGACCGATCAGCGCGAGCTGCTGGCGCCGTACACGGAGAAGTTCTTCGAGGTCCTGAAGGACATCTGGGACTCCCGTTCGCACGAGATCGCGCAGCAGATCGTGATCGGCCTGTACCCGTCGATCCAGGTGTCCGAGGAGACCCTCGCCAGGACGGACGCCTGGCTCGCCTCGGCCGAGCCCAACGCGGCCCTGCGCCGCCTCGTCTCGGAGTCCCGCTCGGGCGTGGAGCGGGCCCTGAAGGCACAGGCGGCGGACGCGGCGGCCGCCTAGTCCGTACGGTGACGAGGGGCGCCCGGTGATCCACCGGGCGCCCCTCACTCGTGCTCGGCGCGGGACCGGCCCGCCGGTGACGTCGGCGAACGTGCCGGGGACGCTACCGCCGGGCCGAGGTGGCGCGCGGGCCCCGTTCCGCGATGCCGTTCCCCGCCGCCGTGCCGAGGCGCCGTACGCGTCGGCCACCGCCGTCCGCGCCGAGCTGTCCCGCGATCGTCGCCCCGAACGCCAGGGCCATGCCCGCCAGTTGGACAGGTGTGAGGGCCTGGCCCAGCGCCGCCCAGCCGATGACGGCGGCGGTCAGCGGGGAGAGGGGGCCGAGGAAGGTGACCTGGGTGGCGGTGAGGCGGCCCATGCCGCGGAACCAGAGCCAGTACGCCACCGCCGTGTTGGCCAGTGCGAGGTAGAGGTAGCCGCCGACGGCCCGGCCGTCCAGGGCGGGCGGGGCGCCCTCGACGAGGAGGGCGAGCGGGGCGATGAGCAGCCCGCCCGCGGTGAGCTGCCAGCCGGTCAGGGCGAGGGGGCCGACACCGTCGGGGCGGCCCCAGCGCTTGGTCAGGACGGTGCCGGTGGACATGGAGGCGGTGGAGGCGAGGGCCGCGAGCACGCCCACGAGGTCGAGCGCTCCGGCCGCCTTGAGCACGACCAGGCTGACGCCGAACGCGGCCGCGACGCCGGTGAGCAGGGTGCGTGCGGTCGGCCGCTGCCCGAGCAGCGGCGCCGAGAGGCCGACGACGAACAGCGGCCCGGCCGAGCCGACGACGGCCGCCATACCGCCGGGCAGCCGGTACGCCGACAGGAAGAGAAGGGGGAAGAAGGCGCCGATGTTCAGCGCGCCGAGGACCGCGGCCTTCCACCACCAGGCGCCGCTCGGCAGCACGCGGGCGAGCGCGAGGAGGAGCAGTCCCGCGGGGAGCGCCCGCATCAGGCCGGTGAACAGGGGGCGGTCGGGCGGCAGGAACTCGGTGGTGACCGCGTAGGTGGTGCCCCAGGAGACGGGGGCGAGGGCGGTGAGGGCTATGAGGGCGGAGCGGTTCACGGCCATGGCGGACCCCTTCGGAGTAGGTCGACGGTGAATAGCTTAGCGCTAAGCAACTTAGCGTCAAGCCAGTTTCTTGCGTGCGACCGTAACCCGGCGGATACTCTGCGCATGCCACAGCACAGGGACCCCGTCGACGCGATCATCGACCAGTGGGCGGTCGTACGCCCCGACCTCGACACCGCCGCGATGGAGGTCTTCGGCCGGATCTTCCGGCTCTCGCGCGCCATGAGCGACCGGATGGAGAAGGCGTACTCGCGGTTCGGGATCTCCCGCGGCGAGTTCGACGTCCTGGCCACCCTGCGCCGCTCCGGCGAGCCCTACACCCTCCCCCCGCGCCGGCTCTCGGCCACGCTGATGCTCACCACGGGCGGGATGACCGGACGCCTCGACAAGCTGGAGCGGGCCGGGCTGCTGCGCCGCTCCCCGGACCCGCACGACCGGCGCGGTCTCCAGGTGACGCTGACCGAGGAGGGTCTGCGGCTCATCGACGAGGCGGTCGGCGCGGGCCTCGCGGAACAGTCGGACGCGCTGTCCGCCCTGAACGACGAACAGGCCGGCCAACTGGCCGACCTGCTGAGGGAGTTGCTGGCGGGGACCACGAAGACACAGCCCTAGGTCCGGCAGGGCCCGGGTCACCCGACGTGGGCGGCCAGCGCGGCCTCCACGGCGGCCGGGTCGGGCGCGTCGGCCGCCCAAGCCACGTATCCGTCGGGGCGCACCAGCAGGGCCGTACGACGGTCACTCGCCCAGCGCGCCACGGTCAGCCTCTCCGCGCGGCCCGGGCCACCCTGTCCGCCCTCAGACGCCTCCGGGGTGATCAGTACGAACCGCCCGCCGCGCAGTGCCTCGTAGAGGCGGCCGCCGTCGGCGAGGGCGGTGTCGGGGACGCGCGTGCCGGTGAGGCGGTGGGAGCCGCGGGGGGCCGGGTAGCGGTAGCCGATGCCGGTGATCTGGCCGACCGCCTTGCGACGGGCGGGTGCGACCGCGCCGAGGAACGCGGTGAGGGCGGCACGCAGCGCCAGGGTCCAGGGGCGCTTGGCCATGGCGAGGCGGACGATGCCGCCGCTGCTGCGGAGCACGGACCTGCCGACGGGGTGGCGCTCGGCCTGGTAGGTGTCGAGCAGCGCCGGGTCCGCGTGGTGGTTGACGACCGCGGCCAGCTTCCAGCCCAGGTTGGCCGCGTCCTGCAGACCGGTGTTCATGCCCTGGCCGCCGGCCGGGGTGTGCACATGCGCGGCGTCGCCGGCCAGGAAGACACGGCCGACCCGATAGGCGGGCGCCTGGCGCTCGTCGCTGTGGAAGCGGGACATCCAGCGGGCGTCGTGCATCCCGAAGTCACGGCCCAGGGCGAGCCGGGTGATCTCCTTGACCTCGTCGAGGTCGAGCGGCTCGCTGTCGGCGACGTTGCGGCGGCGGTGCCAGCCGATGACACGGTAGTAGCCGTCGCCGAAGGGGGCGATGAAGGCGAAGGCGTCACCGGCGGCGTTCACGGTGAGCAGGGTGTCCGGCTTCTCGGCGAGCAGGACGTCGGCGAGGACGACGGAACGGATCACCGACCTGCCGGGGAAGGGCAGCCCGATCGCGTCGCGCACGGCGCTGCGCATGCCGTCGGTGCCGACGACATAGGCGGCCCGCAGGCTCTCGGCCTCACCACCGGGACCGCGGACCTCGACGGTGACGCCGTCCGCGTCCTGGACCAGCCCGGTCAGCTCGGTCTCGTGACGGAAGTCCACCCCCGCCTCCACCGCGCGCCGCTCCAGCACCTTCTCCACCTCGTACTGCGGGAGGACGAGGAGGTGGTTGAAGCGGGAGGGGAGCGGGTCGAGGTCGATGGTGAGGCGGCCGAAGAGGCGGAGGCGGTCGAGGGGCTGCCCGACGGCCTCCAGGTCGTCGGCGAGGCCGCGGGCGTCGAGTTGTTCCAGGGTGCGGGCGTGCAGGACGAAGGCCCGGGAGAGGTTGCTGATCTTGTGCGGGCGCCTTTCGAGGAGCGTGACGGGAACGCCCGCGGTGGCGAGGTCGCCGGCCAGGAGGAGGCCGGTGGGGCCGGAGCCCACGACGATGACGGGGCGCGGACGCGGGAGCGGACGCGGGCTCAGGTTCAGGTTCGGGTTCGGGTTCGGGTTCGGGTTGCGGGTGGTGCCAGTCGTGCCGTTCATGGGGGCCTCCTGGGGTGCCAACACCTGTTGGTCAACGTTCGCTGGCCAACGCTTGTTGGTCAACGCTTGTTGGCAACACTACGACTGAGGCATGGAGGCGTCAACACTTGTTGGCCTACGCATGTTGGCCTACGATCGTTGACATGACTGCGAGCAACACGGGCCCCGTCGGCTCCGGCTCCCCCAGCGGAGCGCGCCGCTCCGAGGCCACCCGCAACGCGATCCTGGCCGCCGCACGCGAGCGCTTCGCCGCCGACGGCTATGAGCGCGCCACCATCCGCGCGATCGCCAAGGACGCGCACATCGACCCGTCGATGGTGATGCGGTACTTCGGCAACAAGGACGGTCTCTTCGCGGCGGCCGTCGCGCTCGATCTGCGGCTTCCCGACCTGATGGCGGTGGAGCGCGACGAGGTCGGCCGGGCGCTCGTGGGCCACTTCCTCGCGCTGTGGGAGGAGAACGAGGAGCTCACGGCGATGCTGCGGGTCGGCGCCACCAATCAGGCGGGGGCCGAGCGCATGCAGGGCATCTTCCGCGACCAGCTGCTGCCGGTGGCCCGGCAGGTGTGTCCCGACCCCGAGCAGGTCCCGACGCGGGCCGCGCTGTGCGCCGCGCAGCTGCTCGGACTGGCGCTCACCCGCTATGTGTTGCGTCTCCCGCCGGCCGTGGCGCTGGTCCGGGAGGAGATCGTGGCGTGGCTCGCGCCCACGGTGCAGCGGTATCTCACGGCGCCCAGCCCCTGAGGGACGGGCCCGGACACGAACGCGGACACGGACACGAGCACGGACACGCCGAGGGCGCCGGCCTCACCGCGAAACTGGCGGGAGGACGGCGCCCTCGGCGTGCAGGTCGGCTTCGGCTCAGGCCTTCGCCTCGGACTTGCTCACGCGGTACTTGGACTTGTCCAGGATCATCACCAGACCGGTGATGACGGCGAACAGCACGAGCGGGGTCACGACATAGAGGCCCAGCGTCTCGATGACGCTCAGGCCCTGACCGGGGTCGTCACCGTCGTCGCGCGTGAGCGCGAGCGCGGGGGACGACATGAGCAGCATCATCAGCGTCGTACCGGCAGCCAGGGCGCCGGCGCGCAGGGCGTTCTTCTTGTCCACAGTGCCAAAGTAGCGAACGCCCGAACGGGGCGCGCGCCCGGGGTGCCCTACGCGGGCGCGCGGCCCCTCGCCGGCCTTCACCGCCACCCCCGGCGCCCGTCTTCACCGCCCGTCCCGCAGCACCTCAAGGAGCGCGTGCAGCCGTGGTGAGGCGGTCAGCTCCTCCAGGGTCACCGGGCGGCCCTCGGCATCGGCGACGGGCAGGCGCCAGTTCGGGTACTGGTCCCAGGTGCCGGGGAGGTTCTGCGGGCGGCGGTCGCCGACGCCGTCCGGGAGCCAGACGCCGATCATGCGGGCGGG
Organism: Streptomyces sp. NPDC050625; assembly: GCF_040654755.1. Classification (NCBI taxonomy): domain Bacteria; kingdom Bacillati; phylum Actinomycetota; class Actinomycetes; order Kitasatosporales; family Streptomycetaceae; genus Streptomyces; species Streptomyces sp. NPDC050625. The sequence continues at coordinate 292,230 of NZ_JBFAIQ010000003.1, forward strand.
GGTGCGCAGCAGAAAGCGGTGGACGGCCTGGATCTCCGCCTCCTCGGCGGCCGGCGAGTGGCCTCCGGCCGTGCCCTGGAGCAGGCCGAGCCGGGTGAGCAGGGCCAGCCACTCCGCGGTGTCGGCCGCGGCCGCCGCGCGTTCCTCCTCCAGCGGCCGGGTCAACAGGCCGAGGCGATCGCGGAGTTCGACGTGTTCGCCGGTGAGGCGGGCGGCGGTGGACGGCAGGTCGTGGGTGGTGGCGGTGGCCAGGCAGTCGGCACGCCAGCGGGCGGGCGGCAGGGGGTGTCCGTCGCCCTCCCAGTCCCGTTCGAACCAGAGCACGGACGTGCCGAGCACCCCGCGCCGCTGGAGCGTCTCGCGCACGCCCGGCTCCACGGTGCCCAGGTCCTCACCGATCACCACGGCCCCGGCCCGGGAGGCCTCCAGGGCGAGGAGGGCGAGCATGGCCTCGGCGTCGTAACGGACGTACGTGCCCTCGGTCGGTGGCTGCCCCTCGGGCACCCACCACAGCCGGAACAGGCCCATGACGTGGTCGATGCGCAGGGCGCCGGCGTAGCGGAACAGGGCGCGCAGGAGGCGGCGGTAGGGGGCGTGGCCGGAGGCGGCCAGGCGGTCCGGCCGCCAGGGCGGCAGGCCCCAGTCCTGGCCGCGGGCGTTGAAGGCGTCGGGCGGGGCGCCCGCCGACATCCCGGCGGCGAAGTACTCCTGCTGGGCCCAGGCGTCGGCGCCCGTGGGGTGCACGCCGACCGCGAGATCGTGCACGATCCCGACGGGCATGCCCGCCTCGCGCGCGGCGCGCTGGGCGTCGGTGAGCTGGGCGTCGGTGAGCCAGGCGAGCCAGGAGTGGAAGTCGACGCGGTCCATCAGCTCGGTGCGGGCGCGTATGACCGCGGGCGAGCGGGGGTCGCGCAGCTCGGCCGGCCAGCGGTGCCAGTCGGAGCCGTGCGCCTCGGCGAGCGCGCACCAGGTGGCGTGGTCCTCCAGCGCCTGTCCCTCCCCGGCGAGGAAGTCGGCGTAGGCGGCCTGCCGTCCAGGCCCCAGGGGCACGTCCCGCACCAGCTCCAGCGCCTCCCGCTTGAGCTCCCACACCGCGTCCCGGTCGATCAGCGCGCCCTTGTCCAGCACCGCGGCGCGCAGCCGTTCCGCCCGTTCCAGCAGGGCGTGGACCCGCTCGTGGTCGGCGACGTACGCGAATTCGGGGACGTTCTCCACCCGCAGGTGCACCGGGTCGGGGAAGCGGCGCGAGGAGGGCCGGTAGGGCGAGGGATCGGTGGGGGTGCCGAGTACGGCCGCGTGCAACGGGTTGACCTGCACGAATCCGGCGCCGGCGGTGCGTCCGGCCCAGGCGGCCAGCTCGGCCAGGTCGCCGAGATCGCCCATGCCCCAGGAGCGCCTGGACAGGAGGGAGTAGAGCTGGACGAGGAGCCCGTACGAGCGTCCGGGGGGCGCGGGCAGCCGGGCCGGGGCGACGATCAGATGGGTCTCGGCGCTGCGTCCGTCGGGGGCGGTGGCGCTCACGTGGTGGACGCCGGCCGGGAGTGACCCGGCGGAGCTGAGGGTCTCACCCTGTTCGGTCTCGATGCGCAGCCGGGTGCCGGGCGGGAGCGCGGCGAGGGCGGCGGGGTCTTCGCCGGGAGTGTCGGGGTCTTCGCCGGGGGTGACGAGGTCCTCGCCCGGGGTGCCGGTCCAGTGGACCACCGTGGGCGGCAGCAGTCGCTCGCGCAGTTCGCTCTCGCGGGCGGCGAGGGCGGAGCGGGCGGCCTCCGGGGTGCTTGCGTCGACGCCGAGCGCGGCCAGGGCGGCGACGACGGCGGTGGCGGAGGCGGCGACCGTACGGTCCGGGGACGGGCTGTAGGAGGTGGCGACGCCGTGCAGGCCGGCGAGCCGGGACAGCTCCTCGTCGAGGGGCCCGGGCGCGGTCATCTACAACCCCGGGGCGTAGCAGTCCGCGGTCGCGTCGGACTCGCTGGTCAGCGGGGCGGCGTCGGCGAGGGGCGGCTCGCTGGTCAGGGGCTCGGCGTCGGGCAGCGGAGGCTCGCTGGTCAGCGGGACCTCGGCGAAGGCGCCCTCCGCGCTGAAGACACAGAAGTGGGGGTCCTCGGGTTCGGCGGACGGCTCCGCCACGGGTTTGAACTGGGCCGGGATCGGGGTGTGAGCCGGTGCGGCCACGGGGGCCTCCTTGTCGGTACGTCGGGCACTGTCTTGTCGGTACGTCGGGCACTACGGCGTCTGCCGGATATGGGCAGGCCTACCCAGCGGGCGGGAACGCACTCTCGACAGCCGGTGGAGCGCGGATGAGCGCCAGACGAGTGGGGCCACTATTCACTCAGTACATGTATCCAGTGCATACTGATCTCCATGAGCACCCGGCACATCCTTCTGGGGCTGCTGGAGGCGGGGCCGAGCCATGGCTACGACCTCAAGCGACGCCACGACGAACGCTTCCCGCAGGCCCGTCCGCTGGCCTACGGGCAGGTCTACACGACCCTGCAACGCCTGGTACGCGACGGTCTCGCGGAGGTCGACGGCACCGACGCCGACGGCGGACCGGAGCGGACGCTGTACCGCTCGACGGACTCCGGTGCGCACGAACTGGCCCAGTGGGCACGGGAGATCGCCCCGCCGGCACCCTTCGTGGCGAACGAGATCTTCGCCAAGGTCGTCGTGTCGATCCTCGCGGGCGGCGACCCGGCCGCCTACCTCCGCGCCCAGCGCGCCGCGCACATGGAGCGGATGCGGGAACTGACGACCCTCAAGACCGCCGGCACCGCCGATCTGGCGACCGTTCTCTCGGCGGACTACGCCCTCAACCACCTAGACGCCGACCTCCGTTGGATGAACACCACGGCGGCCCGGCTGACCACTCTGACCGCGGAGGTCGACGCAGCATGAGCAACAAGGGGGAGGCCTCGGCGCCGCTTCTGGCGGCCCGGGACCTCGTCAAGGCGCACGGCAGGACGCAGGCGCTGCGCGGTGCCTCGGTCGAACTGCACCCCGGCGAGATACTCGCCGTGACCGGCGCCAGCGGCAGTGGCAAGTCCACGCTGTTGCACTGCCTGGCGGGCCTCGTGCGCCCGGACCAGGGGTCGGTGGCCTACGCGGGGCTGCGCCTCGACCAGTTGCCGGAGAAGCGGCTGAGCGAGCTGCGGCGCTCCGACTTCGGCGTGGTCTTCCAGTTCGGGCAGCTGATCCCGGAGCTGACCGCCGCCGACAACGTGGCGCTGCCGCTGATGCTGGCCGGAGCGGTGCGCACCGAGGCGCGGGCGCGGGCGGGCGAGTGGCTGGAGCGGTTCGGGGTGCGCGGGCAGGAGGAGTTGCGGCCGGGTGAGATGAGCGGCGGCCAGGCGCAGCGGGTCGCGCTGGCCCGGGCGCTGGTGACGGACCCGAAGGTGGTCTTCGCGGACGAGCCGACGGGGGCGCTGGACTCGCTGGCGGGCGAGCAGGTGATGACGGCCCTGGTGCACACGGCCCGCGAGTCGGGCACGGCGGTGCTGCTGATCACGCACGACGCGCAGGTGGCGGCGTACGCGGACCGCGAGGTGCGGCTGAGCGACGGGATCGTGGCGCCGCTGGGGGTGGCCGCGTGATCGCCGCGGACGTCCGTCTCGCCTGGCAGCTGACCCGGGGGTCCGACCGGCGCGAGTGGTGGCGGCTCGCGCTCACCGCGGTGGGGGCGGCGCTCGCCACGGGGTTCGCCCTCGCGGCGGTGGCGCTGGCCTCGGTGCGCGGGCACCACCACTTCTCCTTCGCCGGCGGTCTGCTGGACAACCCCGGTGAGCGCTCGGGCGTGATCGTCGGTCTGCTGCTCCTGCTGGTGCCGGTGCTGGGCTTCCTCGGTCAGTGCGCCCGGATCGGCGCCGTGCACCGGGACCGGCGGCTGGCCGGTCTGCGGCTCGCCGGGGCAACTCCGGCCCAGGTGCGCCGGATCGCCGCGCTGGAGACGGGCCCGGCCTGTCTGCTGGGCTCGGCCCTGTCCACCGCTGTCGCGGTCCCGGTGCTGCTGGGTCTGTGGGCCGGCCCGAGCGTCTACACCTGGGCCGGGATGGCGCTGATCGCCCTCGGTGTGCCGGTGCTGGGCGCGGCGGCCGGCGCGCTGGCGCTGCGCCGGGTGGTGGCCTCGCCGCTCGGGTGGGTACGGCGGGTGCGGCCGAGCAGCGGGCGGGGGCCGGGTCTCCTGTTCGTGGGCGGGGTACTGGTCGTGCTGCTGTTGGCACTGTGGGCCGCCATGAACACATCCAGCAGTGATCGCGGGCAGATCCCGCTGACGGTGCTCGGGCTGGTCCTCGTGGTCGGCGCGGGCACGGTGTGGCTGGCCGGGGGCACGGCCGGGCTGGTCGGACGGCTGCTGGCGGGCCGGGCCCGTTCCGCGGCCACGCTGATCGCGGCGGAACGGCTGCGCGACGACCCGTGGGCGGCGGCCCGTACGCATGCGGCGGTGCTGCTGGTCACGATCGTCGGCACGGGCTTCGTCGGCTTCCGCCGGGCGTTCCTCGCCGATCTGCACCACATGGCGCGCGAAGGCCACCTCGGTATGCGCATGTCCTTCTACACGACGGGCGTCGACCTGGCCGGCGCGGCGATCCTCGTCGCCCTCGCGATCACCGTGTCCGGCCTCGCCGTCGGTACCGCCGAGTCCCTGGCCGACCGCCGCCGCGGACTGGCCGCCCAGGTCGCCGCCGGAGTGCCGCGGGCGGTGCTCGGCCGGGCGCTGCTCCTGGAGACCGCGCTGCCACTGGCCCCCGCGGTCGCGCTGGCCGGCGCGGGCGGCATGGCCATCGGCATCTGGTACGGCTCGCTGGCCGACGAGTACGTCACCCAGATCGTGCCGTACACCGCGCTGCTGGTCCCGGTGGGCGTGTACGCGTGCTGTCTGCTGGCGGCGGCCACCTCGCTCCCGCTGCTGCGCCGCTCGGCGCACCCCGCGCAGCTGCGCTACGCGTGATCGCCGCATAGGTGTCCGGTCCCGGGGGCACAGGGGACCCCCGGGACCGGAGCACATGCGTGCCCCGGGTACGCGAAGGCCCGGGTCGTCAGGCGGAAATGCCGTCGATCCGGGCCATGGCGTCGTCCGCGCCGTACGGCTGCAAGTACGGCAGCCAGCGCGGGTCCCTATGGCCGGTGCCGATGATGCGCCAGGCCAGGCCGGTGGGTGGAGCCGGCTTGTGGCGCAGCCGCCAGCCGATCTCGAAGAGATGTCGGTCGGCCTTCACGTGGTTGCAGCGGCGGCAGGACGCCACCACGTTGTCCCAGACGTGTTTGCCCCCGCGACTGCGCGGGATGACGTGGTCGACGCTGGTTGCGACGCCACCGCAGTACATGCACCGGCCCCCGTCCCGGGCGAACAGCGCCCGCCGGGTGAGAGGAACGGGCCCCCGGTAGGGAACCCGTACGAATCGCTTGAGCCGGACCACGCTGGGTGCGGGGACGGTGACGGTTGCGCTGTGCATGAAGGCGCCGGACTCCTCGAGACAGACTGCCTTGTTCTCGAGGACGAGGACGAGCGCGCGGCGGAGCGGTACGACGCCAAGGGGCTCGTACGACGCGTTGAGAACCAGGACATGCGGCACGGGTGCCTCCTTGGGCGTCGGCGGCGCGTGGCTCGCGCCGGGACGATCTGCAGCCAGTCTCCCCTCATGCCTGGTGGAAGCGCCACCATGTCCCGGTAACGGGCTGGGAGTGTTTTCGACCACACCTGCTTCATCCCCAGGATCAAGACCTGTTCAAGCGCAGGTGAGCACGGTCTCTCCTTTTCGTAAGCGGCGCTCGCACACACGATGCCCCGTTAGTGTGGTGACTCTGCCCGTCCGGTGTCCTTTCCGTGACCTTGACGACCTTGACGACCTTGACCGCCGCGTCGGACGGGACAGTGCAGCACCAGGAGGTACCTGCCGTGTCCTTGCCCGCCGTCCTACTGGCCGCCGGTTCGTCGCCGTCGCCGACTCCCGGAGAGTCGACGACCCCGACGGTCCCCACGCTCCAGGACGCCCAGGAGAGCGCGACCAACGCCGCCGGCTGGGTCGAGCAGAACTGGTCGACGTGGCTCGCCATCGGACTCAGGGTCCTGCTGATCCTGGTGATCGCGGCGGTCCTGAGAAAGGTGGTGCTGCGGGCCATCACCAAGCTGATCGACCGGATGAACCGGACCGTCCAGACGATGGACGGCACGGCCCTCGGCGGTCTGCTGGTCAATGTGGAGCGGCGTCGCCAGCGCTCGCAGGCGATCGGCTCGGTGCTCAGGTCGGTTGCCTCGTTCGTGATCCTCGGCACGGCCGCGCTGATGGTCCTGGCCACGTTCCAGATCAACCTGGCCCCGCTGCTGGCGTCCGCCGGTGTGGCGGGTGTGGCGATCGGTTTCGGCGCCCGCAACCTGGTCACCGACTTCCTCTCCGGCGTGTTCATGATCCTTGAGGACCAGTACGGCGTCGGCGACCAGATCGACGCGGGCGTCGCCTCGGGCGAGGTCGTCGAGGTCGGCCTGCGGGTGACCAAGCTGCGCGGCGCCAACGGCGAGATCTGGTACGTCCGCAACGGCGAGGTCAAGCGCATCGGCAACCTGTCCCAGGGCTGGGCGACGGCCGGCGTGGACGTGACGGTGCGGTCCTCCGAGGACCTGGACCGGGTGAAGGCCACCCTCGACGAGGTCGCCGAGCAGATGAGCAAGGAGGAGCCCTGGAACGAGCTCCTGTGGGGCCCGATCGAGGTCCTGGGTCTGGACTCCGTCCTGATCGACTCGATGGTGGTCCGTGTCTCGGCCAAGACCATGCCCGGCAAGTCGGTGACCGTCGAGCGCGAGCTCCGCTGGCGCATCAAGCGTGCCTTCGACGCGGCGCAGATCCGCATCGTGGGCGGCGAGACGGCCGTGGTGGCGGACGAGGCCCCCGACCCGACGGCGGCGGTCGCGGCCCCGTCGGCGTTCTCCAACGCGGACTCCCCGCAGTCGATGGCGGCGACACCGATCGCTCCGCAGCGGGCGGTACCGCCGACGAAGTAGAGGGACCGAAGCAGGGGAACGGTTTCAGCACACTCGTTCGAGTGAACGGTTGGGGCATCGGGCGCCGCGCGGGCGCTGGGTGCCCCATCGTTCTGCCGGGGCACCCAGGGCGGGCTTAGCCTGGCATCAATCCGTTAAGGAGACCCAGCAATGAGCGCGGAACCGATCATGGAGCTGGTCATGCCGCAAGTGGACCCCATCGACTTGTTGAACGCATTCGAAAAGGCAGCGTCACCGATGCCGATTCGAGCGGAGTACATCGAGGGGACGGGCTACTTGCCACCTCAACCGGAGCATCAACACAACGCAGGTGCCGTGAAGCTCATCGTCCAGTTCCACCTGGCCGGACTCGACACGGCCGGCGTGAACGACGGTTTCCGAGTGCCTCACCCAGATGGTCGGACGATGGCTTTGGTCGTGCCGGACTTCTATGTCTGCCGCCACAACCCGACCGAACTCGACGAGTCGTATTGCAGAGCCAACAAGGGCTGGTATCCCATCGACATGATCGCCCTCGTGGGCGAAGTCACCTCCACCAACCACGAGACCGACACCGGCCCCAAGCTCCGCACGTACGCCGCCGCTGGCATCCCCGTCTATGTCCTCATCAACCGCCACGCCAAGACGGCCCACTGCTACACCGACCCCGTCCTCCCCGGCGACGATCCCACCGAGGCCTACTACAACACCGACCACAAGGTCGGCCTCGGCGACCCGCTCCCCCTCCCGGCCCCCTACCCCACTCTGGACACGACCCCGTTCCTCACCGACTGAGCCGGCCGCACGTCAGTCGGTACGCCTCCTGGACCCAGGCGTCGTCGCCGGGGTCCACTCCGCAGGCCACGGAGTCGCCGTAGCTGCCGAACCACGTCGTCACGCTGCCGTACACGTCATGGCCGGGGCAGGTGGCGGTGAAGCTCGCCTCGACGACCTGCTTGGCGAGGGCGGCGAGGACGCGGTGCGCGGGCACGCTGCCGTCGCTCGTGTCGACCAGGGGCACGACGTTACGCACGAGCACGGGGTGGAACGTGACCGCGCCGACGTCGTCTCATGCCGCTCTCCCCTTGCCTTGTTCGTCACCGGAGGCCTCGGCGAAGATCGCCGAGGCCCGGAGAGCAGTGACTGTAAGCCCTCTGGCCAGGTCCACCCCACCACCCCCGAGGTAACGAGTCTGTTGCCTCGGGGGCGGTGTCTATTGACGCCCCCTTCGTCCTGGGCTTACGTTCCTCCCACCCAATAGGAAACTTTCCTAACAGTGATCATCGGTGATCGACGGCGTACCCCGCCCGACGATCACCCGGGTGGACTTCCCGCCCAGGTCACTGGGAAGCTGGGCAGTCGGAAAGGCAGGTGTCGACCCCATGGCAGGAACCGCCGGTACGCCGGGCACCCCGCGCGTCCTGCGCGCCATGAACGACCGCGCCGCACTGGACCTGCTGCTGGAGCACGGCCCGCTGTCGCGCACCCGGATCGGAAAGCTCACCGGCCTCTCCAAGCCGACCGCCTCCCAGCTGCTGGCCCGTCTGGAGTCGGCGGGACTGGTCCGGGTCACCGGCACCAGCGAGGGCCGGCCGGGCCCCAGCGCGCAGCTGTACTCGGTCGACCCGGCCGCCGCGTACGCCGCGGGGCTCGACGTCACCCCCGGCCGCATCCGCGCCGCCGTCGCCGACATCACCGGCCGCACGGTGGGCGAGTACGAACTCCCCACTCCGGGACGGCGCCCCGCCCATCCGGTCGTCCAGCAGGTCACCGACGCCCTGGACGGCGCGGTGAAGGCGGCGGGACTGGCCCGGGGCGACGTCCGCCGGCTGGTCATCGGCACACCCGGCGCCTTCGACCCCAACACCGGCCGGCTGCGCTACGCCTCCCATCTGCCCGGCTGGCACTCCCCCACGCTGCTCGACGAACTCGCCGCCGCGCTGCCGATGCCGGTGGAGTACGAGAACGACGTCAACCTCGTCGCGATAGCCGAGCAGCGGCTGGGTGCGGCCCGGGGCCACGCGGACTTCGTGCTCCTGTGGAACCAGGAGGGCCTCGGCGCCGCCCTGGTCCTCGGCGGACGGCTGCACCGCGGCTGGACCGGCGGCGCGGGCGAGGTCGGCTTCCTGCCGGTGCCGGGCACGCCCCTGGTGCGCCAGGTGACCAAGGCCAACAGCGGCGGTTACCAGGAGCTGGCCGGTTCGCAGGCCGTACCCCGGCTGGCCCGGGAACTCGGCATCGAGGACCTGCCGACGGGCCCGTACGCGAAGACCGCCGCCGAACTCGTGGCCCGGGCCGCCGATCACACCACCGGACCCCACCACGAGCTGCTGCGGACGTACGCGACCCGGCTCGCCACCGGTCTCGCCTCGCTCGTCTCCGTCCTCGACCCCGAACTCGTCGTCCTCAGCGGCGCCGCCCTCACCGCCGGCGGCGAGGTGCTGCGCGCCCTCGTCCAGGCCGAACTGGAGGAGCTGGCGGCACCGCGTCCACGGCTCGTCGTCGGCGACGTCCGTGAACACCCCGTGCTGCGCGGCGCTCTGGAGACCGCGCTGGCGACCACCCGCGACGAGGTCTTCGACACCTCGCGCTGAGCCCCCGTACCTCCCCCTCTCCTCCCTCCTCCCTCCTCCCCGTCTCCTTCCCCTCCTCCTTCCACCTCCTCTCTCTCGCCCACGCCCCGTCCCTGGGAGACCTCGCCATGCCCACAGCCATACCCAAATTCGCCCGAAACGCGGCTTTTGCCCTCACCGCCTCCGCCGTCCTGCTCACCACCGCCTGTACCGGCCAGTCGAGTTCGGGCGCCGACGACGACGCCTCCAAGGACACCACCATCAACTTCTGGCACGCCTGGAGCGCGCCGAACGAGGTCGCCGGGATCAAGGCGCTGATCGCCGGCTTCGAGAAGGCCCACCCCAACATCCATGTGAACGTCGTCGGCAACATGACCGACGACAAGATCAACCAGGCGCTGCGCACCGGCGGCGACCGGGCCCCCGACGTCATCTCCTCCTTCACCACCAACAACGTCGGCAAGTTCTGCTCGTCGGGCGCCCTGGTCGATCTCAACCCCTTCTTCAAGAAGTCGGGCATCGACCCGGAGGCGACCTTCCCGAAGGCGATGAACGAGTACACCCAGTTCGACGGCAATCGCTGCTCGGTACCGCTGCTGGGTGACGCGTACGGGCTCTACTACAACAAGACGGCGTTCGAGAAGGCGGGCATCGCCGCCCCTCCGAAGACCTGGTCCGAATTCGAGGCCGACGCCAAGAAGCTGACGATCTCCCAGGGCGACAGCTACAAGCAGCTCGGATTCATGCCGAACTACCACGGCTGGGAATCCACCACCGAGCACTACTTCGCCCAGTTCTCCCCGACGTACTTCGACAGCAGCGGAAAGTCCGACCTCGCCAAGGACCCGGCGTTCGAGGCCGGCTTCAAGCTGCAGAAGAAGCTCGTCGACGAACTCGGCGGTTTCCAGAAGCTGGAGAAGTTCCGCTCCACCCTCGGTGACGAATGGGGCGCCAAGCACCCCTTCCACACCGGCCAGGTCGCCATGCAGCTCGACGGCGAGTGGCGTCTGGGCATGGCCGAGGAGGCCAAGCCGAAGTTCGAGATCGGCGTCGCGCCGCTGCCCGTCCCCGACGACCAGGCGGACCAGTACGGCAAGGGCTACATCACCGGCACCATCGCGGGCATCGCCGCCACCAGCAAGAAGCAGAACGCGGCCTGGGAGCTGGTGAAGTACATGACCACCGACACGGACGCGGTGGTGGGCTTCTCCAACGCCATCCACAACGTGCCGTCCACGCTGACCGCGCTGAAGTCGCCGAAGCTGAAGTACGACCCGCGGTTCAAGACGTTCCTGGACATCGCCGCGAACCCGAATTCGACGACGACTCCCGCCTCGATCAACGGCGGTGTGTACCTGGTGACGATCCAGCAGTTCGGATACGACTACGAGAGCGGAAAGGTCACCGATCTCAAGGCGGGGCTGAAGAAGACGGCCGCGCAGATCGACACGGACATCGCCCAGGCGAAGTAATGAGCGCCATCACTCTCGCGTCGAAGCGCCGCCGGGCGGCGCTTCGTACGGCCGCCTTCATGTCGCCCTGGCTGATCGGCTTCGCGGTGTTCTTCGCGTATCCGCTGATCTCGACGGTGTATTTCTCGTTCATGCACTACGACGGTTTCAAACCGCCGACGTGGAGCGGAACGCAGAACTGGACCTACGTCTTCGAGCACTATCCCCTCTTCTGGCCCGCCCTGCGCAACACACTGTGGCTGGTCCTCGTGATGGTCACCCTCCGGGTCGTCTTCGGCCTCGGCGTCGGCATGCTCATCACGAAGATCAAGACGGGTACGGGTGTCTTCCGCACCCTCTTCTACCTGCCCTACCTCGCCCCGCCGGTCGCGGCCACGATGGCCTTCGCCTTCCTGCTCAACCCCGGTACGGGCCCGGTCAACTCCATCCTGGAGAAGACCGGCATCCCGGCGCCGGGCTGGTTCAACGACCCGGCCTGGTCCAAGCCGGCCCTCACGCTGCTGGCCCTGTGGGGCGTCGGCGACCTCATGGTCATCTTCATGGCCGCGCTGCTCGACGTGCCGACGGAGCAGTACGAGGCGGCCGAACTGGACGGCGCGTCGGCCTGGCAGCGCTTCCGGTACGTCACGCTGCCGAACATCTCCCCCATCGTGATGTTCGCGGTCGTCACCGGAGTGATCCAGACGATGCAGTACTACACCCAGCCACTGATCGCGGGGAAGGTCGCCTCCGGGGTGATCCAGGGCGCGGGCACGCAGTTCGAGCCCGGCTATCCGGAGAAGTCCACGCTCACCCTCCCCCAACTCGTCTACAACCTCGGCTTCCAGCGCTTCGACTACGGCTCCGCGTGTGTCGTCGCCCTCGTCCTCTTCGCCCTGTCGATGGTGTTCACCGCGTTCCTGATGCGGCGCCGGGGCGGTCTCATCCAGGCAGGTGACTGACCATGGCCCAGGTACTGGACAAGCCGGTGGAGCTGCGGCCGGCCGTGACGCCCGCCGAGCGCACCGCCCGCCGCAGGGCGCTCCTGGAGTGGATCGCGGTGCACTCCCTCGGGCTCGCCACCGCCCTCTTCTTCACCCTGCCCTTCGTCTTCGTGTTCCTGACCTCGCTGATGAGCGACAGCCAGGCGCTGAGCCGGGATCTGATCCCGCACACCTGGGAGTGGGGCAACTACAAAAAGGTGTTCGACACCCCGGGCTTTCTGACCTGGTGGAAGAACACCCTGATCTACGCCGGCCTGGGCACCGCCCTGACGGTCCTGTCGTCGGTCCCGGTGGCGTACGCGCTCGCCAAGTTCCGCTTCCGGGGCCGGAACCTGTCACTCATGCTGGTGATCTCGATGATGATGCTGCCACCGCAGGTGATCATCATCCCGATGTATCTGTTCTGGGCCAAGCAGCTCGATCTGTCCGGCACGCTGTGGCCGCTGATGATCCCGATGGCGTTCGGCGACGCGTTCTCCATCTTCCTGCTGCGCCAGTTCCTGATGACCATCCCCAACGAGTATCTGGACGCGGCCAGGGTGGACGGCTGCGGCGAGCTGCGGACTTTGCTGAAGGTCGTCCTGCCCATGGCGAAGCCCGGCATCGCGGCCGTCGCGCTCTTCCAGTTCTTCTACGCCTGGAACGACTACTTCGGCCCGCAGATCTACGCGTCCGAGAACCCGGGCGCCTGGACGCTGAGCTACGGCCTGGAGTCCTTCAAGGGTGCGCACCACACCGACTGGAACCTCACCATGGCCGCGACCGTGCTGGTCATGGCCCCCGTGATCCTCGTGTTCTTCTTCGCCCAGAAGGCGTTTGTCGAGGGCGTCACGCTCACCGGAGTGAAGGGTTGACACGTATGAAGCTCACCGTGGTCGGCGGAGGCTCGACCTACACCCCCGAACTCATCGACGGTTTCGCCCGGCTCAGGGACACCCTGCCCATCGAGGAACTGGTCCTGGTGGACCCGGCCGCCGAACGGCTGGAGCTGGTCGGCGGCCTGGCCCGCCGGATCTTCGCCAAGCAGGGCCACCCGGGCCGGATCGTCACCACGTCCGACCTGGACGCGGGCGTCGACGGCGCCGACGCCGTGCTGCTCCAGCTCCGCGTCGGCGGGCAGGCCGCCCGGGAAAAGGACGAGACCTGGCCCCTGGAGTGCGGCTGCATCGGCCAGGAGACCACCGGCGCGGGCGGTCTGGCCAAGGCGCTGCGGACGGTGCCCGTCGTCCTCGACATCGCGGAGCGGGTGCGGCGCGCCAACCCGCGCGCCTGGATCATCGACTTCACCAACCCGGTGGGCATCGTGACCCGTGCGCTGCTCCAGGCCGGGCACCGGGCGGTCGGGCTGTGCAACGTGGCGATCGGCTTCCAGCGGAAGTTCGCCGCGCTGCTCGGTGTGGCAGCGGCCGACGTCCATCTGGACCACGTCGGCCTCAACCACCTCACCTGGGAGACAGGTGTACGGCTCGGCGGTCCCGAGGGCGAGAACGTCCTGCCGAAGCTGCTGGCCGAGCACGGCGACGCCGTCGCCGACGACCTGCGGCTGCCCCGCCCGCTCCTGGACCGGCTCGGCGTGGTCCCCTCGTACTACCTGCGCTACTACTACGCGCACGACGCGGTGGTGCGGGAGCTGCGCACCAAGCCCTCCCGGGCGGCGGAAGTGGCCGCCATGGAACGCGAACTGCTGCGGATGTACGGCGATCCGGCCCTGGACGAGAAGCCGGAGCTGCTCGCCAAGCGGGGCGGTGCCTACTACTCGGAGGCCGCCGTGGACCTGGCCGCGTCGCTGCTGGGCGGCGTCGGCAGCACGTACCAGGTGGTGAACGCGTACAACGGGGGCACGCTGCCCTTCCTGCCGGACGACGCGGTGATCGAGGTGCAGGCGGCGGTCGGCCCGAAGGGGCCCGTCCCGCTGCCGGTGCCCGCGGTGGACCCGCTGTTCGCCGGCCTGGTGGCGAACGTGACGGCGTACGAGGAACTGGCTCTGGAGGCCGCGCTGCGCGGCGGCCGGGACCGGGTCTTCAAGGCGCTGCTGTCCCATCCGCTGATCGGCCAGTACGAGTACGCCGAAGCCCTGACCGACCGACTCGTCGCGCACAACCGGGAGCACCTCGCGTGGGCCTGACCGCAAGTGTCCTCGCCATCGACGCGGGCAACAGCAAGACCGACGTCGCGGTGCTGACGAGGGACGGGGAAGTCCTGGCCACGGCACGCGGCGGCGGGTTCCGGCCGCCGGCCGTGGGGGTGGAGACCGCGGTGGACGAACTGGCCGCGGCCGTCGCGCGGGCCTACGCCGACGCCGGGATCGCCTCCGTCTCCCATGTCTCCGCCTGTCTGGCGAACGCCGATCTGCCCGTGGAGGAGGAACAGCTGGCGACCGCGCTGCACGCGCGCGGGTGGGGCGCGTCGGTGGAGGTCCGCAACGACACGTTCGCGATCCTGCGGGCGGGCATTTCCGAGCCGCGCGGTGTGGCGGTGGTCTGCGGCGCGGGCATCAACTGCGTCGGCATGCGCCCCGACGGACGCACCGCCCGCTTCCCCGCCCTCGGCCGTATCTCCGGCGACTGGGGCGGCGGCTGGGGGCTGGCCGAGGAGGCGCTGTGGCACGCGGCCCGCGCGGAGGACGGGCGCGGGGGCCCGACGGAACTGACCCGGACCCTTCCGGCCCACTTCGGGCTCGACTCGATGTACGCGCTCATCGAGGCCCTGCACCTGGAGCACGTCGCGCACGCCCGGCGCCACGAGTTGACGCCGGTGCTGTTCGAGACGGCCGCGCGCGGTGACGCCGTGGCACGCTCGGTCGTCGCCCGGCTGGCCGAGGAGGTGGTCACCATGGCCACCGTCGCCCTGACCCGGCTCCAGCTGCTGGACGAGGAGACGCCCGTGCTGCTGGGCGGGGGTGTCCTCACCGCCGGCCATCCCCAACTCGACGACGGCATCCGGGACCTGTTGTCGTCGCGGGCACCGAAGGCGGTGGCGCGTGTGGTGACGGCGAGCCCGGTGCTGGGGGCGGCGCTGCTGGGGCTCGACCGGGTGGGCGCGGACGCGGAGGCGCAGGAGCGGGCGCGGGCCCATTGGGAGTCCTGAGCGGGGCGGCCCGTACCAGGGAACCGAACAGATTCCCGCAGCGTATTCATGGGCAGGGGGTGGTGCGGACACCGCACCGCGCCGCAAGTCGACCGGACTGCGATCCGATCAAGATCCAGTGAAGGCCGGTGCGGAATGTCGGTCCGGGCAGCGATACTGGCGGCGAACGATGACCACGGGGGAGGTCAACAGTGACACACCCGCCGACAAGCAGCACGGCACCACCAGGACCGGGGTCCGGCATGCCCACCATGCCGGCCGTCCCGCCCCAGCCCCGACCGCCCGCGCCCGCGGGCCGGCCGGGGCAGCCGCGTCGTACGGCGTTCGCCGAGGGCGCCGAGCGGCTGCGCGCCGCGGCGACCACCGAACCCGGCCGGCTGCGCATCATCGGTGCCGTACTGGCCCTCCTGGTCGTCGCGTTCGGCGCGGTCACCGCCTGGCAGACGACCGACCGCGCGGCCGCCGCGGACGACGTGCTGCACAGCAGCCAGCCGCTCAGCTCGGACGCGGCCGACATCTACCGCTCCCTGGCGGACGCCAACACGGCCGCCTCCAGCGGCTTCCTGGCGGGCGGCCAGGAGACGGCCGCCGCCCGCGACCGGTACGAGAAGGACATCAGCACGGCCGCCGCCAAACTGGTCACGGCGGCCGCGGCCTCCGACCCGGGCTCGCCCTCCGAGGCCGCGATATCCAAGCTCAACAAGCTCCTCCCGGAGTACAAGGGGCTGGTCGAGCGGGCCCGCACCTACAACCGGCAGGGCTATCCGGTCGGCGGCGCCTATCTGCGCTACGCCAACGACAAGATGCAGAACGAGATGCTCCCGGCGGCGGAGGACCTCTACAAGAAGGAGAACGACAAGCTCAGGTCCGACTACGGGAACGCCACCCCCTACCCGTGGGCGGCGATCGCCCTCGGCGTTCTCGTCCTGGCCGCGCTCGCCTGGGCCCAGCACCGCAACTACCGGCGCACCAACCGGGTGCTGAACCACGGCCTGGTCGGCGCCACGGCCTTCGCGACCGTGGTCCTGCTGTGGCTGGTCGTCGGCCACAGCATCGCCCGCGCGGGCCTGAACGACTCCTACGACCACGGCGTGCGTTCGCTGAACGTGCTGCACGACGCCCGGATCGCCTCCCTCAAGGCCCGCGGCAACGAGAACCTGAGCCTGGTGGCCCGCGGCGCCGAGACGATCACGGTCGGCGACACGACGTACGACGCGTTCTACTACGACTTCGACAAGGACATGAAGGCCCTGGGCAAGGGTCTGACCGAGGCGCAGCGGCTGTCCGACGACCAGGCGGGCAGCAAGCCGGTCAAGGCGGCCGAGGGCAATATGACGGTGTGGAAGCAGCGCCACGCGTCGGCCCGTACCGAGGACGAGAACGGCAACTACCAGCAGGCGCTGGACAAGGTGATCGGCGCCAAGGGCGCCACCGGCGAATGCTTCGACAGCGTCGACGACAACCTGAAGACCGCGATCACGCACGAGCAGGCCGAGTTCGGGCAGGCGGCCGGTGACGGCCGGGACGCGATGACCGGACTGCCCATCGGTGCGGCCGTGCTGGCCGTCCTGGGCGCGGCGGGCGCGCTGCTCGGCATCGGGCGCAGGCTTTCGGAGTACCGGTGAAAGGGGGCGTGACGATGAACGCACGCAAGGGCTTTTTTCGCCGGGTGCGGGCCTCCCTGCGCGGCTGGGGCGGAGTGGGCGCGATGGCGGTCGTCTGCGCCGTGGCGCTGGCGTTCGCCCTGCTGCTGCCGCTGACCCAGACGCACGGCGACGGGGACGGCGCCGCGGGCCTCGGCGGCCAGGGCGTGGCCAACGGCAGCCAGGCGCGGGCGGACGGCTGCAAGGACTCGGAGGCCCAGAAGCAGACGCTGTCCCCGTCCGGCGCGGACGGGGACACGATCGACGCGATCAAGGCCCGCCAGGGCGCGAAGCGGAAGCTGATCGTCGGCGTCGACCAGAACAGCTACCACTGGGGCTACCGCAACCCGAACAACAAGGACGCGGAGCTGGAGGGCTTCGACATCGACCTGGTCCACCGGATCGCCCAGGACATCCTCGGCGACCCGAACGCGGTCCAGTTCAAGGCGATCCCGACCAGCCAGCGCATCCCGGCGATCCAGGACGGCCGGGTCGACATGGTCGTGCGCACGATGACCATCAACTGCGACCGACTGGACCAGGTCGCCTTCTCCGCCCCGTACTTCAAGACGGGCCAGACGGTCCTGGCGCCCAAGTCCTCGTCCATCACGGGCTACGACAAGTCGCTGGCGGGAAAGAAGATCTGCACGGCGTCGGGGTCCACGGCGTTCGCCAAGCTGGACGCGGACCGCAAGGCCGGCAAGCTGGTCTCCTCGGCCGACATCGACCACAACGTCCCCAACCAGCTCGACTGCCTGGTGCGGCTGCAACTGGGCGAGGTCGACGCCGTGGTCACCGACGGCGCGCTGGCCGCGAGCCAGGCCGCGCAGGACCCGACGGTCGCCCTGAAGGGTTCCGCCTTCACCACCGAGTACTACGGCGTGGCGATGAAGAAGGACGCCAACGATCTGGTACGCCGGGTCAATCAGATCCTGGTGGGCTACCGCGCCAACGGCTGGCAGGCGTCGTACGACAAGTGGCTGTCGGCGACACTGGGGGAGGACGCGACGCCGTCGAAGCCGCCCGCGCCGGAATATCTGCGCAAGAGCTGACCGGGCGTCACCCGGGCGAACTCCGGGCAGACCTCCGGGAAGACCTCCGGTAGAACGGATCGCGAACACACAGCCGACACAGACCCCACACAGCAGCGAGAGGTGATCGATGGGCGTCACGGACCCCGCCGGGCCGGTGATGGACCGGGACGAGGTGGACCGTGCGCTGGCGCGGCTCGGCGCGGAGCACGAGGCGATCGAGAGCTCGCTGCTCGCCCTGCAGGACCACGCGGGCCGCAGACTCCTCGAAGGCGCCGAGCTGACCGGCACGACCAAGGAACGCTGGACGGCCGCGGACGCGTCGATCACCCTGCTGTGGGCGTACTTCGACGCGTACACGGCCGCGCTGCGCAGCGCCCGGGAGATCCGCGCCCGGCGCCGCTGGTCCAGCCGCGAGGACCTGCTGGAGCTGACCGAGCTGCTGCGCGGGGAGTCCGTCACGGTCGCGGGCAGCGCCACCGCGACGGCGAACGCGCCGACGCTGCTGTCCGCGGCGGGCCGGCTCAGCCAGCAGTTCACGCTGGCGGCGCTCGTGGAGCGGATGAACGAGCTGTACGCGAGCTCGCTGGACATGGTCGTGGCCGCCGACGCGGTGTGGTCGGCGCTGCCCGCCCGCATCGATTTACTCGCCGCGGAGCTCCAGCGCACCCGCAAGCTCGCGCACTCCGTCGGAGTGCGCCCCGGCGAGCACCCGTCCGGCGACGACCTGGAGCGGATCACGCGCACGCTGACGAGGCTGCGCGAGGAGGTCGTCTCCGATCCGCTCGCCTACTGGGTGCCGGCGCCGGGCAGTTCGGCTCCGGGCGGCGGCCGTCCGGACACGACGGTGTACGACCGTGAGGCGCGGGCCCTGGAGGAGGTACGGCGGGAGATCGACGCCGTGCTGACGGTCCGGCAGGACGCCGAGCAGCGCCTGGTGAAACTGCGGGACGTGCTCTCCCGCGCGGACCGCACGCTCGCCGAGGCGCGCACCGCGCGCGGCGAGGTCCTCGCGAAGATCGCCGCCACGGAGGTGCCGGTCGTCAGCGGGCCGCCGACCGTGCTGCAGGAGCAGCTGGCGACCGCCGCCGAGTACCGCAGACAGGCGCAGTGGCACCGTCTGTCCCCGCTCCTGGAGTCCCTGGAGCAGAAGGCGGAGGACGAACTGCTGCGCGCCCGCGAGTCGTTGACCGCGGTCACCGCGCCGCTGGCGGTCCGCGCCGAGCTGCGCGGCCGTCTCGACGCGTACAAGGCGAAGATCGCCCGGCACGGACTCGCGGAGGATCCGTTCCTCGTCGAGCGGTACGACGCGGCGCGCCGCATGCTGTGGAGCGCGCCGTGCGACCTGCGCGTGGCCGAACAGGCCGTACTGCGTTATCAGCAGGCGGCGGCCGAACTGCTGGGCGCCCCGCGGGTGCCGGGGCAGGGCGGGCCTCAGGACCGGAGGGGGGAGTAGCCAGCCATGAGTCAGGCAGGGCAGACATGTCAGCGGCCCGGCTGTGAGGGGTCGTACGAGGACGTGGGCGGCGGTGAGCTGTACTGCGACACATGCGGTCTGGCTCCCGTCGTCTCCGCCAACGGGATGGTCGGTTCGCCGCCCACCGGGATCAGCGGCAGCGGCAAGGGCTCGGCGGGCAGCGCCGGTTCGCGTGCCAGCGCCCGCAGTTCGCGTACGTCGTCGCAGTCGTCGAAGTCACGGCGTTCGGTGTCGGGGCGGCTGTCGCGCTCGGTGTCGGGCAAGTCCACCGGCCGTTCGGTGTCGGTGCGCAGCTCCGGCTCCGCCTCCGGCTCGTCCGGGCGTGCCCGGCTGGGCGCCGGCCTGGTGGCGGTGCCCCAGGTGCCGCGGCCCGACCCGCGCGCGATGGTGCTGGAGAACCCGGAGGTGCCCGAGCGCAAGCGGTTCTGCTCGCGCTCGGACTGCGGGGCGCCGGTGGGTCGGGCACGGGGTGAGCGCGAGGGCCGTACGGAGGGCTTCTGCACCAAGTGCGGCAACCCGTACTCGTTCGTGCCGAAGCTGAAGTCCGGCGACATCGTGCACGGCCAGTACGAGGTCGTGGGCTGTCTGGCGCACGGCGGTCTGGGCTGGATCTACCTCGCGGTGGACCGGGCGGTCTCCGACCGCTGGGTGGTGCTCAAGGGCCTGCTGGACACCGGTGACCAGGACGCGATGGCGGCGGCGATCTCCGAGCGGCGCTTCCTCGCGGAGATCGAGCACGCCAACATCGTGCGGATCTACAACTTCGTGGAGCACCTCGACCAGCGCACCGGCTCGCTCGACGGCTACATCGTCATGGAGTACGTCGGCGGCAAGTCGCTGAAGGAGATCGCCAACGCGCGCCGCACACCGGACGGCAGACGGGATCCGCTGCCGGTGGAGCAGGCGTGCGCGTACGGCATCGAGGCCCTGGAGGCGCTCGGCCATCTGCACAGCCGCAATCTGCTCTACTGCGACTTCAAGGTCGACAACGCGATCCAGACCGAGGACCAGCTCAAGCTGATCGACATGGGCGCGGTGCGCAGGATGGACGACGACGAGTCGGCCATCTACGGCACGGTCGGCTACCAGGCGCCGGAGGTCGCGGAGGTCGGCCCGTCGGTGGCGAGCGACCTCTACACCGTCGGCCGTACGCTCGCCGTGCTGACCTTCGACTTCCAGGGCTACACGAACGTCTTCGTGGACTCCCTGCCGGACCCGGACAACATCGAGGTCTTCCGCCAGTACGAGTCCTTCTACCGGCTGCTGGTCCGCGCCACCGACCCCGACCCGGCGCGCCGGTTCGCCTCCGCCCAGGAGATGTCCGAGCAGCTGACGGGTGTGCTGCGGGAGGTCGTGTCGCTGCAGACGGGGCGGGCGCGGCCCGCGCTGTCGACGCTGCTCGGGCCCGAACTCAAGGTCACCGACACGGAGCTGTTCCCGAAGCCGGACGGGGACGTGTCGCGGCTGGGGGCGAGAGAGGTGCCGTCCGGGAAGCGGAGAGCCTCCGGACAGCAGAGAACTTCCGGAGGGCAGGGGGCCTTTGCCGCGCCCGCTCCGGCGTCCCCGAACGGCGCGGCCGGACTCGTCAAGCCGATCGCCACGCCCGCCGCCGCCCTGGCGCTGCCCGTTCCGCTGGTGGACCCCTCGGACCCCAACGCCGGTTTCCTGGCGGGTCTGATGGCCTCCGCGTCGGGTGAGCTGCTCGGCGCGCTGGCCGCGGCTCCGCAGCAGACCGTCGAGACGCGGCTGCGGCAGATCCGTGCCCGGCTGGAGAACGACGACTCCGAGGCCGCGCTGATGTCCCTGGCGAAGCTGGAGGACGAACAGCCCGACGACTGGCGGGTGGTGTGGTACCGGGGTGTGACCTCGCTGGTCACCGGTGACTTCGAGGCAGCCGCGCTGGCCTTCGACGCGGTCTACGACGCCTTCCCCGGCGAGCCCGCGCCCAAGCTGGCGCTCGGCCTGTGCGCGGAGGTGCTCGGCCAGCTGGACAACGCCGCGGAGTACTACCGGCTGGTGTGGTCGACCGACCCGAGCTATGTGAGCGCGGCGTTCGGCCTGGCCCGTGTGCAGCTCGCGGCGGGCGACCGGCGCAGCGCCGTACGGACGCTGGAGTCGGTCCCGGAGTCCTCGATCCACTACACGGCCGCGCGGGTGGCCGCCGTACGGGCGCGGCTGCGGCAGCGCACGGCGACGGCCGGGGACACGCCGTTCCTGGAGGACCTGACGGCCGCCGCCGGGCAGGTCGAGGCCCTGGACGCATACGGTCTGGACCCGGCACGGCGCGAGCAGTTGTCGGCGGAGGTGCTCGGCAGCGCGCTCGACTGGATACTCTCCGGTGGCCAGGACGCACAGCCTGCCGCCGGCGGGCGGGTGCTGCTCGGCAGCGGCCTGGACGAGCGGGGCCTCCGCTTCGGTCTGGAGCGCTCGTACCGCACGCTGGCCCGGCTCGCGCCCGGCGGCGAGGAAAGGATCGACCTGGTGGAACGGGCCAACCGTTACCGCCCCCGGACGTGGGTGTAGTTGATGTCGCAGATGCCCCAGCAGGCCGCACCGTCGAAGTGCCCGAACTGCGCGGAGCCGCTTGAGTCGGGTGACCGTTTCTGCGGTGCGTGCGGGTACGACCTGTCGGTGGTGCCCACGCCGCCGCAGGACCACCCGACGCTCGCCATGAACGGCGCCGGCGCGTCCGCGGACGGTATGCCCTGGCCCGTCGCCCCCGAGCCGTCCGGCTCCGAGACACCGGCGGCGGTGCATCTGCCGACGGACCTCCCGGGGACCGACTCGGGCGGCTCGCCGCTGTCGCCCGCGTCGGGCTCTCCCGTCTCCCCGGCCTCGGGCGTACGGTTCGACCGGCCGCCGGAGCCCGAGGAGTACCCGCTGCAGGCACCGGACCCGCGGGTGGCCGCCGACCTCGCCGCCGGTGCGGAGAGCAAGGTGTGCGTGGCCTGCCGGGCGGGCCGGGTCGACGACGACGGCTACTGCGAGAACTGCGGGCACGCGCAGCCGCGCGAACGCGACCACATGGAGCAGGAGTCCGGCCCGCTCGCCGCGGTCAGTGACCGCGGGCTGCGCCACCACCGCAACGAGGACGCCTTCGCCATCGGCCACACCGCGCTGCCCGACGGCACGCCCGCGTCCGTGGCGATCGTCTGCGACGGCGTGTCCTCGGCGACCCGTCCCGACGACGCCTCGCTCGCCGCGTCGCAGGCGGCAGGCGAGTCGCTGCTGGCCGCCCTGCCGCGCGGTACGCATCCGCAGCAGGCGATGCACGAGGCGATCGTCGCGGCCTCGCACGCGGTCAACGCGCTGGCCGACGAGCCCGCGACGGCCCGTGAGCACGCCCCGCACCAGAACGCCCCGGCCTGCACGATCGTCGGCGCGGTGGTCACCTCCGGTCTGCTGGTCGTCGGCTGGGTCGGCGACAGCCGCGCCTACTGGGTGCCGGTGGACCGCAGTTCGCCCCCGGCCCGGCTCACCGAGGACGACTCCTGGGCGGCGCAGATGGTCGCCGCGGGCCTGATGAGCGAGGCGGAGGCATACGCCGACGAGCGCGCCCACGCGATCACCGGCTGGCTCGGCGCGGACGCCTATGAACTGGAGCCGCACACCGCCGCCTTCAAGCCGGACCGGGCGGGCGTGGTGGTGGTCTGCACCGACGGCCTGTGGAACTACGCGGAGGCGGCGGAGGAGATGTCCGAGGCCATCCCGTCGGACGCCGCCACCCGCCCGCTGCACAGCGCCCGGGTCCTGGTCGGGCACGCGCTGGACGGCGGGGGCCACGACAACGTAACAGTGGCCGTCGTCCCGTTCCCCGCGCCGCCGCAGGGGGCAGGATCGGCCTGAAGGCGCATACGGAGCCGACAGTCACATACGGGGAACCCTGAGCGGACCGGAGGGGACCGGTCCGCATACAGTCGTCGCCCACGCAACTGGTGGGGTCAGAGGGGGATTCAGAGCAGTCATGGCCAATTTCTCGAAATCCAACGTGCCGCAGTTCTCGATGGACGTGTACCAGAACGAGTACCTGCCGGAGGGCGGCCGCGAGGTCAACGCGATCGTCACCGTGACGGCGACGGGCGGCGGCACCGTCGGGAGCGCGGTCGGCGCGCCGCATCTGTACTCGGCCGGGCAGGGCCCTTCCGCGGCCGTGGCGATCATGGTCGACTGCTCGGGCTCGATGGACTACCCGCCGACCAAGATGCGCAACGCCCGCGACGCCACGGCCGCCGCGATCGACACCCTGCGCGACGGCGTGCACTTCGCGGTGATCGGCGGCACGCACGTCGCCAAGGAGGTCTACCCCGGCAACGGACGGCTCGCCGTCGCCGACGCCACCACCCGGGACCAGGCCAAGCAGGCGCTGCGCAAGCTCAGCGCCGGCGGCGGTACGGCCATCGGCACCTGGCTGCGGCTCGCCGACCGTCTGCTGTCCTCGGCGGACGTCGCCATCCGGCACGGAATCCTGCTCACCGACGGCCGCAACGAGCACGAGTCGCCCGAGGACCTGCGCGCCGCGCTCGACTCCTGCGCCGGTCGCTTCACCTGTGACGCCCGGGGCGTGGGCACCGACTGGGAAGTGAAAGAAGTCACAGCAATCGCCTCCGCCCTGCTCGGCACCGCCGACATCGTCGCCGACCCGACGGGCCTGGCCGCCGACTTCACGCAGATGATGGAGACGGCGATGGGCAAGGAGGTCGCGGACGTCGCCCTGCGGGTGTGGACGCCGGTCGGCACGGCCATCAAGTTCGTCAAGCAAGTGGCGCCGACGGTGGTGGAGTTGACGGACCGTCGCACGGAGGCGGGCCCGCGCGCCGGGGACTACCCGACCGGCTCCTGGGGAGACGAGTCCCGTGACTACCACATCTGCGTCGAGGTCCCCACGGCCGGTCTCGGCCAGGAGATGCTGGCCGCCCGGGTCTCCCTGGTCGTACCGCAGCCGGACGGAACCGTGCAGAACCTCGGCGCCCAGGGCCTGGTGAGGGCCGTGTGGACCGACGACATGGTCGCGTCCACCTCGATCAACCCCCAGGTCGCCCACTACACCGGCCAGGCCGAACTGGCACAGGCCATCCAACAGGGGCTGGACCTTCGCAAAGCGGGCGATATGGATGGAGCAACGGCCAAACTGGGCCGGGCCGTTCAGCTCGCGAGCGCCTCCGGGAACGCCGATACTGCGAAACTGCTTGCGAAGGTGGTGGACGTGGTGGATGCCGCGACGGGTACTGTGCGACTGAAGGCGAAGGTCGCGGAGGCCGACGAGATGACCCTCGAGACCCGGTCCACAAAGACTGTTCGTGTAAAGAAGTGACCTAGAGCGAGCTCAGGAAAATCCTGACAGAGAGGGGGAAGCGCCGACATGCCGACCTGCCCGAACGGACACCAGTCGGGTTCCGACGACTGGTGCGAGGTCTGCGGTCACCGCATGGCCGGTGCCGTACCTCCGCCTCCCCCGCCGCCGCCGGCCGGCGGCGGATACGGCTTCCCGCCACCGCCTCCGGGCGGCCCCGGCGGACGCCCCGCCGGCCGACCGAACCTGTCCGCCGTGCCGGACCTGGAACCGGAGCTCTGCCCGCAGTGCCGTACGCCCCGCGAGGGCGGCGCGCCGTTCTGCGAGGAGTGCCGGTGGAACTTCCTCACCAACACGGCCACCTCGTACACCCCGGCCGCCCCTCCGCGGCCCGCCGGCCCCGGCCAGGGTGCCCCGCGTTTCCAGCCGCCGCCCGGCCAGTCCTACGGCGGTGGTGACTCGTACGAGTACCAGGGCTCGCGCCCCTCGCAGATGAACCGTCCCGCTGAGCCGATCCCGCAGTTCGGCAGCGAGCCGTCGGGGCCGACGCCGTTCGGCGGCGAGCGCGGCCAGGGCGGTCCGCCGCCCTTCGGCGAGCGCGGCCCCGGCGGCCCCGGCCCCTCGGCGTTCGGCGGCGGGCAGGGTCCCTCCGGCCGCCCGGACTTCGGCGGGGGCCAGGCTCCCGGCGGTCCGCCGCCCTTCGGCCGTGAGCCCTCCGGTCCTCCCGGGCCGCCCGGCGCCTTCGGCGGCGACCCCTCGCGGCCGGTTCCGCCGCCCCCGGGTCCCGGTGCCACGACGGGTGGCCCTCCGCAGGCCTTCCAGCAGCCCGGTCCGCCCGCGCCCCCGGCCTTCCCGCAGGAGACCGGCCGGCCGCCGGCCGGCGGTCCGTCCTTCGGCGGCGGTGACGACGACTGGGTCATCTCCCCGCCGTCCACCGGCCAGGGCGGTGGCTACGGCTACCCGCAGCCCGGCGCCACCCAGGCCCCGTCCGGCCCCGCCTTCGGGCAGGTGCCGCAGGGGCCGGTCACCTGGACGGCGACCATCGGCCCGGACCGCGACTACTTCATGGCGATGATGCAGCGCTCGGGACCGGAGGCCACGGGTCTCAACCTGCCCGCGTACTCGCCCGAGCAGCAGCGCACGCTCACCGGCAACCAGGTCACCATCGGCCGCCGCCGCCACTCCACCGGAGACACCCCCGACATCGACCTGGCGGTGCCGCCGGAGGACCCGGGCGTCTCGCACCAGCACGCGGTCCTGGTCCAGCAGCCGGACGGCACCTGGGCGGTCGTCGACCAGAACTCGACGAACGGTACGACGGTCAACGGCTCGGAGGAGCCGATCCAGCCCTTCGTGCCGGTGCCGCTGCAGGACGGGGACCGGGTGCACGTGGGCGCCTGGACGACGATCACGATCCGGCGCGGCTGAGCACCGGTCAGTCCGGGAGGGGCCAGGCGTACGGCCCCTCCGGGTCGTCCAGCCATGCCCATGCCCGCTCGGCGCCGACCGTGATGCCGTAGCGCTCGCGCTCCGGCATGCCCTCGTGGTCCCAGAGCACAAACGCCTCCCGCGGCTCCAGGGCGCCCCGGGTCAGGGCCAGCAGGAACCGGAACAGCTCGTGTCCCCGGGCCCGGCGCGGCACTCCGGCCAGGGGCGGCGGCTCCGCCTCGGACCGGTGCTCGCCGCGCAGCGGCACGAAGTAGGCGGGCGTGTGCAGGAAGCGGCCCTCGGCGTGTCCGCTGTCCCGCACGGCCAGCGCGATCAGACCGGTGGACAGCGGTGCCAGGATCCGGGCGCCGGGGCCGCACTGGGCGAGCCAGGCGCGCGGGACCGTCGGCAGGGTGCAGGTCGCGATGATCCGGTCGAAGGGGGCGCGCGCGGGGACTCCGCGCGCTCCGTCGCCGGTGACCACCACCGGGTGGTACCCGGCCGCCGCCAGGTGCTGCCGGGCCAACTCGGTGATCTCCGGATCCAGGTCGACGGTGGTGACGAGGTCGTCGTCGCCGAGCCGGTGGGCGAGCAGGGCCGCGTTGTAGCCGGTGCCCGTGCCGATCTCCAGGACCCGGTCGCCGTCCCGCACCCGCAGCGCGACCAGCATGTCCGCCATCAGCGAGGGCTGGCTGCTGGACGTGACCAGCTCGCCGTCGCGCACCCGCGTGGCCAGCGGGCTGTCCGCGTAGGCACCGCGCACCCAGCGCTCGCGCTCCTCCGGATCGGGACTCTCGCTCCAGCAGCGCGCGTAGCCGCCCAGGACACCGATGTAGTAGTACGGCACGAAGAGGTGCCGCGGCACCTGCTCGAAGGCCTCCCGCCACACCGGGTCCTCGTCCCAGGCGCCGCTCTCGTCGATTTCCCGCACCAGCGCCGCCCGCGCCGAGGCGGCGATGTCGTCCAGGTCCCTGCCGGGAGCATGCGCGCCCATGGGTCCACTGTGCGGCGCCGGACGACGGGAGGCGAGCACGGGCGGATGTCCGCCGGTCCTACGCCTTGAGTCCTGGGTCATCCGGTCTGAGACCATGTACGGGTGAACGAGATTCGGCGCGGCACACTTCAGGAGCAGACCTTCTACGAGCAGGTCGGCGGCGAGGAGACCTTCCGCCGGCTGGTCCACCGGTTCTACGAGGAGGTGGCCGAGGACCCGTTCCTGCGGCCGATGTACCCGGAGGAGGACCTGGGCCCGGCCGAGGAGCGGCTGACCCTGTTCCTGATGCAGTACTGGGGCGGCCCGACGACCTACAGCGACAACCGCGGCCACCCCCGCCTTCGTATGCGCCACGCCCCCTTCACGGTCGACCGGGCCGCGCACGACGCCTGGCTGAAGCACATGAGGGTGGCCGTCGAGGAGCTCGGCCTGTCCGAGGAGCACGAGCGGACGCTGTGGAACTACCTGACGTACGCGGCGGCCTCGATGGTGAACACCCCGGAGTGAGCACGGCGGTGCTCCCCGCCCCGATGAGCGTCGGATTCCGGTCGTAGGACGCCGGAATCCGGTCACGATCCGGTCAAGTCCGGTTCTCAAGCGCTTACCTCCGGGCGGTCCCCTCTGTCAGCATCGCCGGAAGGTCTGGAAGTCCGGACAACACGGGGGCAGGGTGACGGGGTTCGTCCTTGTACGCGCACGGGCACACCGCCTGCTGCTCGCCGCCGCGCTGCTCACCGTCCTGCTGACCACGGCGGTCCTGGCGACCCTCACCGCGTACTCGGACGCGATCGGCGACGCCGCCCTGCGCCACTCCCTGAACGGCTCCCGCAACGCCGCCGACACCGCGCTGATCGTCAGGGCCGAGGTGCCCGCCGCTCGGCGCCCGGCCGCCGACGCCACCGTGCTCAAGGGGGCGCGGCGGACCTTCGACGGACTGCCGGTGACCGTACGGACCCTGGTCCGGTCCGGGCCGTACGCCCTGCCCCGCACCCTGCGGCCCCCGGCGGACCGCTCGGGCGACCCGGACCTCACCTATTTCGCGGCACTGGACCGCAGCCAGGTGCGGCTGGTCTCGGGGCGGCTCCCGCGGCCCGCCTCGGACGGCGTCGAGGTGGCCCTGCCCCGGACCGCCGCCCAGCGGCTCGGACTTGAGGCGGGCGCCCGGCTCACCCTCGCCGACCGGCTCGGCGGCCGCGCGGTACGGATCCGGGTGACCGGGCTGTACCGTCCCGCCACCGTCACCGCGGCCTACTGGCAGCTCGACGACCTGCTCGGCCGCGGCATCAAGAAGTCCGGCTTCACGACGTACGGCCCCCTGCTCGCCGCCCCCTCCGTCCTCGCCGACGGAACGGTGAGCGCCGGGCCGTCCGCGTGGCTGGCGTCGGCCGACTTCACCCCGCTGACGACCGGGCGGATCGGCGCGCTGCGCGAGGCGGCCAGGCACGGCAGTGCCGCGCTGCGCAAGCCGTCCGGGCTGAGCGGTGTGACGGCCTCGGCCACCTCCCTGCCCGATGTCCTGGACCGCATCGACCGCGCGCTGCTCGTCTCCCGCTCCACCCTCCTGATCGTCGCCCTCCAGCTCGCCCTGCTCGCCGGTTACGCCCTGCTCCTCGTGGCCCGGCTGCTGAGCGTCGAACGCGCGGGCGAGATGCGGCTGCTGCGGGCGCGCGGCGCCTCCCGGGCCCGGGTCACGGGGCTCGCCGCCGGGGAGGCGCTGCTGCTCGCGGTGCCCGCTGCCGTGTGCGCGCCGCTGCTCGCCGGTCCGTTGACCCGACTGCTGGCCGGGCGGGGCGCGCTGGCCCGGATCGGACTGCACCTGGACGCGCCGTCGGGCGGACGGGGCGGGGTGTGGCTGGTGGCGGCGGGCGTGGCGCTGGGCTGCGCGCTGGCGGTGACGGTGCCCGCCCTGGCCGGTGAACGCAGCGGCTCCCCTGCCGACGCGGCCCGGCCGCGCCCCTCCCGCGACTCCTCGGCGCACCGGGTCCGGGGCGCGTCCGCCGGCCGGTTCCGGGTGGGCCGGGGCCGGGTGACGGCCGGCGTGCGGCAACGGTCCGGCGGGGCGCTGCCCGCTCCGGTGCGCGCCGGTGCCGACGTCGGGCTGCTGGCGGTGGCGGGGGTGGCGTACTGGCAGCTGAACCGGCAGACCTCGGGTGCCGTCGGCGCCGACCGGTCCGGGACGCTCGGCATCGATCCGCTGCTGGTCGCGGCGCCCGCGCTGGCGCTGCTCGCCGGGACGGTGCTGACACTGCGGCTGCTGCCGCCGGTGGCCCGGCTCGCGGAGCGGCGGGCGGCGGCCGGGCGCGGGCTGCCGGTGGCGCTGGCGGGGTGGCAGTTCAGCCGCCGCCCGATGCGCGGCGCGGGGCCGGTGCTGCTGCTCGTCCTCGCCGTCGCGCTCGGCATGCTGGCGATCGGGCAGGGCGCCTCCTGGGACCGCTCGCAGAACGACCAGGCGGACTTCCGGGCCGGCGTGCCGGTACGGGTCCAGGCCGCCGGGGACGCCGGACTCGGCCGCACCGAGACCTTCGCCGGCCTCCCGCACGTACGCGAGGCCGCCCCTGCCGCACGCACCGCGCAGCCCCTGTCCGGCGACCGCACGGCGACCGTGCTCGCCCTGGACACGGCGCACATGGCGGACGCGGTGCTGATGCGCCGGGACCTGGCGTCCGGACCGGTGCCGCCGATGCTGGCCGCGCTGGCACCGAAGGGCTCCCCGGCCGGCACCCGGGTACCCGCGGGCACGACCCGGCTGCGGCTCGCGGCGGGCATCCACAGCTCCACCGGGCCCGGCACGACGGTCGAGGTGACGGCGACGCTGGAGGACCGCTCCGGAATCCCGTACGACCTCTCGCTCGGCCAGTTGCCCACCGACGGCCGCACCCACGCCCTGGTCCTCGACCTCACCTCCTCCCCCGGCCCCTCGACGCTCACCGGCCTGCGCCTCGACATGCCCCAGCCCGGCGACCGGGCCGAGCGACACCGCCTCACCGTCTCGGAGTTGACCGCCACGGACGCGGCCGGAACGGTACGGCGGCTGTCCCTCCCCGGTTCCTGGACCGCGACCACGCAGACCAGCGGCGACGTCTACGCCAACGCGGCCACCGGCCCCACCCGGCCGCGGGTGCGCTCGACCACGCCGCTGACCGTCGACTACGGCACGGGATACCTCCCGGACGAGGACATGTGGACCGTGTCCTCCGTGACGGTCCGGCTGCGGGTGGCGCAGCCCCGGGCGCCCGAGGTCACCGCCGTCGCCACCGACCGTTTCCTCACCTCGGCGGGCGCCCGCACCGGGCAGCGCGTGGACGTGACGTTCGGCGGCGAGAGCCTGCCGGTGCGGATCGTACGGAGTGTGCGGGCCCTGCCCACCACGGACGACCCGGCGAACTCCGGGGAGCAGGACGGCGGGGCCGTGCTGGTCGATCTGCGGTCGGTCAACCGTGCGTTTCAGGCGCGGTACGGCCAGAGCGTCACGCCCACCGAGTGGTGGCTGCGGACCGCACCGGGCGACGCCGCCGCGGTGGCCGCCGCCGTGCGGGCGATGCCGGACGTCGATCCCGGGCAGGTCGTGGTGCGCGACGAGATCGCCGCCGAGCTGCGTGACGATCCCTTCGGCGCGGGCCCCGAGGCCGCGTTCGCCGCGGCGGCCGTGGTGGCGGCGGCGCTCGCCGCGGTCGGCTTCGCGGTGAGCGCGGCCGGATCGCTGCGGGAGCGGGGCGCAGAGTTCGCGGTGCTGCGCGCGCTGGGCGCCTCCCGCCGTCGGCTGGCCCGGATGATCGCCGCCGAGCAGGGCGTCCTGCTGGTGCTGGCCCTGGTGGTGGGCGTCGCCCTGGGCACCGTGCTGACCCGGGCCGTACTCCCGCTGATCGTGCTGACCTCCCGGGCGACCCGGCCCGTACCGACGCTGCTGGTCGAACTCCCGCCCGGCCGGGTGGCGTTGCTGCTGGCGGGGGTGGCGGCCGCCCCGCTGCTCGTCACGGCGGCACTCGCGCTGCGGCGCGCGGATCCGTCGAACGCACTGCGCGACCAGGGAGGCGAGTGAGGTGAACCCCGTGACCGTCTCCTGGGTACGCACCCGGCTGCGGGCCGCGCCGCTCGCCGCGGTCGCCCTGGCCGTACTCGTGGCGCTGACCGCCTGTCTGGCCGCCGCGTTCCCGCGCGCGGTCGACCGGTACGAGGACGCGGGGCTGCTGCGGGCCGTACGGCAGGCCCGGCCCGACCGCACCACCGTGCAGGTGACCGCCTCACAGCCCGATCTCGCCCTGCCGCCCAAGGAGCGGGCACACGAGCTGCGTCCCGGCACCCTGCGCTCGCAGTACGAGCAGATCCTCACGACCGTCCCGCGGCCACTGGGCGTCGACCTGGCCCAGTCGTCGTACGGCGTGATCACCGCCCGCGCCCCGGCGGTGCCGGACGCCTGGATACCCCAGCCCTCCGGGCTCCCCGCGCATGTGTCCCTCGTCGCCCAGAGCGGCCTCGCCGAGCACGCGCGGGTGCGCGAGGGGCGGCTGCCGCGCGTCTCCGGCACCGTGGACGAGACGACCACCGAGGTGGAGGCCGCCGTCTCCGCCGCCACGGCCAAGAGCCTGCACATCGAGGTGGGTTCGGTCATCCACGTGCCCGGCGTGGTCCGCGCCCCGCTCAAGGTGCGGGTCACCGGCATCCTCGACCCGCGCTCCCCGGCCGACGCCTACTGGTCCACCCGCCCCCTGCTGCGCACCCCGTCCCTGGTGAGCCTGCCCGCACCGGGCCCGGACCCCCAGAAGTACTGGCTCGGCGCCCTGCTGCTGCACCCGGATGCGGCCCCCGCCCTCCTGGGCACGAACGGCGCCCCGATCCGCTCCTGGCTGCTGGCCCCCCGTCTGGACGGCCTCCACGCCCACGACCTGGGCCGCCTGAAGTCCGCCGTGGCCGCCCTGGAGTCCGGCCCCGGTCTGCGCCGGGCCCGCGACCTCACCGACGCGAGCGGCGACGTGAGCACCGAACTCGACGACGTCCTCACCTCCTTCTCCCGGCTGCGCTCGGGTATCGGGCCGCTGGTCGCCGTGGCCGCCTTCGGCACCGGGACGGTCGCCGCGGTCGTCCTCGTCATGGCGGGCGGGCTCGCCGCCGACCGGCGCCGGAGCGAGCTGGCCCTGCTGCGTGCCCGGGGCTCCTCCCTGCGCGGGCTGGCCGGGCGGCTGTGCGCCGAGACGGCCGTGGTCGCCGTACCCGCGGGCGCGCTCGGCCTGGTGGCCGCGCTGCTCGCCGTCCCGGAGGGCCGCACCTCCTACGCTGTAGCCGCCGCCCTCGCGGTCACCCTCACCGCCTGCGCCGCGCTCCCGCTGCGCGCGGCACTCGCCCACCGGTCCGTACGGGCCACCGGTCCGCGCGAGGACGTGGCGACCGTACGTCCCTCCCGGCGCCGCAGGGTCGCCGAGCTGACGCTGCTCGTCCTGGCGGCGGGGGCCGTGGCGGCGCTGCGGAGGCGAGGGACCTCGGGATCGTCCTCGGACGGCTCCTCGGGCGATCAACTGGTGTCGGTGGCACCGGTGCTGGTCGGGGTGATCGCGGCGCTGGTGCTGGTGCGGCTGTATCCGCTGCTGCTGCGGCGGCTGGCGTGGCCCGCCGGGCGGCTGCGCGGGGTGGTGGGCCATCTGTCCCTGGCCCGTGCGGGCCGGACCTCCGTCTCTGCGGTGCTGCCCCTGCTGGCACTGCTGACCGCGCTCACCACGGCCGCGTTCGGCGGCTCGGTTCTGGCGGGCGTGGCCGAGGCCCGCGACCGGGCGGCGCTGCTGTCGGTCGGCGCCGACGCCCGTGTGGACTCCGAGGCGCCCCTGCCCCCGGGGCTCGCCGACCGGGTCCGGGGCCTGCCGGGGGTGGCCGGGGTCGCCGCGGTGAGCATCGCGTACCAGGCGAAGCCGCGGGACGAGCTGGTCTCGGTGCCGTTGGTGGGCGTGGAACCGGGCGCGTACGGGGCGCTGGCGCGGCGGACGGGTCTTGGCGCCTTCCGGGAGGGGCAGTTGAGGCGCCCGGGGAACGGGGACCCGAGCGCGGGCCCTCTGCCCGCCCTTGCCTCACCGTCCGTGGCACAGGCCTACGGCACCCGTCGCCCCTTCCCGGTGCGGCTGGAGGACGGCAGCTCGGTCACCGTCCGGATCACGGGCGTACGGTCCCGTACCCCCGCCCTGACCGGAACGGACTTCCTGATCGTGGACCGCGCCGGGCTGAGCTCCACGGCCGCCCGGCCGACGGCGCTGCTGCTGACCGGCGAGCACCTGGACGCCGGGGCGCTGCGCAGGGCGGCGGGCGCCTCAGGCTCGGTCGATACGCGGGCGCAGGAGCGGGCACGGTTCACCGACTCGCCGCTCCAGTCCGGTGCCGAGCGGGTGTACACGGCGGCGGTGGTGGCCGGTGCCGGGTACGCCGTCCTGGCCCTGCTCCTCGCCCTGCTGCGCACCGCCCCCGAACGCGCCGCACTCCTGGCCCGTCTGCGCACGATGGGCCTCACCCGGTCCCAGGGCCGCCGTCTCCTCGTCCTGGAGTCCCTCCCCCAGGCCTTCCTCGCCGCGGCCGGCGGCGCCCTGACCGGCTGGGCCGCCATCCGTCTCCTCGCTCCCGGTGTCGACCTGACCACCATCGCGCTGGCCTCGGCCCGGACGCCGGTCGGCCAGGCCGAACTGCACACCGACGCCCTGTCGCTGACGGTGCCGGCGATCACCGTCGTGGTGGTGGCGGTGGGGGCCGCCGGGGCGCAGGCCTGGTGGACCGGACGGCGGGGATCGGTGGCAGAGCTGAGAGCAGGGGATGCGCGATGAACCGAGGGGCCAGTCCGACCGTCCAGGAGAGCCGATGACGACCAACCCCACCCTTGCCGATCTCGCCGACCGGGCCGCCGAGGCCCGCAACCGCCCGGCCTACGGCCATGACGCCCTGATCACCTGCGACCGTCTCGTCCGGATCTTCTCCACCGCCGGCGTGGAGGTGCAGGCGCTCCAAGGCCTGGATCTCCTGGTCCGCGAGGGAGAGTTGATGGCCCTGGTCGGTGCCTCCGGCAGCGGCAAGTCCACGCTCATGAACATCCTGGCGGGACTCGACACCCCCACGGCCGGGTCGGCCAAGGTCGCGGGCCGGGATCTGCTCGCCATGACCGCCAAGGACCGGCTGGCCTACCGCCGCGAGGTCGTCGGCTTCGTCTGGCAGCAGACCTCCCGCAATCTGCTCCCCTATCTGACCGCGGCCCAGAACGTCGCCCTCCCGCTCCAGCTGTCCGGCACCCGCACACCCCGCCGTGCCCGGTCCGAACGCGCCCTGGCGCTCCTGGAGCTGCTGGGGGTCGCCGACTGCCGCGACCGCCGCCCGCGCGAGATGTCCGGCGGGCAGCAGCAGCGCGTCGCCATCGCCGTGGCCCTCTCCGGCTCCCCCGCGGTGCTGCTGGCCGACGAGCCGACGGGCGAGCTGGACTCCCACACGGCCGCGCAGATCTTCGACGCCTTCCGCAGGGCGAACGAGCAACTGGGCACCACCGTCGTGATCGTCACACATGACCAGGCGGTGGCCGGAGAAGTCCGCCGCACGGTCGCCATCCGCGACGGCCGCACCTCCACGGAGGTCCTGCGCCGCAGCGAGGTCGATGCCACGACCGGCCACGAGACGGTGGTCGCCCGCGAGTACGCCATGCTCGACCGCGCAGGCCGCCTCCAGCTGCCCGCCGAGTACACCCGGGCCCTCGGCATGCGCGACCGCGTCGCCCTGGAGCTGGAACCGGACCACATCGGAGTGTGGCCGGACGACAGCGAATGATCACCGGCCGGAGCCGAGGGCGGTGAGCGCCGCTCAGCGGACGCTGACGTCCAGCGCGCCGAGTCCCGCCCTGCGTACGGCGATCGAACCGTAGGGCGTGCGCAGCCTCAGCCACGCGCTGGAGGAGAGGAGCGCCAGTGACGGCTCGCCGGTCGGGTACGCGGTGCCCGGCGGGGTGGGCGTCCGCAGGAATCCCAGCGACTGGGCCGCGTGCACGGCCCGTACCGGCAGAGGGGTCTCGCCGACCGTGCGGGACCAGATCTCCCGACCGACCCGGTCGAGTTCGGCGCGCGTACGCCGCTCCGGCGCCAACTCCTGCGTACGGGACCGGAATTCGGCGACCGCGGCGCCGACCATGGCACGCAGGGCGTCCGGTGCCGGCAGCCCGGGCTCGGCGCGCCAGCCGCCGCGTGGCGGAAGGACTCCCGCCCACGGCGGCCCGGTCACCGCGGCCGGGACGGCGGCCGTGGCCGCCGACTCGTCCACGGACTCCAGGAACTCACCGGCGGACACGGTCACGTCGAGCGTGGCGTCGAGCCCGTTCTCGTACGGCTTCGCCAGCCGCACCGCGCGGATCGCCAGCACCTCGAAGGACGGCGGCCGCCCGAACACGGCGAGCGCCTTCCCCGCCGCCTGGAGGCGTACCGCCGCTGAGCGGTCGTAGTGGAGCAGCCGGGAGAGGAAAGCCGCGAGGTCCGCCGCTTCCCCCTCGTCGGCGAGGTGGAGCACCGTCATGCGGCGACGGCCTCCTCCTCGCTGTCGGCCTCGCTGTCGTCGGCCTTGTCGTCCGTGTACTCCTGGAGGAACTCCCGCTCCTCCGCGGTGATCCGGCGCGGCCGCTGCGCCTGGAAGTCGAACGGCACGATCACCGTGGACGCCCGGACGTACACCAGGTCGTCGTCCTTCACCTCGTAGGTGAGGGTGAAGGACGCCGCCCTGATCTCCGTGACCCACAGCTCGATGACCACCGGCGCGTGCCGGTGGACGAGCTGCCGCTTGTAGTCGATCTCGTGGCGCGCCACCACGGACCCCTGCTTGAAGTCCTTCTCCGGGCGGAACAGGAAGTCGATACGGGCTTCCTCCAGGTAGCGGAGGAACACCACGTTGTTGACGTGGCCGTACGCGTCCATGTCCGCCCAGCGCAGCGGGCAGTGGTAGATGTGCCGCAAGATCAGCCCCGGGTCAGCTTCTTGTAGGTGGCGCGGTGCGGACGCGCGGCGTCCGGTCCGAGCCGCTCGATCTTGTTCTTCTCGTACGACTCGAAATTGCCCTCGAACCAGAACCACCGGGACTCGCCCTCGTAGGCGAGGATGTGCGTGGCGACGCGGTCGAGGAACCACCGGTCGTGGGAGACGACCACGGCACAGCCCGGGAATTCGAGCAGGGCGTTCTCGAGGCTCGACAGGGTCTCGACGTCGAGGTCGTTGGTCGGCTCGTCGAGGAGCAGCAGGTTGCCGCCCTGCTTCAGGGTGAGCGCCAGGTTGAGACGGTTGCGCTCACCACCGGAGAGGATGCCGGCCGGCTTCTGCTGGTCCGGGCCCTTGAAGCCGAAGGCGGAGACATAGGCGCGCGAGGGCATCTCGACCTGGCCGACGTTGATGTAGTCGAGTCCGTCGGACACGACCTCCCACAGCGTCTTCTTGGGGTCGATGTTGGAGCGGCCCTGGTCGACGTAGGAGATCTTGACGGTCTCGCCGACCTTGATGTCGCCGGCGTCCGGCGTCTCCAGGCCCTGGATCATCTTGAACAGCGTGGTCTTGCCGGCGCCGTTCGGGCCGATCACGCCGACGATGCCGTTGCGCGGCAGGGTGAAGGACAGGCCGTCGACGAGGATCTTCTCGCCGAAGCCCTTCTGGAGGTCGTTCACCTCGACCACGACGTTGCCCAGACGCGGGCCCGGCGGGATCTGGATCTCCTCGAAGTCCAGCTTCCGCATCTTGTCCGCCTCGGCCGCCATCTCCTCGTACCGCGCGAGGCGGGCCTTGGACTTGGCCTGGCGGCCCTTGGCGTTGGAGCGCACCCACTCCAGCTCTTCCTTGAGGCGCTTCTGCCGCTTGGCGTCCTTCTGGCCCTCGACCTTGAGACGGGTGGCCTTGGTCTCCAGGTACGTGGAGTAGTTGCCCTCGTACGGGTAGGCGCGGCCGCGGTCGAGTTCGAGGATCCACTCGGCGACGTTGTCCAGGAAGTACCGGTCGTGGGTGATCGCCACGACGGTGCCCGCGTACTTGGCGAGGTGCTGCTCCAGCCAGTTCACCGACTCGGCGTCGAGGTGGTTGGTGGGCTCGTCGAGGAGCAGCAGGTCGGGCTGCTCCAGCAGGAGCTTGCACAGGGCGACGCGGCGGCGCTCACCACCGGAGAGGTTGGTGACGGCCCAGTCGCCGGGCGGGCAGCCCAGGGCGTCCATGGCCTGCTCCAGCTGGGCGTCGAGGTCCCAGGCGTTGGCGTGGTCGAGCTCCTCCTGGAGCTTGCCCATCTCGTCGAGCAGCGCGTCCGAGTAGTCGGTCGCCATCAGCTCGGCGATCTCGTTGAACCGGTCGAGCTTGCCCTTGATCTCGGCGACACCCTCCTGGACGTTCTCCAGGACGGTCTTCTCCTCGTTCAGCGGGGGCTCCTGGAGCAGGATGCCGACGCTGTAGCCGGGCGAGAGGTAGGCGTCACCGTTGGACGGCTGCTCCAGACCAGCCATGATCTTCAGCACGGTCGACTTACCGGCACCGTTCGGACCGACGACGCCGATCTTGGCACCCGGCAGGAAGTTCAGGGTGACATCGTCGAGAATCACCTTGTCGCCGTGCGCTTTGCGCGCCTTGCGCATGGTGTAAATGAACTCAGCCAAGAGAAACCGTCCGGCAGCTTGAAATCTGGCAGTGGGCAGATACACCCCATCTTGCCGCATGGCCGGGCACCGGTGAAAACCGGCTGGTGACCGTCGGTCGTCGCGGTGCGGGACGGCCCGGGGCCGTGCGGGGGCGGGCCGGGGTCGTCTGTTCGGGGAGTAACCTCACGGCCACTCGCTGTTGAGTTCTCAAGGTGCGGTCATGCTCTTGCGGTGCCGCTGGTGCCGTGTCGCTCGTGTCGTGCGGCTCAGTCCCCCGCCGGTGTCTCCCGCTTGCGGAGCAGGACGAGGGCCGCGCCGCCGATCACTACGAGGGCGATGGCCACGCCGGCTATCACGGGGGTGGCGCTGGTGCCGCCGGTGGCGGCGAGGTTGGTGCCGCCGGAGGTGCCGCCCACCGAGGCCGGGCTCGGCTCGCTGAGCGTCTGGGTGGACTCGCCGCCCGCGCTGCCCTGGGTCTTGCAGTCGAGGACGCCGCTGAAGCGCTGCGCGAAGCCGTTCGGCCCGGTGATCGTGAAGTCGTAGGCCTGGTCCTCCTGCAGCGGGATGGTCACGGTGCGTGAGGTGCCCGCCGGGATGGAGTACTCGGTGCCCATCAGCTCGAAGGTGAAGGGCTTGTCGCCCTTGTTGGCCGCGCTGATGTCCACGCCGCCCACGGCGCAGTTCTTCCGGGCCGACAGCGCGGGTATCGCGCCCTTCTCCGCCCAGGTCGCACTGGCCGTGGCGGAGACCGTCGACTCGCTGGAGCCGGCCAGGATCTGGGTCTGGCTGCGGCTCTCGGAGGCGAAGGCGCGGCCGACCGGCACGGTGGTCGACGCCTGCACGGTCAGCTCGGCCGTGCCGTCGGCGGCGTCCCCGGGGATGTCGAAGAACAGCCGGCTGCCGTCCTGCGCCGAGGTGATGACCTTGCCGGTGCCGTCGACGATCCGGACACCGCTGATGGCCGCGTTCGCCGGTGGCGTCACCGTCACCGCGTGTGCGTTGGTGTGGACGGTCACCGGTCCGACCCGGCCACCGGGGCGGCCGGAGACGGCGGGCGGGTCGAGGGTCAGCGAGGCCTTCGGCTCGGCCAGGTCGCGTGCGCTCTTCTCGAGGTAGTCGGCGAGCTTCTCGGCCTGCGGGTCGACGGCGTCGACGTGCGCTCCGTCCGAGTAGCGCCAGATGGCCACCTGGGTGCCGGCCGCGGCGTCCTGTTCGGTGAGCCCGGTGACACCCGCCCGCCCGGCGAGTGCCGCCAGGTCGTTGACCTGCGGGTAGGAGTTCTGCAGGATCCAGCGGATCTTGCCGGCGGCCTTGTTGGTGCCCAGCGAGGTGCTGCTCCAGGGCGTCTCCTGGTATTTGGCGTCCTTCTGCGTGGGGTTGTGGATGTCGACGCAGTACGTCTGCAGGGTGCCGCCGCCCTCCACCGACATCTCGAACAGGCCCGCGGCCACCTTGAGGTCGCTGCCGTCCTCGTGGACGACGGCCTCGCCGTAGGTCTTCAGGCCCTCGATGGTGGCGGTGGCCCCGCCCTGGTTCTGCGGGGTCCCCTCAGCGGCGGCCGCGCCTGCCCCGGCCAGTACGCCGGCGGCCACGAGCGCGGACACCAGCGTCGCGGCGGCGAGGCGGGCCGCACCTCGTCCGCGCGCGGACGGCGCGGACGTACCGGAGAGCCC
Organism: Streptomyces sp. NPDC050625; assembly: GCF_040654755.1. Lineage (NCBI taxonomy): Bacteria > Bacillati > Actinomycetota > Actinomycetes > Kitasatosporales > Streptomycetaceae > Streptomyces > Streptomyces sp. NPDC050625. Next base: position 331,451 of record NZ_JBFAIQ010000003.1, read on the forward strand.
AGAGAACGCAAGATGCACGGAATTCCCCTTCGAGCAGGACCCTTTGACGCGGAGGGTGCGGTCCTACCAGCAGAATCAGCAGCCCCGAGAGCTACGCCCGGCATCCTAAGGATCAGGCACACCAGCCTTGCCGGTCCTATGGTCGGATGACCGATCCGAATCGGAATCGTTATCGCGATGACGGTCCGTGAGCAGGGCTTATCGACAAATCCACCGGGTCGTTCGGAGCGCATTCGCCGATAAGCCGCAGTTCGGTCAACCGGCCAATGTGGCTGACATCACGTCACCGCGACGCTCTCCGCGTGCTGTTGTGCCTGAGTGTCTCCCGACTCCTCCGCCGGTGTCTCCCAGTTGGGCTCGGGCCGCGGCGGCGCCGACGCCGCCTCGGGTTTGGCCGCGCGGCGGAAGAACGCGGTGCCGCGCGCCAGGTCATGGCCGATCGCCACCGCGTCGATGTCCGCCGAGGCCCAGTTCGGCTGCCCCTCACGTGTCTCCGTGCGCACCTTCAGCCTGCCCTGGACGACGACGGGCTCGCCCACGTTCAGCGAGGCCGCCGCGTTGACCGCGAGCTGGCGGTTGGCCCACACCGTGAAGAAGTTGGTGTGCCCGTCCGTCCAGACGCTCTTCTCGCGGTCCCAGTAACGCGACGTCACCGCCATCCGGAAGCGCGCCGAGGGCCCCGAGGGCAACTCCCGGTACACCGGCTGCGTCGCCACGTTGCCCACCACACAGAGCACCGTCTCGTTCATCGTGAATCCCTCCCTCGCCCGGGTCCTTGACGCCGGGCCGGCCTGCGTACGGGCCCGTCCCGTACGGCTGCGTCTGCTGCCGCGACCGCTTTCGTCCTCCGTCGCGATCGCCGCAGAGCCAGACTGCCTCCGTCGGGCCGGGCCCGCTGAGCGCTGTGGACCACCGGCCTCCTGTGGAAAACCTCGCCACCCCGACGAGTGATCCACATCCCGCGAACTCACCCCACGGCGGTTCCGGCCCTGGTCACCCGCACGTACTGCTCCCGCACCTCCCGGTACCGCAGCAGCTCCGCGGCCAGTGGATCGAGCACCCTGGCCCGACCGCAGCCCGCGGCCGCCTCCCGCAAGCGCCGCTCCGCCTCCTGGCCGTACCGCCGTGCCGGCCCGCGCGCCCCCATCCGGCAGCTCCACTCCACCAGCGGCCCACCGACGATGCCCGCCAGCATCAGCAGCACCGGCACCGCGAGGTTCGGCGCAAGGAGCCCGGCGATCTGACCCACCAGCCACAGCCCGCCGACGACCTGAAGGATCGTCATGGACACCTGGGCCAGCACGGCCGCCGGCCACCAGCCCGGTCGCGGCGGTCGCCCCGGTGGCAGACCGGCCCGCGCCGCCAGGTCGTCCAGCGCCTCGGGCAGGCCCTGGGACCCCCGTACCGCCGCCTCGCGCACCGCCTGCGCCCAGGGCGCCGGCAGCCCGGCCGAGGCCCGTTCGGAGACCGTACGGACCGCCTGCTCGACGCGCTGACGTGCCGTCGCCTCCTCGTCCGCCTGCGTACGCAGGGTCATCGGCCCGGTGGAAAGCTCGCCGCGGCCCTGGTACCAGCGCCACAACCGGAGCCAGGGCGTGCCGCAGGCCCGGTTCGCGTTGCGCAGCCAGGCACGTTCGGCGGCCTCGCCCGCGGCGGTGGCGCCGACCGCCTCGGCGAGCCGGGCGGAGAACTCGTCCCGCGCCTCCTCGCTCAGCCCCGTGCGACGCCCGGTGGCGTACACGGGCAGCAGCCGGTCCGCGGCCGAGTCCAGATCGGCCGCGATACGCCGGGCCGCCACCCGATGCTGCGACACGAACTGGCCCAGCACCTCTCGTAGTTCGCCGACGCCGTCCCCGGTGAGCGCGGACAGCGCGAGCACGGTCGCGCCCGGTTCGCCGTGCTCCCCCAGGGCGATCCCGTCCTCGTCGAGCAGCCGCCGCAGGTCGCAGAGGACCTGATCGGTGGCCTCGCCGGGCAGCCGGTCGATCTGGTTGAGGGCGATGATCATGACCTCGGAGTGGCCCGCCATGGGCCGCAGATAGCGCTCGTGCAGCATGGCGTCGGCGTACTTCTCCGGGTCGACGACCCAGATGACGGCATCGACGAGCTTCAGGATGCGGTCCACCTGCTCGCGGTGCTGCACGGCCGCCGAGTCGTGGTCGGGCAGGTCGACCAGGACGAGCCCGCGCAGCTGTGCCTCCGCCTCCGGGCTCTGCACCGGCCGCCGGCGCAGTCGTCCGGGGATGCCCAGGCGGTCGATGAGGCTCGCCGCGCCGTCGCTCCAGCTGCAGGTGATGGGAGCGGCGGTGGTCGGCCGCCGTACCCCCGTCTCCGAAATGGCCACGCCCGCGAGCGCGTTGAACAGCTGCGACTTGCCGCTGCCGGTGGCGCCCGCGATCGCGACGACGGTGTGCTCTCCGGAGAGCTTGCGGCGCGCGGTCGCCTCGTCGAGGACCCGGCCGGCCTCGGCGAGGGTCCGGCTGTCGAGGCGGGTGCGGGAGAGGCCGACCAGTTCGCGCAGGGCGTCGAGGCGGGAGCGGAGCGGGCCGTCGTACGCGAGGGAGGCCACCGGCTGTGTGCCGGGGTGGCGGGTCTCGACGAGGGACGCCGGTTCAGTGGCGCCCTCGGTGACACGCCGTGCGATGAGGCCGTCGTCCCAGACTTCCGAGGTGCCGGCCGGGGACTCGGCGGAGGAGTCGGAGGGGGGCGGGTCGCTGTCGCCGTGCCCCACTCGCGCGTGCCGCGGCGCGGTCGCGCGATCGGCTTCGGGGGCGGTGTCGGCGCCAGCTGCCGCGGAGGTGCCCGCTCTACGCAGGGCGTTGTCGCGTTCCTCGGTCTTGTTGCTGGTGGTGTTCTTGGCGTTCTTGGTGACGTTGGTGTTGTTGGTGGCCGTGGCGGCTTCCGTGTGCTCTGTGTGTCCCGTGTGCTCCCTGCGTTCAGGGTGTTCCGGTTGGTCCGTGTGGTCCTGGTCAGTGACGGCAGTCACCGGTCACCTCTCCTTCTGCAGTACGGACAGCGCGGCGATGAGTTCGGCCTGGTGTTCGGCGTGGACGTCGAGGGCGTCCAGCGGGGCGAGGCGACGCTCGCGTTCGGTGTACATGACCCGGTCCAGGTGTTCGTTGAGCAGCCGTCCGGCGCGTTCGCGCAGCCGCATCGCACCGTGGACACCGATCCGCTCGGCGAGTCCCTCACCCGCGGTCCGGGCCCGGTGTGCGCCCAGCAGCGCCGTGGCGGCCAGGGCGGCGACGATCTCGGCGTCGGGCGCGAGACTCCGTTCGATCTTGCGTACTTCGTCCTCGGCGTACTCCTCGAGTTCGCGCCGCCAGCGCCGTACGGCCAGACCGATGCGGTGCTCGGCGCTCTCCAGGGACGGGTCCCGCTCCGTGAGCCCGGGGGCGCTCGCGGCCGGCTCCCGCCGCCAGGACTGGTCGACCCGCTCGTCGGCGGCGCTGACGGCACACAGCAGCAGCGCCGCCAGGCTCTCCAGCAGGGCGTCGAGCAGTTCGCTCGCGGTGCAGTCGAGGGGAAAGGCGCGCCAGCGCTTCAGGGCGCCCCCGGCGAGTACGGCGCCGGACTGCAACCGCCCCCGCACGCGCGTGTGCTCGCTGTCGTAGGCCGCCTCGACCGCGGAGGTGAGGCGCAGCGCGGCCGCGTACTGGGCGGCGGTGGCACTGGCCAGCTCCGGCAGCCGGGCCTTCAGCGACTCCAGGACCCCGTACGCCGTACGCGCCAGGGCGTGCTGCCGGGCGCCGGGATCCTGTGCCATGTGGACGAGCCAGGTCCGCAGCGGGGCCACGGCGCTGGCCGGCAACAGTCCGCCGCCCCAGGCCGATTCGGGCAGCTCAGGCACGGTGAACCGGGGTACGTGGCCGAGGCCGGCCTTGGTGAGCAGGGCGCCGTACTGGCGGGAGACCTCGGCGACGACCTGGTGCGGCACCCGGTCGAGGACGGTCACCAAGGTGACGTCGTACTCCTTGGCCGTGCGCAGCAGATGCCAGGGCACGGCGTCGGCGTACCGGGCGGCCGTGGTCACCATGACCCAGATGTCGGCGGCGCAGATCAGCTCGGCGGCGAGGACGCGGTTCTCGGCGACGAGGGAGTCGACGTCGGGCGCGTCGAGCAGGGCGAGCCCGCGCGGGAGGCTCTCCACGGTCTCGATCCGCAGCACGCGCGCGGGGTCCTCACCCGGGAGGAGCAGGTCGTCCCCCGGTTCCTGCTGGGGGACCCACACGCGCGTGAGGTCGGGCAGCACCCGCATGCCGCTGAACCAGTGATGGTCCTCCGGATGGCACACCAGCACAGGTGTCCGGGTCGTCGGCCGCAGCACACCCGCTTCGCTGACCCGCCGCCCCACGAGGGAGTTCACGAGGGTCGACTTGCCGGCCCCCGTGGATCCCCCGACAACGGCCAGCAATGGCGCTTCGGGTTCTCTCAATCGGGGCACCAAATAGTCGTCGAGCTGTGCGAGCAGTTCGTCGCGGTTGGCACGCGCGCGTGGGGCCCCCGCCAGAGGCAGCGGGAAGCGTGCGGCGGCGACACGGTCGCGCAGGGCGGAGAGTGTGTCGAGCAGCTGAGGCCGTACGTCCAAGGTCACCACATGCGAAGAATGCCCAATTTTGGGGGAATTCTGAAGCATATAGACATGTCTGCGCGCCGACGGGACACATCGGACGGAAGGGATGACTGGGACGCAGGCACAGTCCAGGCATAACGAGTGCACAACACCCGGTGCGCGAGACGCCAAAAGCGGTGCACGATTCGTACCTGCCTGCGATTATCAGGACCGCTTCACCGAACCTCCACATTGAGCCACGGAGGCGAAGCAACAGGGACATGGATCCGGGAGCCCTATCCTTGTCCCCGGCAACGTCACGGATCAGCCCACACCCGGGCAGCACGTACGAGGCCACCACACCGGCCCCCGTAGCTCAGTGGATAGAGCAGGCGCCTTCTAAGCGCTTGGCCGCAGGTTCGAGTCCTGCCGGGGGCGCCGAGTCTCCGCCCTCCCCTCGGGAGGGCGTTTTTGCTGTTCAGGGCAGGTTTCGCAGCGTACGACGAAGCCGCACGAGCACACGGGCCGACTTGCACGGAGTGCAGCGCGGACTCGAACACCGTTTAAGTCCGTCGGCTACGCTGACTCCATGCCGCGGGAAACGTTGAATCGCGATCAAATCGTCGAAGCCGCGATCGAGCTCCTCGACGACGAGGGGATCGAGGGTCTGAGCATGCGGCGCCTCGGCAAGCGGCTGAATTCGGCCGCGACGGCCATGTACTGGCACGTCGGCAGCAAGGAGAACCTGGTGGTGCTCGCCGCCGACCGGGTCTGGGGCGAGATCGAGCTGCTCGACCCCGTCCGGACCGGCTGGCGGACCGCCGCACGCGCGCTGGTCCAGGACACGTACGCGATGGTCAAGCGTCACCCCTGGCTGGTCCCGGCGATCAGCACGTACTTCGTGCACGGCCCCGGCATGGCCCGCTTCCAGAACCACTCGTACGCCGTCTACGAGGCGGCCGGGTTCAAGGGACGCGACCTCGACTGGGCCGTGAACACCGCCTTCACCTTCGTGGCGGGCACCGCCCTGCTCGACGCCACCCAGGCCGCCGCGGCCAAGGCCAAGACCTCCGATCCTGCGAACCGGACGGACGAGATCGCCGCCCAGTACCCCCGGCTGCGCGAGCGCACGGCGGTGCTGAGCGGGGCCGACGCCGCCGAACTGCTCAGCCGGAGCTTCGCCTTCGGCCTCGACACCATCCTCGACGGCCTGGAGGCCCGGCTGCGCGGCGAGGGCGGCGAGGATGGCGAGGGCGGCGCGGCCGGGGTCCCCTCGATCGCCGGCACCTCCAACGCCGTACCCGGCTTGCTCCACTGACTGCCCCCGGGGCCCGCCGAGTACAGTCGCCGACGAGGAGGGCGAGACGACGTGCGACTTCGCTGTGCGGTGCTGGACGACTTCCAGGGTGTGGCCACCGGGTCGGCCGACTGGTCGGTGCTCGAAGAGGAAGTAGAGATCGTCGCGCTGCGCGAGCACATCGCCGATGAGGACGGCCTCGCGGTGGCGCTCGCCGACTTCGACATCGTGGTCACCCTGCGCGAGCGCGTGCCGTTCCCGGGCTCGCTCATCGCCCGGCTGCCCCGGCTGCGGCTGCTCGTCGCCTCCGGGATGCGCAACAGCGTGATCGACTATGCGGCCGCCGAGGCGCACGGCGTCACCGTGTGCGGCACCACGAGTTCCGCGACCCCGCCGGTCGAACTGACCTGGGCGCTGCTGCTCGGGCTCGCCCGCGGCATCGTCGAGGAGAGCAACTCGCTTCGCTCCGGCGGTCCTTGGCAGTCCACCGTCGGCGCCGACCTGCACGGCCGACGGCTCGGTCTGCTCGGGCTCGGCAAGATCGGCAGCAAGGTGGCACAGATCGGGCTCGCCTTCGGCATGCAGGTCAGTGCCTGGAGCCGGAACCTCACCAAGGAGCGCGCCGACGAGGTGGGCGTCGACCTGGCCCCCTCGCTGGACGACCTCCTGGCCACCAGCGACTTCGTCTCCGTCCATCTGGCCCTCGGCGACCGCACCCGCGGACTGCTCGGTCCGGCCGAACTCGCCCTGCTGAAGCCGACCGCCTACTTGGTCAACACCTCCCGCGCGGCGATCGTCGACCAGGACGCGCTGCTGGCCGTGCTCCACGGGGGCCGTATCGCCGGCGCCGCCGTCGACGTCTTCGACATCGAACCCCTCCCCGCCGACCACCCGATGCGCACCGCGCCCCGCCTCCTGGCCACTCCCCACCTCGGCTATGTCTCACGGGACAACTACGCCGCCTACTACGGCCAGGCGATCGAGAACATCCGCGCCTACCTGGCGGGTTCACCGGTACGGCGACTGCCCTGAGCCGGGATCAGCTCGTCCAGAAGTCCCACCAACGGGTGAGGACCAGCATGCCGACGATGCCGATGTGCAGCACCGGCAGCACCCAGGTGAACTCGGCGAGGAGGGCCTTCAACGCATCGGGGGCGGGCAGGAAGCCGTTGAGCACGTTGAAGGACGTCACGTACCAGAACATGATGATCGTCGCGATCCAGGCCAGACAGCACCACAGACACAGGGCGTTGATCCGGTACAGCGACTCGAACTGGAGCCACGACACGAACCCGATGCCGAACAGGCACCCGGCCTCGAAAGTCAGCCAGTACCAGCCGGGGAACACGGCCCCGGCCAGCAGGCTCATGCCGACGCAGATCACGATGCCGTAGGCCACCAGGCCCAGCATCGGGTTGGGGAAGCCGAAGACCGCGGCCTGAGCGCTCTTCATCACGCTGCCGCAGGACACCACCGGGTTCAGGCTGCACCCCGGCACGAAGGCCGGGTTCTCCAGCAGCTTGAACTTGTCGAGGGTGATGATCCAGGAGGCCAGCAGCCCGGCCGCCCCCGTGAGCACCAGCATCAGCGCGAAGGCGCGGCCGGTGCCCGCTGTCCGCCGCATCAGCCGCGCAGGCTGCGGGCCGGCAGGAGGACGTGCGCGGCGGCGTTCAGGGTCTCCTCGGCGCCGGCGAACGCGATCAGCGCCTCCGGGGCGACCGGCTCACCGGGACGGGCCCCGGGCCACGGGCGGGTGGTGAACACCAGGTGGGCGTGGCCGCGTCCGGCGACCGCCGCCAACCACTCCGGCGGCGCGGCGCACTGGGCCCTGAACTGCGGCGTGGTGAGCACGGCCTGACCGGCCTCGACGAGCAGGGTCATCGGCAGGCCCGGCTTGTCGGCGGCGTCGACCAGGTCCCCGTCGGCCCGCAGGCCGTTGAGCGCCAGCAGCCGCTCGATCGCCACCGCGGTAGCCGCCGGGCCGCCCTGCACGTCGCCGAGGGAGTAGACCAGCAGGTACGGCATGTCGGTTCCGTCGGAGCCCGGGCCGCTCCAGGGGAGTACGACGAGGGTGCCGACGTCGGCGACGCGGAAGGGGCGCGTTGCGCTTGAGGTTGAGGTCACCGCGCGACCATATCCACGGGCCGGCGGGCGGCCGGACGTGTCATCACCCGACCGGCGGATACCGCTGGGGGCCTCCACACGAACGAGGGACGCCTCTTGACGTCCCTCAACGTCCCTCAACGTCCCTCAACCTCCCTGGAACGCCCGACGCGCGGGTCAGCTCTGCAGCGGCAGACCGCCCAGCAGCGGGCTGTGCTGGTTGACGGCACCGGTCACACCCTTCAGCGCGTTGAGCACGGAGCCCTTGTTCTCGCTGTCGAGGGCGTCCGACTGATGCTGCAGCGGCATCACGTCGTTCAGCTCCAGAGGACCCTTGGTGAGGGTGTTCACGCCGCCGTTGAGGCTGGTGGGCGTGAGGTCGGCGGTGCTGTGGGCGAACGCGGGCGCCGCGGTGCCGGCGAGGGCCAGGGAACCGGCAACGACAGCGGCAGCCTTCAGGGACTTCATCGTGTTCCTTTCTCGGCGACTCATGTCACCTCGGGTGGGTCCGACGCCGTGTGCAACGAGTTCCGGCCGGGGCGGAAACCCCGTGCGCGGAAGACATACGAAATCTCCGCCGGAGTACGGCCGTCGGCGCCCCCGGTGCGGGCAGACGCAAGCCGGCCGCCCTCCCGCGGGGAAACCGCGGACGGACGGCCGGCCGAAGGGGTGTGCTGCGACGTCAGCCGTTGGTGCAGGCGTTGCCGAACGACGGGTTCAGCAGGGCGGCCACGTCAACGGTGTTGCCGCAGACGTTGACCGGCACGTGGACCGGAACCTGGATGACGTTGCCCGACAGCACGCCCGGCGAGTTGCTGGCGGTGCCTTGCGCGCCACTGTCGGCAGCGGCGATTCCGGCACCGCCGGCAACGGCAGCGGCAGCGGCGGTGGTCAGAACCAGGCCCTTCGCGATACGCGACATGGAGAGGTGCTCCTTGGGGTCGAGACAAACATCCGGACGGGGATGCCCGGCGTTGTGTCAACGCGTGGTTCTCCCGCGAGTTGTGCCCCCAAAGGGGTGATCCGAGAAGTGAGTCACCATCTTCACGAATCAGACACAGACGCCTGATTTATTTGAGATTAGTACGGATAGCGGCCGGAGTTGTGGGACACGCCCGCCACGCGAACCTGCGCTCCACCTGCGCATGACAAGCAACCACAAACACTGCTCAAACGCCGCACAAGCGCAGCACACACGCCGCGCGCACGGCGGCGGCCGTCACGGCCGGCACGCACGTGCGCGAGGGGTGCGGGCGCCGGAGCGCGCGCCGAAAAACACGGGTGCCGGGCGATGGCGGCCCGGCACCCGGAGAACTACCGACGGGACGTGGCTCGGCCACGCCGGTACAGGATCGTCCCGCCCATGACCAACGCCAGGCTGGCGGCGGAGGCCGCAAGCGTGGCCTCCGTACCGGTGCGCGCCAGCTGGGGCGGCGCTGCCTGGTCGTCACTGCCGGGGGTGGTGAGAGGCGTCGCCGCCGGCGTGGCGGTACGCGGCGGCGTGACGGTACGCGGCGGGGTCACCGGCGTCGTCGTACGCGGCGGCGTCACGGGCGGCGTGCCCGGGGGCGTCACCGGCGGGGTCACGGGAGGCGTGACCGGCGGCGTCGTCGTACCCGGCGGGGTGACCGGCGGCGTCGTCGTACCCGGCGGGGTCACCGGCGGCGTCGTCGTACCCGGCGGGGTCACCGGCGGCGTCGTCGTGCCCGGCGGGGTCACCGGCGGCGTCGTCGTGCCCGGCGGGGTCACCGGCGGCCTCGTCGTGCCCGGCGGGGTCACCGGCGTGTTGGTCCTGCCCGGCGGAGTGGCGGTGTTGGCACAGCCGTTTCCGAAGACGGGGTTGAGTACGCCGATCACGTTCGCGGAGTTGCCGCACACGTTCACCGGCACATCCACCGGCACCTGCGCGGTGTTGCCGGAGCCGACACCGGGCGAGTCCGTCGAGGTGCCGGACGCCGACGCGCCGGTGGTGGCACTGCCGGAGCCCGAGGTGTTCGCGCACGCGTTGCCGAACGCCGGGTTCAACAGGCTGGCGACATCAACGGAGTTGCCGCACGCGTTCACCGGCACATGCACCGGCGCCTGGACGGTGTTGCCGGACGCGACTCCGGGCGAGTTCGCCGTGGAGCCGGTGGCCGACGCACCGGTGGTGCCGGCACTCCCGGAGCCCGAGGTGTTCGCGCACGAGTTGCCGAACGCCGGGTTCAACGCGCCGACGACGTCAACGGAGTTGCCGCACGCGTTCACCGGCACGTGCACCGGTACCTGGACGGTGTTGCCGGACGCGACTCCGGGCGAGTCCTTGGCGGACCCGTTCGCACCCGTGTCGGCCAGCGCGACGCCGCCGCACAGGGACACGATGCTCGTCGCGGCGGCAGCCGCGACCATTCCCTTACTCAGGGTCTGTCGCAATCTCGTTGATCTTCCTGCTTGAAGAATTGGGAGACCGGCCTCGGAGCGAGTGAACCCAGGGATCGAGGGATCGAGGGATCAACGGTCCAAGGCCGGCCGTAACGCGGCCGGGTGGCCGGCGCGTTGCGCTACGTCGTCAGTGGTTGCTGCAGGCGTTGCCCGACGCCGGGTTGAGCAGACCGACGATGTTCAGCGAGTTGCCGCACACGTTGACCGGGATGTGCACGGGGACCTGGATGACGTTGCCGGACAGGACACCCGGGCTCCCGGTGGCCGCGCCGGAGGCGCCGGAGTCGGCGAACGCCGGGACGGCCGCACCGAGAGCCAAAACGATGCCGGCGGCGACGACAGTGGTCTTCTTCATGAACTTTCCCTTCTCTGCGGTCATGCCTATGACGGCCGAAACCGAGCGAGCACGACTTGTACGGCTCGCACCATGACCGACAGGCTGTAGAACGAGGGATAGACGGTCGAAGAAACTGCGGAACGCGCGGCACCCAGGAATTCACCCTAACGCCCTTACAGAATTGACAAAGCGTTAGTGAAACGCTCTTCCTGGGCGGCGGGAAATTCTCAGCTGTTGCCGGTGCCGTTGGCGGACAGCGCCGAGATGTCGTCCGCGATGTGCGACAGCGCCTCGTCGCCCTTGGCCTGCGTCGAGTTCTCGGCGCACTGCTGGTTCTGCGGCGTCGCCAGGACGTTGACGTCCTGGACGGCGACCGGGACGAGGCCGACGAGCGAGCCCGCGTTGGCCTTGGCCGGCAGGCCGACACAGAGCTTGTTCAGCGATCCCTGGACCGCCGAGAGCTGCGGGCTCATGGCGCCGCCGGTGGCCGAGTTGCCGAACGACTGAGTGGCGCCGACGCCGCTGGCGGAGGTGGTGCCCGTGTCGTTGCCGGTGGCAAGCGCCTCGGGAGCCGCTGCCGCCGACGCACCGACGACGGATGCGGCGACAGCCGCCGCGGCCATTGCCTTCTTGAGCATTTCGCTATTCCTTTCCTGTCCTGGCTCCTCGCCAAGACGCACGTTCCTGCGTCCACTTCAACCGGCAGCGCCGTGAATGGTTGCGGCCCGTCACCCGAACGGACCCGTTTGGCGCATTGAATTCGTTTGGGCCGACCGAGTGAATTGCAGCAACCATGCGCCCCGGTGCCAGTTGAAGCAGGGCGCTCCGGTGGACGGGGTTTCTCCAGAAGGGAACTGCAAGTGATCAAGAAGGTTCTGGCCTCCGCAGCGGTCGCCGCTTCCGTCGTGGGTGCCTCGGCCGCCGCCGCCTCACCCGCGCTCGCGACCGGCAACGACACGGGCACCACTTCCGCCAGCGGCGTCGGGGCCGCCCAGTCGTTCGGCAACTCGGCCACGTACGGCAACATGAGCCCCCAGATGGCGCTCATCCAGGGCTCCCTCAACAAGCCCTGTGTCGGTCTGCCCGCCAAGGCGAACGTCGGCTCGCTCGTCGGCCTCGTCCCGGTCGCGGTTCAGGACGTCAACGTCCTGTCGTCCCCGCAGAACCAGCAGTGTGTCGAGAACTCGACGCAGGCCAAGGGCGACGAGCCGCTGTCGCACATCCTGGACGACATCTCGGCACTGTCCGCCAACGGCACGGGCAACAGCTGATCGGACGCTTCCCGGACCCCCTTCCGGGTTGTCACCAGCGGGCCGCCGAGTTTTCGGCGGCCCGCTGACTTACGTTGCGTCACGCCCAGGGGACACGGGGGCGCCTTTTCCCATGATCGGACTGAGCTGGGCCGATCGGAGCAGCCCCCGCAACCTCGACCGCTCCGAACAGTTGACGATCATGCAGCTCCTCCCCGGAGTCCGCTTTTTCGAAGGGAACGAACATGAAGAAGCTGTGGGCAACCGCGGCTGTCGCCGCCTCCGTCGCCGGTCTCGCGGGCGCGGCCGCCCCGCAGGCGCTCGCCATCGGCAACGACAACGGCACCACGTCCGCCAGCGGCACCGACGCCACGTCGATGTTCGGCAACTCGGCCACCGCCGGCGACATGAGCCCGCAGCTGTCGCTGGTCCAGGGATCGCTGAACAAGCCCTGCGTCGGTCTGCCCGCCAAGGTGAACGCGGGTTCCCTGGTCGGCGCCATCCCGGTCGCCGTTCAGGACATCAACGTCCTTTCCTCCCCGCAGAACCAGCAGTGCGTCGAGAACTCGACCCAGGCCAAGGGCGACGAGCCGCTGTCGCACGTCCTGGACGACATCTCGGCCCTGTCCGGCAACGGCACCAGCAACGGCTGAGCCTGCCCTCCGCCTCGGCGGGTCACCGGTCCCTTCCGGTGGCCCGCCGTTCGCGTGTCACGGGCGGTAGATCGCCTCGATCTGCTCCGCGTACGCCGCCGTCACCGCGTGCCGCTTGACCTTGAGGGACGGTGTCAGCAACCCGTTGTCCTCGCTGAACTCCCCCTCGACCAGGGCGAAGGCGCGGATGGACTCGGCGCGCGAGACGGCCTCGTTGGCGTAGTCGACGGCCTTTTGCACCTCGGCGCGCAGCCGTGGGTCCCGGACCAGCTCGGACGGCGGGGTGTCCGCGGGCAGCTTCCGTACGGACAGCCAGTGGGCGACCGCCTCGGGGTCGAGGGTGATCAGCGCGGCGACGAAGGGACGGTTGTCGCCGACGACCAGGCACTGGCCGACCGGGGAGCGGCTGCGCAGCCGGTCCTCCAGGACGGCCGGGGAGACGTTCTTGCCGCCGGAGGTGACGAGGATGTCCTTCTTGCGGCCGGTGATGGTGAGGTAGCCGTCGTCGTCGAGGGAGCCGAGGTCGCCGGTGGCGAACCAGCCCTCGCGCAGCACCGCCTCGGTCGCGGCCGGGTCGTTCCAGTACGCCCCGAAGACCAGCCCGCCCTTGATCAGCACCTCGCCGTCCTCCGCGATACGGACGGCCGCTCCGGGTACCGGCTGGCCGACCGTGCCGGGGCGGGGCCCCAGCGGGGGCACGATGGTGGCGGCGGCGGTGGTCTCGGTGAGGCCGTAGCCCTCGTAGACGATGATTCCGGCCGCGGAGAAGAACAGGTTGAGGTTGCGGTCGAGCGGGGAGCCGCCGCTGATGGCGTACCGCAGGCGGCCGCCGAGTTCCTTGCGGATACGGCGGTAGACCAGCAGGTCGTACAGTGCCCAGGCGGCGTACAGGCCGGGGCCGGGGCCCTTGCCTGTGCCCAGGAACCTGCGCAGATACGCCTCCCCGAAGCGCACGGCGATCCGGTCGGCGCGGTCGAAGGACGCGCCCCGGCCGATCCGCTCGGCGGTCGCGCGCCCGGCGTCGTGGATCTTCTCGAAGAGATACGGCACCCCGACCAGGAAGGTGGGGCGGAACTCCCGCAGCGCCGGGCGGAGTTCGTCGGGCTTGACGCTGGGGAAGTGGCCGATCTCGATACGGGCCATCAGACAGGCGATCTGCAGGGTGCGGCCCATGATGTGGGCGAGCGGCAGGAAGAGCAGGGTGGAGGCGGTCTGTCCGGTGACCGCCTGGAAGACGGGGTGGAGCAGTTCGACCGTGTTCGCGGCCTCGGCGTGCAGATTGGCATGGGTGAGGACGCAGCCCTTGGGCTTTCCCGTGGTGCCGGAGGTGTAACAGACCGTGGCCACGGTGTCTGGGGTCAGGGAGCCGCGGCGCTTGGCGACCTCCTCCTCGGCGATGTCCCGGCCGAGGGTGGTGAGTTCGGCCAGGGCGTCCGCGTCGAGCCGCCAGACGCGCGGGGGTTCGGGATGGCCGGCGGTGCCGGTGGCGACGGTGGCCGCGTTCTCCGCCGTCTCGGCGACCACGTAACGGGCGCCGGAGTCGCGCACGATCCACTCCACCTGCTCGGCGGAGGAGGTCGCGTAGATGGGCACGGTCTGGCCGCCGGCCGCCCAGATCGCGAAGTCCAGGACGGTCCACTCGTAGCGGGTGCGGGACATGACGGCGACCCGGCCGCCCGGTTCGAGGCCCGCCGCGATCAGTCCCTTGGCCACGTCCGTGACGTCGCGGGCGAAGGCGGCCGCCGTGACCGGGCGCCACACGCCGCTCTCACGGCGGCGCAGCACCACGGCGCCCGGGGCCTCGGCCGCGTTGGTGAAGGGCAGGTCGGCGGTGGAGCCGGTCGTCGTGGCCGCGGCGAGCGCCGGGGTGCGGGCCTCGCGTACGACGCCGTGCTCGTCCCTGACGGTCTCGACCCGGATGCGCGCCGCAAGATCGGTGCGCCGCCGTGCCCGCTTCAAGTCCCTGCGTACGCCCATGACGGCTCCCGTCGCGGCTGTTGGCTGCCCTGCTGCCGAACGCACTTACCGGGTGGTCAACTTACTCATGCGTAAGCGTAGGTCAATGGGTCCGGCAGCACCGGGAAGCGCGCGCTAGTCCAGTCCGCGTCCGGCCTCCTCGATGGCCTGGGCCAGCTGCCGTACTGCCTCGTCCTCAGTGGTGCGGGCCAATTGCGCGGCGTGGCCGTGGAGTTCGCCGAGTCCTGGGTCGCCGGGCAGCGTGGTCCAGCGGTCGTCCCCCTCGCGGAGGGCGTCGGCGAAGTAGGCGGCCACCGCGGTGACCTGGAAGCGGGGGCTCGCGCTCCAGACGGAGTCCTGCAGCGCGCCGGTCTCCAGTTCGCCGGACTCCTCGTGCGGGTCGCGGGTGCCGGGGTCGAGCCAGCGGACGGTGGCCGTGGCGAGATGGCCGTCGGTGCCGGACTTGGTACGGACCGCGTACAGGGCGGTGACGGTGTGGCCGGGGCCGACCTCGCCGCCGTCGACGTGGTCGTTGCGGAAGTCGTCGTCGGCGACCCTGCGGTCGTCGTAGCCGACCAGGCGGAACTCGGCGACCGTGTGCGGGTCGAAGGCGACCTGGGCCTTGGCGTCGCGAGCGGTGAGCTCGATGTTCTGCGGGAGCTGCTCGCAGAACACCTTGCGGGCGTCCTCGGTGTCGGACACATACACCGTGTGCCCGTCGCCCTTGTCGGCGAGGCGCTCCATCAGGGCGTCGCCGTAGTCGCTGCCGACGCCGACGCCGAAGAGGGTGATGCCGTGCTCGCGCCGGGCGGTGGAGATGCGTTCGAGGATGGAGTCCGGGTCGGTGTCGCCGGTGTTGGCGAGCGCGTCGGATACGAGGACGACCCGGTTGGTGGCGCCCTCGCGCAGGCCCTCGACGGCGGTGGCGTACCCGGTCTCGACACCCGCGCCGAGGTCGGTGGAGGACAGCGCCTCCAGACCGTCGATCGCGTCGTGGATCTCGCCGCGGTGGCCGCCGAGCCGGGTCATCGGCAGCACGGTCTCGGCCTCCGAGCTGAAGCTGACGATCGCGACGGAGTCGTCGTCGCGCAGCCGGTCCGTCATCGTGTCGAGGGACTGCTTGGCGAGGTCCAGCCGTCCCGGTTCGCTCATGGAGCCGGAGACGTCGACGACGAACGTCAGGGCGGCGGGCGGACGTTCACCGTTCTGCCCGGCGGTGCGGGTGGCCAGGCCGACCCGGACCAGGGACCAGTTCGGCTTGTCGGTGCGGGCGCCGTCGACCGTGACGGAGAAGCCGTTGCCGTCCGGGCGCCGGTAGTCCTGGCGGAAGCTGTTGACGAACTCCTCGGGGCGGATGGTCGACGGGTCGGGGCGCTGCCCGTCGGCGAGCGTGCGGCGCGCATAGCCGTAGGAGGCGGTGTCCACGTCCAGGGCGAAGGTGGAGAGGTAGTCGGCCGAGGGGGTGTTCCACTCGTCGCCCTGTGCCTTCCGTGAGCCCTGGCTCTGCGCGGGGGCGGGCGCCGGGGCCGGAAGCCCGCCGTTCTTCGAACCGCCGTTGTTCGCCTCGCGGTGGGAACCGTCCGCGCTGCCGCCCGAGCAGCCGGTGAGCAGCAGGCCGCCCGCCGCCGCGAGGGCGATCAGCACACTCCGTGTCCGCCGTGTCCTGTGCCACTCCATCTCGTGTGCCCCCTGTGCCCGTTGACGTCGACATCTGTGACTGTGACGGCGCCACGGGCGGGAACGTGCGGTACGGAGCGTTGCGGATGCGTCTCGAAGCGGCCACGGAGCGGGCCCGCCGAGACCGGTGGGTGATCCTCCGGTGACCTAGGAGACCACGTCCTTGCGGGCGAAACCGCTGAAGGCCAGGGCGAAGAGCACGAGCGCGTACGTTATGGAAATCGCGGTGCCCTGGATCATGCCGGACCACTCGGGGTGCGGCTGTACGGCGTCGGCCCAGGCGAACTGCCAGTGCGCGGGCAGGAAGTCGCGCCAGTGGCCGAGGGCGGTGACGGCGTCCAGGACATTGCCGACGATGGTCAGACCGACCGCGCCGCCGACCGCGCCCAGCGGGGCGTCCGTCTTGGTCGACAGCCAGAACGCCAGGCCCGCGGTGACCAGTTGGGACACAAACACATACGCGACGACCACCACCAGGCGCTGGGCGGCGGTGCCCGAGTCGAGCGCGCCGCCGGTGGGGATCTCCAGTGGCCCCCAGCCGTAGGCCGCCGTGCCGACCGCGAGCGCCACCACCGGCAGCAGCACCATCGCGGCCAGGCTGAGCCCGAGCCCCACGACGAGCTTGGACCACAGCAGCCGGCCCCGGGGCACGGGCGCGGCGAGCAGATAGCGCAGGGAGGACCAGCCGGCCTCCGAGGCGACCGTGTCCCCGCAGAACAACGCCACCGGGATCACCAGCAGGAAGCCCGCCGAGACGAACAGGTTCACCGCGGCGAAGTTGGCGCCGGAGGCGGTGGCCGTGTCCATCAGCGTGACCTGGCCGTTGCGGCTGCCCGGGTCACCTCCGATCGCGAAGGCGATGACCAGCACGAACGGCAGTACGGCGAGGATCCCGCCCATGATCAGCGTGCGGCGCCGCTTGAGCTGGCGGACCAGCTCCACCCGCAGCGGCAGCGTGCGCCCGGCCCGGTAGCCGAAGGCCACCTCGACGGGCTCGGTGTGCTCGGTGCGCGTGCTCACGCGGAACCTCCGATCAGGGTGAGGAAGGCGTCCTCCAGGCGGCGGTGGGGGCCGACCGACTCGACGGGCACGTCGAGCCGTACGAGGTCGGCGACCAGCCGCTGTGCGCTTCCGCCGGGCTCCAGGCGCACGAGGAGGCCGTCCTCGGTGCGGACCGCGGAGGCGACGCCGGACAGCGCGCCCACCTTCTCGACGACGGGCTCCTCCACGGGTACGGCGGTGCCGACGAGCAGCGTGTCGCCGGAGCCGATGATCTCCCCCACCGGGCCGGCCTGGACGAGCCGGCCGCGGTCCATCACCACCAGGTGGGTGCAGGACTGCTCGACCTCGGCCAGGAGGTGGCTGGAGACGATCACCGTGCGTCCCGCGGCCGCGTAGCGGATCATCACCTCGCGCATCTCGCGGATCTGTGGCGGATCGAGACCGTTGGTGGGCTCGTCGAGGATGAGCAGATCGGGCAGGCCGAGCATGGCCTGGGCGATGGCGAGGCGCTGGCGCATGCCCTGCGAGTAGGTGCGCACCGCGCGGGCGAGCGCGTCACCGAGGCCCGCGATCTCCAGGGCCTCCTCCAGGTGCGCGTCCTCGGCCGGGCGGCCGGTCGCCTGCCAGTACAGCTCCAGGTTCTCGCGGCCCGAGAGGTGCGGCAGGAATCCCGCGCCCTCGACGAAGGCGCCCACCCGGGACAGCACCGGCGCGCCCGGTCGGATCGCGTGCCCGAAGACCCGTATCTCGCCGTCGTCCGGCTTGATGAGGCCCATCAGCATGCGCAGCGTCGTCGTCTTGCCCGCGCCGTTCGGCCCGAGCAGGCCCAGCACCTGGCCCTTCTCGACGCGGAAGGACAGCTCGCGCACCGCGTACCGGTCCGCGGACTTCGCGTACCGCTTGCTCAGGTCCGTTATCTGGAGCGGGACTTCGGCCAGAGCGGGGTCGGGCGCGGGGAGGGCCGTACGGCGCCGGCCGGTGACCAGCAGGGCGAGGGCGAACAGCGCGCCGGCCGGCGGCAGCCACCACACCCAGGAGGGCAGCGCGGCGGCCGCGGTGGTGACGGCCGGGGCGGTGGGCACGCTCAGGTCTCCCTTCAGGGAGACGGTGTAGGTGGCCGGGGCCGCCGGGGAGGCGTAGCCGAGGTCCGTGGAGGCGAACACCAGCCGCAGCCGGTGGCCCTTCTGCACCTCGTGGTCGATCGCCGGGAGCGTGACCGTGACGTCCTTGCCCGCCTTGGCACCCTCGACGCGCAGGGGCGCGACCAGCTGGGAGGGCAACACCTGCTGGGTGCCGCCGGGCCCGACGTCGTACACCTTTCCGAACAGGACGGCGTCGTCACCGGTCGACGTCACATGGACGGTGACCGTCGGCGAGCCGGTGATCCGCAGGTCGGTGGTGACGGGTGCGGAGTCGAACTTCGCGTACTGGCCGGGGAAGTCGAGGGAGATGCCGACGCCGAGGGCGGACAGCTGGGCGAGGCCGTCGCCGCTGCCGCCGCCGATGCCGGGCAGGGCGGAGACGGCGGGCGGGCTGGCTCCGGCCGGGTTGGTGAAGCGCTGCTCGCCGCCGCGCAGGGCGATGGCCCGCCGGTGGTTCTCCAGGCCGGGGTAGGTGTCGGCGCTCGCGCCGCGCAGTTGGGCGGCGCCGTCGGTTGAGTCGACGCCTCCGGTGCGGGTGATCCGGAAGGCGGGGCCGGTGTCGGCCTTCTTGTCGCCCTTGAGGTAGCGGTCGAACCAGGCCGTCACCCGTGCCTGCACCCGGCTTGACTCCATGTCACCGCCGTCGTGCCCGCCCGCGATCCAGTCGACGTCGACCGGGGCGCCGTTCGCGCGGATCGCCTTCGCGGCCGCGTCGGACTGGGCGAGGGTGAAGAGGGAGTCGGTCTGTCCCTGCACCAGGAGGGTGGGCACCTTGATGCGGTCGGCGACGGCGGACGGCGAGCGCTGCTCCAGCAGCTTGCGCGCGGCCTCGTCCGGCTTGCCCGACTCGGCGACCCGGTCGTACATCCGGCACAGCGCGGGCTCGAACCGGTCGCAGCCGCCGCCGGAGTTGAAGAAGATCCCGGCCCAGAGCTTCTTGAACACACCGTCCGGGAACAGGGCGTCCGCGAGGTTCCAGTAGGTGATCGCCGGGGCGATGGCGTCCACCCGGTCGTCGTGTCCGGCGGCGAGCAGGGAGATGGCTCCGCCGTACGAGCCGCCGGCCACGCCCACGCGCGGGTCGCCGCTCCTGTCGAGCTGCACCTGGGGCTGCTTCGCCAGCCAGTCGATGAGCCGGGAGACGTCGGCGACCTCGCCCGCGGGGTCGTTCAGCCCGATCTTCCCGGTCGACCTGCCGAAGCCGCGCGCGGACCAGGTCAGCACCGCGTACCCGTCCCGGGCGAGGTCCTCCGCCTCCTGCCGTACGTCGTCCTTGCTGCCGCCGAAGCCGTGCCCCAGCAGGACGGCCGGGCGGCGGCCGGCGGTGGCGGAGGTGAAGTACGAGGTGTCGATGCGCACCCCGTCGCCGGTCGTGACGACCCGGTCGGCCCGGCGCACCGGGGGCGGGTCGTCGGAGGCGACCGCCGTCCACGTACCGGCGCCGGCGAGCACGACGACGACGGCCGCGGCGGCCATCAGCCGCCGCGGCCCCCGAAGCAGCCCCCGGAATCCGGGCACTCGAAGATCCATGGCTCAACGGTACGGGCCGGCACCGACAACGGATGCAGCCGCCGGGTTGAACCCCTTACCCTCCTGTGGGAGTAGAGGGCTCCTCCGGCGTACTTCGGTCGTGGTACGAAGGCGCATGGACATCCGTCGTGCCACCACGGTCGCCGAAGTCGCCGCGGCCGAGCATCTGTTCGACCATCCGGTCCGCACGGAGTGGGCCGAGCGCTTCCTGACCGCCGCCGGACACCATCTGTTCCTCGCGTATGAGGAGGACGGCGAGAACGGTGAGACCGGCCCCGTCGGATTCGTCAGCGGCGTGGAGACCATCCACCCCGACAAGGGCACCGAGATGTTCCTGTACGAGCTCGCGGTCGCGGAGCCGTACCGGCGCCGGGGCATCGGGCAGGCGCTGGTGGGCCGGCTCGCCGGGCTGGGCCGGGAGCTGGGCTGCTACGGCATGTGGGTGCTGGTCGACACCGGGAACGACGTCGCCCTTGCCGCCTATCGCAGTGCGGGCGGCAAGGACGACGGTACGTGCTCTGTGGTGACCTGGGACTTCGGCTGAGCCGGGGTTACACCTGCGCGTCCTCGGGGATCGACACCAGCCAGCGGGTCTCGCCGCGCGGGCGGAGGTAGAAGACCCAGTAGAGGGTGGCGACGGCGGTGATGCCGCCGGTCCACAGCAGGTAGGTGGTCTCCTGCTGGACGAGGATGTCCGCCAGGACGACGATGAGCAGGATCGGCATCGCGGGCCACAGCGGCATGCGCCAGGCGGGCGTGTGCTTGTGGTGGCCGCGGCGGGCGAGCAGGGCGGCGACCGCGACGAGCAGGTACATGCCGGTCACCGAGACGCCCGTGACGCCGTAGAGCGTGTCCAGGTTGACGAAGCAGAGCAGCGCGCCGGGGACGCCCACCGCGAGCGTGGCGACCCAGGGGGAGCCGAAGCGGCCGAGCTTGGAGAAGACGTTGTTGACCGGCTCGGGCCAGGCCTTGTCGCGGGCGGAGGCGAACAGGACGCGGGAGTTCTGGATGACCATGACGATGCCCGCGTTGATGATCGCGAGGGCCACGCAGAGGCTGACGAAGGTGCCGACGGCCGAGTTGGACCAGGCGGTGACCATGGTGCTGATGTCGCCGCCGGTCAGCTCCTTGATGTCGGAGGCGCCCATGGTGATGGCGACGACCGGGACCAGGATGATCACGGTGGAGATGGCGAGGGTGGCCAGGACCGTGCGGGCGACGTTGCGGCGCGGGTGCTCCAGCTCCTCGGAGAGGTAGACGGCGGTGGAGAAGCCCTGGGTGACGAAGAGGGCGATCGCCAGGCCGGAGACGACCAGCATGGCCGTCACGGTGTCCGTGTGTCCGTTGCCGCCCGCGACCTGCATCGAGGTGAGGCTGCCGAGGCCGCGGTGGCCGTGGGTGAAGCCGAGCATGGCGACGACACCGGCGGCGATGACCTCCAGGACCAGGAAGATGCCGGTGATCCAGGCGTTGGCCCGCAGGTCGAGCAGACCGGCCAGGGTGGCGAGGAGCATCACGCCGGCGCCGGTCATCGCCGGGTCGAGGTGCACGATCGGCGCGAGGTAGTCGGCCGTGCCCATCGCGATCACCGGTGGGACGATCATCACGACCAGCAGGGACAGCACGAAGACCAGCCAGCCCGCCAGGCGTCCGGCCATCGTCGAGACCATGGCGTACTCGCCGCCGGCGCTGGGGATGAGGGTGCCCAGCTCCGAGTAGCAGAACGCCACGGCGATACAGAGGAGGGAGCCGATGGCGATCGTCAGGGCGGTCGCGGTGCCGAGCGAGCCGAACAGGTCCGGGACCACCACGAACAGCGTGGAGGCGGGCGTCACGCACGACAGGGTCAGCAGGGTGCCGCCGACCACTCCGATGGAACGCTTGAGCTTCTGAGGGGCGTCCGGGCTCCCGTCCGGGACGGCGGTCTCGACGGGGCGGAGCGTGTCGGTCATGCGGCGGTTCCGATCGACTCGTGCGGTGGTGGTTCGGGCGGGAGCGCTATCGCCTCCGGCGGCTCGCGTCGTACGTGTTTCTGTCGCTCCCGGCGCTGATGGAACCCCGACGAAAACCGGCGCGTCAATGGGTGTTTACCTACGGAATTCGAAGATCAACAGGCACTTTGATCACGTAAACAGCAGCTCGATGCAGGCAATTCGGCACCTGGGGTCCATACGAGAATCGCAGGACGAACGGCAAAAAAAGTAGCAGCGTCCGGTATACGGACGCCGTAAAGCGGTCGCACGACTGTCGGTGGGGCCCGCTAGAGTCAAGGAATCACAAGCACACAGCAAATTCAGGGGTGGGGAACACCATGAAGCTGAAGCACACCGTGGCCTGGGTGGGGTGTACGGCGGCGGCACTGCTGGCAACCTCCGCGTGCGGCTCCGAGGGCGCGAAGTCGGCGGCCAAGGCCGTGGACAACGCCGACAAGGCGATGGCGGCACTCGCGCGGGCGACGGACCGGACGGAGAACCTCGGCTCGGCCGAGGTGAAGATGAGCACCGACCTGGGCACGGGCACGGGCCCGGTGGCCATGGAAGGCACGTACTCCTGGGGCGACGGTTTCGCCTTCGACGTCGACATGGACACCAAGGCCGTCCAGATGCAGACGCTGACGAGCTCACCGACGGTCCGCATGCTCTTCGTGGACGGCGCTTACTACTACGACGTCGACCCGCAGCCCTCCGGCCCGCTCAAGGGCAAGGAGTGGATGAAGATCGACGGCTCGGCCGTGTTCGGCGAGAAGGGCGGCCAGGCGATGGCCGGGGGCACCGGCGGCGGCAGCCCGGTGGCCTCCATGAAGGCCCTGAAGTACGCCAGCGACGTCGACGACCTCGGCAAGCAGACCGTCGACGGACAGAGCACGACCCACTACCACGCCGTGGTGAAGGCGGACCAGATGGGCAAGCTCAAGGACGTCTACGGCGACCAGAACAACATGCTCAGCCAGATGACCGGCGCCAACGGCCAGATGACCATGGACATCTGGGTCAACGACAAGGACCTGCCGGTCCGCATGAAGCAGGCGTTCGGCTCCGCGACCGTCACCATGGACTTCAAGAAGTTCGGCAAGACGGCCACGGTCAAGGCCCCGCCCGCCGCGCAGACCGGTGACCTCACCGAGCTGGTCAAGCAGCAGCAACAGCAGAAGCAGTAGACCCGGGCACGGCGGTGCCCCGCCCTCTCCCTTGCGGAGGACGGGGCACGCCGTACGGGCTCAGTGGTTGCGCGGGAAGCCCAGGTCCACGCCCGCCGGGGCGTCGGCCGGGTCGGGCCAGCGCGTGGTGACGACCTTGCCGCGGGTGTAGAAGTGCGTGCCGTCGTTGCCGTAGATGTGGTGGTCGCCGAAGAGCGAGTCCTTCCAGCCACCGAAGGAGTGGTAGCCCACCGGCACCGGGATCGGCACGTTCACGCCGACCATGCCGGCCTCGATCTCCAGCTGGAAGCGACGGGCCGCGCCGCCGTCCCGGGTGAAGATCGCGGTGCCGTTGCCGAACGGCGAGGCGTTGATGAGGGCCACGCCCTCCTCGTAGGTGTCGACGCGCAGCACGCACAGCACCGGGCCGAAGATCTCGTCCTGGTAGGCCTTGGCGCTGGTCGGCACCTTGTCGAGCAGCGAGATGCCGAGCCAGTGGCCGTCCTCGAAGCCGTCCACGGTATAACCGGTGCCGTCCAGCACCACCTCGGCGCCCTCGGCCGCGGCGCCCTCCACATAGGAGGCCACCTTGTCGCGGTGCACCTTGGTGATCAGCGGGCCCATCTCGGAGGCCGGGTCGTTGCCCGGGCCGATCTTGATCTTCTCGGCGCGCTCGCGGATCTTCTCCACCAGCGTGTCGCCGATGGAGCCGACCGCGACGACCGCGGAGATGGCCATGCAGCGCTCGCCCGCAGAGCCGTAGGCGGCCGAGACGACGGCGTCGGCGGCCGCGTCCAGGTCGGCGTCCGGCAGCACCAGCATGTGGTTCTTGGCGCCGCCCAGGGCCTGCACGCGCTTGCCGTTGGCGGAGGCGGTGGTGTGGATGTAGCGGGCGATCGGGGTCGAGCCGACGAAGGAGACGGCCTTGACGTCCGGGTGCTCCAGCAGGCGGTCCACGGCCAGCTTGTCGCCGTGCACGACGTTGAAGACACCGTCCGGCAGACCGGCCTCGGCCAGCAGCTCGGCGATCTTGATGGACGCCGACGGGTCCTTCTCGGACGGCTTCAGCACGAAGGTGTTGCCGCACGCGATCGCGATCGGGAACATCCACATCGGGACCATCGCCGGGAAGTTGAACGGCGTGATGCCCGCGACGACACCCAGCGGCTGCCGGATCGAGGCCACGTCGACGCGGCTGGCGACCTGCGTCGACAGCTCGCCCTTCAGCTGCACGTTGATGCCGCAGGCCAGGTCGACGATCTCCAGGCCGCGGGCCACCTCGCCGAGGGCGTCGCTGTGCACCTTGCCGTGCTCGGCGGTGATCAGCTCGGCGATCTCGTCGCGGTGGGCGTCGAGCAGCGCGCGGAACTTGAACAGGACCGTGGTGCGCTGGGCCAGCGAGGACTGGCCCCAGGTGGCGTAGGCGTCCTTGGCGGCGGCGACCGCCGCGTCGACCTCGTCCACGGAGGCGAACGCGACCTTGGTGGTGACCGCGCCGGTCGCCGGGTCCGTGACCGGCCCGTACGAACCCGACGCGCCTTCGACGGTCTTACCGCCGATCCAGTGGTTGACGATCTTCGTCATGCCCGGTTACTCCTTCACAGATGGCGGCGTCGGGTAGAGACGTGCCGTTCGTACAGCTCACGTGCCTTGACCGCGGAGGATCGGGTCGCGGTCTCGGCCACAGGAACATCCCACCAGGCCTGCGCCGGAGGCGCGCCCGACACAGTGTCTGCGGTTTCGGTCTCCACGTAGACACAAGTGGGAGTGTCGGCCGCCCGCGCCTCGGCGAGTGCCGTGCGCAGGTCACCGACGGTCTTCGCGCGCAGCACGCGCATGCCGAGGCTGGCCGCGTTGGCGGCCAGGTCGACGGGCAGCGGGGCGCCCGTGTAGGTGCCGTCCTGGGCCTGGAAGCGGTAGGCGGTGCCGAACCGCTCGCCGCCCACCGTCTCGGACAGCCCGCCGATCGAGGCGTACCCGTGGTTCTGCACGAGCAGCAGCTTGATCGCGACGCCCTCCTGCACGGCGGTCACGATCTCCGTCGGCATCATCAGATACGTCCCGTCACCGACCAGCGCCCACACGGGCCGGTCGGGGGCGGCGAGCTTCACACCGATCGCGGCCGGGATCTCGTAGCCCATGCAGGAGTAGCCGTACTCCAGGTGGTACTGGTCCCACGAGCGCGACCGCCACAGCTTGTGCAGATCGCCGGGGAGCGAACCGGCCGCGTTGATGATCACGTCCGTCTCGTCGACTATCGAGTCCAGCGCGCCCAGCACCTGCGGCTGCGTCGGCCGTACGTCCGGCTCGTCGGCCTCGTAGCAGGCGTCGACGCGCTGCTCCCAGCGCTCCTTGTCCTCGGTGTACTCAGTGGCGTACGCGTCGGACACCCGGTGGGCGTGCAGCTCCAGGGCCTCGGTCAGCTCCTCCAGGCCGCTGCGGGCATCCGTGATCAGGGGTGTGCCGGAGAGCTTGTGGCCGTCGAAGGGCGCGATGTTGAGGTTGAGGAAGCGCACGTCCGGGTGGGCGAAGAGGGTGCCGGAGGCGGTGGTGAAGTCGGTGTACCGGGTGCCCACGCCGATCACCAGGTCGGCGGTGCGGGCGAGTTCGTCGGCGGTCGCGGTGCCGGTGTGGCCGACGCCGCCGACGTCCTGGGGGTGGTCCCAGCGCAGGGAACCCTTGCCGGCCTGGGTGGAGGCGACCGGGATGCGGGTGGCCTCGGCGAACTCGGCGAGGGCGTCCTCGGCACGGCTGTGGTGGACCCCGCCGCCCGCGATCACCAGCGGCCGCCGCGCCGCCCGGATCGCCCGCACGGCCTCGGCGAGTTCGACCGGGTCGGGGCCCGGCCGCCGTACGGTCCACACGCGCTCGGCGAAGAACTCGTCCGGCCAGTCGTACGCCTCCGCCTGCACGTCCTGCGGGAGGGCGAGGGTGACGGCGCCGGTCTCGACCGGGTCGGCCAGCACGCGCATGGCCTGGAGGGCGGCCGGGATCAGGGCCTCGGGCCGGGTGATCCGGTCGAAGTACTTCGACACCGGGCGCAGACAGTCGTTGACCGACACGTCGCCCGCGTACGGGACTTCGAGCTGCTGCAGGACCGGGTCGGCGGGGCGGGTGGCGAAGACGTCGCCGGGCAGGAGCAGGACGGGGAGGTGATTGACGGTGGCCAGGGCGGCGCCGGTCACCAGGTTGGTGGCGCCGGGGCCGATGGACGTCGTCACGGCGTGTGTGGACAGGCGGTTGGACTGACGCGCGTAGCCGACCGCCGCGTGCACCATGGACTGCTCGTTGCGGCCCTGGTGGTACGGCATGTCGCCGCCGTACTCGATGAGCGCCTGGCCGATCCCGGCGACGTTGCCGTGGCCGAAGATGCCCCAGGTGGCGTCGATCAGCCGGCGGCGTACGCCGTCCCGCTCCGTGTACTGCGCGGCCAGGAAGCGGACGAGCGCCTGCGCGACCGTGAGCCTCGTCGTTGAGGTCATCGGTAACCCTCTGTGCTTTCTAGGTGGGCCGGATGGAAGCAGATCCGCCACTCCCGTGTCTCACCCGGACCGGACATGACGTTCAGGTAGTACATGTCGTGCCCGGGCTGGGCGATCGACGGTCCGTGCCATCCGTCGGGGACGAGGACGGCATCGCCGGAGCGGACCTCGGCGAGGACGTCGGTTCCGCCCTCACGGGAGGGGAATACGCGCTGATAGCCGAAACCGTTCGGGCCGTCGATCTCGAAGTAGTAGATCTCCTCCAGCTCCGACTCCTCGCCGGGCCGGTGTTCGTCGTGCTTGTGCGGCGGGTACGAGGACCAGTTGCCGCCGGGCGTGATCACCTCGACGGCGATCAGCTTGTCGCAGTCGAAGGAGTCGGCGGAGGCGAAGTTGCGGACGCGGCGCGAGCAGTTGCCGCTGCCGCGCACCTCGACGGAAACCTCCGGCGCGGGGCCGTAGCGGGCGGGGAGTCGTCGCTCGCACTTCGCTCCTGCCAGGGCGAAGCGGCCTCCCGCGCCGGAGGCGATCTGGACCCGGGCGTCACGGGGGGCGTAGGCGAAGTCGGAGGCTCCGCCGAACACGCTTTCCCTGCCCAGGAGTTGGAACTCGTTTCCCTCTGTCCGGACGGTACATCCGCCTTCCAGCGGAAGCACGATCCACTCGCTGTCACCGGTGGTGAAGATATGCGTACCGCCGGGCTCCAGCTCGACGATCCGCAGACTGCTGTGCGTCCATCCGGCCCGTTTGGGGTCGATGTCGACGACATACTGGGCGCCCGCGGTCGAGCCCTTGCGGAGGTGCAGGTCATTGCTGGTCATACGGCCCCCTCACAGCAGTCCTACGGCGGTGTCCACGGCGGCGGCCACATCGCCGTCCGCCGGGTACAGCAGTGAACGTCCCACCACCAGGCCCCGCACGGTGGGCAGTTGGAGGGCGCCGTGCCACTTCTCGTACGCCGCCTCCTGGTCGTCCCCGACCTCGCCGCCCAGCAGTACCGCGGGGAGCGTGGAGGTCTCCATGACCCGGGCCATGTCGTCGGGGTTGTCGGTGACCGGCAACTTCAGCCAGGTGTAGGCCGAGCTGCCGCCCAGGCCCGAGGCGATGGCGATGGACTTGGTGACGGCCTCGGCGGACAGGTCGTTCGTCACCTTCCCGTCGGGGGTGCGGCTGCTGATGAACGGCTCGACGAAGACCGGGAGCCGGCGGGCGGCCATGTCGTCGATGGCCCGGGCGGTGGACTCCAGGGTGGTCAGGGAGCCCGGGTCGTCGTAGTCGATGCGCAGCAGCAGCTTGCCCGCGTCGAAGCCCAGCCTCTGTATGTCCTCGGGGCGGTGGCCGGTGAAGCGGTCGTCCATCTCGAAGGACGCGCCCTGCAGTCCGCCGCGGTTCATCGAGCCCATGACGACCTTGTGGTCGAGGGCGCCGAGCAGCAGCAGGTCGTCGAGGATGTCGGCGGTGGCGAGCACGCCGTCGACGCCGGGCCGCGACAGCGCGAGGCAGAGGCGTTCGAGCAGGTCGGCGCGGTTGGCCATGGCCAGTCTGCGGTTGCCGACACCGAGGGCGCCGCGGGCCGGGTGGTCGGCGGCGACGATCATCAGCCGGCCGTCCTCGTTGAGGAGGGGCCGGCGGGCGCGGCGGACGGCGGCCTCGGCGATCGCCTCGGGGTGGTGGGTGCGGGTGTGGACCAGCGCGGAGACGTCCACGCGCGCGTGCCCGATGCCCTCCCCGCCCTCGTGGTGGGCGCCGCCCACCTTGCCGGCCCTCACAGCACCGCTCCCGCGGCGAGGGCGGCGGCCACCTCGTCCTGGGTGGGCATCGCGGAGGAGCACTCCAGCCGGGAGGCGACGATCGCGCCGGCCGCGTTGGCGTGCCGCATGGTCTTCTCCAGGTCCCAGCCGGCCAGCAGTCCGTGGCAGAGCGAGCCGCCGAAGGCGTCGCCGGCGCCGAGTCCGTTGAGGACGTGGACCGGGAGCGGCGGGACCTCGGCCGACTCGCCCTCCCGGTTCACGGCGAGGACGCCCTTCGGCCCCTGCTTGACGACGGCCAGTTCGACACCGGCGTCGAGCAGCGCGCGGGCGGCGGCGTGCGGCTCGCGCACACCGGTGGCGACCTCCACCTCGTCCAGGTTGCCCACGGCGACCGTGGTGTGGCGCAGGGCCTCGGCGTAGAAGGGGCGGGCGTTGTCCGGGTCGTGCCAGAACATCGGGCGCCAGTCGAGGTCGAAGACCGTCGTACCGGACTTGGCCCGGTGCGCGAGGGCCGCCAGCGTCGCCGTACGGCTCGGCTCCTCGCTCAGTCCCGTACCGGTGACCCAGAAGATGCCCGCCTCGCGGATGGCGTCGAGGTCCAGCTCATGGGCGTCGATCTCCAGGTCGGGCGCCTTGGGCTGCCGGTAGAAGTAGAGCGGGAAGTCGTCCGGCGGGAAGATCTCGCAGAAGGTGACCGGCGTGGGCAGTCCGGGGACCGGGGTGACCCAGCGGTCGTCGACTCCGAAGCCGCGCAGGGCCTCGTGCAGATAGGCGCCGAAGGCATCGTCACCGGTGCGGGTGATGACGGCGGTGCTCCGGCCCAGGCGGGCCGCGGCGACGGCGACGTTGGTGGCCGACCCGCCGAGGAACTTGCCGAAGGACGACACCTGGGCGAGTGGAACACCTGTCTGCAGCGGATAGAGGTCCACTCCGATCCGCCCCATGGTGATCAGGTCGTACGCCATCGGTTTCCCTTCGTCACGGCTCTCCCCCGGTTTGTAGTCCCGTAACCGGAGCCCTGTCAATGGTTTGTCCGGACATTCGGACCAGTGTCGGCGTGTGGGTCTGCCACGGCCGTGTCACAAACACCTGCCGCGTGTCACATACGTCACGCGTACGCGGGTCCTCGGTCACACTCGGCCGACAGGCCCTGCCCGTTGCTCACTGTGCGTCGTTCACCGTGCACAGGCTTGGCGATCGCCAGCGAAGCGCCCGGCTCCCCCGACGGCCGTCCCCGGCCGCCCCCGCGGTGCGCGCACGGAGGTGCAGCTCATGACCGACCGACGGCTCTGGTCCTACAAGGAGATCGCGGCCCACATCCGCGTCCAGCCCGACACCGTGCGGTCCTACCGCAAGCACGGGCTGCTGCCCCCGCCCGACCATGTGGAGGGCGGCAAGCCCTACTGGTACGCCGACACCGTGCGGGCCTGGGTCGCCTCCCGGCCCGGCAACCGCGGGCGCAGACAGGCCTGAACCCGCCCGGCGCGCCCGGTGTCCCACCCTGGCGTGGGACACCGGCGACACGGGCACCTCGGCCGGCTCAGCTCCAGGGTTCGACGACCGTGACGCCCGCGCCCGGTGCCGTGTCCATCGCCGCGAGTGCGGCCGGGGCCGCGTCCAGTGGGATCGTCGCGGTGACCAGCAGGTCGGGGCGGAGGACTCCCGCGCGGACCAGTTCCAGCATCGCCGGGTAGGTGTGCGCGGCCATGCCGTGGCTGCCGAGGAGTTCGAGCTCCAGGGCGATCGCGCGGGCCATGGGGACCGGCGTCGTACCGTCCGGGGAGGGCAGGAGACCGACCTGGACATGGCGGCCGCGGCGGCGCAGACCGTTCACCGAAGCGGCGCAGGTGGACGGGGAGCCGAGCGCGTCGAGGGAGAGGTGGGCGCCGCCCGAGGTGAGGTCGAGGACGGCCGCCGCCGTGTCCGGAACCCGCGTCGCGTCCACGCACTGCGCCGCGCCGAACTTCCGTGCCAGGTCCAGGGCTTGGGGTGATACGTCGATGGCGACCACCCGGGCTCCCGACGCCGCGGCGATCATCACCGCCGACAGGCCCACGCCCCCGCAGCCGTGCACCGCGACCCACTCCCCCGCCGACACCCGGCCCTGCTGGACCACCGCGCGGAAGGCGGTCGCGAAGCGGCAGCCGAGGGAGGCCGCGGTGGCGAAGGACATGCCGTCCGGGACCGCGACCAGGTTCACATCGGCGTGGTCGAGCGCCACGTACTGGGCGAAGGAGCCCCAGTGGTGGAAGCCCGGCTGGGTCTGCCGCTCGCACACCTGCTGGTCGCCCGCCGCGCAGGCGGAGCAGCTTCCGCAGGCGCAGACGAAGGGCACGGTGACCCGGTCGCCGGGGCGCCATCCGGTCACCCGCGGGCCCACCGCCTCGACGACACCGGCGAGTTCGTGCCCCGGCACGTGCGGGAGCCGGATGTCCGGGTCGTGCCCCATCCAGCCGTGCCAGTCACTGCGGCACAGCCCGGTCGCCTCGACCCGGACCACGACCCCGTGCTCGGCGGGCTCCGGGTCGGGCACCTCCCGCACCTCGGCCGGCTTCCCGTACTGCTCGAACACCACGGCTCTCATGCGCCACAGCTTCGCAGAACACGCCCGCCGTTCACACCGCCGCGGCCTCCTTCTCCTTGTCGGCCTCGGCGGGCGCGGCCGGCTCTCCCTCGCTCAGTCCGAACCGCTGGTGGAAGCGGCGCAGCGGACCCGGCGCCCACCAGGTGGCGCGGCCGGTCAGGCGCATGATCGCCGGGACCAGCAGGCTGCGCACGACCATCGCGTCCATCACGACGGCGAGCGCGATGCCCAGGCCGAGCATCTTGGTGTTGGTCACCCGGGAGGTGCCGATCGCGACCATCACCACGGCCAGGATGACCGCCGCCGCGGTGATCAGCCCGCCCGTGCGCTGCAACCCGTGCCGCACCGCCTCGTTGTGGTCGCCCGTGCGGTCGTACTCCTCCTTGATGCGGTAGAGCAGGAACACGCCGTAGTCCATGGAGAGACCGAAGGCCACACAGAACATCAGGACCGGCAGGGTCGTCTCGATGGAGCCGGGGCTGGTGAAGCCGAGCGGGCCGGAGAGATGGCCGTCCTGGAAGACCCAGACCACCGCGCCGAACATCGCCGTCAGACTGAGCGCGTTGAGCACCACCGCCTGGACCGGTATCAGCACGCTGCCGGTGAGCAGGAAGACCAGGAACAGGGTGACGATCGCGATGAACGCGGCCGCCCACGGCAGGCGCTCGGCTATCGCGTGCTTGGAGTCGACCAGGACGGCGGCCGTGCCGGTCACCTTGGTGTCGAACGGGGCGTCCAGGGCGCGCAGGTCGCCCACCAGGCTCTGGGCCGCGTCGTCGACGGCCTCGCCCTTCGGCAGCACCGTGAAGTACGCCGAGTCGCCCTTCACCAGCGGGCCGTCGACCCGTGCCACCTCCGGCAGGGCGGAGACCCGCTGCGCGTAGGCGGCGTACTGCGCCTTGGTCGCCGTCCCCTCGGCCAGCACCTCGAGTCCGCCGCCGGGGCTGCCGGGGAAGCCGTCCCGGACGTGCTGCTGCACGACGTGGGACTCGGCGCCCGACGGCAGCTGGCGGTCGTCCGCAGTGCCGAACTTCACGCCCAGGAAGGGCAGTCCGAGGAGGATCAGGAGCGCCGTGGTGCCGATGGCGAAGAACGGGGCGCGGCGCATCACCAGCGCCGCGGTGCGCGACCAGGCCGTGCCTTCCTCGCCCGAGGCCTTCGGCTCCCGGCCACGGCGGAACAGTCGGCGCAGGTCGAGGGAGTTCACCCGGTGGCCGAGCAGCATCAGCGCGGCAGGAAGCAGGATCAGGGCGGCCGCGGCGGCCAGCAGCACGACCGCTATGCCCGCGTAGGCGAACGAGCGCAGGAAGTACTGCGGGAAGAGCAGCATCGCCGCCAGGGACACCGCGACCGTGAGCGCGGAGAAGAGCACTGTGCGCCCTGCCGTGCGCAGGGTTGTGCCGACGGCCGTCAACGGATCGGCGCCCGTGGACAGTTCCTCGCGGAAGCGGCGGACGATGAAGAGTGCGTAGTCGATGGCGAGGCCGAGTCCCAGGGCCGTGGTGAGGTTCAGCGCGAAGACGGAGACGTCGGTGAGCTCCGTCAGGCCGCGCAGCACCGCGTTCGTTCCCAGGATGGCGACGATGCCGATGCCCAGCGGCAGCAGGGCCGCGACGGCGCTGCCGAAGACCATCACCAGCAGCAGGAGCGTCACCGGAAGGGCGATCAGCTCGGCCCGGGCCAGGTCCTCCTTGATGATCGTCTGCATCTCGTGCCGTACGGCGACGATGCCGCCGACCTTGACCTTCACCGGACCGTGCGCCCCGCGGTAGTGGGGCGCGATGCGGTCCAGGGTGTCCCCCATCGCCTTCTCGTCGCCCGTGATGCGGGCGGCTATCAGCGCCTCGTGGCCGTCCTTGGCGCGCAGGGCCGGAGCCGCCGAAGGATCGGCCTGCCAGTAGGAGCCGACGCCCACGACGCCCTTCTCACCGGACAGGCGCTCGACGAGGGTGCGGGCCTGGGCGGCGACCGCCGGGTCGTCGACCGAGGCCCGGCCGGAGTCGACGAGGAGCAGGAGGTTGGGCTGGGAGTCGGGGAACGCGCGCTCCAGTGCCTTGGTCGCATAGGTGGACTCGGCGTTCGGGTCCTCCCAGCCGCCGCTGCCGAGGCGGTCGGCGACGCCGCTGCCGGCCAGCACCGCGAGCACGGTGAGCACCAGGGCCGCGAGCAGCGACAGCCGCGGCCGGGCGGTCACGAAGCGGGTCCACCCTCCGACCCGGGGTGGCCTGTTGACTTCGGTCATCGTGCGGTGTCCCCTTCACCGTGACCCGTGCTGTACGCAGGCAGGCAGCATGGATCGGTCATTGCCATAGACTGACAAACACGAGAGATCGCTCGCGTTTCTCAAGAATGCGAGCGAGCACTCGCGTTTGTCAATCACGCTCGGAAGCTGGGGATAAGCCGTGCCCGATAAGGCCGTGCCCGATAAGCCGGGGAAGGAACAGGGCAAGGAACAGCCGCGCCGCCGCCAGGCCCGCGGCGAGCGGCGCATCGCCCAGTTGCTGGAGGCCGCGGCCTCCGTCTTCTGCACGACCGGCTACACGGCGGCCAGCACCAACGCCATCGCCCGCGAGGCGCGTGTCTCACCGGGCACGCTCTACCAGTTCTTCCCGAACAAGGAAGCGATCGCGATCGAACTGGGCGACCGGCTCATGCACGAGATGCGGGAGACCTACGGCGAGGCGCTCGCGCCGGTCGGCCCCGACACCCCGCTGGAGGAGGCCGTCTCCGCGGCCGTCGACCGCTTCATGGCCTTCAACACCGAGCACCCCGTCTTCTTCGCGCTCATGCACGGCCCCGACATCCCCGGCCGGATGGCCGAGCAGCACGACGCGCTGCACACCACCCTCGTCGGCCGCATCGAGGGGCTGATCTCCTCGTACCTCCCCGACGCGCCCCCGGCCGACGTCACGCGCACGGCGCAGATCTGCCTCGGCATCTACAAGGCGGGACTGGAGCTGGTCCTCACCCATGAGGGTGCGCAGCGCGAGGCGTACATCCAGGAAGTGAAGAACGTCCTCATCCGCTATCTGGAGCCCCTGGTCGGCAGCCGACTCGGCGTCAGTGACAGCCGCCGGGCAGCGACATAGGGTGCACCGGTCGTATTCACCGCATTCCCCTCGTCCTGCGGCACAAGGCACATCTGCTTAAGGTGCGGATGAATCGCCTCAGCCAGCAGGAGCACGAGGGGACTTGCCGTGACCCACTCTCCGCCGCCCGGCGCACCCCGCGCCCGCATCCCCGGACCCAAGCAGCCCCCACCGCCCTACCCCCGCATCCGCGCCGGTCTGTGGCGGCGCTGCCTGGCCGGCGGGCTCGGTCTGTGGGTGCTGACCGCGCTGGTGACGTACGCGACGAGGAGCTTCGCGCCGCTGCCCACCCTGATCCTGCTCGGCGGCTTCCTGGTCCCCGTCACCTTCGTGCTCTGGGCCTATGAGCGGCACAGCCGCGACCTTGGGGTCAGCGCGATCCTCGGCTGCCTCCTGGCCGGCGGCGCGCTCGGCGTGCTCGGCGCGTCGGTGATGGAGTACCACCTGCTCCGCCCCTCCCTGTCGCTGTTCGTCGGCGTCGCGCTGATCGAGGAGGCGGCGAAGCTCGGCGCGCTGGTGTTCGTGCTGCGCCGGCAGCCGGGGATCCGCGGCACCCGGGCCGGGATGGTGCTCGGCGCGACCGTCGGTCTCGGCTTCGCGGCGCTGGAGAGCGTCGGCCACGCGTTCGACGCGGCCGTCTCCGCCTACGGCGTCGATCTGCGGACCCTGCTCGAAACCGAGCTTCTGCGCGGGGTGGTGGCGCCCTTCGGGCACGGCCTGTGGACGGCGATCACGGGCGCCGTCCTGCTCTCCCACCGCCGCCCGAACGGCCGCTTCCGGCTCGTCTCCCCGGTCGTCGCCGCCTACGCCGGCGTCTGCCTGCTGCACACCCTGTGGGACTCCACGCACGGCGCGGCGGTCTGGATCGTGGCCCATCTGGTCGGCACCGGACCGGACCGGCAGCCGCTCGCCCAGGGGTACCTCCCCGCGCCCACCGAGGTGCGGGACCACCTCTTCGCGCTCTTCTCGATCGGCACTCTGGTGCTCGTGTCGCTGCTCGGCGTCGGCTGGGCGGGCTCGCTGGCACGCCGGGACACCTCTTGGAGAAATACCCCCTAGGGGTATAGTCTGAGGAATGAGGGCCTCATCGTGGGCCCCACCGGCCTCACACGCCTCGACGAGGAGCAACAACATGACCACCCAGACCGACACCCCGGGCTCCGTCACCACCGTCTACAAGGTGAGCGGGATGAGCTGCGGACACTGCGAGGGCTCCGTCTCCAGTGAGATCTCCGAGATCCCCGGCGTCGACTCGGTGAAGGCCGTCGCGTCCACCGGCGAGGTCACCGTGGTCTCCGCCGCCCCGCTCGACGAGGAGGCCGTCCGCGCCGCCGTCGACGAGGCCGGCTTCGAGCTCGTCGGCAAGGCCTGACCCTCCGGGCCCGGCGCAGCGAGCGGGGCCCGAAACCTTTCGCCACCGACCGGGCCGTACCGACCAGCTGATACTGGCTTCCGTACGGTCCGGTCCGATGTCTGGAGTCCGGACATGACCAGCAGCACCACAGACACGACCAGCAGCACCGCGGATACGCCGATACACACCGGGACCGCCGAGGTCGAGCTCGTCATCGGTGGGATGACCTGCGCCTCCTGCGCCGCCCGGGTCGAGAAGAAGCTCAACCGGATGGACGGCGTCACCGCCACGGTGAACTACGCGACGGAGAAGGCGAAGGTCTCGTACGCCGAAGGCGTGCAGGTCGCCGATCTGATCGCCACCGTGGTGAAGACGGGGTACACGGCCGAGGAGCCCCCGCCGCCGCTCCCCGAACCCGAGACCGGGCCCGAGAACGCGGAAGCGCCCGAGGCGGACCCCGAACTCACCGCCCTCCGTCACCGTCTGCTGGTCTCCGCCCTGCTCGCCGCCCCGGTGGTGCTGCTGGCCATGATCCCGGCGCTGCAGTTCGACAACTGGCAGTGGCTCTCGCTCACCCTCGCGGCCCCGGTCGTCGTCTGGGGCGGTCTGCCCTTCCACCGGGCCGCGTGGACCAACGCCCGGCACGGCGCCGCCACCATGGACACGCTCGTCTCGGTGGGCACGCTGGCCGCGTTCGGCTGGTCGCTGTGGGCGCTGTTCTTCGGCGACGCGGGCATGGCGGGCATGCACGACGAGTTCCGGTTCACCGTCTCCCGCATGGACGGCGCGTCCACCATCTACCTGGAGGTCGCCGCCGGAGTCGTCGCGCTGATCCTGCTCGGCCGCTATCTGGAGGCCCGCTCCAAGCGGCGCGCCGGGGCGGCGCTGCGGGCGCTGATGGAGCTGGGCGCCAAGGACGTCGCCGTCCTGCGGGACGGCCGTGAGGTGCGCGTTCCGGTGGCCTCCCTGGCGGTCGGCGACCGGTTCGTCGTACGGCCCGGCGAGAAGATCGCCACCGACGGCACCGTGGTCGAGGGCGTGTCCGCGGTCGACGCCGCCATGCTGACCGGCGAGTCGGTGCCGGTGGACGTGTCGGTCGGCTCCAAAGTGACGGGCGCGACGGTCAACGCCGGGGGCCGGCTGGTCGTCGAGGCGACCCGGGTCGGCGCGGACACCCAGCTCTCGCGGATGGCGAAGCTCGTGGAGGACGCTCAGAACGGCAAGGCGGAGGTGCAGCGGCTGGCCGACCGGGTCTCGGCGGTGTTCGTGCCGGTGGTCATCCTCATCGCG
Organism: Streptomyces sp. NPDC050625; assembly: GCF_040654755.1. NCBI lineage: Bacteria > Bacillati > Actinomycetota > Actinomycetes > Kitasatosporales > Streptomycetaceae > Streptomyces > Streptomyces sp. NPDC050625. Next base: position 368,057 of record NZ_JBFAIQ010000003.1, read on the forward strand.
CTGGGCACGTTCGGCGTGTGGCTCGGCGTCACCGGGGACAGCGTGGCCGCCTTCACCGCGGCCGTCGCCGTGCTGATCATCGCCTGCCCGTGCGCGCTGGGCCTGGCCACGCCGACCGCGCTGATGGTCGGCACCGGCCGGGGCGCCCAGCTCGGCATCCTGATCAAGGGCCCGGAGGTCCTGGAGTCCACGCGCCGCGTCGACACGGTCGTCCTGGACAAGACCGGCACGGTCACCACCGGCCGGATGACCCTCCAGGAGGTGTACGCCGCCGAGGGCACCGACGAGAAGGAGCTGCTGCGGCTCGCGGGCGCCCTGGAGCACGCCTCCGAACATCCGGTCGCCCGGGCGGTCGCCGCGGGCGCCGAGAAGCGTGTCGGGACGCTGCCGGACGTCGAGCACTTCGAGAACGTCCCCGGGCGGGGCGTGCGCGGGCGCGTGGCGGGGCGTGAGGTGGCCGTGGGCCGCCTTTTCGAGACCCTTCCGGAGGATGTGGCCCGCGCCCGTGACGAGGCCGAGAAGGGCGGTCGTACGGCCGTCGTGGTCGGCTGGGACGGAACGGCACGGGGTGTCCTCGCCGTCGCCGACGCGGTCAAGCAGACCAGTGCGGAGGCGGTGCGCGAGCTGCGCGCGCTCGGGCTCACGCCGGTGCTGCTCACCGGGGACAACCGGGCGGTGGCCGAGACGGTCGCGCGTGCCGTGGGGATCGACGAGGTGATCGCCGAGGTGCTCCCCGAGGACAAGGTGGCGGTCGTACGACGGCTGCAGGGCGAGGGGCGGACGGTCGCCATGGTGGGTGACGGCGTCAACGACGCGGCCGCGCTCGCCACCGCCGATCTGGGTCTTGCGATGGGGACCGGTACGGACGCGGCGATCGAGGCGGGCGATCTGACGCTGGTGCGGGGGGATCTGCGGGTGGCCGCGGATGCCATCCGGCTGTCGCGGCGGACGCTGAGCACGATCAAGGGCAACCTGGTGTGGGCGTTCGGCTACAACGTCGCCGCGCTGCCGCTGGCCGCGGCCGGGCTGCTGAACCCGATGATCGCGGGGGCGGCGATGGCCTTCTCGTCGGTGTTCGTGGTGACGAACAGCCTCCGTCTCCGTACGTTCCGCTGAAGTTACCGACAGTAAGGCCAAGTCGAAGTAAGAGTCCCCCTAGAGTCCAACGCGCGCCTCACATAAGCTCTTCACAAGGCTCGCGCATCATCCTTACGCTTGGGCTTCGATCGTCGTATCGGGGCTCTTGCGTATCTAACGGACATATGCAAGAGACGCAGATCACAGTGATGTGAACGTAACCATCGAAGGGGTTCGAAGGTCTAAGTTGGCGATGTCGTACAGCGTCTTGGGGGGCGTTGGGCGGCATCTGGGGATGTCTTGGGGGACTTCCTCAGAAATGCGTTGCCGGGGCGCGTACTTCGGGAAGCTTTGAGCGGCCCTCCCGATCGGTACGGGTCCCGGCAGATCGCACCGCATCACTGGAGCACGACCGGGTACGGCGAGTTCTGCTCGTTGTGCTCAACCAGCGATTCAGGCGCTGTCCTCGCAAGCGCCCGGCCGGATCCCGTGGGGGGAATCCGCACCGGGACATGGGAAGGCGCCCTGGTCGTCGGCCCGTGGGGGGACCGACGCTCCAGGGCGCCTTCTGTCTGTCTCTCTCTTTACGGCTCGCTTCGCCGCCGGGGCGCCGCAGTACGGATATTCCAGCAATCCCGCGCCCTCCACCGGCAGGCCCGCGCCGCCCCACACCGGGACGAAGTCCCGCACGCCCGACCCGAGGCCGCGCCGCCCCGGGGTCAACCCCAGACCGAGGGACCCCGCCGAACCGGCGCCCCCTACCGGCAGGCATCAGCGCTCCCCGCCAAAACGACAGCGGCCCCCGCCGCAGCCGCGACCATGCCCACCGGGCCACGAAGCCCCCGCAGCACCGAAGCCGACGGAGCACCAGCCAAGCGGCGGGAGCCTCAGACCAGCAGCAGGGACACCAGCGAACCGGCGCCCCCCACCGGCAGGCATCAGCGCTCCCCGCCAAAACGACAGCGCGCCCCGCCGCAGCCGCGACCATGCCCACCCGGCCACCAAGACCCCCCAGCACCGAAGCCGACGGAGCACCAGCCAAGCGGCGGGGAGCCTCGGACCAGCAGCAGGGGCACCGGCGGACCGGCGCCCCCCACCGGCATGTGTCAGCGTTCCTCGACCGGGATGAAGTCGCGCTCCACCACGCCCGTGTAGATCTGGCGCGGGCGGCCGATGCGGGAGCCCGGCTCCTTGATCATCTCGTGCCACTGGGCGATCCAGCCCGGCAGCCGGCCGAGGGCGAACAGGACCGTGAACATCTCGGTCGGGAAGCCCATGGCCCGGTAGATCAGACCGGTGTAGAAGTCGACGTTCGGGTAGAGGTTGCGCGAGACGAAGTAGTCGTCGGAGAGCGCGTGCTCCTCCAGCTTCAGCGCGATGTCCAGCAGCTCGTCGGACTTGCCGAGGGCGGAGAGGACGTCGTGCGCGGCGGCCTTGATGATCTTGGCGCGCGGGTCGAAGGACTTGTACACCCGGTGGCCGAAGCCCATCAGGCGGACGCCGTCCTCCTTGTTCTTCACCTTGCGGATGAAGGAGTCGACGTCGCCGCCGTTCGCCTGGATGCCCTCCAGCATCTCCAGGACGGACTGGTTGGCGCCGCCGTGCAGCGGGCCCCACAGGGCGGAGATGCCGGCCGAGATCGACGCGAACATGTTCGCCTGCGACGAGCCGACCAGGCGAACCGTCGACGTCGAGCAGTTCTGCTCGTGGTCGGCGTGCAGGATGAGCAGCTTGTCGAGCGCGGAGACGACGACCGGGTCCAGGTCGTAGTCCTGCGCCGGGACCGAGAAGGTCATACGGAGGAAGTTCTCGACGTAGCCGAGGTCGTTGCGCGGGTAGACGAACGGGTGACCGATCGACTTCTTGTACGCGTAGGCCGCGATCGTCGGGAGCTTGGCGAGCAGACGGATCGTCGAGAGGTTGCGCTGCTTCTCGTCGAACGGATTGTGGCTGTCCTGGTAGAAGGTGGACAGCGCCGAGACGACCGACGACAGCATCGCCATCGGGTGGGCGTCACGCGGGAAACCCTTGTAGAAGTTCTTGACGTCCTCGTGCAGCAGGGTGTGCTGCGTGATGTCGTTCTGGAAGGAGGTGAGCTCGTCGATGGTCGGCAGCTCACCGTTGATCAGCAGATAGGCCACCTCGAGGAAGGTGGAGCGCTCGGCCAGTTGCTCGATCGGGTAGCCGCGGTACCGGAGGATGCCCGCCTCGCCGTCGAGGTAGGTGATCGCGGATTTATAGGCGGCGGTGTTGCCGTAGCCGCTGTCCAGAGTCACCAGACCGGTCTGGGCGCGGAGCTTCCCGATGTCGAAGCCCTTGTCGCCGACGGTGCTGTCGATCACCGGGTAGGTGTACTCGCCGTCGCCGTACCGCAGTACTACAGAGTTGTCGCTCACGTCTTCCCTCACCGACGTAGTGCCTCATCTTCGAGGTGCCCTGACTGTCTCTACCATCCCCCATTTGGCTCAGGAGAGTGCACTCGGGGTCGACCATTGGGCCTACTGACGGCACTCAGTGCCGCCAACCTGCTCATCCTGCCCGGTTGTTTCCCCATCTGGAAGTGCTCTGTGACCTTCGCGACTCATTTGATCGATCATTTTTTGGGAGCGAGCCGGAAGTCCAGTGCCGTACAGCGTCGCCCGGCCGACACCGTGCGCACCGCCTGGCCGATCGCCTTGCGTGAACCGACGAGGACGACCAGCTTCTTGGCGCGCGTGACCGCCGTGTAGAGGAGGTTGCGCTGCAGCATCATCCAGGCACCCGTGGTGACCGGGATCACCACCGCCGGATACTCACTGCCCTGCGAGCGGTGGATGGTCACCGCATACGCATGCGCCAGTTCGTCCAGCTCGTCGAATTCGTACGGAACCTCCTCGTCCTCGTCCGTCAGCACCGTGAGGCGCTGGTCGACCGGGTCGAGCGAGGTGACCACGCCCACGGTGCCGTTGAAGACACCGTTCTTGCCCTTCTCGTAATTGTTGCGAATCTGGGTGACCTTGTCTCCGACCCGGAAGACCCGGCCGCCGAACCGTTTCTCGGGCAGGTCGGGGCGGCCGGGCGTGATGGCCTGCTGGAGCAGGCCGTTGAGCGTGCCGGCGCCCGCGGGACCGCGGTGCATGGGCGCCAGGACCTGGACGTCCCGGCGCGGGTCGAGCCCGAACTTGGCCGGAACACGCCGGGCCGCCACATCCACGGTGAGCCGCCCCGCCTCCTCCGTGTCGTCCTCGACGAAGAGGAAGAAGTCCTTCATGCCGTCGGTGAGCGGATGCTGCCCCGCGTTGATCCGGTGCGCATTGGTCACCACCCCGGACTGCTGCGCCTGACGGAAGACCCTGGTCAGACGGACCGCCGGGATCGGGCTGCGGTCGGCCAGCAGATCCCTCAGCACCTCTCCCGCGCCCACGCTGGGCAGCTGGTCCACGTCCCCCACGAACAGCAGATGGGCCCCCGGAGCCACCGCCTTGACCAGCTTGTTGGCGAGGAGCAGGTCCAGCATGGAGGCCTCGTCCACGACCACCAGGTCGGCCTCCAGCGGGCGGTCCTTGTCGTACGCCGCGTCGCCGCCCGGCCTGAGTTCGAGGAGCCGGTGGACGGTGGACGCCTCGGCTCCGGTCAGCTCGGCCAGGCGCTTGGCGGCCCGGCCGGTGGGCGCGGCGAGCACGACCCTGGCCTTCTTGGCGCGGGCCAGCTCCACGATCGAGCGGACCGTGAAGGACTTGCCGCAGCCTGGCCCGCCGGTCAGGACGGCGACCTTCTCGGTCAGCGCCAGCCTGACCGCGGCCTCCTGCTCCGGGGCGAGCTCGGCACCGGTACGGGACTTCAGCCAGCCCAGCGCCTTCTCCCAGGTCACGTCCCGGAAGCCGGGCATCCGGTCCTCGTCGGTGCGCAGCAGGCGCAACAGCTGGGCGGCGAGGGAGAGTTCGGCGCGGTGGAAGGGGACGAGGTAGACGGCGGTGACCGGCTCGCCGCCGTCCGGGCCCGGGACCTTCTCCCGTACGACACCGGGGTCGGACCCGTCCTCGGGCGGCTCCGCCAACTCGGCGAGGCACTCGATGACCAGCCCGGTGTCGACCTGCAGCAGCTTCACCGCGTCGGCGATGAGCCGCTCCTCGGGCAGATAGCAGTTCCCCTGGTCGGCGGATTGCGAGAGCGCGTACTGCAGTCCGGCCTTGACGCGCTCCGGGCTGTCGTGCGGGATGCCGACGGACTGGGCGATCTTGTCGGCGGTGAGGAAGCCGATGCCCCAGACGTCGGCGGCCAGTCGGTACGGCTGGTTCTTCACGACCGAGATCGAGGCGTCGCCGTACTTCTTGTAGATGCGCACCGCGATGGACGTCGAGACCTCCACCGTCTGCAGGAAGAGCATGACCTCCTTGATCGCCTTCTGCTCCTCCCAGGCGTCGGCGATCTTCCTGGTCCGCTTGGGCCCCAGGCCGGGGACCTCGATCAGCCGCTTGGGCTCCTCCTCGATGATCCGCAGGGTGTCCATGCCGAAGTGCTGGGTGATGCGGTCGGCGAAGACCGGTCCGATGCCCTTGACCAGCCCGGATCCGAGGTAGCGCCGGATGCCCTGGACCGTGGCCGGCAGGACCGTCGTGTAGTTCTCGACGGTGAACTGCTTGCCGTACTGGGGATGAGAGCCCCAGCGGCCCTCCATGCGCAGGGACTCGCCCACCTGGGCGCCGAGCAGCGCGCCGACAACGGTGAGGAGATCGCCGGCGCCTCTGCCGGTGTCGACCCGGGCGACCGTGTAGCCGTTCTCCTCGTTGGCATACGTGATCCGTTCGAGCACGCCTTCCAGCGTGGCCGATCGCCGCTCCCCGGGCTGGGAAGCCCCCGCCTGATTGGACATGATCCGACGCTACAGGGGGCCTGTGACAGTCCGGGAAGCCCACGGGCAACGGGCGGGATGTACAGGCGCGCCATACACGTCGGAACAGTCGGGACAGGAGCCTCATATGTACGACTACGACCTCCTGGTCGTGGGATCGGCCAACGCCGACCTGGTGATAGCTGTCGAGCGGCGTCCCGGCGCCGGAGAGACGGTGCTAGGCGGAGACCTGGCCGTCCACCCCGGCGGCAAGGGCGCCAACCAGGCGGTCGCGGCCGCCCGGCTCGGGGCCCGTACGGTCCTGCTGGCCCGGGTCGGGGACGACGCCCACGGCCGACTGCTCCTGGAGTCGCAGCGGGCGGCCGGTGTCGACACGGTGGGGGTGCTGGTCGGCGGTGCGCCGACCGGGGTCGCGCTGATCACGGTGGACCCGTCCGGGGACAACAGCATCGTGGTGTCGCCGGGCGCGAACGGCCGGCTGACGCCGACGGACATACGGGCTGCCGGGAGCCTCTTCCACGCCTCCCGGGTGGTGTCGGCGCAGCTGGAGATCCCGCTGGAGACGGTCGTGGAAGTCGTACGCGGCATCGCCCCCGACAGCCGCTTCGTCCTGAACCCCTCCCCGCCGCGCCCGATCCCGGCCGAGGTGCTGGCCGCCTGTGACCCGCTGATCGTGAACGAGCACGAGGCGAGGGTCGTCCTGGGGGACGCCTGTGTGAGCGAGCGGCCCGAGGACTGGGCGCGGCTGCTGCTGGCGAAGGGCCCGCGGTCGGTGGTCGTGACGCTGGGCGCGGAGGGCGCGCTGGTGGCCGACGCCCAGGGCGTGGCGCGTGTTCCGTCGGTGAAGGTGGCCGCGGTGGACACCACCGGCGCGGGCGACGCGTTCACCGCGGCACTGGCCTGGCGCCTGGGGACGGGCGCGTCCCTCACTGAGGCGGCGGCCTACGCGGCCCGCGTGGGAGCCGCCGCCGTGACGAAGCGGGGCGCGCAGGAGTCGTTCCCGACGGAAGAAGAGGTCGCGAGGCTCTGAGAGAAGGCGCCGGCCACGTCGGCAGGCGCCGGACAGCTTCGAGGGGGCCTGGTCCGTCGACCAGGCCCCCTCGGCTCTTCCCCTCCGTATCAGAACCCCCGCGATCCCCCCGGATCCCCCTCCAGAAGTCCTGACGCCAAGTACGACACGGCGGGTGGGAAAAGGGTTGTACGGGCATTCCAAGATTTTTTCAGCCTCATGCGGCCGAGCCAGTCCGCGTTGCCGAGCAGGTGCGGCTCGTCGGCGGCGACGGTCTGCGACAGCAGTTCCCCGAGCAGCGTGACCTCGGTGAGGTTGTATCAGCGGTCGTGACGGTCGAAGCGGGCCGTCCGCGTTCCAGCCGCCCCAGTACCGCGCCCATTTCCGTTACATGATCATTTGATCACGTGTTCCATGAATCGCGCCGCGGTCTCCGCGAGCACCTCCCGCCCGTCCCGCGCCCACAACTCCTCGTTGAACAGCTCCACTTCGATGGGACCGGTGTAACCGGCCGCCTCCACGTACCGCGTCCACTCCCGCATGTCGATCGAGCCGTCCCCGAGCTGCCCGCGTCCGTTGAGGACGCCCTCCGGCAACGGGGTGGTCCAGTCGGCGAGTTGGAAGCTGTGGATACGGCCGCCCGCGCCCGCCCGCTCGATCTGCGCGGGCGCCGAGTCGTCCCACCAGATGTGGTAGGTGTCCACCGTGACGCCCACCTGGTGCGCGGGGAAGCGTTCCGCGAGGTCCAGGGCCTGGGCGAGGGTGGAGACCACACAGCGGTCGGAGGCGTACATCGGGTGGAGGGCCTCGATGGCCAGCCGTACCCCCCGGGACTCCGCGTACGGGCCCAGCTCCGCGACCGCGTCCGCGATGCGCTCGCGGGCGCCGTACAGGTCCCGGGAGCCGGCCGGGAGGCCGCCCGAGACCAGCACCAGGGTGTCGGTGCCGAGCGCGGCCGCCTCGTCGACGGCGCGGCGGTTGTCGGCAACGGCGACGGCACGCGCGTCCGGGTCGACGGCCGTGAAGAAGCCGCCCCGGCACAGGGTGGTCACCGTCAGACCCGCGTCACGGACGAGCTTCGCGGTCTCCTCAAGGCCGTACGTCTGCACGGGCTCCCGCCACAGGCCGACGTTGCCGATGCCCAGCTCGCGGCAGGCGTCGACCAGTTCGGGCATCGACAGCTGCTTCACGGTCATCTGGTTGATGCTGAAACGCTCAAGACCGGTCACTGGTTCACCCCGTACAGACAGAGCAGACTCTTCATCCGTTCCTCCGCGAGCTTCGGGTCCGGGAACAGGCCGAGGCCGTCGGCGAGTTCGTAGGCGCGGGTGAAGTGCGGCAGGGAGCGGGCCGACTGGAGGCCGCCGACCATCGTGAAGTGCGCTTGGTGCCCCGCGAGCCAGGCCAGGAAGACGACCCCGGTCTTGTAGAAGCGGGTCGGGGCCCGGAAGAGGTGGCGGGACAACTCGACGGTCGGGTCGAGCAGTTCACGGAAGCCGGCCCGGTCGCCCGTGTCGAGGACCCGGACCGCCTCCGCCGCCAGGGGACCGAGCGGGTCGAAGATGCCGAGCAGTGCGTGACTGAAGCCCTTCTCGTCGCCCGCGATCAGTTCGGGGTAGTTGAAGTCGTCGCCGGTGTAGCAGCGCACCCCCTGCGGGAGCCGGCGGCGCAGATCGATCTCCCGCTGGGCGTCCAGCAGGGAGACCTTGATTCCGTCGACCTTGTCCGGGTGCTCGGCGATGACCTCCAGGAAGGTGTCGGTGGCGGCGTCGAGGTCCGCCGACCCCCAGTAGCCCTCCAGCGCCGGGTCGAACATCGGCCCGAGCCAGTGCAGGATCACCGGTTCGGAGGCCTGCCGCAGGAGATGGCCGTACACCTCCAGGTAGTCCTCGGGCCCTTCGGCGGCCGCCGGCAGCGCCCGCGACGCCATCAGGATCGCCTGCGCCCCGGACTCCTCGACGAGCGCGAGCTGCTCCTCGTACGCCGCGCGGATCTCCACGAGTGACCCGCCGGTGATCTGATCGGTGCCGACTCCGCAGGCGATCCGCCCGCCGACCGCCTTCGCCTCGGCGGCGGACCGCCGGATCAGCTCGGCCGCGCCCGCCCAGTCCAGTCCCATTCCGCGCTGTGCGGTGTCCATGGCCTCGGCGACGCCCAGCCCGTGGGACCACAGATGGCGGCGGAAGGCGAGGGTGGCGTCCCAGTCGACGGCGGCCGGCGAGTCGGGCGACACGTCGGCGAACGGATCGGCGACGACATGCGCGGCGGAGAAGACCGTACGGGAGGTGAAGGAACGGCCCGGGGCGAGCGCGAGCGGCTCCGCACGAGGCTCGTAGGCCCGCAACCGGCCGCCACGTCCAGGGAGTCGAATGGTCACAGCGAGATCTCCGGAACCTCGATACGGCGGCCCTCGGCCGAGGACTTCAGGCCCAGTTCGGCGAGTTGGACGCCACGCGCTCCTGCGAGCAGGTCCCAGTGGTACGGCGCGTCGGCGTACACGTGCTTCAGGAACAGCTCCCACTGCGCCTTGAAGCCGTTGTCGAACTCGGCGTTGTCCGGCACCTCCTGCCACTGGTCGCGGAAGACCTCGGTGGCGGGGACGTCCGGGTCCCACACGGGCTTGGGGGTGGCGGACCGGTGCTGGACGCGGCAGTTGCGCAGCCCGGCGACGGCCGACCCCTCCGTCCCGTCGACCTGGAACTCGACGAGCTCGTCCCGGTTGACCCGCACCGCCCAGGAGGAGTTGATCTGGGCGACGGCACCGCCCTCCAGTTCGAAGATGCCGTAGGCGGCGTCGTCAGCGGTGGCGTCGTAGGGCTTGCCGTCCTCGTCCCAGCGCTGCGGAACATGCGTGGCGGCGAGCGCCTGCACGGTCGCGACCCGCCCGAAGAGCTCGTGCAGCACGTACTCCCAGTGCGGGAACATGTCGACGACGATGCCGCCGCCGTCCTCGGCACGGTAGTTCCACGAGGGCCGCTGGGCGGACTGCCAGTCGCCCTCGAAGACCCAGTATCCGAACTCGCCCCGGACGGACAGGATCCGCCCGAAGAACCCGCCGTCGATGAGCCGCTTCAGCTTGAGCAGCCCCGGCAGGAAGATCTTGTCCTGTACGACACCGTGCTTGATCCCCTTCTCATGGGCGAGGCGGGCGAGTTCGAGGGCGCCCTCCAGCCCCGTGGCGGTGGGCTTCTCGGTGTAGATGTGCTTGCCTGCGGCGACGGCCCGCATGATGGCCTCCTCGCGGGCGGAGGTGACCTGGGCGTCGAAGTAGATGTCGACGGTCGGGTCGGCGAGGACCGCGTCCACGTCCGTCGACCAGTGTTCCAGCCCGTGCCGCTCGGCGATCTCGCGCAGGGCGTGCTCACGGCGGCCGACGAGGACCGGTTCCGGCCACAGCACGGTGCCGTCGCCGAGGTCGAGGCCGCCCTGGTCGCGCAGGGCGAGGACCGACCGGACGAGGTGCTGGCGGTAACCCATACGCCCGGTCACGCCGTTCATGGCGATACGCACGGTCTTGCGTGTCACGTCATTCCCTTCGTAGGCGTTCGACGCCTGGATACCGGTCTTCTCTTGCCTTCCCCGGTACTACTGGTAGACCGCACAGCAAGCGCTTTCTACCACAGGAGAAGCTAGCCTCTGACCCATGGTCCGGACAAGGCCGTGTCCACATCGAGTTGTTCGAGGGGGCGAACAAGAGGGGTCGTGGGCCGTAAGGTCTGCTCGAACTGCACAAAACCGTGACCGTGGAACCGTTCCCCGTGCGCGGCCTGTGTATGACGACGTACGCCGCACGTGGACGTACGACGAGAAGCGCGACCGGAGGACGACGAGATGACGGTGACCCTGGCGGACGTGGCGGCCCGCGCCCAGGTCTCGCCCGCGACGGTGTCGCGCGTGCTGAACGGCAACTATCCCGTGGCCGCCTCCACGCGGGAGCGGGTGCTGCGGGCGGTCGACGAGCTGGACTACGTCCTCAACGGCCCGGCGAGTGCCCTCGCGGCGGCGACCTCGGACCTGGTCGGCATCCTGGTCAACGACATCGCGGACCCCTTCTTCGGCATCATGGCGAGCGCGATCCAGGGCGAGATCGGCGGTCCCGGCGGGCGCGCGGGCGGCGAGAGGCTGGCGGTCGTCTGCAACACCGGAGGCTCCCCGGAGCGCGAACTGACCTATCTGACCCTGCTCCAGCGGCAGCGGGCCGCGGCGGTGATCCTCACGGGCGGCGCGGTGGAGGACGAACCGCACGCGGCCGCCATGACGGCCAAGCTCCGCAAGCTGACGGAGGCCGGAACACGGGTGGTCCTGTGCGGACGGCCGCCGGCCCCCGACACCCAGGCCATCGCCCTCACCTTCGACAACCGCGGCGGCGCCCGCCGGCTGACCGAGCACCTGATCGGCCTGGGCCACCGCCGCCTCGGCTACATCGCCGGCCCCGAGGAGCGGACCACGACCCGGCACCGTCTGGAGGGACACCGGGAGGCGCTGGAGGCGGCGGGCATCGAGGAGGACGCGCGCTGGACCGTCCACGGCCGCTACGACCGCCGGTCGGGCTACGAGGCGACGCTCGAACTGCTGCGCAGGGACCCGTCCCTGACGGCGGTGGTGGCCGCGAACGACTCCGTCGCCCTGGGCGCCTGCGCGGCCCTGCGCGACTCCGGCCGCCGCATCCCCGAGGACGTCTCGGTGGCGGGCTTCGACGACCTGCCCTTCAGCCTCGACGCGGTACCGTCCCTGACGACGGTACGCCTGCCCCTCTCCGAGGCCGGAGCCCGAGCGGGCCGCATCGCCATGGGCCGGGAGGAACCCCCGCCCGGCGGAATCGCCACGGTACGCGGAGAACTGATGGTCCGAGCCTCCTCCGGAGTACCGCGGTCCTAGCACCGCCGCACCCCACGACTCGGCCCGCCCTACCCACTCCAGCAGAGACGGAGTGTCCAACAGAGACAGAGCGGAAGCCCTGGGCCACCCACACCCGGCGAGGCGCGACCGCGTCCCCGCGGCCCAACGGCAACCGGACACTCCGCCGGAGCATGGACGCCCCCGTCCCCGTGCCCTAGCCTCGAATCGGCGGTATCTCTGACTGAGTCAAGCATCCGGGGAGCCGAGTGATCATGAGCGTTCAGGACATCCGTGCCTTCAACCGCTTCTACACCAACGTCATCGGCGCCCTCGACTACGGCCGCCACCTCTACGCGCCCTACACCCTCACCGAGTCCCGCGTCCTGTACGAGCTGGCGCACTCCCCGCGCACCGACGCGGCCGATCTGCGCACCGAACTCTCCTTGGACGCCGGTTACTTGAGTCGGATCCTGAACAAGTTCGAGCAGGACGGCCTGGTCGAGCGCTCGGCCTCCGAAACGGATCCGCGGCGGCGGCGCATCGCGCTCACCCCGCGGGGGCGGGAGGCCGCCGAGCTGCTCGACGAGCGGGCCCGGGAGAGCGTCGGCTCGCTGCTCGGCACCGTGCGCCCCGGTGACCGGCCGCGCCTCGCGGAGGCGATGCGGACCATCCGTACCCTCCTGGGGGACAAGGCCGCCCCAGGTCCGGGCGAGGTCGTGCTGCGCGAGCCCGGTCCCGGTGACCTCGGCTGGATCGTGCAGCGCAACGCCGCGCTGTACGCCGCCGAGTACGACTGGAACGCGGACTACGAAGGGCTGGTCGCGCGTATCGTCGCGGACTTCGCGCAGGACCACGACCCGCATCTGGAGCGGGTGTGGATCGCCGAGCTGGGCGGGCGGCCCGTGGGATGCGTGATGTGCGTACGGGACGAGGCCCCGGCCACCGCCCGCCTCCGCCTCCTCCTCGTCGAGCCCGACGCGCGCGGCCTCGGCATCGGCGACCGGCTCGTCGAGGCCGTCATCGACTTCGCGCGCGGTGTCGGCTACCGCGAGCTGGTCCTGTGGACGAACGACGTCCTCTCCGCCGCCCGCCGTATCTACCAGCGCCACGGCTTCGCCCTGGTCACCGAGGAGGCCCACCGCTCCTTCGGCAAGGATCTGACGGGACAGGACTGGCGTCTGGATCTGCACGGATCGGGCGATTGACGAGTAGGGTCCAAACATGAAGCTCGCCTTCTCCACCCTCGGTGTTCCCGGTCTGCCCGTACCTGAGGTACTGGCGCTCGCGACCGCGCACGGCTATCACGGCGTCGAGCTGCGCGCCCATCCGGAGGAGCCGGTGCACATCGGCCTCGGACCGGACGAACGGACCGATGTGGCCGCCGAGTTCAAGGCGGCGGGGATCGAGATCATGGGCATCGCCGGGTACACGCGCGTCGCCGCGCCGGGTGACGACGAACCCGTGCTCGACGAGCTCCGCGGGCTCCTCGATCTCGCCCATGACCTGAGCGCCCCCTTCGTCCGGGTCTTCCCGGGCGCCGCCCCCGGCCGGCCCCGGGAAGAGGCCGACGCCACGGCCGCCCGGCGGCTGGGCACCGCCGCCGAGCACGCCTCCGCACTGGGCGTACGCATCCTGCTCGAAACCCACGACTCGCACCGCACCGGCGCCGACGCGATCCGCGTCCTGGGCCTGGTCGGCCACCGCCAGGTCGGCGCGCTGTGGGACGTGATGCACACCTGGCTGGGCGGCGAGCAGCCCTCGGAGTCCTACGCGGCGCTCGCCCCGTATCTCGGATACGTCCAGGTCAAGGACATCGCCTCGGCCGACGACACCACCCCGCTGCCGCTCGGCGCCGGAGTGCTGCCGCTCACCGAGTGCGTGGACGTGCTCTGCCGGCACAGCTGGGAGGGCTGGCTGTGCTGGGAGTACGAGAAGCGGTGGTACGAGGCGGCACCGCCGCTTCCGGAGCTGCTGGGCAGGGGCCGGGAACATCTCGCACGACTGCTCACCGACGCCGCCTGAGACTCCCTCCCCAGTACCTGAGACTCCCTCCCCGGTAATTGGTTGGCCCGCCCCGCAGCCCCGCGGTTAGCCTCCCCCGGGTGACTCACCCACCCGCCTCGCCGCACCCCGTCATGCCCTCATGAGCCTGACGAGGCTGACCGGCCTGACACGCCTGTCGCGTTCCCTCATCGACGTCACGCCCCTGCGCACCTCCCCCGTCTTCCGGCGGCTGCTGATCGGCCGGACGGTGTCCTCGCTCGGTGGCTTCATGACCATGGTCACCGTCATGTACCAGGTCTGGGACATGACCCACAGCGCGGCCTGGAGCGGTGCGATCGGGTTGGCGCAGGCGCTGCCGCTGGTGGTGTTCGGGCTGTTCGCCGGGGCCTGGGTGGACCGGGCCGACCGGCGCCGGGTCTTTCTGACGGCGACCGTCGGCCAGGCGGCCTGCTCCGTGCTGCTCGCCGTGCAGGGCTTCACCGGGCACGTCCCGGTGTCCGCCGTCCTCGCCCTGGTGGCCACGCAGTCGGCCTTCGGCGCGCTCGGCGCACCGGCGGCGGGCGTCTTCGTCCCCCGACTGCTGCCCAAGGACCAGGTGGCCGCGGGACTGGCCCTCAACCAGATCACCGGCAAGTCGATGATGCTGGCCGGCCCCGCACTGGGGGGTGTGCTGCTGGGCTCGCTGGGCATCGGCGCCTGCTACCTCCTGGACGCCCTGAGCTTCGCCCTCGCCTTCTACGGCGCCTTCGGCCTGCCCGCGCTGCCACCCGAGGGCGAGCCGTCGCGGGCGGGCCTGCACGGGGTGCTGGACGGGCTGCGCTTCCTGGCCCGGCACCGGGTGGTGCGGGGCGCGCTGATCACCGACCTGGCCGCGACCGTGCTGTCCTTCCCGACCAGCCTCTTCCCCCTGGTCAACGCCGAGCGCTTCGGCGACAACCCGCGCACCCTGGGCCTCCTCCTCTCCGCGATGGCGATCGGCGGCATCGGGGCGACGGCCCTGTCCGGCTCGGTGACCCGGCTCGGCCGGCCGGGCCGGGTGATGCTGTGCGGGGCGGGGACCTGGGGCGCCGCACTCGTCCTGTTCGGCATGTCCACCGACCCGTGGACCGGCCTCGGCCTCCTGGTCGTGGCCGGAGCGGCCGACGCCCTGTCCGTGGTCTCGCGCTCGACGATCGTGCAGACCCGTACCCCCGACGCCCTGCTGGGCCGGGTCACGGCGGCGGAGACGATCGTCGGCCAGGCGGGCCCCAGCCTCGGCAACGTGCGCGGCGGTCTGGTGGCCGGCTGGACCTCCGGTGCCACCGCCCTGATCACCGGCGGGCTGCTGTGCCTGCTGGCGGTCGGCGCGGTGGGCGCCACGACACCGGAGCTGCGCGACGGGGCTAGTGCGCCGCCGGACGAGCGGTGAGCGGCGCGGAGGCTTCCAGGCACCACTCCAGTACGGCGGGCCAGGAGCCGTAGCCCGCGACGAGGTCGAGATGGCCGGCGCCCGGGATGATCTCGGTGGGGATGCCGAGCGGGTCGCCGTAGAGGGTGCGCGCGCCCTCGGGGCAGTACGGGTCGTCGTCGCCGGCGACGAGCCGGGTGGGCCCGGGGAGGGCGAAGTCCGGGGCGGGCGGCACGAACCCGGCGATCTCCGGATGCCGTACGAGCACGGAGGCGGACGGCGGCGCGACGAGCAGCACCCGGTCGGCCGCCCGTTGCTCCTGCATGCCGCGGGCGGCCGCGTGCAGCCAGAGCACGGCGGAGGCGCTGTGCGCGAGGACGACGCGTTCCCCGGCCGGGTCGAGCCCGCCGAGGTGGCGGGCCAGTTCGCCGAGCCAGACGTCGAGGTCCGGGTCGTCGGGGTCGGGCAGTTGCGGATAGGTGACCCGGTGTCCCAGCTCGGTGAGCCGGTCGGCCAGCCAGTGCTGCCAGTGGTCCGCGGGGCGGCGGTTCTGCCAGCCGTGCAGGATGAGGTAGGAGCCCGGAGTGTGCTTGGTCATGCGTTCGATGATCCCAGTGACCCCAGTGAACCCAGTGCGGCCCTCAGGTTCCCGAAGGCCCCGTGGAACCCGGGGAACGTCTTCCGCACGCACCCGGGTTCGTCGAACGACACTCCCGGCACCCGAAGTCCCGTCACCGCGAAGGACATGACGATGCGGTGGTCGCCGTAGGACTTGAGCTGGACGTCGGGCAGGGGTTCGCCGGGCTGGATCTCGATCCGGTCGGGGCCGGTGGACACGGAGATCCCCAGCCGCCGGAGGTTCTCCGCGCAGGCGTCCAGCCGGTCGCACTCCTTCACCCGCGTGTTGGCCACGTCCTCGATGCGGACCGGGCCGGAGGCGAAGGGCGCGATCGCGGCCAGCGTGGGCATCGTGTCGGAGATGTCCCGCATGTTGACCGTCAGGCCCCTCAGCACCCCCGTCCCCCGCACCGTCGTGCGGTCGGGTCCGATCTCCACCTCGGCACCCATCCTGCGCAGTACGTCCACGAAGGCCAGGTCCCCCTGGAGGGCACCGGCGCCCAGCCCGGGGACGGTGACCTCCGCGCCCGGGGTGACGGCCGCCGCCGCGAAGAAGTAGCTCGACGTCGACGCGTCCGGCTCCACCGCGTATGTCGTGGCCCGGTAGCCGCCCGGCCCGACCACGAAGACGTCGCCCTCCCGCCGTACTTCGGCCCCGAACTCCCGCATCATCGCGATGGTGATCTCCACGTACGGCGCCGAGACCAGGTCCGTCACCCGGATCCGCAGGCCCTTGCGGGTCAGCGGGCCCAGCAGGAGCAGGGCCGTCAGGTACTGGGACGACTGGCCCGCGTCCAGGACCACCTCGCCGCCCTCGACGCCCGCCGCCTCGATGCGCAGCGGGTGGTGCCCCTCCGCCTCCTCGTGGCGCAGGTCCACGCCGAGGTCGCGCAGGGCCCGGGTCAGCGGGGCCAGGGGACGGCGGCGCATCTGGGGCGAGGCGTCGAAGCGGTAGCTGCCGTGGCCGGCCGCGGCCAGGGTGGGCAGGAAGCGGGCCGTGGTCGCGCCGTCGCGGCAGTAGACGTCGGCCTCGGGCAGCGCGGGGCCCTCGGGGCGGCCGTCGATCTGCCAGGTGTCCGGGGTGCGGCCCACGCGGTAGCCGAGCCGGGTCAGGCCCTCGGCGAAGCCCTCGGTGTCGTCCGAACGAAGCGGGCGTACGAGGGTGGTGACTCCGTCGGCCGCGGCCGCGAGGAAGAGGGCGCGGGCGGTGATGGACTTGGAACCGGGGATGTCGACTACGGGCATGCCCACATGATCCGGTCAACGGCCCGGCGTGTGCCGGTGCGTCCGCCGACTGGACCGCGCGCCGTCGCACGCGCCTCCCCCGGCACCCCCGCCACCCCTTCACCGACTTGCGGGAATCCACCCGGGCGGGGGAACCCTGCCCCACCCCGGTCCGTCCAACCCGCAGGCTGCCGGACGAGTCTCCGCGGTGCGGTGTCGGCCTCGCTGCTGGCTGCGATCGCTGACCACCCTCTCCGCCGCACTGCGGCCGGCAGCACGCCGTCATCGGCGCGCCCCCCTCCAACTGCGCCGATGGCGGCCCCGGTCTGGTTACTGTGCATTCCCTTGACTGGCAGAAACTTCCTGGATATGGGTGACTTCTCGGAAGTTTCCTTCAGTGATCTCCGAAAGGAGCGCACGTGCCCGACACCAGCACGGGAAGCACAGGAAGCACCGCACGTCCGTCCAGACGAACCGTCCTCGCCGCCACCGCCGGCGTCACCGCCTCGCTGACGGTCGGCGGTACCGCGAACGCCGCCGGTCCCGGCGAAATGAGGCTCCGCGCCCTCATCTCCCGCATGACGCTGGAGGAGAAGGTCGGCCAGCTCTTCGTGATGCGGGTCTACGGCCACTCCGCCACCGCCCCCGACCAGGCCGACATCGACGCCAACCTCAAGGAGATCGGCGTACGCACGGCCGCCGAACTGATCGCCAAGTACCGCGTCGGCGGCATCATCTACTTCACCTGGGCCCACAACACCCGCGATCCCCACCAGATCGCCGATCTGTCCAACGGCATCCAGCGGGCCTCGCTGGAACAGCCCCGCGGGCTCCCCCTCCTCGTCGCCACCGACCAGGAGCACGGCATCGTCTGCCGGGTCGGCAAGCCCGCCACGCTCTTCCCGGGCGCCATGGCCATGGGGGCCGGCGGCTCCCGCGCCGACGCCCGCGCCCTCGGCCGGATCTCCGGCGCCGAACTGCGCGCCATCGGCATCAACCAGGACTACTCCCCCGACGCCGATGTGAACGTCAACCCGGCCAACCCGGTCATCGGCGTACGGTCCTTCGGCGCCGATCCGGACGCGGTCGCCGGGCTGGTGGCGGCCGAGGTGACGGGATATCAGTCGGCGCGGGTCGCGGCCACCGCCAAGCACTTCCCGGGCCACGGCGACACCGCCGTGGACAGCCACTACGGCTTCCCGGTCATCACGCACAGCCGGGAGTTGTGGGAGCGGCTGGACGCGGTGCCCTTCCGGGCGGCGATCAGGGCGGGCATCGACTCGATCATGACCGCGCACATCCAGTTCCCGGCGCTGGACGACTCCGGCGACCCGGCCACGCTCTCCCACCCCATCCTCACCGGCATCCTCCGTGAGGAACTGGGCTACGACGGAGTCGTCGTCACCGACTCGCTCGGCATGGAGGGCGTGCGCACGAAGTACGGGGACGACCGGGTGCCGGTGCTCGCCCTGAAGGCGGGAGTCGACCAGCTCCTCAACCCGCCCAACCTGAGCGTGGCGTGGAACGCCGTCCTCAAGGCCGTACAGAACGGCGAGCTCACCGAGGCGCGGCTCGACGAATCGATCCTGCGCATCCTGCGGCTGAAGGCGAGGCTGGGGATCCTCGACCAGCCGTACGTCAGCCCGTCCGGCATCGACCACGTGGTCGGTACGGCGGCGCACCTCGCGATGGCCGACCGTATCGCCGAGCGGACGACGACCCTCCTGGTCAACGAGGGCGGAGTCCTGCCGCTGTCCCGTCTGACGCACCACAAGATCCTGGTCGTCGGCGCCGATCCCGCCTCCCCGTCCGGCACCACGGGCCCGCCCACCTCGGTGCTGGCCGCCGCCCTCACCGAACTCGGCTTCACGGCCACCGCCCTGCCGACCGGCACGGCCCCCTCCGCCGCGACCATCGCCAAGGCGGTCACGGCGGCGCGGGACGCGGACGCGGTGGTCGTCGGGACGTACAACGTCACGGCGGCCGGCAGCCAGAAGACGCTGGTGGAACAGCTGGTGGCGACCGGGAGGCCGGTGGTGGCGATCGCGGTCCGCAACCCGTACGACGTCGCCCAGCTCCCCTCCGTCCAGGGCTGCCTGGCCACCTACTCCTGGACCGACGTCGAACTGCGCGCCGCCGCGCGGGTCGTCGCCGGGCGGGTCGCACCGCGCGGGAAGCTGCCGGTACCGGTGCAGCGGGCGGACGATCCGACACAGGTGCTGTACCCCATCGGCCATGGGCTGTCGTACTAGGCGTACGTCGCACACCGGGCGTACCACCGCCGACAGGCGGAAAGCCTCCCACACCGCTGGCGTGTGCCCGCCGTCGCGGGCCACGCTGTGCGGGGGTGTCTGGGGGGATCGCCATGCGCGGGAGACGGTCGGTGGGGGTGGTGTGCGCACTGCCGGCACTGGTCGTCGCCCTGATGACGACCGGCTGCCAGCGCTCGCAGGGCCCCGGCGAGCCCGTCGCGAGACCGACGCCCGCCCGAACCTCCGGATACGGCGTCCAGTTCCTCGCGACCCACGAGTGCAGTTCCTTCGGCACGACGAGCGTCACCGAGGTCCCCTGCACCAGTGAGCGTGCGGCCGCACGGGTCGTCGCCCGCTACGACGGCAGGATGGGCGACGGTCCCCTCTGCCCGGCCACGACCGACTTCGTGCTCCACATCAGCGAGCAGCGCCCGTCGAGCGACGAGGACGGCGACGGGGCGATCCCGCGGGGCTACGCCTGTATGCGCAACCTCGAACCGCCGCACCCCGGCGACCCCGGCGGCGGGGGCGGCCCCCGCACCATCGTCGGCGACTGTGTCTACGGCTCCGGCGACGGCCAGGTCCGGGAGACGGCCTGCGACGGCTCGGGCAGACGGAAGCCGCAGTACAAGGTCGTCGAGGCGGTGGCCGGCCGCACCGAGTGCCCCGCGTCGACGGCCCTGTACGTGCAGCTCGGGGGTCCGGAGCCGGTGGGATGCGCACGGCCCGTGTGACATCCCACCGGTCCCACCGGTCCCCTCAACGGCACACCGCTACGGCCGAAGCACGGGCTCCCGCTCCACGTCGGCCCTGTCCAGCTTCGCGTCGTAGCGGGCCAGCGGCTTCGCCGCCGACGGGTTCGCCTGTACCGCGGGCGACGCGACCCCCGCCCACTCCAGGATGCGGGCCGTGGCCAGGGCCTTCTGGTCGGGCACCAGGCCCGCGACGTTCGCGCCGTGGTTCAGGCCGGGCGCGGTGAAGACGTAGGAGTCACGGGCGCCCGCGCCCAGCCGGAAGCGCTCCGAACCCCACGGGTCGTTCTGGCCGTAGACGAAGAGCATGTGGTGGGCGCGGTGGCGGACCCAGGTGTCCACGTCACGCATGACGGCCGGCTGCCAGCGCATCGGGATCGAGCGCGGTACGAAGTTCCGCGGGGGCTGGTAGCCGTAGCGGATCAGGCCCTTCTCGATGTGCGGGAAGTGGATCGTGGGCGCGCCGAGTTGGGTGCCGGCCTGGTAGTAGTACGGGGTGTAGGTCTCCAGGCCCTGGTCGGCGTAGGCGGAGAAGCCGGAGATCGTGTCGATGGAGGTCCAGATCTCGTCGTCGGTCGCCCGCGCCGCGTTGGCGGGGATCTTGTCGCAGTCGGACAGCAGGCTGTACTGCCAGAAGCCCCAGACGTAGTCGAGGACGACCGCCTCGTAGGCGCGGTCCAGGCCGCCGACGGTGGTGAAGGTGAGGCCGTTGGCGGCGGCGTACGCCTCGTACTTCTTCTCCAGGGGCGCTCGGCGCACCAGCGCCTCGCGCTGGACCGCGTTCAGCCGGTCCCGGCACTCCTTGGTGCCGACGTTCTCGAAGAAGCGGTCGTAGGCCGAATCCTCCTTGTTCACCACGTCGTTGGGGGCCACGTACGCGACCACGCCGTCCATGTCGCGCGGGTAGAAGCGCTCGTAGTAGGTGGCGGTCATGCCGCCCTTCGAGCCGCCCGTCGCCAGCCAGTTGCCCGTGTAGAGCGGCTTGAGGGCCTCGAAGACGCGGTGCTGGTCGCTCGCCGCCTGCCAGATGTCGAGCTTGGTCCAGTCGGCGGGGTCGGGGCGGGACGGGGTGAAGAAGCGGTACTCCAGGGAGACCTGGTTGCCGTCCACGATCTGGGTCGGCTCGCGGCGGCCGGGGTTCGTGGAGACGTTGTAGCCGCTGGTGTAGAAGACCGTCGGGCGGCTGACGTCCTTGTGCAGCACGGTGATCCGCTGCTGGAACGTGCCCTTCGACGGATGTCGGTGGTCGATCGGCTGGGTGTAGTTCAGGACGAAGTAGCGATAGCCGTCGTAAGGCTTCTCCTGGATCAGGCTGATCCCCGGTATCGCGAGCAGCCGGTCCTTGATGTCGACGTCCGTGCCGCCCGTGGCGTCGGCGGCGGTGGCCGCTCCCGCCGTGCTCAGCGTGCCTAGAAACACCATGAGCGCGAGCAGCCATCTGAGTGCCTTGCGCATGCACACTCCCCTGTGAGACAGATGTGCGCCGGAAACTATCGGAGCAACATCCGTCACACCAGGGGGAATTGAGCTAGCGCCGGATCAGCACAGGATCCAGCCGGAACTCACCTTGCCCGCACCCACCGAGCCCTTCACCCATACGCAGCGGTGACCGGCGTGCACCGTCACCGGGCCCGCGCGGTACGCGAAGCGGCCCTTGTCGACGACCGGGCGGTTGCCGCGGGCCTGCACGCTGACCGACATCGAGCGCTTGGTCCCGGGATGGTCGGGCACGGTGACGGCGCAGACGTAGCCGTTGCTCCGGTAGACGAGCACGGTGCCGGTGGAGAAGGGCAGGGTCTTCACCTTGCGCCCGGTGCAGGAGCCGTCCGCCGCCTGGGCGCTGCCCGGTGCCACGAGCGCGAGCACTCCGGACGCGGCCAGCACGGCCGCGCCGAGCGCCAGCCGTCGGCGTATCGCACCACTGTCCACTGTCGTCCCTCCCGTACCGCAGTCTTGCATCCATCGATGTACGTACTGATGTACGGACGCACGACATATGTCGGATGGTTGCGCGACCGTCGGAAGTGCCCGCCCCCGGACGTCAGCGGGACACGCCCACCGGCTCCTCGGGTTCGGCCCGGCCCACGAAAGTGCGCCACAACTCCGCGTAGTGTCCGCCGAGTCGGAGCAGCTCCTCGTGCGTTCCGTCCTCCACCACCCGCCCGTGGTCCATGACCACGACCCGGTCCGCACGGGCGGCGGTGGTGAGGCGGTGGGCGACGACCAGTGTCGTCCGACGGCCGGCGAGACGGTCCGTGGCCTGGTTGACCAGGGCTTCCGTGGCCAGGTCCAGGGCCGCCGTCGCCTCGTCGAGGAGCAGGACGTCCGGGTCGACCAGTTCGGCGCGGGCGAGTGCGATCAGCTGGCGCTGGCCCGCCGAGAGGTTGCGGCCGCGCTCGGCGACCTCGTGGAGGTAGCCGCCCTCCAGCGTGGCGATCATGTCGTGGGCGCCGACCGCCCGCGCCGCCGCCTCGACCTGGGCGTCGGTGGCGTCGGGCCGGCCGTAGGCGATGGCGTCGCGCACGGTGCCCTGGAAGAGGTACGCCTCCTGCGGGACGACGCCCAGGCGGTGCCGGTACGACGTGAGGTCGAGCGCCCGCAGATCCGTGCCGTCGACCGTCACCCGGCCGCCCGTCGGGTCGTAGAACCGCGCCACCAGCTTGACCAGGGTCGACTTGCCCGCCCCCGTCTCGCCGACGAAGGCGACGGTCTGGCCGGCCGGGATCGTCAACTCTATGCCGCTGAGCGCCTCTTCGTCGGCGCCGTACGCGAAGCGCACGTCCTCGAAGGCGATCTCGCCCCTCAGCGAGCGGACTTCGAGCGGCTCGTCGGCGGGGCTGGTGGAGGTCGGCTCCCGGAGCAGCTCCTGGATGCGGCCGAGGGAGACGGTGGCCTGCTGGTAGCCGTCGAAGACCTGGGAGAGCTGCTGGACGGGGGCGAAGAAGAGGTCGATGTAGAGCAGATAGGCGACCAGTGCGCCCGTGGTGAGCGTCGCCGCCTCGATCCGGTGGGCACCCGCGATGAGGACCGCGGCGGCCGCGACCGACGACAGCAGCTGGACGAAGGGGAAGTAGACGGATATCAGCCACTGACCGCGGATCCTGGCGCGCCGGTAGGCGTCGCTGCGCTCCGCGAACCGCCGTCCGCCGTCCCGCTCGCGCCGGAAGGCCTGCACGATCCGCAGCCCGGAGACGGACTCCTGGAGGTCGGCGTTGACCACCGACACGCGTTCACGGGCGAGTTCGTACGCCTTCACGCTCGCCCGGCGGAAGAAGAAGGTGGCGACGATCAGCGGGGGCAGCGTCGCGAAGACGACCAGCGCCAGCTGTACGTCGAGCACCAGCAGGACGCCCATGATGCCGAAGAAGGTGACGAGCGAGACGAACGCCGTGACCAGACCGGTCTGCAGGAACGTCGACAGGGCGTCCACGTCCGTCGTCATCCGGGTCATGATCCGGCCGGTCAGCTCGCGCTCGTAGTAGTCGAGGCCCAGCCGCTGGAGCTGGGCGAAGATCTTCAGGCGGAGGGCGTAGAGGACGCGTTCGCCGGTGCGTCCGGTGATCCGCGTCTCGCCGATCTGGGCCGTCCACTGGACGAGTACGGCGAGCAGGGCGAGCAGGGACGCCGACCAGACCGCGCCGAGGGCGAGCCGGGTGACGCCCTGGTCGATGCCGTGCCGGATCAGGATCGGCAGCAGCAGTCCCATGCCGGCGTCCACGGCGACCAGCAGCAGGCCGGCGAGGAGGGGCAGGCCGAAGCCGCGGAGCAGCCGGGTCAGCCCGTAGGAGTTCTCCGGCCGGACCGCCCTCGTCTCGTCGACGTCGGGGGTGTCGGTCGCCGGGGGCAGCGCCTCGACCAGGGTGAGGAGTTCGGGAGTGGCCGGGGAGTCGGCCAGCGCCTGGTCCTTGGGCCGGCGGTCGCCGGTCCACAGATGGGGGGTCACCGCGCGTTCGGCGTCGAACTCGGCGTCCAACTCTTCACGGACGCTGGTGTCCTCGTGCGGCAGGGCGGGCTCGGTGTGGCCCGGGGAGACGCCGCCCAGCTCGTCGGGATCGGTGAGCAGGCGACGGTAGAGGGCGGATCGTTCCTGCAGTTCCTGGTGGGTGCCGATGTCGGCCAGACGGCCGCCGTCGAGGACGGCGATGCGGTCGGCGAGGTTGAGGGTGGAGCGGCGGTGCGCGATGAGCAGGGTCGTACGGCCCTCCATGACCTGCTTCAGCGCCTCGTGGATCTCGTGCTCCACGCGCGCGTCCACCGCGGAGGTCGCGTCGTCGAGGACCAGCAGACGCGGGTCGGTCAGGATCGCGCGGGCGAGCGCGACGCGCTGGCGCTGGCCGCCGGAGAGGGTGAGGCCGTGCTCGCCGACCGTGGTGTCGTAACCCTCGGGCAGCTCGGCGATGAAACGGTCCGCCTGGGCGGCACGGGCGGCCTTCTCGATCTCCTCCTGCGTCGCGTCGGGGCGGCCGTACGCGATGTTGTTGCGCACGCTGTCCGAGAACAGGAAGGAGTCCTCGGGGACCAGGCCGATCGCGGCCCTGAGGGAGTCCAGGGTCAGCTCGCGCACATCGTGGCCGCCGACCAGGACGGCGCCGTGGGTGACGTCGTAGAAGCGCGGGAGGAGCAGGGAGACCGTGGACTTGCCGGAGCCGGAGGAGCCGACGACCGCGAGGGTCTCGCCGGGGCGGATCTCGAAGCTGAGCCCTTCGAGCACCGGGCCGGCTGCGCCGGGTGCGTCGCCGTACCCGAAGGACACGTCGTCGAACTCGACCGTCGCGGGCGCGTCCGCGGGGAGGGTCTTGGTGCCCTCCTCGAACGTCGGGGCGGTGTCGATCAGCTCCAGCACGCGCTCGGTGCTCGCACGGGCCTGCTGGCCGACCGTGAGGACCACGGCGAGCATCCTGACCGGGCCGACGAGCTGGGCGAGATAGGTGGAGAAGGCGACGAAGGTGCCGAGGGTGATGTGGCCGCGCACGGCGAGCCAGCCGCCCAGCGCCAGCATCGCGACCTGGCCGAGCGCGGGGACGGCCTGGAGGGCCGGGGTGAACCTGCTGTTCAGCCGGATGGTGCGCAGCCGCCCGGCGAAGAGGCGGCGGCCGACCTCCCGCAGCTTCCCGGTCTCCTGGTCCTCCTGCCCGAAGCCCTTCACCACGCGTACGCCGCTGACGGCGCCGTCGACCACACCCGCGACGGCGGCCGCCTGGGCCTGGGCGTACCAGGTGGCGGGGTGCAGGCGGGTGCGGCTGCGCCTGGCTATCCAGCCCAGCGCGGGCGCCACGGCGAGGGCGACCAGGGTCAGCGGGAGCGACAGCCAGGCCATGATCACCAGGGAGATCAGGAACAGCAGGACGTTGCCGATGGTCATCGGCAGCATGAAGAGCAGGCCCTGGATCAGCTGGAGGTCGCTGGTGGCGCGGCCCACCACCTGGCCGGTGGACAGCTCGTCCTGACGGCGGCCGTCGAGGCGGGTGATCGTGCCGTACATCTCGGTCCGCAGGTCGTGCTGGACGTCGAGGGCGAGACGGCCGCCGTAGTAGCGGCGGATGTAGGTGGAGACATAGACGAGGACGGCGGCGCCGATCAGGGCGCCGGCCCAGGGGGCCATGGAGCGGCTGTGGTCGCCGACCACATCATCGATGATCACCTTGGTGATCAGCGGGACCAGCGCCATGACGGCCATACCGGCCAGCGAGGAGCCGAGGGCGAGGACCACGTCCTTCGGGTAGCGCCAGGCATAACCCACGAGTCGCCGTGCCCAGCCCTGTGTATCCCCCTGCTGCGCTGCCACGCCGGTGCCCTCCGTTGAAAATGACGTCCCGGAAGGCACCAACGCACGCAGAAGCGGATTTCATCCCTCCGCAACACATGGAAACGATCGGACGCGTATCCGCGGGTGGGTCAGACGCGTATCCGCAGGTAGTAGAACCGCGTCGTCTGTGCGGCGTTCTGGTTGTCGTCGCTGACCAGCAGGACCTTCAGACGGCCGGTGCGGTCACGTCCCGTGATCGTCATGCCCTCGATGTTGTCCAGCAGGGGGTTGGGCTGGGGCTGCTTGGCCGTGGCGCCGAGGGACGGGCAGTCGGCGATGTCCGCGAGCAGGGTCTTCTTGATCAGGTGAACGTCCGGTTGCCCCGTCAGGTTCTCGACGCCGCTGGTGTCCGTGGCACGGCCGAGGTCGGCCCGGTAGAGGCGGACGGTGTTGCCGACGCCCGCGGTGAAGCCGCGCTCCAGGACGAGGAGGCGGCCGTCCGGGGTGGCCTGGACCTCGGGGACGCCGAGGCCTGCGTCGGTGCGGTAGGCGTACTGGGCGGCGAGCTCGAAGCGGCCGTGGTGACGCTTCCAGGTCTGGAAGCGGACGAGGCCGGCGGAGTCCCCGGAGATCGCGTACTCCATGGAGGCGAGCAGGGTGCGGCCGCCGGGCAGCAGGGTCAGGCCCTCGAAGGTCTGGTTGCCCGTCGCGCGGCCGGCCGGGGCGACCAGCAGGGAGGACGGGACCGGGAGGCGGTCGAGGATCTTCCCGTCGCGGGAGTAGCGGCGGACGGAGGGCTCGGTCTCGGAGGTGATGAGCCGGGTGCCGTCCCGGTCGATGACCAGCCCCTCGGAGTCGAGGTCGGCGCCCTTCTCGTCGGCCAGGTGGACGGCCGAGGCCGGCTGGAGCGTCTTCGGGTCCAGATCGAAGAGGGAGGAGCGGTCCTCCAGGGCGGCCAGCGAGCCGTCCCAGTCCATGGCGAGGGCGGAGAAGTTGCCGACGAAGGTGCCGTCGTACGTCGTCTTGTCGAGCGCGTCGGAGAAGCGGTCGATGGAGACGGAGGGCGAACAGGCGTTGTCCGCGAGGGAGTCGGCACCGGCGGGCCCGGCGGCGGCCAGACAAGTGGCCGCCGCCAGGCCGGCGGTGAGGGTGGCGAGTACGGTTCTCAGGCGCATGGGCGTCACCGTAGGGCGGCCCGGTGACGTGCGGGAGACCGCCTCGTGAAGCGTCAGCCCTGCGGCGGCACCGCCACGGACGCCTCGCTCGGCGCGCTGGTCGGGGTGTAGCGCGTGACGGCGGACGTCGTCGGCACCAGATCCTTGTGGATGGCCTTGGCCACGTTCTGGATGGTGGTGACGCCGTAGCTCATGGTGCTGTTGTCCTGCGTCAGCACCGTGATCATGTAGTCGTGGCCGGCGCCGTTGAAGGTGCCCAGGCTGTGCACCCGCCAGCCGTGCGTGGAGCGCTGCAGCCAGCCGTTCTTGACGTGCACGGCGACCGAGGAGGGCGCACCGGCGGGCGTGCCCCAGCGCTGCGACGAGATGACCTGGCCCATCAACTTCAGGATGTAGGCACGGGAGTTGTCGCTCAGCACGGTGTTCTTGGCGGTGATGAGCTTGAGCAGCTTCTGCTCGTCGGTGACGTTCTCCCGGGTCAGGCCCCAGTAGCCGTTGGCCCCCGGCGTGGTGTTCGTCATGCCGGCGGCGGCCAGGAAGCCCTTGATCTTCGTCAGGCCCAGCTGCTTCCACAGCTTGCTGGTCGCGGTGTTGTCCGACTTGGTGATCATGGCGGTGGCGAGCGACTGCTCGGTGCTCGTCAGATACCGGTTGTGCTTCTTCGCGTCCCACAGCAGCGTGGCGAGGACGGTGACCTTGACCGTGCTGGCCGAGTCGTACGCGGTGGTGGGCCGCAGGGTGCAGGTGGTCTTGGTGGAGCGGTCGTACAGGCCGACCGCGACCGTGCCCTTGCGGGTCGCGAGCGCCGCCGTGATGTCCTTCTTGAGCTTGTCGGCCAGGCCCGCCTTGGCGGAGGTGCAGCTGACCGTCGGCGTCGCCGCGGCGGCCGGCGTGGCGGCGGCGATGCCCGGTATGAGCACTGCGGCGCCGACGGCGGCCGCCAGCACTCTGGCGCGTCTGGATGTCCGGTGAGTCATACCCGTGTTGACTCACACGTTCACCCGAATGGTTGTACGTGCGGATCTTGTCATTGGGCAAAGCCTTTGCAAGCCGTTGCCACACCCTGGGCGTTTTCACAGCAATTCGCCAGGTTTGGCACAGCGCTCACCCACCCCCGCTGTGCACGATGCGCGTTGTGACATCTGCCACCGATCCCCACCCCCACACGACCGTGCCCCCGATCCGCCGTCGGAGGCCCCGCCGGACGCGGCACCGCGCTGGTCGCTCCGCCCTCGCGGTCACGGGTGCCTGGGCGATCGTGCTGCTGCGTCGGACCTCCGACTGGAACAACTGGCTGTGGCCGCTGAACGGTCTGGTGATGACGGCGGCGATCGCGGGCCGGTTCGTCTTCCGGAACGGCAACCGGGCACGGCTGCTGGCGGCTTCGGTGACCGCGGCGGTGGTCGCGGCCCTGGCGGGCCCGGCCGCGTCCGCCTGGTCGGTACCGTCGGGTTCGGGCGGCGGAATGGGCGGTACGAACCCGACGGCGGGCCCGTCGACGGGCAGCGGCTTCGGCGGCGGGCCGGGCGGCGGACCGGGCGGTGGGGGCAACCGGGTCGGCGGCAGCGGCACGGGCGCCGGTCCGGGTGCAGGTACGGGCGGACGCCCGGGCGGCGACATGGGCGGAGCCGACACCGAACTGATCTCGTACCTGAAGAAGCACCAGGACGGCGCCAAGTTTCTGCTCGCGGTGTCCAATTCACAGAGCGCCGCCCAGATCGAACTGAGCAGCAGGGTGCCGGTCATCTCCATGTGGGGCTTCACGGGCACCGACAACGCGATGACCGTGGCCAAGCTGAAGGAGCTGGTGCAGAAGGGAGAACTGCACTACGTCCAGCTGGGCAGCACCGGCATGGGCGGCGGCCCCGGCGGTGGCGGCACCCTCAGCTCGGCGGTCACGTCATGGGTGGAGAAGCACGGCGCGGCGGTGCGGGAGAGCGCGTACAGCAAGACCACGACGTCCGACTCCGCGCAGAGCGGCCGGTCGACCGTCTACCGCCTGGACCCTTCGGACGCCGGCTGACCCCGGCTGCCCCCGGCACGCACTGCGTCCGTTCAGCCCAGATGCGTCGGCGCGAACATCCGTAGTACCGCCGGGAGCACGACCACCGACGGGCCCGGTGACGCCAGGGCCTTCGCCAGGTCCTCCTCCAGTGTCTCGGGGCTCGTGCGGGTAGCCGGGACGCCGAAGGACTCGGCGAGGGCCACATAGTCCGGGCGGGTCAGTTCCGTTGCCGTCGCCTGCCCGAAGGCGTCGGTCATGTACTCGCGCAGGATGCCGTAGCCGCCGTCGTCGACGATCAGCCAGGTGACGTTCAGGTCGTACTGGCGGGCCGTCGCCAGCTCGGCGATCGAGTACAGCGCGCCGCCGTCGCCGGACACCGCCAGCACCGGGCGGGTCGGGTCGGCGGCGGCCCCGCCCAGCGCCGCGGGGAAGCCGTAGCCGAGGCCGCCGGCGCCCTGGGCGGAGTGCATCAGATTCGTGTTGCGCGGATCGAAGGCCGACCACGCCCAGTACGCCAGGATCGTCATGTCCCAGAAGGACGGGGAGTCGGCGGGCAGTGCCCTGCGCACCGAGGTCAACACGTCCTGTTCCAGAGTCAGTTCCTGTCCGGCGATGCGCCGCGCGACACGGGAGAGCAGGTCACGTACGCGCTCCGGTGCCGTCGGGTCCGTACGCTCCCGCGCCGTCTCCAGGAGCGCCTGCAGCGCGAGGCGCGCGTCCGCGTGGATGCCCAGCGCCGGGTGGTTGGACTCCAGCTTGCCGAGGTCCGCCTCGATCTGGATCACTCGGCCGCGGGGCTTGAACGTGTGGTAGTTGGAGGAGAGTTCGCCGAGGCCCGAGCCGACGACGAGGAGTACGTCGGCGTCCTCCAGGAAGTCCGTGGTGTGGCGGTCCTCCAGCCAGGACCGGAGGGACAGCGGGTGTGTCCAGGGGAAGGCGCCCTTGCCGCCGAAGGTGGTGACGACCGGGGCGTCGAGCAGCTCGGCGAGCTGCCTCAGCTTGCCGGCGGCGTCCGCCCGTACGACTCCCCCGCCCGCGATGATCGCGGGACGGGCGGCACGGGAGAGCAGGTCGGCGGCCACAGCGGTCAGTTCGGGGCGGGGGGCCAGTTCGACCGGGGTCGCGTCGACCGCCGTCACGACCGGCAGCGAGGTCTCCGCCAGGAGCACGTCCTGCGGGATCTCCACCCACACCGGGCCGTGCGGGGCCGTCAGCGCCGACTTCCAGGCCGCCGCGATCGCGGACGGGATCTGGGAGTGGGTGCGGACCGTGTGGACCGACTTGACCACGCCCCGGAACGAGGCCGCCTGGTCCGGGAGTTCATGCAGATAGCCGTGCCGGCCGCCGCCCAGCCCCGCGGTGGGGACCTGGCTGCTGATGGCCAGGACGGGGGCGCTGGCCGCCGCCGCCTCCTGGAGCGCGGCCAGGGAGGTGAGGGCCCCCGGGCCGGTCGAGAGCAGCAGCGGCGCGGCCTCGCCGGTGATCCGGCCGTAGGCGTCCGCCGCGAAGCCCGCGTTGTTCTCCATGCGCAGGCCCACATAGCGCAGGTCCGAGCGGCGCAGGGCGTCGAACATGCCGAGGGCGTGCTGGCCGGGCAGACCGAAGACGGTCGTCGCGCCCAGCCCGGCCAGGGTCTCCACGACCAGGTCCCCGCCGTTGCGGCCGGGGGGAGGGTTCAGCGCGGCCTCCGTCTGCGCGGGCGTCGGGCGGAGCACCAGGTCGTGGTCGTGCGTCACTGCTCTCGGTCTCCTAAGGAGCGTCAGGCGTTGCGGGCCGCCGCGATCTGGCGGCTCATGATGGTGGTCAGTTCGTAAGCGGTGTGCGAGGCGGCCACCGACGTGATCTCCGCGTGGTCGTACGCGGGGGCCACCTCGACGACGTCCGCCGACACCAGGTTGCACGACGCGAGACCGCGCAGGATCTCCAGCAGCTCGCGGGAGGTCATGCCGCCGGCCTCCGGCGTGCCGGTGCCGGGCGCGTGCGCCGGGTCGAGGCAGTCGATGTCGATGGAGATGTACAGCGGACGGTCGCCGATGCGCTGGCGCAGCTGGTCGGCGACCTCGTCGGCGCCGCGGCGGTAGATGTCCGCGGAGGTGACGATGCCGAAGCCCATCTTCTCGTCGTCGGTGAGGTCCTGCTTGCCGTACAGCGGGCCGCGGGTACCGACGTGGGAGAGCGCCTCGGTGTCGAGGATGCCCTCCTCGACCGCGCGGCGGAACGGGGTGCCGTGCGTGTACTCGGCGCCGAAGTAGGTGTCCCAGGTGTCGAGGTGGGCGTCGAAGTGGAGCAGGGCGACCGGGCCGTGCTTCTTCGCGACCGAGCGCAGCAGCGGGAGGGCGATGGTGTGGTCGCCGCCGAGGGTCATCAGCCGGGCACCGGTGCCGAGCAGCTCGTCCGCCGCCGCCTCGATGGTGTCCACGGCCTCGTTGATGTTGAACGGGTTCACGGCGATGTCGCCGCCGTCCGCGACCTGGGCGAGGGCGAAGGGGGAGGCGTCCTGCGCCGGGTTGTAGGGGCGCAGCAGCCGGGACGCCTCGCGGATGGCGTTGCCGCCGAAGCGGGCGCCCGGCCGGTACGAGACGCCGGAGTCGAACGGCACGCCCACGACGGCGACGTCGGCGGTGCCGACCTCGTCGAGGCGGGGCAGCCGGGCGAAGGTCGCGGGACCCGCGTACCGCGGGATGCGGGAGGAGTCGACGGGGCCGCGGGGCGTCTCGTTGCTGCTCATACTGAAATGCCTTCTTTCTTGCGCTTGGTCGCGCATGTACTGCTTGTCATACGACTCTACTGGTGAGCCGGGACCGGTTCGGACACGAGTTCAGGGGACCGCCCGGCCAGCCGCTCGCGCCAGGTGGCGAGGACGGCCGCGTCGGTGGGCTTCGTCGCCAGGGAGACGGCGACGTAGGCGACGAGGGAAGACAGCAGGCCGTAGTAGACGGGCTCATTGGCGAGGATGCCGTATCCGGCCATCAGGCCGATCACCGCGAGGCCGCCGACGATCACGGAGGCGAGGGCGCCCTGGACGGTGCCGCGCTTCCACATCAGACCGCCGAGGATCGGGACGAGCAGCCCGCCGACGAGCAGGTTGTAGGCGACGGTCAGCGCCTCGACGACGTTGTTGAGGGCGATGGCGGTGCCGATCACGGCGAGGCCCATGAGCAGGATGAAGGCGCGGTTGCCCTTGACCTCGTCGTGCTCGTCCCGGGTGCGGCGCACGGCACCGCTCAGCCGGGACCAGATGTCGTTGTTGGCGACGGTGGCACAGGCGATCAGGGCGCCGGAGGACGTGGACATCACGGCGGCGAGCGCGGCGGCCAGCACCAGTCCGCGGACGCCGACGGGCAACTCGTCCTTGACGATGGTCGCGAAGGCGTCGTCGGCGTTGCCGAGCTTGGGGTACAGGACCCGGGCGGCCGTGCCGATGACGGCTCCGGCCAGGGCGTAGACCAGACAGTAGGTGCCGGCGACTGTGCCGCCCCACTTGGCCGTGCGGTCGCCGCGGGCGGTGAAGACGCGCTGCCAGATGTCCTGGCCGATGAGCATGCCGAACGTGTAGATCAGCACGTACGTGAAGATCGTCTCGCCGCCGATGCCCAGCGGGTCGAAGTACTCGGTGGGCAGCTTGGCCTTCATCTCGGAGAAGCCGCCGGCCTTGACGACCGCGATGGGCAGCAGGAGCAGGAGCACGCCGACCGTCTTGACCACGAACTGCACCATGTCGGTGAGGGTGATCGACCACATGCCGCCGAGCGTGGAGTAGGCGACGACGATCGAGCCGCCGAGGATGATCGCGACGGTGCGGTTCATGTCGAACAGCACGTCGAAGATCGTGGCGTACGCGATGGTCGAGGTCACCGCGAGCATCAGGGTGTACGCCCACATGACCACACCGGAGATGACGCCGGCCCGGCCGCCGTAGCGCAGGTCCAGCATCTCGGAGACGGTGTAGACCTTGAGGCGGGCTATGCGGGCCGAGAAGAAGACGGAGAGGGCCAGCAGGCCGAGGCCGATGGTGAAGACCATCCAGGCGCCGGAAAGGCCGTACTTGTAGCCGAGGCCCACACCGCCGATGGTGGACGCGCCGCCGAGGACGATCGCCGCCATGGTGCCGGAGTACATGGCGGGCCCGAGGCGGCGCCCGGCCACCAGGAAATCGCTCTTGGACCTGGCGCGGCGCATGCCCCACCAGCCCATGGCCAGCATGCCGGCGAGATAGACGACGATCACTGTGTAGTCGACGGCCATGAGGGGCCCTCCTTCGCGCACATTCCGGTGGCGTGTCGTGCAGTTACGTGGGGGGTTCCTGGGAACAGGGACGTCGGCAGCGGATCGCGGGGACATCCGCCCGTACCCGCGGCTGCCGGTCTGGACTGACACTAGGTGGCCGGAAAGAGACTGCGAAGTGTACGTTTCATCCATTCGAGCGGAACGGGATGGAGGGAACGCACACCATGTCGGACACACACGCACCAGCGGTCCCACCCACCCCACCGGTCCCACTGACGGCCCTGCTGGCCCGCGAGGACCTCGCCCTGCGGCAGATCGCCGGGCCCCCGGCCGAGGGCATCGTGATCCACTGGGCGCACACCTCGGAGATGGCCGACCCGTACCCGTATCTGCTGGGCGGTGAGCTGCTGCTCACGGCGGGCGTGCACGTCCCGGAGGCGGCGGGCTCGGGGTCCTACTTCGACGGCTATGTCTCCCGGATCGTGGCGGCGGGCGGCACCGCCCTCGGTTTCGGCCTCGCCCCGGTCCACGACACGGTGCCGCGCGCCCTGGTGGCGGCCTGCGACGCCCATGAGCTGCCCCTGCTGGAGGTCCCGCCGCAGACCACGTTCTCGGGGATCGCCCGCGCGGTCTGGCAGCTCATGGCCCAGGCCCGGCTGGCCGAGCTGCGCCGCACGACCGAGGCCCAGCAGAGCCTGGCAGCGGCCGCCTCCCGCCCCGACCCGGTCCCCTCGGTCCTGCGCCAGCTGGCCCAGCGGCTCGGCGGCTGGGCGGCGCTGTACGGGCCGGACGGCACCCGGATCGCGACGGCGGGCCGGGGCCCCGAGGAGGAGGTGCGGGAGGCACTGGAGGAGCTGGCGGGGGTGGTACGGCCCACCCGGGGACAGGCACCCACCTCCGCCGCCGGCACCGCCGCGGACACCCATCTCGCCGCCTACGCGCTCGGCACCGGGCAGGGCTTCGTCCTCGGGGTGGCCACCGCCCGTCGCGAACCCGGCGACCACACCATCGCCTCCGTGGCCGCCGTCCTGCTCTCCCTGCTGACCGGGGAGCATCAGAGCGGGGCCGGCGCGGCACGCTCCTCGGCGCTCGTACGGCTGCTGCTGGGGGCGCCGCCCGAGGACGTGGCCCCGCTGGTGGGGGGCGAGCGGTGGGTCGTGGTGCACGCCCGGCCGGATGCGCAGCTGCCGGACGCGGTGGCCGCCTCGGCGCTGGGCGCCGCCCTGGGCTCACCGCTGGTCGACCTCGCCCGTGACGTCGTACGGGTCCTCGTGCCGGCCGACCGCGAACCGGCCCCGCAGCCCGGCTGGACCCTCGGCGTCAGCGCCGCCGTCGC
The DNA here is from genome assembly GCF_040654755.1 of Streptomyces sp. NPDC050625. Taxonomy (NCBI): domain Bacteria; kingdom Bacillati; phylum Actinomycetota; class Actinomycetes; order Kitasatosporales; family Streptomycetaceae; genus Streptomyces; species Streptomyces sp. NPDC050625. The sequence goes on from NZ_JBFAIQ010000003.1 coordinate 402,539, forward strand.
CCCGCACGAGTGGCCGTCGGCCGACACCCAGGCGGCCCGCGCCCTGGCCCGCGCCCGTGCCACCCGCACCACGCTGGTCCGGCGCGGCGACCGCCCCGGACTCGACGACCTGGTTCCCGGCGCGGAGGCCGAGGCGCACGCCCGTGCCGTGCTCGCCCCGATCGCGGCCAACCCGGCGCTCACCGACACCCTGCGCGCCTGGCTCTCCCTGCATGGCAGTTGGGACCGCACGGCGGTGGCGCTGGCGGTGCACCGCAACACGGTGCGGCAGCGGATCGCCCGCTGTGCCGCGCTTCTCGACGCGGACCTCGACGATCCCGATGTGCGCATGGAGCTCTGGTTCGCGCTGAAACACCTGTGAGTGACCCACGTCCCAGCGCACGATACGCAGGGAAATGGCACGGCGCGCTGCCCCACAATGGGTGCATGCCGATACCCGGGACACCCAGCCGCGCCGAGCTCGTCGACCACCTTGTGAGGACCCGTATCGCGGGCGACGTCGCCACCCCCCGCGAGAACAATCTGAACCATTACCGCAGGCTGGCGAACGGCGAGCGCAATTTCTGGTTCGGGCTGGAACTCGGCGACCGCTGGCGGGACGAGCAGGACGTGCTCGCGGTGATGGCGGAGCGGGTCGGGGTGAACGACGACCCCGAGTACCGCTACGGACAGGACACGATCGACCCCGAACTCACCGTCGACGCCCTGCAACGGCTGGCGGGACGGCTGCGCAAGGCGGCCGACGGGCAGCAGCGGGTGCTGTTCGCCACCGGCCACCCGGGCGGTCTGCTGGACGTGCACCGCGCCACGGCCGCCGCGCTGCGCACCGCCGGCTGCGAGATCGTGGTCATCCCCGACGGGCTGCAGACGGAGGAGGGTTACGTCATGCAGTTCGCGGACGTGGCGGTGCTCGAACATGGCGCCACGCTGTGGCACACCCACTCCGGTGAGCCGATGCGGGCCATTCTCACGGGACTTGAGCGCGAGGGCCGTCCACTGCCCGATCTGGTCGTCGCGGACCACGGCTGGGCCGGGTACGCCGGTCAGGCCGGCCTCGACTCCGTCGGTTACGCGGACTGCAACGACCCGGCCCTGTTCCTCGCCGAGTCGGAGGGCACCCTGCAGGTGGCGGTGCCGCTCGACGACCATGTGGTCAGCCCGCGCCACTACGACCCCCTGACGGCGTATCTACTGGCGGAAGCGGGCCTGGCGTAGGGCCTTTGACGGCGACTCACGGCCCGGTCTCCCGATACACCGCGACGTGCGGCTCCCTCCACGGAGCCGCACGTCGTGCTCTGTGTGCGTTCGGAACCGAATGCTCAGCGACCGCCGTGTCCACCTCCGTTGCCGCCGCCGTTACCACCGTGGCCACCACCGTTGCCGCCGTGGTCACCACCGTTACCACCATGGTCACCGCCGTTGCCGCCGCGATCGCCATGGTCACCGCCGTGATCGCCATGGTCGCCGCCGTGATCGCCATGGTCGCCGCGGTTACCGCCGTGATCGCCGCGGTCACCGCCGAAGCCGTGGTCGCCGTGGTCGCAGTTGCCGCCCCACCAGTCGCCGCAGTCGTTGCTGAAGCTGCTGTGCTCGTGGGACGGGGCGGACGCCGATGCCGTGCCCGCCGCGCCGAGCGCGGCACCACCGGCCATCAGCAGACCGGCGGCGGACACCGCAACGAGACGCCTCGCGCGTTGTGCTCGCATGGGAAATTACCTTTCGTTCCATCGCCTCTCGCAACTCCCGCAGGGGAGCGCGAGGTTGATGGCCGCTGCCGCAAAGGGGTGCGGCGCGGTCTCAGGTGTCACCGCGTATTCAGGAGAGACACGTACCCGACCGCCGACGCCTGCGGGCCCGCGCACGGTTGCGCCTACGAGGCCCGCGGCCCTGGTCCCGCGGTATCGGGACCGGGTCGGCCGGTCATGCCGTGTGATGCGGCTTTCAACCAAGGAGCCTAGTACAGCATTCACATATCGGCTAGTTCGGAAGTACCGGACAAAGCACTCTTTTACGTACTTCTCATACGCTTACGGACTTCTAACGTGGAACCCGGACCACGCCTTCCTGGATGACCGAGATCGCGAGCTGTCCGTCCTGCGTGTAGATACGGGCCTGCCCGAGCCCGCGGCCGCCGTGCGCGGACGGTGACTCCTGGTCGTACAGCAGCCACTCGTCGGCGCGGAACGGACGGTGGAACCACATCGCGTGGTCCAGCGAGGCGCCCACGACGTCACCCACGGCCCAGCCGCCGCGACCGTGCGCGAGCAGCACCGAGTCGAGCAGCGTCATGTCGGAGACGTACGTGGCGAGCACGACGTGCAACAGGGGGTCGTCGTCGAGCTTGCCGTTGGTGCGGAACCACACCTGGGAGTGCGGCTCGCGCGGCTCGCCGAACTTCCCGTACGGCGGCTCGTCGACATAGCGCAGGTCGACCGCCTCGCGCGCCTCGAGGAACTTCTCGACGACCGTGCGGTCGAGGTGCTCGTAGCCGCGCAGCCGCTCCTGGGAGGTGGGCAGCGTCTCCGGGGCGGGTGCGGGCGGCATGGGCGTCTGGTGGTCGAGGCCGTCCTCGTACACCTGGAAGGACGCGGACAGGACGAAGATCGGCCTGCCGTGCTGGATGGCGACCACCCGGCGGGTGGTGAAGGAGCGGCCGTCACGGATGCGCTCGACGTTGTAGACGATGGGCGCGCCCGGGTCGCCGATGCGCAGGAAGTACGCGTGCAGCGAGTGGGCGAGCCGGTCGGCCGGGACCGTGCGTCCGGCGGCAACCAGCGCCTGGGCCGCGACCTGTCCGCCGAAGACCCGCGGGACGAAGGCGGACCGGGACTGGCCGCGGAAGATGTTCTCCTCGATCTGCTCCAGGTCGAGCAGATCGAGGAGCTCCTGGAGTGCCTGGCTCATGAGAGACGGTTGTACCGGCCAGTGATGTCGTGGGCCTTACAGGCCCATGTCCTTGGCGATGATCGACTTCATGATCTCGCTGGTGCCGCCGTAGATGCGGTTGACGCGGTTGTCCGCGTACAGGCGGGCGATCGGGTACTCGTTCATGAAGCCGTAGCCGCCGTGCAGCTGGAGGCAGCGGTCGATCACTCGGTGCGCGACCTCGGTGCAGAAGAGCTTGGCGGAGGCGGCCTCGGCCGGGGTCAGCTCACCGGCGTCGAGGGCCTCCGTCGCGCGGTCGGCGACGGCCTCGGCCGCGTCCACCTCGGCCTGGCAGGCGGCCAGCTCGAACTTGGTGTTCTGGAAGGACGCGACGGTCTGGCCGAAGACGGTGCGCTGCTGGACGTAGTCCTTGGCGAACCGGACGGCGGCCTTGGCCTGCGCGTAGGCGCCGTAGGCGATGCCCCAGCGCTCGGAGGCGAGATTGTGGCCGAGGTAGTAGAAGCCCCGGTTCTCCTCGCCGAGGAGGTCCTCGACCGGGACCTTGACGTCGACGAACGCCAGCTCGGCGGTGTCGGAGGTCTTCAGGCCCAGCTTGTCGAGCTTGCGGCCGATGGAGTAGCCCTCGGCCTTGGTGTCCACCACGAAGAGGGAGATGCCGTGGCGGCGGTCCTCGGCGGTGGGCGCGGCGGTGCGGGCGCAGACGATCATGCGGTCGGCGTGCACACCGCCGGTGATGAAGGTCTTGGCGCCGTTGAGGACGTAGTGCGTGCCGTCCTCGGAGAGCTTGGCGGTGGTCCGCATGCCCGCGAGGTCGGAGCCGGTGCCCGGCTCGGTCATCGCGATGGCCCACATCTCCTCGCCGGAGACGAACTTCGGCAGGAAGCGCTTCTTCTGCTCGTCGGAGGCGAGCAGCTTGATGTACGGCAGGCCGAGCAGCACGTGCACGCCGGAGCCGCCGAAGGTGATGCCGGCGCGGGCGGTCTCCTCGTACAGGACGGCCTCGAACTTGTACGAGTCGATGCCGGCGCCGCCGAACTCCTCGTCGACGCGGATGCCGAAGACGCCGAGCTCGGCGAGCTTGTAGTAGAAGTCGCGGGGCGCCTGGCCGGCGGCGAGCCACTCGTCGTACCCGGGCACGACCTCGGCCTCGATGAAGGCGCGGATGGTCTCCCGGAACGCCTCGTGATCCTCGTTGAACAGCGTACGGCGCACTCCGCCACCTCCACGTACTTCGGCATGTCTAAGCGCTTGCTCAGAGCAAAGGTACCGGCGAGTACGGAACCCCGTCCAGGGGGGTCCGGCCGTAACGCTCGTCACGCCGGGGCGATCTCACCCCTTGGACGCGGGGGCGGGGCGAGGTGAATTTCCGCCCCAGGAGGCCGTCGACGGGGCAGGTCACCTGCACGCGCGCGAGGACGCAGGCCTTCGCCTCGGCGTGGGCCGGTACCGGGGTCGGACGGTCGCGGCCAACCCGGGCCGGGCGGGACTCCGGAGTACCTCGCCAAGAAGATGACGAGCCCCTATCCGTCCAGCACCCTCAGGCCCGCCGGAACGTGGCACCACTGGGTGCGCGGCATCGTGAGCGGACCTCCGGTGGCGTTGGCCCCAGGGACAGGCACACCCACCACCCGGCGGCCGCTGTCCGCACTCCCGTCACGGCGAGCGTGGTTGCCGGTCGCAGGGGCCGGCGTGGTCTTCCAGTCGTCACCCCTTCGGGCGTGCTGGTCGGGCGGCTACTCCGTCTCTGCCGCCGCGAACGCCCCCCGGGCCATCCGGTGCAGCAGTTCCGCGGTGGTGCCGCGTCCGGGAAGGGAGCCCGGGCGGCCGAGGTGGGGTGTGGAGTTCAGCAGGCCGAAGACCGAGTGCACCGCCGACCGGGCCGACGGTTCCGCCAGGCCCGGATACACCTCCCGCACGACCTCCACCCACAGCTCGACGTACTGCCGCTGCAACTGGCGCACCAGCTTGCGGTCGCTGTCCCGGAGGCGGTCCAGCTCGCGGTCGTGCAGGGTGATCAGGGGGCGGTCGTCGAGGGCGAAGTCGATGTGGCCCTCGATGAGGGAGTCGAGGACCGCCGAGGGACCGGCCGCGCCGTCGGCCTCCGCCAGGCGCCGCTTCGCCCCGGTCAGCAGCTGACCGCTGATCCCGACCAGAAGCTCCGCGAGCATCGCGTCCTTGCCCGCGAAGTGCCGGTAGAGACCGGGGCCGCTGATGCCGACCGCGGCCCCTATCTCGTCGACTCCGACGCCGTGGAAGCCGCGCTCGGCGAAGAGCCGAGCGGCCTCCTTGAGGATCTGCTCACGGCGAGTGGGGGCGTCGGTTCTGGTGACCATGCAGGCAATTCTAGACAGGGAGGTTAGCGGTCGTTAACCTGAAGGAGATGGTTAACGCTCATTAACAGTCGATCGCTGGGTGAGGGGACCGCAGGATGCAAGAGGCACCGGAGCTGACGAGCGCGGCAGATCCCGCGTCGGAGGCCTGGCGAGCCAACGAGGAAGCCCACCTCGCACTCGTCGGGGAGCTGCGCGGCAAGCTGGCCGCGGCGGCGCTCGGCGGCGGCGAGAAGGCGCGCGCCCGGCACACCGCGCGCGGCAAGCTGCTGCCGCGCGACCGCGTGGACACGCTGCTGGACCCGGGCTCGCCGTTCCTGGAGCTCGCGCCGCTCGCGGCCGAGGGGATGTACGACGGCCAGGCCCCGGCCGCGGGCGTCATCGCCGGAATCGGGCGGGTCAGCGGGCGCGAGTGCGTGATCGTCGCCAACGACGCCACCGTCAAGGGCGGCACGTACTACCCGATGACGGTGAAGAAGCACCTGCGCGCGCAGGAGGTGGCCCTGGAGAACCGCCTCCCCTGCGTCTACCTCGTCGACTCCGGCGGCGCCTTCCTGCCCATGCAGGACGAGGTGTTCCCGGACCGCGAGCACTTCGGGCGGATCTTCTACAACCAGGCCCGGATGTCCGGCGCGGGCATCCCCCAGATCGCCGCCGTCCTCGGATCCTGCACCGCCGGTGGCGCGTACGTCCCGGCGATGAGCGACGAGGCCGTGATCGTCCGCAACCAGGGAACGATCTTCCTGGGCGGACCGCCCCTGGTGAAGGCCGCCACCGGTGAGGTCGTGACCGCCGAGGAGCTGGGCGGCGGCGAGGTCCACTCCCGGATCTCCGGTGTCACCGACCACCTCGCCGAGGACGACGCCCACGCGCTGCGGATCGTGCGCAACATCGTCGCCACGCTGCCCGCGCGCGGGTCCCTTCCCTGGGAGGTCCGGCCCGCCGTCGAGCCGAAGGTCGACCCCTACGGGATCTACGGCGCCGTACCCGTCGACTCCCGCACCCCCTACGACGTACGCGAGATCATCGCGCGCGTGGTCGACGGCTCCCGTTTCGCGGAGTTCAAGTCCGAGTTCGGGCAGACCCTGATCACCGGCTTCGCCCGGATCCACGGCCACCCGGTCGGGATCGTCGCCAACAACGGCATCCTGTTCTCCGAGTCGGCCCAGAAGGGCGCCCACTTCATCGAGCTGTGCGACCAGCGCGGCATCCCGCTGGTGTTCCTGCAGAACATCTCCGGCTTCATGGTCGGCAGGGACTACGAGGCCGGCGGCATCGCCAAGCACGGCGCCAAGATGGTGACGGCGGTCGCCTGCACGCGCGTGCCGAAGCTGACGGTGGTGGTCGGCGGTTCGTACGGCGCGGGGAACTACTCGATGTGCGGCCGGGCCTACTCCCCCCGCTTCCTGTGGATGTGGCCCAACGCCAAGATCTCCGTCATGGGCGGCGAGCAGGCCGCCTCCGTCCTCGCGACCGTCAAGCGGGACCAGCTGGAGGCGCGCGGCGAAGAGTGGCCCGCGCAGGACGAGGAGGCCTTCAAGGCCCCCATCCGCGCGCAGTACGAGCGGCAGGGCAACGCCTACTACGCCACGGCCCGGCTCTGGGACGACGGCGTGATCGACCCGCTGGAGACCCGTCAGGTGCTGGGCCTCGCCCTGACGGCCTGTGCCAACGCGCCACTGGGTGAACCCCAGTTCGGCGTCTTCCGGATGTGAGGAGGGGAACCGTGTTCGACACAGTGCTCGTGGCCAACCGGGGCGAGATCGCCGTACGCGTCATCCGTACGCTCCGCTCGCTGGGCGTGCGCTCGGTGGCCGTCTTCTCCGACGCCGACGCCGACGCGCGGCACGTCCGGGAGGCCGACACGGCGGTACGGATCGGTCCGGCACCGGCCGCCGAGAGCTATCTGTCGGTGGAGCGGCTGCTGGCGGCCGCCGCCCGCACCGGCGCCCAGGCGGTCCACCCGGGGTACGGCTTCCTGGCGGAGAACGCCGGGTTCGCGCGCGCGTGCGCCGAGGCGGGGCTGGTCTTCATCGGCCCGCCCGCGGACGCGATCTCCCTCATGGGCGACAAGATCCGCGCCAAGGAGACGGTGCGGGCGGCCGGGGTGCCGGTCGTGCCCGGCTCCAGCGGGAGCGGGCTGAGCGATGCCCAGCTGGCCGACGCGGCCCGGGAGATCGGTGTGCCCGTGCTGCTCAAGCCGTCGGCGGGCGGTGGCGGCAAGGGCATGCGCCTGGTGCGCGAACTGTCGGTGCTGGAGGAGGAGATCGCCGCGGCCCGCCGCGAGGCGCGCGCCTCCTTCGGTGACGACACGCTCCTGGTGGAGCGCTGGGTGGACCGCCCCCGGCACATCGAGATCCAGGTCCTGGCCGACGGCCACGGCAATGTGGTGCACCTCGGCGAGCGCGAGTGCTCGCTCCAGCGCCGGCACCAGAAGATCATCGAGGAGGCGCCCAGCGTGCTCCTCGACGAGGAGACCCGGGCCGGGATGGGCGAGGCCGCGGTGCAGGCGGCCCGGTCGTGCGGATACCGGGGCGCGGGCACGGTGGAGTTCATCGTGCCGGGCGGCGACCCGTCGTCGTACTACTTCATGGAGATGAACACCCGTCTCCAGGTGGAGCACCCGGTCACCGAGCTGATCACCGGGCTCGACCTGGTGGAGTGGCAGCTGCGGGTGGCGGCGGGCGAGCGGCTGCCGTTCGCGCAGGAGGACGTCCGGCTGACCGGCCACGCGGTCGAGGCCCGGATCTGCGCCGAGGACCCCACGCGCGGGTTCCTGCCGTCCGGCGGCACGGTGCTGCGGCTGCGCGAGCCCCGGGGCGAGGGCCTGCGCACCGACTCCGGGCTCAGCGAGGGCACCGAAGTGGGCAGCCTGTACGACCCGATGCTGTCCAAGGTGATCGCCTACGGCCCGGACCGGGAGACCGCGCTGCGCAGGCTGCGGGCGGCGCTGGCCGAGACGGTCACGCTGGGCGTGCAGACCAACGCGGCGTTCCTGCGGCGGCTGCTGGCCCATCCGGCGGTCGTCGCGGGCGAGCTGGACACGGGTCTGGTGGAGCGGGTGGTGGACGAACTCGTCTCCACGGACGTACCGGAGGAGGTGTACGAGGCCGCGGCGGCCGTGCGGCTCGACGGCCTGCGTCCTCGGGGCGACGGCTGGACCGACCCGTTCTCGGTGCCGAACGGCTGGCGGCTCGGCGGCACGCCGCGGCCCGTGGGCTTCCACCTGCGGGTGAGCGACCCCGTGGAGTACGTCCCGCGCGGCACCCACACCGTCACCGCGGACTCGGTGGCCGTCACCCTCGACGGGGTCCGCCACACCTTCCACCGTGCCGCCGACTGGATCGGCCGCGACGGCGAGGCCTGGCACGTGCGCGACCACGACCCGGTGGCGGCGTCCCTCACCCGGGCCGGGCACGCGGGCGCCGACTCGCTCACCGCGCCCATGCCGGGCACGGTCACGGTCGTGAAGGTGGCCGTCGGCGACGAAGTGACCGCCGGACAGAGCCTGTTGGTGGTCGAGGCGATGAAGATGGAGCACGTCGTCTCCGCCCCGCACGCCGGCACGGTCGCCGAGCTGGACGTGAAGCCCGGCACGACGGTCGCCATGGACCAGGTGCTGGCGGTCATCGCGCCGCACGAGGAAGAAGGAGCGGCGGAGTCATGACAGCCGAGCAACTCCCCATGGTCGTACCGGCCTCGGACCTGCCCCAGCGGGTGCGGATCCACGAGGTGGGCGCACGCGACGGCCTGCAGAACGAGAAGCTGGCCGTACCGACGGAAATCAAGGCGGAGTTCATCCGCCGGCTGGCCGACGCGGGCCTGACGACCATCGAGGCGACGAGCTTCGTGCACCCCGAGTGGGTGCCCCAACTGGCGGACGCGGAAGAGCTGTTCCCGCTCGTCAGGGAGCTGAAGGGCCTCCACCTGCCGGTGCTCGTGCCCAACGGGCGCGGGCTCGACCGCGCGCTGGCCCTGGGCGCGGACCGCGTGGCCGTCTTCGCCAGCGCGACCGAGTCCTTCGCCAAGGCCAACCTCAACCGGACGGTGGACGAGTCCCTCGGCGTCTTCGCGCCGGTGGTGGCCCGCGCGAAGGAGACGGGCGCCCATGTGCGCGGCTATGTCTCGATGTGCTTCGGCGACCCCTGGGAGGGCGCGGTCCCCATCCACCAGGTCGTGCGCGTGTCCAAGGCGCTGATGGACATGGGCTGCGACGAGCTGAGCCTGGGCGACACGATCGGGGTCGCGACCCCGGGTCATGTCCTCGAACTCCTCTCCGTGCTCAACGAGGAGGGCGTGCCGACCAATGTGATCGGCGTGCACTTCCACGACACCTACGGCCAGGCACTGGCCAACACCTATGCGGCACTGGAACACGGGGTCACGACCGTCGACGCCTCCGCGGGAGGCCTCGGCGGCTGCCCCTACGCCAAGTCCGCGACCGGCAATCTCGCCACCGAAGACCTCGTCTGGATGCTGCAGGGCCTCGGCATCGACACCGGGGTCGACCTCGGCCGTCTCGTCGCCACCAGCGTGTGGATGGCCGCCCACCTGGGCCGACCCAGCCCGTCCCGCACCGTACGTGCCCTGTCCCACAAGGAGCAGTGATCACCATGGACCACCGACTCTCCCCCGAACTCGAAGAACTCCGCCGCACGGTGGAGGAGTTCGCCCACGACGTCGTGGCGCCGAAGATCGGTGACTTCTACGAGCGGCACGAGTTCCCTTACGAGATCGTCCGCGAGATGGGCCGCATGGGCCTGTTCGGGCTGCCGTTCCCCGAGGAGTACGGCGGCATGGGCGGCGACTATCTGGCGCTCGGCGTGGCGCTGGAGGAGCTGGCCAGGGTGGACTCGTCGGTCGCGATCACGCTTGAGGCCGGGGTCTCGCTCGGCGCCATGCCGATCCATCTCTTCGGCACGGAGGAGCAGAAGCGCGAGTGGCTGCCGCGGCTGTGCAGCGGCGAGATGCTGGGCGCGTTCGGGCTCACGGAGCCGGACGGCGGCTCGGACGCGGGCGCGACGCGTACGACGGCCCGCCTCGACCCGGAGACGGACGAGTGGGTGATCAACGGCTCGAAGTGCTTCATCACCAACTCGGGCACGGACATCACGGGGTTGGTGACGGTCACCGCGGTCACCGGCCGCAAGCCGGACGGCCGGCCGCGGATCTCGGCGATCATCGTCCCGTCGGGGACGCCCGGCTTCACCGTGGCGGCGCCCTACTCGAAGGTGGGCTGGAACGCCTCGGACACCCGTGAGCTGTCCTTCTCGGACGTCCGTGTCCCGGCGGCCAATCTGCTGGGCGAGGAGGGCCGGGGCTATGCGCAGTTCCTGCGCATCCTCGACGAGGGCCGCATCGCCATCGCGGCGCTCGCGACCGGTCTGGCGCAGGGCTGTGTGGACGAGTCGGTGAAGTACGCGAAGGAGCGGCAGGCCTTCGGCCGGCCGATCGGCGCCAACCAGGCGATCCAGTTCAAGATCGCCGACATGGAGATGAAGGCCCACACGGCCCGCCTCGCCTGGCGCGACGCGGCGAGCCGCCTGGTCGCCGGCGAGCCCTTCAAGAAGGAGGCGGCCCTGGCCAAGCTCTACTCCTCCACGATCGCGGTCGACAACGCCCGCGACGCCACCCAGGTGCACGGCGGCTACGGCTTCATGAACGAGTACCCGGTGGCCCGGATGTGGCGCGACTCCAAGATCCTGGAGATCGGCGAGGGGACGAGCGAGGTGCAGCGAATGCTGATCGCCCGGGAGCTGGGCCTGGTCGCCGGCTGAGACCGCCCCGCAGTCTCGGCACCGGGCCCTCAAGCCCCTGCCGCACCCTCAACGGATAACACTTGGCCAGATTTCGTCGTGAGCGATATTCCATTGCGGTGACGCGTGCTTTCGGCACGGCGTCGCATTCGCTGACGGTTTCACGCCTGCCTCCGGGCCATTCGGTTTCCGGCCGACCGCCCGGACCATTCGACGTGCTCTCTTCTCCGCTGTGCGCCAACTGAACCAGGGGGTATTTGTGCGCACCGACGTCGTGACGGGAGTCCTCACGCCCGAGCAGGAGACGGCGGTCCGTACGGCTCCCGGCTCCACCGACAAGGCGGACATGTACTACAAGGGGGAGAAGATCGACCCCGCGTCCGACTGGAAGGGCGCGAACGTCTGCGTCGAGGTGTCGGAGGACGGCACCATGCGGTGCTTCGACAGCGACGCCGAGTCCAACAAGTACCTTGCCGCGCACGCACCCACGGCCCAGGCGCGGGTTACTCGGACCGCCCCAGCTCCTATGTGTGCCTGTGGCAGGACGCCAACTACTTCGGCCGGCGTCTGTAGTGGCTGACCTCGTTCCGGGGCAAGGTCAGTTCCGCGTTCGTGAACCGCATTGAATACACCTATGGCGGCTGCTGGAACGACAGGGCCGACGCCATCAAGTTCTGACAGATAATTCCGGCCGCAGGAGACCCCGTGAAGCGCACCCCCCGCATCGCCGCCGTTTTCGCACTCGGCGCCGTTCTCGCCGCCGGAACCGCCGCCTGCTCCACCGAGAGCACCGCGAAGCCGGACAAGATCGGGGTCGTGGAGAAGCTGCCCGACGACACGGACAAGGCACAGTCGAAGCAGAACGCCGCGGAGTTCCGGTCCTGGGTCGAGGAGCACGGAACCGCGGAGCAGAAGACCGCTGCCACCCGCGTCGACCGCATCCTCGGCGAGTGGAACGAGCAGACGGTCAACGCGTACATCTCCACCGACATCAACGGCGGGAAGACACAGGTGGCGGACCCCCAGGCGGCCGCCACCGCGATCGCCAAGGCCTTCGCCTCCTGGAAGGACTCGAAGGAAGGCTACGCGTCCGTCTACGACGTCTACGGCAACGCTGTCATCACCAACTACAAGTTCTGACGGCCGCGTTGACGATCGGGGCGTTGACGATCGGGGCGTGAAGCGACTGGGCACCGGCGGCCCACTCGCCCGGCTCCGACCCACCCTCTGGACAACTACTAAGGTTAGGCTAACCTAGCTTCGAACTTGTCCGGCGGGCGCTTCGCCCCGGTCGAAAGCAGTCATACCCATGTCCCATGCCCGTGCCACCCACCTCACTCGCCGCGGTCTGCTCGCCGCGGGCGGCGCCCTCGGACTCGGCGCCGCATTCACTGCCTGCGGGGACGACAAGGGCAAAGACGCGGGCTCGGGCGAGCAGGCGAAGGCCGCCGGGTCCGGCCCCTGGACCTTCAAGGACGACCGCGGCACGACGGTGAAGCTGGCCAAGGTCCCGGCGAACATCGTCGCGTTCACCGGCGTCGCCGCCGCGCTCCACGACTACGGCATCGCGGTCAAGGGCGTGTTCGGCCCGACGAAGACCAAGGACGGCAAGGCCGACGTCCAGGCCGGCGACATGGACGTCAGCAAGGTCACGGTCCTCGGCAACACCTGGGGCCAGTTCAACGTCGAGAAGTACGCGGCCCTCGCCCCGGACGTGCTCGTCTCCACGATGTTCGACTCCGCGGGCACCCTCTGGTACGTCCCCGACGAGTCCAAGGACAAGATCGCCAAGCTCGCCCCGAGCGTCGGCATCTCCGTCTACGACCGCCAGCTCACCGCGTCGCTGCAGCGCATGTGGGAGCTCGCCGAGTCGCTCGGCGCCGATATGAAGGCCGCCGCGGTCACCGGCGCGAAGAAGCACTTCGAGGACGCCGCCGCCCGGCTGCGCGCGGCCGCCAAGGCCAAGCCCGGCATCAAGGTGCTGGCCGGTTCCGCGAGCCCCGACCTCTTCTATGTCTCCGGCACCAACCTCTCGATCGACCTGGAGTACTTCAAGGCCCTCGGCGTGAACTTCGTCGAGCCGCCGGAGAGCGCCAAGAAGCAGGGCGGCGGCTGGTACGAATCGCTGAGCTGGGAGAACGTCGACAAGTACCAGGCCGACATCATCATGATGGACGACCGCTCCTCGACCATCCAGCCCGCCGACATCACCAAGGCGACCTGGAAGAAGCTGCCCGCGGTCAAGGCGGGCCAGGTCATCGCCCGCTCCCCCGAGCCGATCCTGTCGTACGACAAGTGCGTGCCGCTGCTCACCGGCCTCGCCGAGGCGCTGGAGAAGGCCGAACAGGTCAACTGACCCCCGGCCCCTTCCCGAACCGCTGGAGCACACCTTCCTGAACCCCAGGAGCACACATGACGACGGCCGTGGCCGCTCCGTTCCGTTTCTTCTCCCTCCGGGTCGTACGGACGAGGCGGCTCGGCCCGTCTCTGGTCCGGGTCACCTTCACCGGGTCCGACCTGCGCGCGTTCCACTCCCACGGGCGGGACCAGTCCCTGTCCCTGTTCCTGCCGCATCCCGGCCAGACCGAGCCCGTCGTACCCCTCGACCTGGGTGACGGCTGGTGGCAGGCGTGGCGCGAACTACCGGACGACGTACGGGCGGTGATGCGCTCGTACACCCTGCGGTCCCTGCGCCGCGACCCCGACGAGGTGGACATCGACTTCGTGCTGCACAGCCCGTCGGGCCCCGCCTCGCACTGGGCCTCCCAGGCCTCCCCGGGTGACCGCGTCCTCGTCCTCGGCCCGGCGATCGCCGACAACCGCGCGATCCGCTTCCGCCCGCCCGAGGGAACCGATCTGGTGGTGATGTGGGGCGACGAGTCCGCCGTACCCGCCGTCTGCGCCACCCTGGAGACCCTGCCGGCCGGCACCCGGGTGCGCGTCTGGCTGGAGGTGAACCACGCCGCCGACATCCAGGACATCGTCACCCAGGCGGACGCGGAGGTCACCTGGCTGGTGCGGGACCCGAGCGGCACCGAGGGGTCCCCCATGGCCCTCGACGTCCTTCGCGCCATCGAACTCCCGCCCGCCGAGCGGCCCTACGTCTGGATCGCGGGCGAGTCCGGATGCGTCAAGGCGTTGCGCCGGCACGTCGTCGGCGAGCGAGGCATCGACCGCCGGTGCGTCACGTTCGTCGGCTACTGGCGACGTGGGTTGACGGAGGAGCAGCTCCGCGCGTCCGAGTAACTCCGGTCCACGTGACTCCACGTGACCGCGGTCACGGAAGGGGCAGGCCTTCCTCCTTTCAACTTAGGTTAGGCTAACCTAAGTTAAGCGGAACCGCGGAGCTTCACCTCTCTCCCCGTTCCCCGCACGGACCGTCCCCTCGGAGGACCCCCACATGCGCTCGCACCTGCTCAATGACCTGACCGCGGAGCACTACCGCCGCTCCGTGACCGAAGGAGTCGAGCGGGTGGCGGCCAAACTCGCCACCACCGACCGTCCGTTCACCGGCGTCACGGTCGACGCCCTGGCCCCCCGTATCGAGCGGATCGACCTCGACAGGCCGCTGCACGACACCACGGCCGTCCTGGACGAGCTGGAGGAGGTCTACCTCCGCGACGCGATCTACTTCCACCACCCCCGCTACCTGGCCCACCTCAACTGCCCGGTCGTCATCCCGGCGGTGCTCGGCGAGGCGGTCCTCTCCGCGGTCAACTCCTCGCTCGACACCTGGGACCAGTCGGCCGGCGGCACCCTCATCGAGCGCAGGCTCATCGACTGGACGGCCGAGCGCATCGGGCTGGGCGCGGCCGCCGACGGCGTGTTCACCTCCGGCGGCACCCAGTCCAACCTCCAGGCGCTGATGCTGGCCCGCGAGGAGGCCAAGGCCGGGCGGGCAGGGTGGGAACATCCGGCCTCCCCCGCGAAACTGCGCATCTTCGCCTCCGAGGTCAGCCACTTCAGCGTGAAGAAGTCCGCGCAACTCCTCGGCCTCGGCCCGGACGCGGTGGTCACCGTCCCCGTCGACCACGACAAGCGCATGCAGACCGTCGCGCTCGCCCACGAGCTGGAGCGCTGCGCACAGGACGGACTGATTCCCATGGCCGTCGTCGCCACCGCCGGCACCACCGACTTCGGGTCCATCGACCCGCTGCCCGAGATCGCCGAGCTGTGCGCCCAGTACGGCGTGTGGATGCACGTCGACGCCGCCTACGGCTGCGGGCTGCTCGCCTCCCTCAAGCACCGGGACCGCATCGACGGCATCGAGCGCGCCGACTCGGTCACCGTCGACTACCACAAGTCCTTCTTCCAGCCGGTGAGTTCCTCCGCCGTGCTGGTCCGCGACTCCGCCACGCTGCGGCACGCGACCTATCACGCGGAGTACCTCAACCCGCGCCGCATGGTGCGGGAGCGCATCCCCAACCAGGTCGACAAGTCCCTGCAGACCACCCGCCGCTTCGACGCGCTCAAGCTGTGGATGACCCTGCGCGTGATGGGCGCCGACGGCATCGGCGAGCTGTTCGACGAGGTGTGCGACCTGGCCGCCGAGGGCTGGGAGCTGCTCGCCGCCGACCCGCGCTTCGACGTCGTCGTCCGGCCGTCCCTGTCCACCCTCGTCTTCCGCTACATCCCGGCGGCCGTCACCGACCCGGCCGAGATCGACCGCGCCAACCTGTATGCCCGCAGGGCCCTGTTCGCCTCCGGCGACGCCGTGGTCGCGGGCACGAAGGTCGGTGGCCGCCACTACCTGAAGTTCACCCTCCTCAACCCCGAGACACGGGCGACCGACATCGCCGCCGTCCTCGACCTGATCGCCGGCCACGCCGAGCAGTACCTGGGAGAGTCTCTTGACCGCGCGTCCTGAAGCCCCGAACAAGACCTACGACCTCGTGGGGATCGGGCTCGGCCCCTTCAACCTCGGCCTCGCCTGCCTCACCGAGCCGATCGCCGAACTCGACGGACTCTTCCTCGACTCGAAGCCCGACTTCGAGTGGCACTCCGGAATGTTCCTCGACGGCGCCCACCTCCAGACCCCGTTCATGTCGGACCTGGTCACCATGGCCGACCCGACCTCGCCGTACTCCTTCCTCAACTACCTGAAGGAGAGGGGGCGGCTGTACTCGTTCTACATCCGCGAGAACTTCTATCCGCTCAGGGTCGAGTACAACGACTACTGCCGCTGGGCCGCGGGCAAGCTGAGCAGCGTCCGCTTCGGCACGACGGTCACCGAGGTGACGTACGAGGACGGTCTGTACGCCGTCCGCACCGAAGCCGGCGAGACCTTCCGCGCCCGTCATCTGGTCCTCGGCACGGGTACGGTCCCCTTCGTTCCCGAGGCCTGCCGGGACCTGGCCGGCGACTTCATCCACACCGCGCGGTACATGCCCCGCAAGGCGGAGCTGCTGGCGAAGAAGTCCATCACGATCGTCGGCAGCGGCCAGAGCGCCGCGGAGATCTACTACGAACTCCTCTCCGAGATCGACGTCCACGGCTATGAGCTCAACTGGGTCACCCGCTCCCCGCGGTTCTTCCCGCTGGAGTACACCAAGCTGACCCTGGAGTTGACCTCCCCCGACTACATCGACTACTTCCGCGCGCTGCCCGAGGAGACCCGCTACCGGCTGGAGAAGCAGCAGAAGGGCCTCTACAAGGGCATCAACTCGGATCTGATCGACGCGATCTTCGACCTGCTCTACCAGAAGAACGTGGAGAGCGGCGACCGCCCGGTCCGCACCCGTCTGCTGACCAACTCCACGCTGACGACCGCCGCCCACGCGGACGGCGCGTACACGCTCGGCTTCCACCAGGACGAGCAGGGCAAGGACTTCGAGCTCCGCACCGAGGGCCTGGTGCTGGCCACCGGCTACCACTACGAGCCGCCGGCCTTCCTCGCCCCGCTCCACGACCGCCTCCGCTTCGACGGCCACGGCCGCTTCGACGTCGCCCGCAACTACGCGATCGACGTGACGGGCCGCGGGGTGTTCCTGCAGAACGCCGGCGTCCACACCCACAGCGTCACCAGCCCCGACCTGGGCATGGGCCCGTACCGCAACAGCTCCATCATCCGCGAGCTGCTCGGCACGGAGTACTACCCCGTCGAGAAGACGATCGCGTTCCAGGAGTTCGCCGTATGAGGTTCACCTTCCGCCCCCTCGACCCCCTCAAGGACGCCGAGCTGCTGCACTCCTGGGTCACACATCCCAAGGCCGCCTTCTGGATGATGCAGGACGCGAAGCAGGAGGACGTCGAGCGCGCCTACATGGAGATCGCGGGCGACGAGCACCACCACGCCCTCCTCGGGCTGCTCGACGGGGAGCCGGCGTTCCTCATGGAGACGTACGACCCCGCCCATCGGGAGCTGGTCGGGCTGTACGAGCCCGAGCCGGGGGACGTCGGCATGCACTTCCTGGTGCCGCCCACGCAGACGCCCGTGCACGGTTTCACCAGGGCCGTCATCACCGCCGTGGTTGCGCGCCTCTTCGAGGATCCGGCGACCGCCCGGATCGTCGTCGAGCCGGATGTGCGCAACAAGGCGGTGCACGCCCTGAACGAGGCCGTCGGGTTCGTGCCCGAGCGGGAGATCCGCAAGCCGGAGAAGAAGGCCCTGCTGAGCTTCTGCACACGGGAGCGGTTCGAGCGGGCGGTGGCGGTATGAGCCTCACCGACGCCGTGGCCCATCTGTCCCCCGAGCGCTGGGAGACGGCCAACCGTCTGCTCGTGCGCAAGGCGCTCGCCGAGTTCGCGCACGAGCGGCTCATCACGCCCCGACAGGAAGGCGACGGGTACGTCGTCCACAGCGACGACGGCCTCACCCACTACCGGTTCACGGCCGGCCGTCGTGCCCTGGACCACTGGCAGGTCGACGCCGACTCGATCACCCGCACCCGGGACGGTGCCGAACTCCCCCTCGCGGCCCTGGACTTCTTCGTCGAGCTGAAGGGCGCTCTGGGCCTGAGCGACGAGATCCTGCCGGTCTACCTGGAGGAGATCTCCTCCACCCTCTCCGGCACCTGCTACAAGCTCGGCAAGCCGCGGATCCCGGTGGCCGAGCTGGCCCGGAGCGGCTTCCAGGCGATCGAGACCGGCATGACCGAAGGCCACCCCTGCTTCGTCGCCAACAACGGGCGGCTCGGCTTCGGCATCCATGAGTACCTGTCGTACGCCCCGGAGACCGCGAGCCCCGTCCGGCTGGTCTGGCTCGCCGCGCACCGCTCCCGGGCGGCGTTCACGGCCGGTGCGGGCATCGAGTACGAGACCTTCGTACGGGAGGAGCTGGGCGCGGAGACGGTCGCGCGGTTCGACACGGTCCTGCGCGAGCGCGGGCTCGACCCCGCCGACCATCTGCTCATACCCGTCCACCCCTGGCAGTGGTGGAACAAGCTCACCGTCACCTTCGCCGCCGAGGTCGCCCGCGGGCATCTCGTCTGCCTGGGCGAGGGCGACGACGAGTATCTGGCCCAGCAGTCCATCCGGACCTTCTTCAACCGCTCCCACCCCGAGAAGCACTATGTGAAGACGGCCCTGTCCGTCCTCAACATGGGCTTCATGCGCGGGCTCTCCGCCGCCTACATGGAGGCGACCCCGGCGATCAACGACTGGCTGGCCCGGCTGATCGACAACGACCCGGTGCTGAAGTCGACCGGGCTGTCGATCATCCGGGAGCGCGCGGCCGTCGGCTACCGGCATCTGGAGTACGAGGCGGCGACCGACCGGTACTCGCCGTACCGCAAGATGCTGGCCGCGCTGTGGCGCGAGAGCCCGGTCCCGTCCCTCCAGGAGGGCGAGTCGCTCGCCACCATGGCCTGTCTGCTCCATGTGGACCACGAGGGCGCGTCCTTCGCAGGCGCCCTGATCGAGCGGTCCGGGCTGGCGCCCGCCGAGTGGCTGCGCCAGTACCTGCGGGCGTACTACACGCCTCTGCTGCACAGCTTCTACGCCTACGACCTGGCCTATATGCCGCACGGCGAGAACGTGATCCTGGTCCTGAAGGACGGCGTGGTCCGGCGCGCGATCTACAAGGACATCGCCGAGGAGATCGTGGTGATGGACCCGGACGCGGTGCTGCCGCCCGAGGTGCGGCGGATCCGGGTCGAGGTGCCGGAGGACACGAAACTGCTGTCGGTCTTCACGGACGTCTTCGACTGCTTCTTCCGCTTCCTCGCGGCGAACCTCGCCACCGAGGGAATCCTGGCGGAGGACGACTTCTGGCGTACGGTCGCGGAGGTCACCCGCGAGTATCAGGAGTCGGCGCCGGAACTCGCCGACAAGTTCCGGCAGTACGACCTGTTCGCCCCGGAGTTCGCGCTGTCCTGCCTCAACCGGCTCCAGTTGCGCGACAACCGGCAGATGGTGGATCTCGCGGATCCCTCCGGCGCGCTCCAGCTCGTCGGCACGCTGCGCAATCCCCTCGCGGGGCGGTAGCAGCAGGGCAGGCCCGAGGAACCGGCGGGCACCCCGGAGTACGGTCCTCCGGGGTGCCCGTCAGTCTTCTCTCAACTCGTCGGCCAGGGTACCTGGGGGGACTTGTAGTACTTGATGCCGAGTGCGTCCCAGCGCGGCCCCTGCGCGGCCAGCCGCACCTTGTAGCCGTCCCAGCCGTGGGTGGCCGCGGGTGACCAGCCCAGCTCGGCGGCGCCCGCGAGCCGTGGGAAGGCCATGTACTCGATGTCTGCGGAGTCGGTGATGGTCTCGGTCCACAGCGGGGCCTCCACGCCCCGCACGGCCGACGCGGGGGCTCCGTCGAGGTAGTGGCCCGGATCCCAGTCGTACGACCGCCGCACCTCGACCAGGCCGGCCCAGTCCTGGCCCAGCGGGGTGTCCTCGGTGTACTTCATGTCGAGGTAGATCCGGTCGGCCGGGGACAGGATCAGCCCGGTCCCGTTCCGCGCGGCCTTCGCGACCTGGGCCTTCTCCTCGGCGCTGGTGTCGTCCAGGCCCCAGTACTGGGCAAGGGCGCCCGGGGCGGGGGTCGCTCCGGTCAGCTGGTGCCAGCCGATCACCGTCTTGCCGTACTTGGCGACGACGGGCTGCACCTTGTCCATGAAGGCCACGTAGTCGGCGTGGCTGGTGGAGTGCGCCTCGTCGCCGCCGATGTGGAGGTAGCGGCCCGGGGTGAGCGCGGCCAGTTCGCGCACGACGTCGTCCACGAAGTCGTAGGTGATCTTCTTCGGCACGCACAGTGTGCTGAAGCCGACGTCGGTGCCGGTGTAGAGCGGGGGCGCGACGCCGTCGCAGTTCAGGTCGGCGTACGAGGCGAGGGCCGCGTTGGTGTGGCCGGGCAGGTCTATTTCGGGGACGACTTCGAGATAGCGGGAGGCGGCGTAGCGGACGATCTCCCGGTAGTCGGCCTTGGTGTAGTGGCCGCCGGGGCCGCCGCCGACCTGGGTGGAGCCGCCGTAGGTGGCGAGGCGCGGCCAGGAGTCGATCGCGATGCGCCAGCCCTGGTCGTCGCTGAGGTGCAGATGCAGCTTGTTGATCTTGTAGAGGGCGAGCTCGTCGATGTAGCGCTTGACCTGGGCGACGGTGAAGAAGTGCCGGGACACATCGAGCATGGCGCCCCGGTAGGCATAGCGCGGGGAGTCCTGGACGGTGCCGCCGGCGACCAGCCAGGGGCCGGGCTGCACGGACTTCTTCTCCACGGCCGCGGGCAGCAGCTGACGCAGGGTCTGGACGCCGTGGAAGAGGCCGGCGGGTGCGCTCGCGGTGATGGTGATGCCGCCGCGGCCGCTGTCGAGGCGGTAGCCCTCCGCGCCGAACACGCCCTTGGTGATGCGGAGTCGGATGCCGCCGTGCCCGTTCGCCGTCACCGGGAGCGGATAGCCGGTGGACGGCCGCAGGACGGCGGCCAGGTACTCGCCGACCCGGCGGGCCTCGCCGGAGCCGGTGACGCTGATGCGGGTGCCACGGGTGATGCGGTACGGGGATCCGCCCGGCGTGACCGACGCGGGTGCCGGCACCACCCGGTCGAGCGGGGTGGGGGTGGCTCTCGCCGCCGGTGCCGCGCCGACGGTGAAGGCGCCGGCCGCGGCCACGAGGAGCAGGGATCCGAGGATGCGGGCCATACGGGGAGTCGTTCTGGGGTGCCGTCTCACATGCGCTCCCTTCGGAATTGGTAGAGACCACCCTCTCGCAGAACCGATGAAACAATCCCCTCATGGCGGAAATCATCCAGAAGGACGGCACGTGGGCCTTCGACGCCGACGCCCTTCGACTGACCCCGGGCCGGGACAAGAACGTGGGTCTGCTGCGCAGGACCCTGGGGGAACTCGTGGTCCCCCTGGGGGCGTTGGCCGGCATCTCGTTCGAGCAGGGGAAGAAGTCGGGGCGGCTGCGACTGCGGCTGCGCGACGGCGCCGACCCGCTGCTGCACGCGACCGGCGGCCGCCTCACCGAGCCGAACGACCCCTACCAGCTGACGGTCGAGTCCGATCGCTACGGAGTCGCCGAGTACTTCGTGGACGAGGTGCGGGCCGCCCTGCTCCTGGACCAGGTTCCGGCCGACCCGGTGACCGAGTATCTGCTGCCCGGCCCGTCCGTTCCGCTCTCCGTCTCCGCCGGGGACGGCACGGCGGGCTTCGACGGCGAGCAGGTACGCCTGGAGTGGAACTGGAAGACCGAGGACGCCAAGGCCGCGGCGGGCGCCCGGACGCTCGCCGTCACCGAGATCGACACGGTGGAGTGGCAGCCCGCGGCCGGCCTGGAGAACGGCCATCTGCGCTTCACGGTGCGGGGCGCGCCGACCAAGGCGCCGCCGAAGTACGACCCCCACTCCGTGGAGCTGTGGGGCTTCAAGAAGGACCCGCTGATGGCGCTGGTCGCGGCGGCCGTGCAGGCGCGGCTGCCGCACCCCTCGGCCGCCGCCGTACCGCAGGCGCGGCCGCGGCTGCACGAGGTCCCGCAGCAGCGGACCGCGCCCACGATCGAGGACGACCACGACGCGCTGCTGCGGCGGCTGCGTGAGCTGGGCGAGCTGCACCGCACGGGCGTCCTGACGGACGAGGAGTTCGCCCTGGCCAAGCAGGCGATCCTCAAGCGCATGTGAGGACCGCCCGCCCGCCGTGTCCGGGTGCGCCCCCGCCGCCGGGGCGCGGCCGCGGCTACTTCGCCCGGCGTGCCACCGTGAAGTGGTCGATCCGGTCACCGGTCTCGGCGATGCCCGAGACCTTCAGGGTGGTGTAGCGGCCCTTCGGCGCGGGGGTGACGTCCACGCGCAGGAAGGAGTAGTTGAGGTAGCGGACACGGGACCAGGTGACCGTCTCGTTCTGCTTGCCGTCCTTGAGGCAGATGAACGAGGCGACCGAGTCCACCTCGTGCTCGTGGCCCTCGTAGGAGTCCGGGGCGCTGAAGGCGTACAGGCTGCGGCCGGCCGCGCCCGCCGTCACGTAGACCACGCCCTCGGTGTCCGAGTACGCCGTGCCGCCGATCGGCAGCTTCTTGGTGACCTCGTTGCCCTTGATGACGTCCGTGCGCTCGTACTGGTGGTTGTGGCCGTTGATGACGAGGTCGACCTGGTACTTGTCGAACAGCGGCACCCACTCCTGGCGCACACCCCCCTCCGAGGCGTGCGCGGTGGAGGTGCAGTAGGCGCAGTGGTGGAAGAACACGATGATGAAGTCGATGTCCTTCGAGGCGCGGAACTTCTTCAGCTGCCCCTCGAACCATGTCGTCTGGGTACCGCCCGAGATGCCCAGGTTCGCCGGGATCTCGAAGGAGACGTCGTTGGGGTCCAGCGAGACGATCGCCGTGTTGCCGTAGACGAAGGAGTAGACGCCCGGCAGGTTCTTCGGGTCCGGACCGTTGTCCGGGAGCGTCCAGCGGGCCTCCTCGCCGCCGTAGCCGTTGGGCGAGTACCAGGCCTCCATGTCGTGGTTGCCGTAGCTGACCATCCACGGGATCTGCTTGGCGACCGACTCGGTCTGGTACAGGAACTGGTCCCAGGTGCGCGAGTCGAAGCCGGTGTCGGTGGTCTTGCCCTGGCCGGCCGGGTCGCCGTAGGCGATGTCGCCGGCGTGCAGATGGAAGGCCGGGTTCTGACCGAGGATCAGGCTGTCGTTGGCCAGGGCGTGGTAGCTGACGCCCTGGTCGCCGAAGGCCGTGAAGGTGAACGGCTGCTCGCGGTCGGGGGCGGTGGTGAAGGTGCCCAGGGTGCCGGCGAGGTGCTGCTCGGCGGGGTCGAAGCCCTGGTGGCCGACGCCGTAGTAGTAGGTCTTGCCGGGGCGCAGGTGGGTGAGCCTGGCGTGCAGGTAGTACTGCGTGTGGTCGCCGCTCGCGCCGACGCCGGCCGGGGTGTAGAGGGTGCGGACCTCGGCCTCTATCTTGCGGGAGAGGTCCCAGGGGTGGGCGCCGATGCGGATGAACGGCTTCTTCACGGCGACCGGGACCTGCCACGAGATGGTCATCTCGGTGCGCGGGTCGTTGCCGTAGGCGAGGTGGCGGCCGAAGGGGGCGACAAGGGCGCCGTCGACCGTCTCGGTGGCCGGGGCGGTGGACTGGGTCGGAACGGCGGCCTGGGCGGTCCCGCCCGGAATGAACGCGCCACCGGTGACGGCGCCCAGCGTGACGGCACCGCCTCTGATCATCGTGCGCCGCGAGAATCTGGCGCGCAGATATTCGTGCTGCTCGGCCATGCTCATGCGCTCGGCCAGCTTCTCGGGTACTCCCATACGAGGAATGTCCATGGCGTCTGAAACTCGTCTCCTGAGGCGACGAGACGCAAGACGCAGGATGGACAGATCACGAACAGGGATCCATGAGAGATTCAAGCCCGTCCAAGGATTTTCAACACCTCCGTGCCCGCAATCGGGCAGGATTCTTGCGAAACCGGCGCCGGTGGCTCAGGATCTACCGGGTGCACGACGAACTTCTTGATCACCTGACGCGATCCACGCCCCTGAGCCGGGGCGAGGCGCTGCGTGTGGTCCAGGACGTGCTCGCCTACTTCGACGAGACGACCGAGGACTTCGTCCGTCGCCGCCATCGCGAGCTGCAGGCCCAGGGCCTGGTGAACGCGACGATCTTCGAACGGATCGAGGCGGACCTGAGGTACCGGGCGGTGGCGCCGCCGGAGCTCACGCTCAGACAGCTGCGCCGCATGGTCTACGGCTGAGAACCAGCCGGAACAACAGAACGACAGGCTGAGGGATACCTATATATGTGCGGAATTGTCGGATACATCGGGAAGCGTGACGTGGCCCCGCTGCTCCTGGAGGGCCTGCAGCGCCTGGAGTACCGCGGATACGACTCCGCGGGCATCGTCGTCACCTCCCCGAAGACGGCCGGCCTGAAGATGGTCAAGGCCAAGGGTCGGGTCCGCGACCTGGAGGCCAAGGTCCCGGCGCGCTTCAAGGGCACCACCGGTATCGCCCACACCCGCTGGGCCACCCACGGCGCCCCGTCCGACGTGAACGCCCACCCGCACATGTCGGCCGACCAGAAGGTCGCCGTCGTGCACAACGGCATCATCGACAACGCCGCCGACCTGCGCCGCAAGCTGGAGGCGGACGGCGTCGAGTTCCTCTCCGAGACCGACACCGAGGTCCTCGTCCATCTGATCGCCCGCTCCCAGGCGGAGTCCCTGGAGGAGAAGGTCCGCCAGGCGCTCCGGGTCGTGGAGGGCACGTACGGCATCGCCGTGATGCACGCCGACTTCTCGGACCGCATCGTGGTGGCTCGAAACGGCTCCCCGGTCGTCCTCGGCATCGGCGAGAAGGAGATGTTCGTCGCATCGGACATCGCCGCGCTGGTCACCCACACCCGCCAGATAGTCACGCTCGACGACGGCGAGATGGCCACCCTCAAGGCCGACGACTTCCGCACCTACACCACCGAGGGCACCCGCACCACCGCCGAGCCGACCACCGTGGAGTGGGAGGCCGCCTCCTACGACATGGGCGGCCACGACACCTACATGCACAAGGAGATCCACGAGCAGGCCGACGCCGTGGACCGCGTGCTGCGCGGCCGCATCGACGACCGCTTCTCCACCGTGCACCTCGGCGGCCTGAACCTGGACGCCCGCGAGGCACGCCGGATCCGCCGGGTGAAGATCCTCGGCTGCGGCACCTCGTACCACGCGGGCATGATCGGCGCCCAGCTGATCGAGGAGCTCGCCCGCATCCCCGCGGACGCCGAGCCCGCCTCCGAGTTCCGCTACCGCAATGCGGTGGTGGACCCCGACACGCTGTACATCGCGGTGTCGCAGTCCGGTGAGACCTACGACGTGCTGGCCGCCGTCCAGGAGCTGAAGCGCAAGGGTGCCCGGGTGCTCGGCGTGGTCAACGTGGTCGGCTCGGCGATCGCCCGCGAGGCGGACGGCGGCATCTATGTCCACGCCGGCCCCGAGGTCTGCGTGGTCTCCACGAAGTGCTTCACCAACACCACCGTCGCCTTCGCCCTGCTCGCCCTGCACCTCGGCCGCACCCGTGACCTCTCGGTCAGCGACGGCAAGCGGATCATCGAGGGCCTGCGGAAGCTGCCGGCGCAGATCTCCGAGATCCTCAAGCAGGAGGACGAGGTCAAGCAGCTGGCCGAGGAGTACGCCGAGGCCCGCTCGATGCTCTTCATCGGCCGCGTCCGGGGTTACCCGGTGGCCCGCGAGGCCTCCCTGAAGCTCAAGGAGATCACCTACATCCACGCCGAGGCCTACCCGGCCTCCGAGCTGAAGCACGGCCCGCTCGCCCTGATCGAGCCCGCCCTGCCGACGGTCGCGATCGTCCCGGACGACGACCTGCTGGAGAAGAACCGCGCGGCCCTGGAGGAGATCAAGGCCCGCAGCGGCAAGATCCTCGCGGTGGCCCACCAGGGGCAGGAGAAGGCCGACAGGACGATCGTCGTCCCGAAGAACGAGGACGAACTCGACCCGATCCTGATGGGCATCCCCCTCCAGCTCCTCGCCTACCACACGGCAAAGATCCTGGGCAGGGACATCGACAAGCCGAGGAACCTGGCGAAGTCGGTGACGGTGGAATAGCCGACCCAGGGGCGCGGGGAACTGCGCGACCAGCCCCCACGCACCTGCACAGGCAAGACACACAGAACGGACCCCTCGTGTTGCCACCAATCACGGGGGGTCCGCTCATATATCGCCGGGGACGCCCAACTCCCCGGCATGGCTGCCGAATCAGCCGGTGGCCGTCACTCCCCGGCCGGCAGCGCGCCTAGGCAGTGCGGTCGGCCAGTGGGCAAGCGCCGCGGTCGCCGCGTACCACGCCACCGCACCCGCGGCCACGCCTACCCAGCCACCGACCTTGGTGAGAGCCGAACTGTCCGCGAACCGGGCCACGGCCAGGACGAGCATCGACAGGAACAGCAGCCCGTGCATGCCCTGACCGAGCATGTCACCGCCCGCGAGGGTCAACGAGAGTGCCACTAGGGCGAACAGGAGCAGGAAGAGCCCGGCGGCGTTGTCGGACATCTGGTTCCCGGCCGAGACCGCCCAGGTGAACCAGAGTGCGCCGAGCGCCGAGAAGGCCGTACCGGTGGCGTTGTCGCGGTCGCGGAACGCCAGCAGACCGGCGACGAAGAGTGCAACGCCGCCTACGTAGTGGGCCAGTGAGACGGCGTCGGTCGCCGTCACGCCGTCGATCACATCGGTGTATCCGATTCCGAACGCCAACAGGGTGATTCCGAGGGCGAGTCGACCGATGACGGTGGTGCTTCCCGCGGAGACGTGGTTGTCCACGGCGGGCTCCCTTCATGCATGTGCAGTTGTGCGGTGACCGATATATGCCCTTCACAAGGGCACAAACAACATCTACGCGCGAGTAGATTCAGGCACTGCGCAAAGGGAGTTGACGGTGCGTGAAGCGGTTACGGAATGACCACCACGGGCCGCTTCGCCCGCTTGGCGAGCCGTCCGGCGACGGAGCCGAAGATCCGGCCGACGATGCCGTGGGTGGACCCGACGACGATCGCGTCGGCCTCGTACTCCCGCCCGACCTCTTCGAGTTCGTGGCAGATGTCACCACCGCGCTCGACGAGGATCCACGGCACCTCGGACAGATAGTCCGCACAGGCGAGTTCCAGCCCCAGCACCTCGGTGCGGTGGTCCGGTACGTCGACGAAGACGGGTGGCTCGCAGCCGGCCCACACCGTGGTGGGCAGCCGGTTGGCGACATGAACGATGATCAGACCCGACCCGGAGCGATGGGCCATCCCGATCGCGTAGGCCAGGGCGCGCTCGCTCGACATGGAGCCGTCGAAGCCGACGACCACGCCGTGCTTGAAAGCTGGGTCGCAGGATGGGCGTGACTCTTCCGCCGCCAGGGGCTCGTGCGCCGTGGGGTCGGCGACGTTCCGCTTGCGGTCCGCGTGTTCGAAGAATTCGTGACCGGCCATGAGTGTCTCGGCGTTTAGATCCTCGTGGGTGGGACGACAGTGTGCGGCGGAGCCGTGTCCGGGAAACATCTTCCCAACCCCATACCCCCAAGGGTACGGCGGCACGCCTCCTTAGCCCAGAGCCCGTGCACGCTCCGTAGGGGGTCCCTCGAAGCCCGGTAGGGGTTCACCGGAGCATGCACGAGCCGCGCCCGTAACGCAATGGTTGCTGCCCCGTACAGGCGGTTTGCACAGGATTCAAACAACTGCGCTCCGTCCGACGGGTACACGCGGTGACCGACGGATCGAACGCGCGTTGACTCCATTGAGTCACCACCCGGGCACCGTCCGGGGAGCCGCAGGGAGAGCGACATGTCCGGACCGCGCCCCACCACCGAACCGCGTCCCGCGCCGGACACCGTGAGCGAACTGGTCCGCTGGGCGGTCTTCAGCTGCGTCCTCGTCCCGGTGGTGCTTCTCTGGTACGGCACCTCGCTCGCCGGCGCGACCGGCACCGCGCTCGGCCTCGCCGCCCTCACCGGTGCCTGCCGTTTCCTGCTGCGTCACTCCGAACGCTGTGCGTCCCACAGAGGCGGACGTCACAGTAAGTCGAATACACCGGTCGACTGACCGGTTTCCGCGCACACCGACGTATCTTTTCAGCCAACTTCTGGACACTGTGCAAGAGGTGCCCCAACCGCCCCCCAACCCCCGTTCCACCTGCACGGAAAGGGTCCAGGAGGCCCTGCGCACCCTACGTGCTTTGGCCACTGCGACGAGGCGCACTTCCCCGCACGGCCCACGAGTGCAACGCTTCGTGATCGAATGCTTCACGCCAAGTTGTCATGTCGACAATGTGCCGAGTGTCTACCTGGGTCACCGCGACCGCGCGGGACCCAGTAGATTCGATCTTGACTTTCTTTACGGCGGGGGACTCGTGCAGGACCGAGGGGAAACGTGCAGGAGCGACACAACCGAGGAGCCGCGACCACCGAGGGGGGCTTAGCAGGATGAGCCACGACTCCACTGCCGCGCCGGAAGCCGCGGCCCGGAGGCTTTCCGGGCGACGCCGCAAGGAGATCGTCGCGGTGCTGCTGTTCAGCGGCGGCCCCATTTTCGAGAGCTCCATACCGCTTTCGGTGTTCGGTATCGACCGCCAGGACGCCGGAGTGCCACGCTACCGACTGCTGGTGTGCGGAGGTGAGGAAGGCCCGCTGCGGACCACAGGGGGCCTCGAACTCACCGCGCCGCACGGCCTGGAGGCGATCTCACGGGCGGGCACCGTCGTGGTGCCGGCCTGGCGCTCGATCACCTCTCCACCACCGGAGGAGGCGCTGGACTCGCTGCGCCGGGCCCACGAGGAGGGGGCCCGCATCGTCGGGCTGTGCACGGGCGCCTTCGTGCTGGCCGCCGCCGGCCTGCTGGACGGGCGCCCGGCGACCACGCACTGGATGTACGCGCCGACGCTGGCCAAGCGCTATCCGTCGGTGCATGTCGATCCGCGTGAGCTGTTCGTCGACGACGGGGACGTCCTCACGTCGGCGGGCACCGCGGCCGGAATCGACCTGTGTCTGCACATCGTGCGCAGCGACCACGGCAACGAGGCGGCCGGCGCGCTGGCCCGCCGGCTGGTGGTCCCGCCGCGCCGGAGCGGCGGTCAGGAGCGCTACCTCGATCGGTCTTTACCCGAGGAGATCGGCGCCGACCCGCTCGCGGAGGTCGTCGCCTGGGCGCTGGAGCACCTGCACGAGCAGTTCGACGTGGAGACGCTGGCGGCACGCGCGTACATGAGCAGGCGGACGTTCGACCGACGTTTCCGCTCGCTCACCGGCAGCGCCCCGCTCCAGTGGCTGATCACCCAGCGGGTGCTGCAGGCGCAGCGTCTGCTGGAGACGTCGGACTACTCGGTCGACGAGGTCGCGGGCCGCTGCGGCTTCCGCTCGCCGGTGGCCCTGCGCGGCCACTTCCGCCGCCAGCTGGGCTCGTCCCCCGCGGCGTACCGCGCCGCGTACCGGGCGCGCCGGCCGCAGGGCGACAAACCGGGCGAGGGCGAGCCCACGATGCCTCCGGCCGGACCGACGAGCGCACTGCCGCCCGGGCCGGTGGGACCGGCGCCCGCGCTGCTGCATCCGGAGAGCGCGGTGCCGATGCAGACACGGCGCACGGCCGCACTGGGTCTGTCGGCGAGCCTGCCGGGGCCGAGAAGCGGTAGCTGAGCGTATGGGAAGGGGTCCGGGACGAGCCCGGCCCCTTCCTCTTTTCTCGTTCCCGTTTCCTCGTCCCCGTTTCCTAGTGCCCGTTTCCTCGGGCCCATTTTCTGGTTCCCGGACGTCACACCGGCACCATGACTCGTCCCACGCCACAGCAACCCCTTGCACGGCAGGCCCGTGGAGCGGATACGCGCCGTAAGGTTAGACACATGAACGATCGCATGGTGTGGATCGACTGCGAGATGACCGGTCTCTCGCTGTCCGACGACGCGCTCATCGAGGTGGCCGCGCTGGTCACCGACTCCGAGCTGAACGTACTCGGCGAGGGGGTGGACATCGTGATCCGCCCGCCCGCCAAGGCCCTGGAGACCATGCCGGACGTGGTGCGGCAGATGCACACCACCTCCGGTCTGCTCGACGAACTGGCCGGCGGCACGACGCTGGTCGAGGCCGAGGAGCAGGTCCTGGCGTATGTACGCGAGCACGTCAAGGAACCGGGCAAGGCCCCGCTGTGCGGCAACTCCGTCGGTACGGACCGCGGCTTCCTGCTGCGGGACATGCCGACTCTGGAGGACTACCTCCACTACCGGATCGTGGACGTCTCCAGCATCAAGGAGCTCGCCCGCCGCTGGTACCCGCGCGCCTACTTCAACAGCCCGGAGAAGAACGGCAACCACCGGGCGCTCGCCGACATCCGCGAGTCCATCGCGGAGCTCAGGTACTACCGGGAGGCGATCTTCGTACCGCAGCCCGGACCGGACTCGGAGACCGCCAGGGCCATCGCCGGAAAGCACGTCCTGCCTGCGCAGTAGGCGCCCTCGGGGGCCGCGGGGCGCCACCGCGAAAAGCCGTGCGCGAGCACCCCTTCGGACCCTGTACACTTTTTCTCGGCCGGTCGGGGAAACCACCAAGTGAACCGCCGGTCGTGGTGGGTGTAGCTCAGCTGGTAGAGCACCTGGTTGTGGTCCAGGATGTCGCGGGTTCGAGTCCCGTCACTCACCCTGAGTAATCAGCCGGTGACCTTGTCGTAAGACGGGTCACCGGCTGATTCGTTTGCCCGTGTCCGGGCGGTGCCCTCCTAGGACGAGGTACGCGTCACCAGTTCCGTCGGCAGCACCAGGTGGCGGCGCTCCAGCCCCCGGGACGCGGCCGGGCGGCGGTCCGCGATCTCCGTCAGGAGCAGGTCCAGCATCGCGCGGCCCATCTCCACGATCGGCTGGCGGACGCTGGTGAGCGGCGGGTCCATGTGGCGGGCGATCGCCGAGTCGTCGTACCCGACCAGGGCCACGTCCTCGGGGATGCGGCGGCCCCTCTCGCGCAGCACCTGGCGGGCGCCGGCCGCCGTCACGTCCGAGCCGGCGAAGACCGCGTCCAGGCCGGGGGTGCGCGCGAGGAGGTTCGTCATCGCGCGGCGGCCGCCCTCCTCGGTGAAGTCGCCGGGCTCGATGAGCCGTTCGTCGACCTCGTGGCCCGCGTCGCGCAGGGCGTCACGGTAGCCGTCCACGCGCCGCTGGGCGCCGTACACGTCCAGGCGGCCCGTGATGTGGGCGATCGTACGGCGGCCGCCGGCGAGCAGGTGCTCGACGGCCGAGCGGCCGCCGCCGTAGTTGTCCGAGTCCACCGAGGTCAGCGTCTCCCGCGCCGAGCGGGGGCCGCTGATCACCGCGGGGATCTCCAGCTGGGACAGCAGATCCGGGAGCGGGTCGTCCGCGTGGACCGAGACCAGCAGGACGCCGTCCACCCGGTGCGCGGCCAGATACTGGGCGAGCCTCTGCCGCTCCCGGTCGCTGCCGGCGAAGATCAGCAGCAACTGCATCTCGGTGTCGGCCAGTTCGGCGCCGACACCGCGCAGCATGTCCGAGAAGTACGGCTCCGCGAAGAACCGGGTCTCCGGCTCGGGGACGACCAGGGCGATCGCGTCCGTGCGGTTGGCGGCCAGGGCGCGGGCCGCGGTGTTCGGGACGTATCCGAGTTCCTCGACCGCCGCCTCGACGGCCGCGCGGGTGGCTTCGCTGACCCGGGGAGAGCCGTTGATCACCCGGGAGACCGTGCCGCGGCCGACGCCGGCGCGGGCGGCGACCTCTTCGAGGGTGGGCCGACCACCGCTGCGCCCCCGTGTTCCGTGGCTTGCCATGGACCCCGCCTCCCTCGACGTTCATGTCGCTGGCCTGGAATCTAACAGTCCCGTGCGCCGGGGTGACCGCCGCCGGGCGCGGGCCTCGTGCCGACCCCGGGAGCCTCCCCCGCGAACGCCGGGCGCGCGTATTGTCCTGACCTCGTCTGCCCTTCGGCCGCCGACCGAAGTTAGCTAACAGCCCGATAACTGAACGCAGCGCTCCTCGTCCGCTCCCTTGACACCCCGCCCCGGACCGACGACTCTTCAACTCATCACCTGTGGGAGCGCTCCCACAGTACCTGACACATACACATCCCGCACGTTCCCCGCCCGAGCCGCAGCGAGTACGAACGGGCCCAACCAGTGCAGTTGGCCGGGGGGTCGGCACGTCAGGCAACAGGAGGACGCAATGCGCACGAGTACCCGCCGGTCCCACAGGGTGGTGGCCCTCGCGGCCGTCGCCGCGCTGGCCACGGGACTGCTGGCCGGCTGCGCCAACGACTCGGACGACGGCTCGTCCAATTCGGACAACGGCGGCAACGGCAGTGGCAAGGGCAAGACCACACTGACCATCGGGACCTTCGGCGTCTTCGGCTACAAGCAGGCCGGCCTCTACGACGAGTACATGAAGCTCCACCCGGACATCACCATCAAGGAGAACGTCACCACCCGTACCGATGTGTACTGGCCGAAGGTCCTGACCCGGCTGCAGGCCGGTTCCGGCACCGACGACATCCAGGCGATCGAGGTCGGCAACATCACCGAGGCCGTGCAGACGCAGGCGAACAAGTTCGTGGACCTCGGCAAGGAGGTCGACAAGTCCCAGTGGCTGGACTGGAAGCTGTCCCAGGCCACCACCAAGGACGGCAAGACGATCGGGCTCGGCACGGACGTCGGCCCGATGGCGATCTGCTACCGCAAGGACCTGTTCAAGAAGGCCGGCCTGGAGACCGACCGGACCAAGCTCGCCGCGCAGTGGAAGGGCGACTGGGCCAAGTACGTCGACCTGGGCAAGGAGTACATGAAGAAGGCGCCCAAGGGCACCAAGTTCGTGGACTCCGCCTCCTCGGTCTACAACGCGGCCCTCGGCGGCGGCAGCGAGCGGTACTACGACAAGGACGGCAACGTCATCTGGGACAAGTCCGACGGCGTGAAGAAGGCCTGGGACGTCGCGATGACCGTGGCGACCAGCGACATGTCGGCCAAGCTGAAGCAGTTCGACAAGCCGTGGGACCAGGGCTACGCCAATGGCACCTTCGCCACGGTGGCCTGCCCGGCCTGGATGATCGGCTACATCGAGCAGAAGTCCGGTGACTCCGGCAAGGGCAACTGGGACGTGGCGGCCGCGCCGACCGCGGCCAACTGGGGCGGCTCCTTCCTCGGCGTGCCGACGGCGGGCAAGCACCAGAAGGAGGCCATCGCCCTGGCCAAGTGGCTGACCGCGCCCGAGCAGCAGGCCAAGGTCTTCGCCAAGCAGGCCAGCTTCCCGTCGACCCCGTCGGCGTACGCCGGCCTGAAGCCGGCCGCGGACACGACCTCGTACTTCTCCGACGCGCCGATCACGCAGATCTTCGCCGACTCGGCCAAGACCATCCCGGTCCAGTACTTCGGCATCAAGGACCAGCCGATCAACACCGCGCTGACCGACGTCGGCATCCTCCAGGTGGAGCAGAAGGGCAAGTCCCCGGCCCAGGGCTGGGACGCCGCCACCAAGGAGATCAAGGACGTGCTCGGCCAGTGACCAGCCCCAAGCAGGCTCTCGCGCAGCCCGCGTCGAGCGCCGACGCCGCGTCCGGCTCCCAGCCGGGCGCGGCCCGGGGCGCTCACGGTCGCGGTGGGCCGGCGGGCGCCGACTCCTGGCGCAGCCGGCTGTACCGCTGGGACATGAAGGCGTCGCCGTACGCGTTCGTCGCCCCCTTCTTCGTCCTCTTCGGGGCCTTCTCGCTGGTCCCGCTGCTGTACACGGCCTGGTACTCGCTGCACGACGTGCAGCTGTCCTCGCTGGACCACCAGACCTGGGCGGGCCTGGACAACTACAAGAACCTGTTGTCCTCGGACTTCTTCTGGAACGCCCTGCAGAACACCTTCTCCATCGGCCTGATCTCCACGGTGCCGCAGCTGGTCGCGGCGATCTGGCTGGCGCATCTGCTCAACTACAAGCTGCGCGGCTCGACCGTGTGGCGGGTCGTGATGCTCACCCCGTACGCCACCTCGGTGGCCGCGGCGACCCTGGTCTTCACGCTGCTGTACTCCTGGGACGGCGGCATGGTCAACTGGGTACTGCACTTCTTCGGGGTCGATCCGGTCAACTGGCGCGAGTCGGACTGGGGTTCGCAGTTCGCGGTGTCCTCGATCGTGATCTGGCGGTGGACCGGCTACAACGCGCTGATCTATCTGGCGGCGATGCAGGCGATCCCGGTCGACCTGTACGAGTCGGCGGCGCTCGACGGCGCCAACCGCTGGCAGCAGTTCCGGCACGTCACCGTCCCGCAGCTGCGGCCGACGATCCTGTTCACGGTGGTCGTGTCCACCATCGGCGCGACCCAGCTCTTCGGTGAGCCGCTGCTGTTCGGCGGGGTCAGCGGTTCGAAGGGCGGCTCCGAGCACCAGTACCAGACGCTCGGCCTGTACATGTACGACCAGGGCTGGATCATCGGCAACCTCGGCAAGGCGTCCGCGATCGCCTGGTCGATGTTCCTGATCCTGCTGATCATCGCCGTGATCAATCTGGTGCTCACCCGACGTCTGAGGAAGACCCAATGACGACCAGTGAACTGACGATTCCGCAGGCGGCGAAGGGCACCTCCGACCGCGGGCCCGGGCGCCGCCGGGTGATGGGCGCGGGCAAGCAGTTGCACGCCGGTCCGGTCACCTATGTCGTGCTGGTCGTGTTCGCGCTCATCTCGCTCGCGCCGCTGGTGTGGACGGCGGTGGCCGCCTCGCGCACCGACCGCAGGCTGGCCGAGACGCCGCCGCCGCTGTGGTTCGGCGGCAATCTGTTCAAGAACCTCCAGGCCGCCTGGGACCAGGCGGGGCTCGGCACCGCGATGTTCAACTCCACGCTCGTCGCGGGCGCGATCACCATCTCCACGGTGCTGTTCTCCACGCTCGCCGGGTTCGCCTTCGCCAAGCTGCGGTTCCGGTTCTCGGGCGTCCTGTTGCTGCTGACCATCGGCACGATGATGATCCCGCCGCAGCTGGCCGTCGTACCGCTGTATCTGTGGATGTCGGACCTGGGCTGGTCGAACCAGCTGCAGACGGTGATCCTGCCGAGCCTGGTGACCGCGTTCGGCACGTTCTTCATGCGGCAGTACCTGGTGCAGGCGCTGCCGTCCGAACTGATCGAGGCGGCCCGGGTGGACGGGGCCAGCAGCATCCGGATCGTGTGGCACGTCGTGTTCCCCGCGGCACGGCCGGCGATGGCCGTACTCGGCCTGCTGACCTTCGTGTTCGCCTGGAACGACTTCCTGTGGCCGATCATCGCCCTGAACCAGCAGAACCCGACCGTGCAGGTCGCGCTGAACGCGCTCGGTACCGGCTATGTCCCGGACCAGGCGGTCATCATGGCGGGCGCGCTGCTCGGGACGCTGCCGCTGCTCATCGCCTTCCTTCTGTTCGGCAAGCAGATCGTGGGCGGGATCATGCAGGGCGCGATCAAGGGCTGAGCCCCGCCCGACCCGTTCCGAAGGCCCCGGGGGGCCGGACCAATGCCGCTCCGCCCCCCACATCCCCCCTTCTCCTTCCCCTTCCCCTTCCCCTTCCTCTTCCTTCCCCTTCCCCTCTCCTTCCCCCACCCACCTGTCGGTCTCCACGACCCCCTATGGGAGCGCTTCCATGACTGAGCCCATTACCTCCGTGACCTTTCCACCCGCCTTCCTCTGGGGCGCCGCGACCTCCGCGTACCAGATCGAGGGGGCGGTGCGGGAGGACGGCCGCACACCCTCGATCTGGGACACCTTCAGTCATACGCCGGGCAGGACCGCCGCAGGTGAGACCGGTGACATCGCTGTCGACCACTACCACCGCTACCGCGACGACGTGGCGCTGATGGCGGAGCTGGGCCTGAACGCGTACCGGTTCTCGGTCTCCTGGTCGCGGGTGCAGCCGACGGGCCGGGGGCCCGCGGTGCAGGTGGGCCTGGACTTCTACCGGCGTCTGGTGGACGAGCTCCTCGCCCATGGCATCCGGCCCGCGATCACTCTCTACCACTGGGACCTGCCGCAGGAGCTGGAGGAGGCGGGCGGCTGGCCGGAGCGGGACACGGCTCACCGGTTCGCCGAGTACGCGCAGATCGTCGGCGAGGCGCTCGGCGACCGGGTGGAACAGTGGATCACGCTCAACGAGCCGTGGTGCAGCGCCTTCCTGGGGTACGGCTCGGGTGTGCACGCCCCGGGCCGTACCGAGCCGGCGGCCGCGCTGAGGGCCGCGCACCACCTCAACCTGGCCCACGGGCTGGGCGCTTCGGCCCTCCGCTCGGTGATGCCGGCGCGCAACTCGGTCGCGGTGAGCCTCAACTCCTCGGTGGTGCGCACGGTTTCCCAGGACCCGGCGGACCTGGCCGCCGGCCGGAAGATCGACGACCTGGCCAACGGCGTCTTCCACGGCCCAATGCTCCACGGTGCCTACCCGCAGACCCTGTTCGAGGCGACGGCCCAGATCACCGACTGGTCGTACGTCCTCGACGGTGACCTGCGGACCATCAACCAGCCGCTGGACGCGCTGGGCCTGAACTACTACACCCCGACGCTGGTCTCTGACGTCGAGTCGGCGGACACGTCCGGCCGGCGCGCGGACGGACACGGCGCGAGCGAGCACTCCCCCTGGCCGGGCGCGGACGACGTGGCCTTCCACCAGACGCCGGGCGAGCGCACGGAGATGGGCTGGACGATCGACCCGACGGGTCTGCACGACCTGATCATGCGCTACTCGCGTGAGGTGCCAGGCCTGCCCCTGTACGTCACCGAGAACGGCGCGGCCTACGACGACAAGCCCGACCCGGACGGCCGTGTCCACGACCCCGAGCGCATCGCCTATCTGCACGGCCATCTGTCGGCGGTCCGCCGCGCCATCACGGACGGCGCGGACGTGCGCGGCTACTACCTGTGGTCCCTGATGGACAACTTCGAGTGGGCGTACGGCTACGGGAAGCGCTTCGGCGCGGTGTACGTGGACTACGCGACGCTGGCCCGGACCCCGAAGTCGAGCGCACGCTGGTACGCCCGGGCGGCCCGAACGGGCTCCCTGCCGCCGCTGGAGCCCTCGGCCTGACACCTCATGAACCGGGCGCGGCACCTGGAGAGGAGTGCCGCGCCCGCCCGGCCCGAGCAGAGGGAAGGGCCCCGCGGAGTCCGACTCCGCGAGACCCTTCTCTCCATCACTGCCGGTCACGTCTCCACGAACAGCTCCTCGACACATACGACGGTGATGGCGCGGTCGAACCAGGTGTTCAGGATGTCCAGGTCGGTGCCGGTGGTGATCCGCTCCCGAACCGCCTCGGGGACCTCGATGCCACGCCGGTCGAGAATACGGAGGATGTCTTCGGCGCGGCCCTCCGCGCGAGCCTGCGCGCGGCCCTTGATAAAGGTTTCCTCGATGAGCGTGCCGCGGCCGGGGAAACGTGAGGTGTATCTGGCCATCGGTCACGTCTCCGCGAACAGTTCTTCGGCACTTACGACGGTGAGCGCACGGTCGAACCATGTGCCCAGGATGTCCAGGTCGGTGCAAGCGGTGACCCGCTCCCGAACCGCCTCGGGGACCTCGATGCCACGCCGGTCGAGGATACGGAGGATATCTTCGGCGCGGCCCTCCGCGCGCCCCTCTGCGCGCCCCTCCGCGCGGCCCTCCACACGCCCCTCCGCGCGGCCCTCGATGAGGGTTTCCTCGATGAGCGTGCCGCGGCCGGGGAAACGTGAGGCGTATGCGGTCATCAGGTTCCTCCACAGTTGACGGGCCGGGGTTTCACCCAGGCCGATTTCGGTGAATTCCGCCCAACCCTTCGCGGTCTCGCCGCTGGCGTCGGACACTGCCGCAGCCAGCGCGTCCAGTATCGCAGGAAGGCCCGGATCCTTGGCGTGAGCGAGCGCGGAGAAGACGGCGAGGGCGAGGTCATCGGCCGCCTCGTCCGGGTCGGTGACCGCGGGAACATTGCCCGGCCCCAGGACGAGCGGGAAGACCACCATGCTGGTGTGGATGGGCGGGCCGACCCGGACGGGTTCCGCCGCCCAGGACGCGGTGGCCTTGTCCCGGCAGACCACCAGCAGGACCGGAGGCAGTTGGTACTTGGCGTACAAGTGCGCCAAGTAGTACGTCCAACTGCTCAGCTTGTCCGGGTCCGGCTTGCCCTGGGACTCGATGGCGAGCAGGAAGCCGCCGTCATCGGCCGTGTCGACCCGGAAGAGGGTGTCCACACGGCGCGCCAGCGGTCGGATCTCGGTGAGATCCGTGTCCAGGGGCTGGATCGCCGTGGGCTCGGGGAAGGGGATGCCCGCCCGGGGGAGGGCTCGGGCTAACAGGCCCGGATCCTCCCGGAAGATCTGGTGCATCGCCTCGTGCGCTGAACTGACCATGTGACTGAACGTAGGCGGATGACAGCGTCGCAGTGACCGTTGCCGGGTGGGTTCAGTCAAATGGGTGAATGTGCTGCTGGCCTATGCCATGTCAGTCCTGTGGCTTCGTCAAGAATGGCCAGGGGCCGGAACAGTGTCGTTCCGGCCCCGTTGAGGATCCCGATGAAGCTGTGGACTGCCCGTCAGCCGATCGCCCCGAAGGCCTTCGAGAAGGCTGACTTGTCCTGGGTGATGGAGCTGCAGGTTGCGTCCGCGGTGGGCTTGGGGCCGCCTTCGCACTGCTTGTCGCGGGTTGCCGACCACATCGACAGCCAGCCGATGCCCTTGGACTTGGCGAAGTTGACCAGTTGGGTGGCGTCGTCGACCTTGAAGATCTCGGAGGAGACGTCGTTGACGCCGATCATCGGGGTCACGGCGACCGTCTTCCAGGCCGCGCTGTCGGAGAGCTCCAGCACGCTCTTGACCTGGGCCTGGGTGGCGGTGGCGGCCTGTTCGGCGTAGGTGCCCATGTCGCCGCTGTAGGCGGGGCCGTAGTCCATCGCCATGATGTTGACCGTGCTGATCTTCACGCCGTTGGACTTGGCGTTGGACAGGAGGTTCACGCCGTCCTGGGTGAGGCCCTCGGGCATCACCGGGAGGGTGAAGGAGACGTCCAGGTTCGGGTGCTGAGCCTGGAGCTTCGCTATCGCCTTGGCGCGCTGGGTGTTCGCCGCCGTGTTGGGCAGCGCGCCGCCCTCCAC
This sequence comes from Streptomyces sp. NPDC050625, assembly GCF_040654755.1. Taxonomy (NCBI): domain Bacteria; kingdom Bacillati; phylum Actinomycetota; class Actinomycetes; order Kitasatosporales; family Streptomycetaceae; genus Streptomyces; species Streptomyces sp. NPDC050625. The sequence continues at coordinate 441,460 of NZ_JBFAIQ010000003.1, forward strand.
GTCGAAGTCGACCTTGGTGAGCTTGTACGCGTCCACGGCCTTGCCGTACGCCGTCGCCAGCGCGTCCGCCGAGGAGCAGGTCGTCGCCAGTTCGGAGCCGGAGGCGCCGCCGAAGGAGACGCGGACGTCGCCGCCCTTGGCGCGCAGGGCGCCGATCTGGTTGGCCACGCCGTCGCTCGCCAGGTCCGTCACCCCGCCCCACTTGGGCGTGCAGCCGCCGCCGTCCGTGATGAAGGCGAGGTTGTAGTTCTTCACGCCGGTCGCGTTCGCGCTCGCCACCAGGTCGAAGGCCGGGTAGAGGGAGGTGTCGACGTAGGGGGCGAAGGCGGCGGAGGTGGTCGTGCCGGTGCCGGTGGTCTGGGACGGGGAGGGCGTTGCCGTCGGGGTGGGAGTGGGGGCGGGGGTTGTGCTGTGCGTGGGCGTCGGTGACTGCGTCGGGCGGCCGGTCGGCTCCGGCGTCGCGGTGTCGTCGGCGGAACACTTCGCGTTGTCGATACGGCAACCGGACGGGTCGCCGGTGCCGTTGACCACGAAGCCGACGGTGACCGACTTGCCGGGCGCCAGGCCGTCCGTGTCCCACTTGGGGGGCTTAACGGTGACGTGCTGCCCGCTCACGCTCGACTCGCCGTTCCACAGGGAGCTGAGCTTCGCGCCGGCCGGCAGGTCGAACTCCAGCGTCCAGTCCTTCTCCGTCTGGCCGCTGTTGTTCGTGACGACGTACTGCGCGGTGTAACCCGTCGACCAGTCGCTGGTCTTGGTGTACGCGGCGCCGACACCCGCGGCCTGGGCGATACCGCTGAACATGACCGCTCCGCCGCCGACCACGGCCGCGGCCACCAGACCGCCGATCGCCTTGTTCCTGCCACTGATCCTGCGCCGGTGGATGCTCATCCTCGTGCCTGCCTTCACTGTTCCGTGGGGTGAGGTGCGGCAGACGCTAGCGGCAGGGATTCGGACAAACGGCTTGATAGGGACGGCGGTTGAGGATCTTAGGGTGCGCTTAAGGAAGGGATCGGGACCGGTTAAAGGTCGAGACCAATTTTCCGGAACGGCGGCGGCGCACGGCCCCCCGGTGTCCCCTGCGCACCGGTTCCCGCCCGTCCAGCTGGATCCAGATGCGCACCTCGGTGCCGCCGAGGACGGACGAGCCGATCCGCACGTCCCCGCCCGTCGACTCGGCGAGCCGGCGCACGATGTCCAGACCGAGGCCGGTCGAGCCGTCGGTGCCGGAGCCGCGGCCGCGGGCCATCGCCGCCTCGGGATCGGGTATGCCGGGGCCCGCGTCCGAGACCAGCACGATCACCGCGTCCTCGCCGTTGTGCACGTCCACCGCGAAGGCCGTGCCCTCCGCGGTGTGCCGGAAGACATTGCCGAGCAGCGCGTCGAGCGCGGCGGCCAGGTCGGCCCGGGCCACGGGTATCCGCACCGGCCGCCCGACCCCGGCCACCCGCCATTTGCGGCCCTCGTCCTCGGCTAGCGCGGACCAGAACTCCATCCGCTCCCGGACCACTTCGGCCGCGTCGCACCCGGTGCCGGGGCCGGCCGCGGCGGTCTGCGGCTTGGCCTCCCGTGCCGTACGGATGATCGTGTCGACCTCGCGCTCCAGCTGGGCGACCGCGGCCCGGGTCTGCTCCGCGGCGGGCCCCTCGCCGAGCGAGGCCGTGTTCAGCCGCAGGACGGTGAGCGGGGTGCGCAGCCGGTGGGACAGGTCCGCCGCCAGCTCACGCTCGTTCGCCAGGAGTTGGACGACCTGGTCGGCCATGGAGTTGAACGCCACTGCCGCCAGCCGCAGTTCGTTCGGCCCCTCCTCCGGCACCCGCGCCCCGAGCTTGCCCTCCCCCAGTTCGTGCGCGCCCTCGACCAGCCGCTGCGCGGGCTGCACCATGCGCACGCCCAGCCGGTCGGCGACCGCGACCGAGCCGAGGACCAGCGCGATACCGACGACGGCGAGGACCCCCCAGGCTGTGCCGACGCCATTGCTGACCTCGGACTCGGGGACGTACACCTCGACGACGGCGATCGCGCCGGAGCTCAGCGCGACCGGCTGGAGCAGCGTGGAGCCGCCCGGCACCTCGGTGGTGGAGGCCCGGCCCAGCCGGCGCACGGTAGCGATGTCCCGGTTCGCGGCGCGCTGCCGGCCGATGTCGACGGCGGCCGCCGTGTCCACGGCCGGTATGTGCACCGCCATCCCGGCGTCGGCGCCCGCCGAGGCGACCACCCGTTCCAGCTTGTCGCGGTCGGTGGTGATGGACAGGGCGGGGGCGACCGCCGCGGCCTCCCGCTCGGCGTTGGAGAAGGCGCGGTCCCGGGCCATCTCCTTGATGACGAGCCCGAGCGGGACGGCGAAGGCGACCACGACCATCGTGGTGACCGCCAGACAGACCTTGACCAGTGCCCACCTCATCGCGCCGGCTCCGCTTCCCCGGGTGGCTCCAGCTTCACGCCGACACCGCGCAGGGTGTGCAGATAGCGCGGCCGTGCCGCCGTCTCGCCCAGCTTCCGCCGCAGCCAGGACAGATGGACGTCGATGGTCTGGTCGTCGCCGTAGGACTGCTGCCAGACCTCGGCGAGCAGTTCCTTGCGCGGGACGACGACGCCGGGGCGACCGGCCAGGAAGGCCAGGAGGTCGAACTCACGGCGGGTCAGATCGAGCCGGATGCCGTCGAGTTCGGCCTGGCGGCGCTGGGGGTCGACGGTCAGACCGCCGACGCGGATGACGGCCGACAGCGGGACGTCGGCCGCGGACGCCCGGGAGCGGCGCAGGACGGCGGCGATGCGCGCCGACAGGTGCTCGACGGAGAACGGCTTGGTGAGATAGTCGTCCGCCCCGGCGTTCAACAGCCGGACGACCTCCGTCTCGTCGTCCCGGGCGGTGGCGATGATGACCGGCACGTCGGTGATGCCGCGCAGCATCTTCAGCGCCTCGGAGCCGTCCAGATCGGGCAGGCCGAGGTCAAGGATGACCACGTCGAATCGGAAATGGGCGACCTCGCGCAGCGCTTCCAGTGCCGTACCGACGCTGCGCACGGTGTGCGAGGCGTCGGTCAGATGCCGGATGAGCGCCGAGCGTACGAACTGGTCGTCCTCGACCACGAGCACACTTGCCATGCGCCGCACCGTACGCCATGGGAGCGGCGCAGGTCCGGCCCTGTGGACAACCGCGTGTGGATAACTCGGGTCGACTCAGGTCGACTCGGTCGACTCCGGCCGGATGCGCGCCGTGGGGCGCCTGAGGCAGTATGGCCGACGATGCGCAGAGGACTCGTACACATACTGGCTTGGTCGCTCGCCACGGGCGCGGCGGTCACGCTGTCGTGGTGGGGCGTCCACACGGTGATGGCGGGCACGGCGTACGACCCGCCGCGCGCCCTGCCCATCACGGCGGCGGACGCGACGACGCAGGGCTCGAAGCCGCTGGCATCCGCGACGTCCCGGCCGCCCGCCGCTTCCGCGTCACCGTCGGACAAGCCGTCCGCGACCGGCTCGCCGGCGCCCTCGCGGAAGCCGGCGTCGAACGCCACCGTCTCCCCCACCGCCTCCGGTCAGGTCAAGAGCTACGACACCACCGGCGGGCGGGCGGTCTTCGACCTGGGCAGGACCAGCGCGACGCTCGTCTCGGCGACGCCGGGCACCGGCTGGTCGATGCAGGTGTGGAAGACGGAGACGTGGATCCGGGTGGAGTACAGCAAGGGCGCGGACCGGGTGTCGGTGTTCTGCACCTGGCACGACGGGCCACCGCATGTGGAGGTGAACACCTACTGACCTACGGACGGCACCGTCACGGGTCAGCGGAACACCGAGGGCGGTGGGGCCGGGGAGGCCACTGCCGCCTCGTCCGTCACGGGTAGGGCGCCGCCGGTGAAGTCGGTGAGCTGTCGGCCGTGTTCGACCCGGCCGGGGTGCGGGTCGGAGGCGGCCCGGCGGGTCAGTTCGGCGAGCGGCAGGGGGCGGTCGGAGGCGACGAGGACCGCGTTGCCGAACCGCTTGCCGCGCAGCACGGCCGGGTCGGCGACGAGGGCGAGTTCGGTGAACCGGGCGGCCGCGGTGGCGATCTGGCCGCGCAGATGGGCGAGCGGCGGTCCGTCGGCGAGGTTGGCGGCGTAGACGCCGGTGGGGTTCAGGGCGCGGCGGACCTCGTCGAGGAACTCGGTCGAGGTGAGGTGGGCGGGTGTGCGGGCCGCGCTGAACACATCGGCTATGACCAGGTCGGCCCAGCCGTCGGGCACCTTGGCCAAGCCTTCGCGAGCGTCCACCGAGCGCACCCGGATCCGGGCGCCGGGGTCCAACGGGAGTTGCCGGCGGACCAGTTGGACGAGGCTCGCGTCGCGCTCGACGACCTGCTGGGTGGAGCGGGGGCGGGTGGCGGCGACGTACCGGGCGAGGGTGAAGGCGCCACCGCCGAGGTGCACGGCGTGCACGGGGCGGCCGGGCGGGGCGACCAGGTCGATGACGTGTCCGAGCCGCCGCTGGTACTCGAAGAAGAGATAGGACGGGTCGTCGAGGTCGACGTGCGACTGCGGGGCGCCGTCTATCAGCAGGGTCCAGGCCCGGCTCCGGTCGGGGTCGGGTATGAGCTGCGCGAGCCCTCCGTCGACGGTCTCGGTGACGGCCTCGACGGCGGCCGACCTGCGACGCTGGTTCCTGGACTTGCCCACGCCACCATTTTCGCAGGTGGGTGCGGGGCGTGCCGCGCGGAGCCTCAGCGGCGGCTGTCCGCGGCCTCGATCAGTCGCGCCGCTTCCCCGAGGGCTCTTCGCAGCTCCACCGGATCCGTCGCGAGCTCGGCCTCACCGGGAGGCAGCAGCCAGTCCGAACCCTCCAGCGGGGGCTCCGGATTCAGGCTCAGTCCGCGGCCGTTGGTCTCCGTGCACGTGCTCCCGGGGACGTCCCACGCGGCCGCGGTGCCCGGCGGCACGAGGAAGCCGAGCGTGTCGCACCCGTCGTCGTGCAGTACGGGCCCCACCACCTCCCCGGCCCCCCGCCGCAGGATGTCGACCGCCTCCAGCCCCTGTCTGGCCGGCACCGTCACGAGGTCGCACGCCGGTTCCGACGGCGTACACGGATCGTCGTGCGTACAAGGATCGTTGATCTGGCTGGTCTCCATCCCGGCCTCCACCACGCAGCCCGCTTGCAGTCCATGAGGTCCAACGCGGCACGGCGTCAACGGCTACGGCACAAGTCAGCCGCAAAGGATGGCAGTTCATGGCAGATCGTGGATGAGATATCCGGTTTGTAGCTAAACACTGCGTGGCGGACCGGACACAGCAGGTACGTTCGTGCCCGCCGGAACCAGGGTGCCGTACGGGCGACTCAGCCCGTTTTGCACCGTATCCGGCGCGGTTCGACGGTTCGCACGAGAGGACCCGGCCATGGCGTCGTCAACCGTGACCTCGTCACAGCCCGAGCGGCCACCACGGCCGAATCTCGCCTTCCGGCAGCTGCGCGGCCGGCGGTCACCCGCCGAGTTCGCGGCTCTGGTGCGGCGGGCCGCCCGTGAGATCGGCGAGCGGGTCAGCTGTGACGCTCGTTACATCGGCCGGGTCGAGGCGGGCGAGATCCGCTGCCCGAACTATGCGTACGAACGGGTGTTCCTGCATATGTTCCCTGGCCGCACGCTCGCCGACCTAGGCTTCGCGCCCCGCTCGTCCGTCCGCGGACGCGGGGCGCGCCCGGCCGAGGACGAGCCCCCCTCGCGCATCACGCTCCCGGCGTTCGCCACGTGTGAGACGCGGGGGGCCCACGAGCCGTATGACACGCAGGACCCGTACGTCACGCACGAGAACCACGAGGAGAGCGACGTGCTACGTCGCGCATTCATGACCGGCGGGGGCGCCACGGTGGCCGCCGCGCTGGGCCCGTTCGGGCTCACCATCGACGCCGCGGCCGCCGGCCGGCCGAGCCGCCGCGCCGGGTCCGGGGAGGCGGCAGCCCTTGAGGAAGCTGTCCGCAGAATCCGGCTGCTCGACGACCGGCACGGCGCGGACGGCCTCTACCGGCGCGCGGCGGCTCCGCTGCGCGCCGCGTACGAGCTGCTCGACGCCGGTACGACCCGGCAGACGACCGCCGACAGGCTGCACTCCGGCGCCGGTGAACTCGCCATCTCGGTGGGCTGGCTGGCGCACGACTCCGGGCGCTTCGACGACGCCCGCTCGCACTACGCGGAGGCGCTGGCGACCGCCCGGATGATCGGCGACGACGCCCTGGAGGCGCACGCCTTCTGCAACACGGCGTTCCTCGCGCGGGACGCGGGCCGGCCCCGGGAGGCGGTGCGGGCGGCACAGGCCGCGCAGCGGGCGGGGCGGTCACTGGGCTCCGCCCGCCTGATGTCGCTGCTCGCGCTGCGCGAGGCGGGCGGCTGGGCGGGGCTGGCCGACCGCACCGGGTGCGAACAGGCGCTGGCCCGTGCGCAGGCCCTCTACGAACGGGGCCACTCGGACGCCGATCCCGAGTGGATGAGCTTCTACGGAGAGGCCGAACTGGAGGGACTGGAGGCGCAGTGCTGGTCGACGCTGGGCGACTGGCCGCGCGCCGCCCGGCACGCCCACCGTGCCGCGCAGCTCCAGGACCCCCACTTCACCCGGAACATCGCCCTGTACACCGCCGAACTCGCCGACGACCTCGCGCGCGGGGGCTGCCCCGACGAGGCGGCACTGGCCGGAATGCGGGTCCTCGACCTCCTGGACCAGGTCCAGTCCTCCCGTATCCAGACGATGCTCGCGGGCACGGCCCGGGTACTGCTGCCCCACCGGGGCGCGTCGGGGGTGTCGGAGTTCCTGGAGAAGCACACCTCACTGCCACGTTCGGTGTGAAGCGGGGCGGCCGCCCGCCGGGGTACGACGAGCGTGACCGGCCGGGCGACGCGCGGCCGGACCCCGCTTACGGGGTCTTCGAAGTCGGGCGGTGGTCTGCGGTCGGCAAGTGGCAGCTCTGGGTCACCGGCGGCGGGAGCTACTCGGTCAGGTGGCCCAAGTCGTTCCAGCTTTCGAGGGCCGGGGCTCCGTAGGCCCAGCCCAGGATCGACAGGGACGTGGGGTTGAGGCGGATGCGGGCCGCGAAGTCCAGGGGCAGGCCGAGCCATCTCGCGCCTATGGAGCGAAGGATGTGCCCGTGGGCGAAGACCAGGACGTCGCGGTCGGCGGACCGGGCCCAGGCGACCACCTCGTCCGCCCGCGCGGTCACCTCGGCGAGGGTCTCGCCCTCGGGCACGCCGTCGCGCCAGATGAGCCAGCCCGGCCGGACGGCCTGGATGTCGTCGGGGGTCATGCCCTCATAAGCGCCGTAGTCCCACTCCATGAGCGTGTCCCAGACCTCCGCGCGCCCGCCGAACCCGGCGAGTTCGCACGTCTCACGCGCGCGTGCCAGCGGGCTGGTGCGCACCTCGACGCCGGGCAGCCCGTCGAACGGCGCCCGGTGCAGCCGCTCGCCGAGGAGCTTGGCACCCCGCCGCCCCTCGTCCAGGAGCGGCACATCGGTCCTGCCGGTGTGCTTGCCGGACAGCGACCACTCGGTCTGTCCGTGCCTGGCCAGCAGGATGCGCGGTGCCATGGGCGACCTTTCCGGGCGGAAATCGGAGGCGGAACCCCTCCATCATCGCGCACCCTGTGCGGGGGCAACCCGGTGGGCGATCTCTGCGTCTTTGAGGGCTGGAGCACCCCATGAAGGGCGAGCGCGTACACCGTAAAGTGTCACGGTCGGCCCACCGGGCGCCGCGGAACAAGAAGGGGGAGGGCGATCGGATGCCGCAGACCGAGACACCGGGCACCGAGGTGTTCCCGAGGACACGGCTGCGCTGGTGGACCGAGCTGCCGCTGATCCTCCTGGTGTACGGCTGCTACTCGGCCGGCCGTCTGCTCGCCCGGGGCGACGTCTCCAGCGCCGTGGACCACGGCCTGGCGATCCTGCGCATCGAGAAGGCCCTGCACCTCAACGCCGAGCACCCGCTCAACCGGCTGTTCACCCGCGAGGCATGGCTCGGCGTGCCGGCCGACTTCTGGTACGCGTCGCTGCACTACCTGGTCACGCCCGTGATCCTGGTCTGGCTGTTCCGCAAGCGCACGCAGTTCTACCGCGCCGCCCGCACCTGGCTGATGACGTCCACGTTCATCGGCCTCATCGGCTTCACGCTGCTGCCGACCTGCCCGCCCCGGCTCCTCACCTCCGGCCACGGTTTCGTCGACACGATGGCCCAGTACAGCTCGTACGGCTGGTGGGGCGGCGAGGCCAGCGCCCCGCGGGGCATGGGCGGCATGACGAACCAGTACGCGGCCATGCCTAGCCTGCACGTGGGCTGGGCCCTGTGGTGCGGTGTGATGCTGTGGCGCCACGGCGGCACGCGCGTGGCGAAGGCCTTGGGCATCGCCTACCCGCTGCTGACCGCGATCGTGGTCATGGGCACCGCCAACCACTACTCCCTCGACGCGGTCGCGGGCGTGGCCGTGATGGGCGTCGGCCTGCTGCTCGCGCCGTACATGATGCGCGTCGCGGACCTGGTCCGGTCCCGGCTGGCCCCGCGCACCCCGGTTGTCGCGGCACACTCCGGCGGCGCAGGCGCCCCGATTGCCGGCGCAGGTTCCTCGATTGTCAGTGGCGGATGCCAGACTTCCGCGGGTGAGCGAATTCCACGGCAGCGCGAGGAGCGGATCGGATCCGCGGCCGAGCCGGACGCCTCTTCCACGGACGCGGGGGACGGCGCTGCGGCAGCGGCTCGCTGAGCTGCGCGGACCGGACGTACCGGCCAAGGCACTGGACGCACGCGCCCTGGCGGCGCTCGCCGCGAACCCGGGGTGCCGACGGCGCGCGATCCTCGACGGCGCCGGAGTGGACAAGGTGGCGCTGGCGAGCGCGCTGGGCGCGCCGTCCGCCTTCGGACAGTCGCAGTTCGCCCTCACCCGGGGCAACGCGTTCGAGGCGCGGGTGAAGGCCGACGGCGGCGCGGAACTGCTGCGGCTGGCGCACACCCGGCTGGACCCGGGCGCCGAACCGCCGCACGAGGCCCGGGTGCCCGATCTGACCGCCATCGGCCCCGAGGGACGCACCGCGCGTACGGCGCTGGCGCTGCGCGAGGCCACCGAGGCGCGCGGCAGCTGGACACTGCTCGACCACCCCATGCTCGCCCTCGACGTCGCGGGCTCCCCCGCCTTCCTCGAGCCGGACGCGGTGGTCGTGCACCCGGACGGCAGCTGGACGGTGGTGGAGATCAAGTCCTTCCCGCTGCTGGACGGTTCGGCGGACCCGGCGAAGGTCGGCGCGGCCGCGCGGCAGGCCGCGGTGTACGTGCTGGCGCTGGAGGAGGTCGCCGCGCGCTTGGAGCCCGCCCCGCGCGTGCGCCACCGGATCCTGCTGGTCTGCCCGAAGGACTTCTCCAACCTCGCCACCGCCTCCGCCGTCGACGTGCGCAAACAGCGCGCGGTCACCGCCCGCCAGCTGACCCGGCTCACCGGCATCCAGGACATCGCCGACGCGCTGCCCGAAGGCACCTGCTTCGCCCCGGGCCTGCCCGCCGAGGAGCTCACGGCCGCGGTCGACGCGGTCCCGGCGAAGTACGCGCCCGACTGCCTGGCCGCCTGCGAACTGGCCTTCCACTGCCGGGAACGCTCCCGCGCGGCCGGCGCGGTGACCACCCTGGGCCGCCCGGTCCGCGCCGAACTGGGCGGCCTGACCACGGTCGACGAGGTCCTGTCGGCGGCCCGCGGCGAGAGCGGCGACCCGGACGACCCGGCGGTCGCGGCGCTGCGCCGGGCGGCTGCCCTGCGGGCCGAGGCACTGGCGGGCGCCGGTCAGGGGGCGCTGCCCGGCGCCCGGACCGGCCAGGAGGTGGTCCCTTGTCCCTGATCGCCACCCTCGCCCGGCTGGAGGCCATCAGCACCGGCCGGGCCGGTCCCGCCGCCACCGTCCGGCACCGGCATCTGTCCGACCGTCCCCTGGTGTTCGTGCCGCTGACCACCTCCGGTGAGGCCGGTGCCCCGCTCGGGGCGCTGGTCGGCACCGACCGGGACGCGCCGCGCCTGCTCGTCGTACCGCAGCCGCGCGACCGCGACCTGCGCTTCGCGTTCCTCGCCGAACTGGCCGACAGCGTCCTGCCGTACATCGACGACTACGCCGATACGGTCGAGGCCGCCGAGCGCACCGAGACCGACCCGGAGACCGGCAAGCGGGTCAAGGTCGAGGTCGAACTGTGTGCGGACGCCCCGCAGTTGATCGTCCCGGGCCGCGCGGGCATCGACTTCGTACGGCTGCTGGGCCGCTCCATGCGGTTCCGGCGCACCGCCGAGCAGGAGCCCGAGGCCCCGCATCCCGCGCCGCCCCGGGTGCCACTGCTCGGGCGGTGGCTGACCCACTTCGGGGAGCGGGCCCGGGTGCCCGGCTCCTCGCTGCTGCTGGCCGTGACGGACGTGCTGGCCCGGCACTGGGCGACCGGGCAGTCCGGCCTGGAGGACCAGCACCTGGGCGCGCTGCTCGCCTGGATCGACCCGCCCGAGGGCGAGAGCGGCGCCGAGGCGGCCCTGCGCGCCGGGCATGCGCGGGACGCCGACGGCCAGCTGCTGTGCCCGCCCGCGGGCCCGGCCACGGATCCGGCGTTCGACAACAAGCTGCTCGCCCCCTCCTTCGAGCGCTACGACCGCGCGCGTACCGCCCTCGCCGCCGCGGAGGACGGCATGCAGGCCGACGACCGGCTCGGTGTGCTCACCGCCGCAGAGCGGGAGATCCGGGCGCTGGTGGAGAGCCGTACCCGGCCCACCTGGGACGCGGTGTGGCGCGGCATCGACCTGCTGCGGGCGCTTCCACAGGGCGCGCACGTCGAGGAGCGGTGGACCCGCGACCGCTGGTCGTTCACCGGTCACCGCGACCGCGTCGTCGCCGGGGAGCCCCCGCAGCCGCGCCGCGACGACGCGGTGACGGCCGCCAGCAAACTCGCCACGCGCGAGCGCGAGCAGGCCCGGCTGGAGGCCCAGGAGGCGCTGGACGACCCGCTGGTGATGGCCGGGCGGCGGCTGTCCGGGGAGGCGTTCGCGGGCGAGGTCGTCGATGTGGTCATGGCGTACAGCGAGGGCAAGCGGCCCAGTCCGCGCCCGCTGGTCACGGTCCGCACGGACGACCGGCCGCATCTCGGGGAGCGGGCGAGGGTGTACCGCTCGCTGGGCGGGAAGCCGCAGGCGGCCGAGTTCGTCGGCCACGAGGGCGAGGGGCTGGTCGTGCTGCGGATCGTCGACAAGATGGGCCGCGGCAAGGAGCCGGAGGAGGGGTCGGTGCCGGAGAAGGGCGACCTGCTCTGCTTCACGCTGTTCGAGCACGAGCAGCGGGGCGGCGCCAAGCTGCCCGACCAGGAGCAGACACCGTGGACGCACGGCGGGCCGCCGGGCGACGCGGTCACCGAGGCCGCCGACGCCGTGACCGAGGAGGACGTCCTGTGACCGCACCGGCCTTCGACCCCGGTGCGGCGGCCGCGCGCGCCACCGACGCGATCCTCCACGACACCCTGCACGGTATGGACCGGGGCGTGGTCGTGGACTCGCCGCCCGGCGCCGGCAAGTCCACGCTCGTCGTCCGGGCGGCGCTCGAACTCGCCGACGCCGGGCGCCCGCTGATGGTGGTCGCGCAGACGAATGCCCAGGTCGACGACCTGGTCGTGCGACTCGCCGAGAAGAGCCCCGAACTGCCCGTGGGGCGCCTGCACAGCAGCGACGCCGAGCCGTACGACAAGGCGCTGGACGATCTGGCGAACGTACGGAAGTCGGCGAAGGCGGCGGACCTGGCCGGCATCCCGGTCGTCCTGTCAACCGCCGCGAAGTGGGCGCACGTCAAGGTGGACGAGCCGTGGCGGCACGCGATCGTCGACGAGGCGTACCAGATGCGCTCGGACGCGCTGCTCGCCGTGGCCGGGCTGTTCGAGCGGGCGCTGTTCGTGGGCGACCCGGGGCAGCTGGACCCGTTCGCGATCGTGGGCAGCGAGCAGTGGGCCGGGCTGTCGTACGACCCCTCGGCCTCGGCGGTGTCGACGCTGCTCGCGCACAATCCGGAGCTGCCGCAGCACCGGCTCCCCGTGTCCTGGCGGCTCCCCGCGTCGGCGGCCCCGCTGGTCTCGGACGCCTTCTACCCCTACACGCCGTTCCGCAGCGGCACGGACCACGGCGACCGGCGCCTGGGCTTCGCGGTCCCGTCGGACGGCTCGGGCCCGGACCGGGTGATCGACGAGGCGGCGGAGTCCGGCTGGGGCCTGCTGGAGCTGCCCGCGCGGCACACTCCGCGGACCGACCCGGAGGCGGTGCGGGCGGTGGCGACGGTCGTACGACGGCTGCTGGACCGGGGTGGCGCGGCCACGTCGGAGCGCTCGCCCGAGCCCGCTCCCCTGACCGCGGACCGGATCGCGGTCGGCACGGCGCACCGGGACCAGGCGGCGGCGGTGCGGGCGGCCCTGGCGGAGCTGGGCGTACCGGACGTCACGGTCGACACCGCGAACCGACTGCAGGGCCGGGAGTTCGACGTCACGGTGGTCCTGCACCCGCTCTCCGGCCGCCCCGACGCCACCGCCTTCCACCTGGAGACGGGCCGCCTGTGCGTCCTCGCCTCCCGGCACCGTCAGGCCTGCATCGTGGTCTGCCGGGCAGGCGTGACCGACCTCCTGGACGACTACCCGTCGACGGAACCGGTCCAGCTGGGCACGGTCGTGAAGTTCCCTGATGGGTGGGAGGCGAACCACGCGGTACTCGCACACCTGGCCGAACACAGGGTGGCGTGGCGACCCTGACCGCACCGCCGGCATCTGCCCAGGCACACGATCAGCACGACGCCGCCCCATCCGCCGGACGGAGTCCGGCACGCCGCCGGAGGCGGCCAAGGGATACAGCCCTGACGGACGGGAGGCGAACCACGCGGTACTCGCACACCTGGCCGAACACAGGGTGGCGTGGCGACCCTGACCGGCCGGAGCACAAGGTGGTCTGGGCGCCCTGACCAGCCGCGACCCGCAGGCCGCCGGCAGACCCGGGCGACAGCCGTGCAGCGCGCTCCCCATGGCCCCTTGCGCGGGCGCGCGACAATGGACGGTGGCCCACCCCGGAAGGCGGCGCCCATCGAACCGTACGAGGAGGAGAAGACATGGCGGAGCCCACGCCGCGTCGGAACGAACCGCGGCTACGCCCCGCGCCCCTGCTCTTCGAGCCCGTGGAGGCGGTCTCCGACCCTGAGCACTTCTTCGACCTGGAGTCGATCGAGGATCCGCGTGCCCTGCTGGCGCGGGCGACAGAGCTGATGCAGGCGTTCAGCGCGGCCACCGACCGGGCGATGGAGTACCAGGCCATCGCCGCGGCGCAGCTGGCCGATCCCCGGCGGTTCGACCGGCTGACCCCGGCGGACATCGCGGAGCGCGCGGAGTGGACCGAGGACTACGCCAGGAGGATGGTCGAGTTCGGGCGGGACCTGATGCGCGGCGCCGGCGCCGAGGGCCGGGGCACCGCCGATCCCGTGTGAGCGTTTGGCAACCCTCGCGGCATATGCCAGGCGGGCAAGATACTCCTCCCCACCCCCTCCCGTCCCCGTTTTCCGCAACCCTCCGGAAGCGCCCGCTCACCGCCGGTAGATGTATTGCCCATGAGCAGCACACGGAATGTCACCTCCGAAGGCGCCGCCTGGCTCGCCTCTGCCGGAACGTATCCGCGCGGCACACTCGCGCTCTGGGCGGAGCGCCCGGACGCACCGGTGGTCCTGCCCTGCGGCGCCGCCTTCGACGTGGTGAACGTGCCGGTGGTCTTCGGACGCCGGATGCTGGACCGGCTGTGGGACGAGGGCCCGGGTTCCGGGCCGGTCGCGGTGTTCCGGGGCCGGCTGCTCCTGTTCGCCGCGCCGGGCACGGCCCAGCGGCTGCCCTCGCTGCTGGCCTGGGAGGAGTGGGGGACGCGGGAGGGCGTCAGCGGCCGGACGGGGGGTGTGCCTCCCCTCATCTGCCACGGCACCGGAGACGCCGTGACCGTCCCGGCGCTCACCGACGACGGTGCTCCCGCCTCCGGCGGCTCCCGCTGGCTGGTCGCCCCCGACACCCGGCGCCCCTGGCTGCCCGGCCCCGAGGTCCTGCTCTGGGCGGCCGTACGGGCGGCCCGCGCAGGCGTGCGGATATCGATTTTTCCTCCCGCCGATCAGGATGCTAAGGTCTACGACGTCAGCAGGCGCCGCTAGCTCAGTTGGTTAGAGCAGCTGACTCTTAATCAGCGGGTCCGGGGTTCGAGTCCCTGGCGGCGCACGCATCCACGATGGCGGGTCGGGTTCGGGGGAACTCGGTCCGCCATTGTTGTTCCCTCAACCTTCCGCGCGCGCCGCAGGCGCTTCCGCACGCGCCGCAGCCGCCTTCGTACGACATCGCACGCGCTCAGCCGGCGACCCCCGGCGTGATCTTCACCGTCCACGCCCCCGACGCCGTGCGCCCCTCCACCTCCACCTTCACGCCCTCCCCGGGCACCGTGAAACTCTCCCCGAGCCCGACCGGCGCATCCGCCAGCGGCGCGTACACCGAGTTCTCCCAGCAGCCCTCGGTGTGCGGATGGGCGTCCACGACCTCGACCGGCCCGCCCCCCGACGCCGCCTCGCCGCGCACCCGGTACACGAGCACCCCCTCATGACAGGTCGCATGGTCGTTCCCGGCCGGGCCGCGGGCCTCGAAGGCCAGCACACTGTCGGCTCCGGTGCGCACGACGGCCAGCTTCGTGCCGTCGCCCAGCCCGAACGCCGGAGCGCCGGAGGCGGCCGTGACGGGGGTCCCCGGTCCGGCGGCGAGGGGTTCGAGGGTCAGCCGCGTGGGTCCGGCCCCCCGGACGCAGGTCACCTGCCGGGGATCGAGCCAGCCCAGCTTCCACTTGTGCCAGGCGAACAGATCCGGGGACAGCCCGAACTGGCTGCCCATCAGGTCCCAGTCCCCGACGTACGTGTCCCAGTCACCCTTCCCGTCCGCCGGGCGGTGGTACAGGTCCGGCAGGTCGAAGACGTGCCCCGTCTCGTGCGCGAGGACCAGCCGGTCCGGCGGATGGTGCTCGAAGACCGTGACGACCCGCCGTACGTCCGTGCCGTCGACATGGGCCGGGGTGTCGAGGTTGACGACCTTCGTCGCGTCGGAGTCCACGCCGGGCGCGTCCGGGTCGGCCACGAAGTAGACGACGCCGTAGCGCGAGAAGTCGACCTCGCGGTCGGCCACGGCGAACGCGTCACGCAGATAGGCGGCCCGCCGGGCCGGGTTCCAGTCACGCCGTATGGCGTACGACGTCGACGCGTGCGGCATTCGGAGCCAGTGCGTCAGCGGATGCGGGACAAGCGTGAACTTCCCGTAGGAGGCCTGCTCGAAGAAGCGGCTGGTGGCCGGGAAGTGGTCGGCGGTCAGCTCCGCGGGAGTGGTGCGCGGGGTGGCGTCCGGGAAGGAGAGGAACACCATCACGGCCGACATCGGGCGGGTCGGCCGGGTGTAGGCGGAGTTCCAGGTGTCCACGCCCTCCGAGTGGTGCGCGTCGGTCCGGTGCAGCGCGCACGGAGCCGTGGAGAACGGCTCGGCGGCCGAGGGGCCGGACAGGATCGAGGTCGCCGCGAGCGCCGACATCGCGGTGAACACTGCGGCGGTGCTGCGCAGCTGAGGACGCGGCACGAAGGGACCTCCGGTTGCGGTTCACGGGACACCGCACCCAGCGTGTGTGACTTTGCCGTCCTTCGTCCTGTTTGTCTGCACCAGAAGAGTGAGAGGCCGCGCATTGGGCCGAGTGGGCGACACCCCGGAGCACTCACGGAACGTCACAAGTGGTCGAGGGCTTGAAGAAGCCGTCCACGTGCGGGCAGAAACGATCTGTCAGAACGGCCGGTTCGTCGTGGACACTGGACAGTGGCTGGAAGGCCCCGGGGCCAGCCCCTATGATCGGCACACTTTCCTGCACGGACAGACATCGAGTGCACTGCGGGAGCGAGCGGTGAGCGGAACGTCCGAAGGGCCGACGCCCACGGCAGACCTCGACCGGTCCGCCGTCACAGTGAGTGACTTCAGTGCGCCTGCTTGTGCCGAGTCCCGTCCCGATCCCCCGGCGGACGCCTACCGCACCGTCTTCGCGACCGCCCCGCTCGGCATGGCGGTCGTCGACCGCGAGGGCCTGGTCGTCGACGCCAACGACGCGTTCGGCACGCTGCTCGGCACGGCCCCCGACGCGCTCGACGGCCGTATCGCCGCCGACCTGGTGGACCTGGCCTCCGACGCCCGCACCTGGCACGCCTACCGCGAGGTGCTGCGCGGCCGGCAGGCGAAGCTGCGCTGCACCCGCCGGCTCAAGCACCCCGACGGCCACTCGGTGTGGGCACAGGTCACGGTCGCACCGCTGGCCGGCTGCGCACCCGGTGTCCTGCTGTCCGTCGCCGACATCAGCGGGAGCCGTGAACTCCAGGCCAGACTACGGCACTTGCAGATGCACGACCCGGTGACCCGGCTGCCCAACCGCACGCTGTTCTTCGAGCGGCTGTCGGCCGCGCTGGAGGCGGAGACGTACGAGCAGAGCGGCACGGGCCGGATCGGCCTGTGCTACCTGGACGTGGACGGCTTCAAGGCGGTCAACGACACCCTCGGCCACCGCATCGGCGACCGGCTGCTGGCCGCCGTCGCCGAACGCCTGACCAGAGTCGCCGACGAGGCCGGGTACGCGCGCACCGGCGCGCCCCTGGTCGCCAGGCTCGGCGGCGACGAATTCGCCCTGCTGGTCGAGGACTCGACGGGCACCGAGCAGCTTGCCGACCTGGCCGAGGCGGCCCTGGAGGCGCTACAGGCCCCCTTCGATCTGGCGGGCCAGCGGCTGTCGCTCACCGCGTCGATCGGTGTCGTCGAACGGCACGCCGCCGGGACGACGGCCACCGGGCTGATGCAGGCCGCCGATACGACGCTGTACTGGGCGAAGGCCGACGGCAAGGCCCGCTGGACGCTGTTCGACCCGGAGCGCAACGCGCACCGCATGACCCGCCAGGCGCTCTCCTCGACGCTCCGTCCCGCGATCGACAGGGGTGAATTCGCCCTGGAGTACCAGCCGTTGGTCGGGATGGAGGACGGCCGGCTGCGTGGTGTCGAGGCGTTGGTGCGCTGGAACCATCCTCAGTTCGGCACACTGACGCCGAATCGGTTCATCGGACTGGCCGAGGAGGACGGCTCCATCGTGCCGCTCGGCCGCTGGGCCCTGGCCACCGCCTGCCGCCAGGCCCGCCGTTGGCAGCTGGACCACCCCGACGAGGCGCCGATCTTCGTGAGCGTCAATGTGGCGGTCCGTCAGGTGTGGGACTCGGACCTGGTGGCGGACGTGGCGGAGACCCTCGCCGAGACGGGCCTGGCCCCGCATCTGTTGCAGTTGGAGCTGACCGAGTCCGCGGTGATGGGTTCGGCGGGACGCCCGCTGCAGACCCTCCAGGCCCTCAGCGACATGGGCGTCCGCATCGCCATCGACGACTTCGGCACCGGCTACTCGAATCTGGCGTACCTGAGCCGGCTGCCGGTGTCGGTGCTCAAGCTGGACGGCTCGTTCGTACGGGGCTTCCAGTACGACGACCCGGGCGACCGACCGAATCCGGCCGACGAGGTCGTGGTGGAGGCGATGATCCAGCTGGCCCACCGCCTCGGCCTCACGGTCACCGCCGAGTGCGTGGAGACGTCCGCCCAGGCGACGCGGCTGCGCCACATCGGCTGCGACACCGGTCAGGGCTGGCTGTACTCCCGCCCGGTGTCGCCGGATCGTATCTCCGAGCTGCTGGGGACCGAGACCTATGCGGTCGGCAATCCGTAGGCGTCCGCGATCAGTTCGTACGAGCGCAGCCGCAGCTCGCCGCGGTGGGCGTGCGAGGTGAGCATCAGCTCATCGGCACCCGTGCGCTTCTGGAGGGCGTCCAGCCCCGAGCGGACCTCGTCGGCGGTGCCGTGCACGATGTTGCCGGCCCAGGAGTGGACGAACTCCTCCTCGTACGGGGTGAATTCGTGCTTGGCGGCCTCGTCCGGGTCGGGGAAGAGCCCCGGGCGGCCGCTGCGCAGCCGGATCATGTTCAGCGCGGTGGCCCGCACCTGCCGGCGCGCTTCCTCCTCGTCGTCGGTGGCGAGGGCGGAGACGCCGATGAGGGCGTAGGGCGCGTCGAGGACGTCGGACGGGCGGAAGGACTCCCGGTACAGATCGAGGGCCGGGACGGTGTTCTGCGCGGAGAAGTGATGGGCGAAGGCGAACGGCAGGCCCAGCAGACCGGCCAGCCGGGCGCTGAAGCCGGAGGAGCCGAGCAGCCAGATCGGCGGGCGGTGCGGCGACTGGACCCCGCCGGGAGCGGTGCCCTGCACCGGTCCGGGGATCGCGTGGATCCGCGCGTAGGGGTGGCCGTCGGGGAAGTCGTCGTCCAGGAAGCGGGTGAGCTCGGCGAGCTGCTGCGGGAAGTCGTCGGCGCCTTCGTTGAGGGTGTCCGTACGGCGCAGGGCGGCGGCGGTGGCCCCGTCCGTGCCCGGGGCGCGGCCCAGGCCGAGGTCGATCCGGCCCGGTGCCATCACCTCCAGCGTGCCGAACTGCTCCGCGATGACCAGGGGCGCGTGATTGGGCAGCATGACCCCGCCCGACCCGAGCCGGATCCGCTCGGTGTGGGCGGCCAGATGCGCCAGGATCACCGCGGGCGAGGAGGAGGCCACGCCGGGCATGGAGTGGTGCTCGGCGACCCAGTACCGGTGGAACCCCCGGGCCTCCGCGAACCGGGACAGCGCGACGCTGGTGCGCAGCGCGTCACCGGCGGTACTCCCCACGCCGACGGTCACCAGGTCCAGTACGGAGAGGGGAACGGGCGCGGTCCCGTGCGTCGCCCCCCGGATCTCATCTGCCGACACGGTGTGTGCCTCCTGCGGTCTCGGCCCTACGCTGTTCTCCGGGGCCTAACAGGAGGCGGTCTCCGTTTTATTCCCGCCCGGGCGACACGCCGTCACACCTGTACGACCGGTTCTCGGGTGAACAGCGTGCCCAGTTCGGGGGCGTTCACTCGGCGGTCCGTGAGGCGCAGGGCCTCCCATGCCGTGACCTGGTTCGCGGTGAGGACGGGTTTGGAGAGGGACTTCTCCAGGAGGGGGACGTACCCGGCCGTGCGCAGTGCGGTGTCCGGGAGCAGGATCGCCTCCGCTTGCGGGTCGTCGGCAGCGCGTGCCAGCGTCAGGACGTCCTCCTGCCGCCAGGTGCCGACCTCGGTCGCCGACGCGGCTCCGGCCGCCCGTACCCCGGTCACCTCCACGCCGCCGGCCCGCAGGAAGTCCGTGAACAGGGATGTCAGGTCCGCCGGGTACGTCGCGCCGATCGCCACCCGCCGCACCCCGATCTCCCGCGCCGCGTGCACGAAGGCGAAGGACGTCGAGGAGGCCGGCATGCCCGCCGTCCGGGCCAGGTCGCGCACCTGGTCACGGGCGCCCTCCCAGCCGTGGACGAAGCTGCCGGCGGTGGACGCCCACACCACCGTCTCCACCCCCGCCAGCCGCAGCTCCTCCACCGCTGCCGCCAGCCGCTCCGGCTCGCCCGTGCGCCGCAGCGCGTCCACCCGGTGCGCGCCCTCGCCGACGTCGATACAGACCACGTCCACCCGGATGTCACCGCCCAGTAGCTGCTCGATGCGCGGATAGTCGTCCTCGGCGAAACGGCCCGGGTAGAGGAATCCGAGTGCGGTCATGTCCAGCCCTCCTGCTGCGTTCGTCCGGCGACGCCTGATACGGCCCCACGGCTCGGGTACCCAGTCCCCGCGCCGCCGCCCCGCAGCGTGACCTGGTTGGCGGACACCGCCGAAGGGCAACGGCTCGTGGGCACGCATGTGTTGACGGGGGTGGGTCCGGGTGCGAGCGTGGTCGATCCGCGCATGTCAGACAACCCTCTCCCACGCGGAGGAACCGCTTGCCGACGCCCGTGCCGACCCTCCTCGTGCTCGACGCCGACCCCCTCCCCCGCCTCGGCCGCCTCACCGGCCGCGCGCGCGTCGTACACACGGACGCGGCCGCCCTCGCCGAGCGTCTCCCGGCGGCCGACGTCCTGCTGGTCTGGGACTTCACCTCGCACGCGGTGCGCGAGGCCTGGCCGGGCGAGGGCCCCCGCCCGCGCTGGGTGCACACGGCGAGCACGGGCGTCGACCATCTGATGTGCCCGGAGCTCGCCGCCTGCGACACCGTGGTGACCAACGCGCGCGGGATCTTCGACCAGCCCGTCGCCGAATACGTCGCCGCCCTGGTCCTGGCCATCGCCAAGGACCTGCCCCGGACCCTGGACCTCCAGCGGGCGCGGACCTGGTGGCACCGCGAGACCCGGCGGCTGGCGGGCACGCGCGCGTGCGTGATCGGCTCCGGGCCCGTCGGCCGTACGATCGCCCGGACGCTGAAGGCCCTCGACGTCACCACCGCCCTCGTCGGACGCGTCCCGTGCACCGGCATCCACGGCCCCGACGACCTGGACCGGCTGATGTCCCGCGCGGACTGGGTGATCGCGGCGGCGCCGCTGACCGAGCGGACCCGGGGCATGTTCGACCTCCGCCGCTTCGGTGTGATGCAGCCCTCGGCGCACTTCATCAACGTCGGCCGCGGCGGTCTCGTCGTCGAGGACGCGCTCGCCGAGGCCCTGTCCAGGCGGTGGATCGCGGGCGCGGCCCTGGACGTGTTCGCCGACGAACCCCTCACCCCCGAAAGCCCGCTGTGGCGGGTCCCCGGTCTGATCGTGTCCCCGCACATGAGCGGCGACGCGGTCGGCAGGCACGACGAACTCGGCGTGCAGTTCGTGGAGCTGTTCGAGCGTTGGACCGCGGGAAGACCCCTGGTCAACGTGGTCGACAAGCGGCGCGGATACGTGCCGGGCCACTGAGCGGGGGCCTCCGGGGCCTCCCCCCGTTTGCGATGCACATGATTTGCGATGCATAAGGTGCCTGGTCCCGGGTAGCCGCGCCGCCATGGCACCACGACTTGGCAGACGGCAGCGCACAGCCGGGCCCCCGCCCGGGTCCGGACACTCACGGCGGTCGGTACTCGCCGCGCTCGGCGGCCTCGGCGCGCTGGGCGCCGCGGGCTGCACACGCGTGGCCACCGCGGCCGCCGCGAACGGCGGCGACCTGCTCGACCGGCTCCGGGCCCAGGGTGTCGTAAGGCTCGGGATCGCCGGCGAGATCCCCTTCGGGTACATCGACAAGGACGGCCGTCTCACGGGCGAGGCACCGGAGTTGGCGAAGGCCGTGTTCAAGCGGCTAGGGGTCGACCGGGTGCAGCCGGTGCCGACCGAGTTCGGCTCGCTCATCCCCGGGCTGAACTCCCAGCAGTTCGACGTCGTGGCCGCGGGGATGTACGTCAATCCCGACCGCTGCGAGCAGGTGATCTTCGCCGATCCCGACTACCAGATGCTCGACTCCTTCATCGTGCGCAAGGGCAATCCGATGGACCTGCACGACTACAAGGACGTCGTGGCGAAGAAGGCGAAGTTCGCGACCGGAACGGGATACGCCGAGATCCAGTACGCCGTCGAGGCGGGGTACAAGGAGAGCGACATCCTGATCGTCCCCGACCAGGTCGCCGGGCTGAACGCCGTGGAGGCCGGGCGCGCCGATGTGTTCGCCGGTACGGCGCTGACCACCCGCGAGGTCGTGAAGAAGTCCGCCAAGGCAGAGGCCACCAAGGCCTTCACCCCGCTCGTCGAGGGCCAACCCCATGTGGACGGGGGCGCGTTCGCGTTCCGGTCGGCCGAGACACGGCTGCGGGACGCCTTCAACGTGGAGCTGCGCCGGCTGAAGAAGAGCGGCGAACTCTTCCGGATCCTGCGGCCGTTCGGCTTCACCGAGGCCGAGATGACCGACCTGACCGCGAAGGAGCTGTGCGGCGGATGACCACGGGCCTGTGGAAACTCGTACTAGAAGGAGTCTGGACCACCCTCCAGCTGCTGGTGCTCAGCGCCCTGCTGGCCACCGCGGTCTCCTTCGCCGTGGGCGTCGCCCGCACCCACCGGCTGCGGACCGTCCGCTTTCTCGCCGGCTTCTACACCGAGGTGTTCCGCGGCACCTCGGCCCTGGTGATGATCTTCTGGGTGTTCTTCGTGCTGCCGGTCGCCTTCGGCTGGCAGCTGGTGCCGCTGTGGGCGGGCACGCTGGCGCTCGGGCTGACCTACGGGGCGTACGGCGCGGAGATCGTGCGCGGCGCGCTGACCGCGGTCGACCCGGCGCAGCGCGAGGGCGGCGTCGCGCTGAGCTTCACGTCCTGGCAGCGGCTGCGGCTGATCCTGCTGCCGCAGGCGGTGCCGGAGATGATCCCGTCCTTCTGCAACCTGCTGGTCGAGCTGCTCAAGGGCACCGCCCTGGTGTCGATCACCGGCATGGGCGACCTGGCGTTCAGCGGCAACCTGGTGCGGCTGGCGCTGCAGGAGAGCGCGCACATCTACACCTATCTGCTGCTGATCTACTTCGCGATCGCCTTCATGATCACCCGGCTGATGCGCGGTCTGGAGAAACGGCTGAAGGCCGGGATCGGCAAGGATCCCGGGACGGAGTCCTCGGCGCGTGAGCTGAAGCGCGCGCAGACGACCGGGGTCGGGGCAGCGGGCGGTGGTGTCGCGTGAAGTGGGACTGGAGTGCCGTAAGCGAGTTCATGCCGCACTTCTGGGACGGCCTGCTGGTCACCCTGCAGGCGCTGGTCCTCGGCTCGCTGATCTCGTTCACGCTGGGGCTGGTCTGGACGCTGCTGATGCGGACGCCGACCCGCTTCGTGCGCTGGCCGGTGGGGGTGGTGACGGAGTTCGTCCGCAACACCCCGCTGCTGGTGCAGCTGTTCTTCCTCTTCTACGTACTGCCCGAGTGGGGCCTGACCTTCTCCGCGCTGACCACCGGTGTCCTCGCGATCGGGCTGCACTACTCGACGTACACGATGCAGGTCTACCGGGCCGGCATCGAGGCCGTGCCCGCCGGGCAGTGGGAGGCGGCGACGGCGCTGAGCCTGCCAGTGCGGCGGACCTGGACGGTGGTGATCCTGCCGCAGGCCCTGCGCCGGGTCGTGCCGCCGCTCGGCAACTACGTCATCGCCATGCTCAAGGACACACCGATCCTGATGTCGATCACCGTGCTGGAGATGCTGGGCCGGGCCCGGCTCTTCTCCCAGCAGCACTTCCAGTTCACCGAGCCGGTGACGGTGATCGGCGTGGCCTTCATCGTCATCTCCACCCTCGCCTCCCTTCTTCTGCGCACTCTGGAGCGTCGCCTTGTCCGTTGAGACCAGTAAGCAGCCAGTCGCCACCGACACCCGTCCGACCGACCTGATCCGGCTGGCGGGGGTGACCAAGCGGTTCGGGGACAACACCGTTCTGGACCGGCTCGACCTGTCCGTCCAGGCGGGCCGGCACGTCACCCTGATCGGCCCCTCCGGCTCCGGCAAGACCACGATCCTGCGGCTGCTGATGACCCTCACCGAGCCGGACGAGGGCACGATCACCGTCGACGGACAGCCGCTCTTCCCGGCGCCCGAGAAGCAGGTCCGGGAGGTCCGCAAGAAGATCGGGATGGTGTTCCAGCAGTTCAACCTGTTCCCCAACATGAGCGTGCTGCGGAACATCACCGAGGCCCCGGTCACCGTCCTCGGCCTGTCGAGCGACGAGGCGGAGGCCCGCGCCCGCGAGCTGCTGGACCTGGTGGGGCTCGCCGACAAGTGCGACGCCCGCCCGACCCAGCTGTCCGGCGGCCAGCAGCAGCGGGTGGCGATCGCACGGGCCCTGGCGATGCGGCCCAAGGTGCTGCTCCTGGACGAGGTGACCTCCGCGCTCGACCCCGAGCTGGTCGCGGGTGTCCTCGATCTGCTCCGGGACATCGCCCGCTCCACCGACATCACCATGCTCTGTGTGACCCACGAGATGAATTTCGCCCGGGACATCTCGGACCAGGTACTGATGTTCGACGCGGGGCGTATCGTCGAGGCGGGTCCGCCGGAGCAGATCTTCAGCGATCCGGAACAGGATCGAACCCGGGAATTCCTCGGCGCCGTGCTGTGATTACGAGAAGTGAACACAGGAACACCCGAGGTCTCGGCGCCGGGTCATGACGAAGGCATATGCCAGCGTGCCTGCGTCCCAGCTGAGAGCGTCAGATTCTGACCAACGCCCTCTCCACATACGGCTCTTGCCGGTTATCGTGGAGAAGATTCGCCGTCCGGACTACGGCCAAAGAGCGAGCGCAGGGGGGACCACCGTGGCGCTGATGCACGAGCCGACCGCGCCGTACCACTCCGCCCGGGACGCCCTGCGCGTCCTGGAGACCGTGGCACAACACTCGACCGGCGTCACCGACACGGAGCTGACCCACAGCACCGGACTGGACCCCGAGCGCCTGACCACGCTGCTGCGCATGCTGCGCCGCGAGGGGTACGTGGAGCAGATCACCGCCGGCGCGTACGTCACCGGGGAGACCCTCAGGCGCCTCGGCTCCGCCCACGGCCGCGAGCAGGCGCTCACCGAGAAGCTCCAGCAGATCCTGGACCGGCTGCGTGACTCGGTCGGCGCCGCCGTGTATCTGAGCCGGTACGTGGACGGCGAGGTGCGGATCGGCCAGTACGCGGACAGCCCGGAGACGCCCGCGGTCAACGAGTGGGTGGACTTCCGCTCCTCGGCCCACGCCACCGCGATCGGCAAGAGCCTGCTCACCCAGCTCGACCACAACGCCCGCCGCGACCACCTCTCCCGTCACAGGATGGCCCGCCTCACCTCGCGCACCATCACCTGCGACAAGCTCCTGCTCTCCCGTCTGGAGTCCCAGCCGGCGACGGTGCCCGTCCTGGACCTCCAGGAGTACGCGGTCGGCACGGTGTGCGCGGCGGTGCCGATCACGGCGGGTTCCTCGGTGGGCTGTCTGGCACTGTCCCTGCCGCTGGAGCAGGCACACCGGCTGAAGCGTGCGGCGGACGCCCTCAACCGCAACGCGGCGCCCGTACTGCTCTCGCTGGCGATCTGAGCCGTGACCGGAATGGTCACGAGCACCGCTCCGGACCAGGTAGTATTTTCTTCGTCGCCAGCCGCGCAGAGCGGGTGGCGGGAGTCATGCGCCGCTAGCTCAGTTGGTTAGAGCAGCTGACTCTTAATCAGCGGGTCCGGGGTTCGAGTCCCTGGCGGCGCACGATGACGATGGCGAGCCATGTCCGCAAAAAGCGCGGACCCGGCTCGCCATCTCTGTTATTGCGCGGCTACGCCGCGCGCGGTGGGGGCTCCGCCACCCACACCCCCCACTGACGGGCCCTTCGCAGCAGCGAGGGGCCCTTCGACGTCTTCCCTGGTCAGCCTCCGGTACCGGGCCTCCCCGGGCGGTCGCCACCACACGGGATCGGCACACCGGAACCCCTCG
Source organism: Streptomyces sp. NPDC050625 (assembly GCF_040654755.1). NCBI lineage: Bacteria > Bacillati > Actinomycetota > Actinomycetes > Kitasatosporales > Streptomycetaceae > Streptomyces > Streptomyces sp. NPDC050625. The sequence continues at coordinate 466,795 of NZ_JBFAIQ010000003.1, forward strand.
CGCCGCAGCCGCGCCCGCTCGATCTTGTTGGTGGCCGTCACCGGCATCCGCTCCACCACCCGCACGAACCGGGGCGCCATCTTCGTCCCGAGGTCGGGCTGGGCCCGCAGGAACTCCGCGAAGGACCCAGGGTCGAACCGCCCGGCGACGGTCGCCATCACCTGGTCCCCGGTCACCGGATCCGGCACCCCGTACACGGCGACGGCCACCGCCCCCTCGTACCGGGCGACGATGTTCTCGATCATCGCGGCGGCCAGATTCTCCCCGTCGACCCGGATGCGGTCGTCGCTGCGGCCGGCGAAGTACAGATAGCCCTCGGCATCCCGGTAGAAGAGGTCCCCGGTCCAGTAGGCTCCGCCCCGCCGTCGCTCGGCTTCCGCGGCCGGATTGCGCCAGTACCCCTCGAAGGGGCTGGGCCCCTGGTTCACCAGCTCCCCGATGGCCTCCTCACCGTTGAGGAGCTGTCCAGCGGCATCGAACGCGGCCACCGGGCACTCCCGCCCCGTACCCGGATCGCGCACCACCAGGCCGGGCCCGGCCGGACCCACCGCCCCCGTCGGAGTCCCCGGCGCCCACTGGATGGCCGCCCCGCCCTCCGAGGACCCGTATCCCTCCACCAGCCGGACGCCGAACCGCCGCTCGAACGCCGCCGCGTCCACCGCCCCGGCCTCGGTGCCGAAGCCCAGGCGCAGGGGGTTGTCGCGGTCGTCCGGTCGCGGCTCGGTGGCCAGGACGTACTGGACCGCCCGGCCGACATAGGTGAAGTACGTCGCCCGGTAGCGCCGTACGTCCGCCAGAAAGCCGGACGCCGAGAACCGCCGCCGCAGCGCCACCCCCGCCCCGGCCGCCAGCGCGGGCGCCCAGTCCGCGATCACCGCGTTGCCGTGGAACATCGGCATGCAGATGTAGTGGACGTCGTCCGCGCGGACGCCGAACTGCTCGACGAGCGAGCGTCCGGCCGCGGCCAGCCGGCCCTGGGAACAGATCGCGGCCTTGGGCGCGCCGGTGGAGCCGGAGGTGAAGTAGAGCAGGACGCGGTCGGCGGGGCGGGCGCGGGCCGGGTCGGGTACGGCGCCGGCGTACCCGGCGAGGAGGTCGTCGTACGCATGGGTGTCGGTCACCAGGAGCCGTACCCCGGGCAGGTCGAGACCGTCGAGGAGGGGCAGCCGGGCCTTCTCGGTGACGAGGACCGGGCACTCGGAGTGCAGGATGTCGCGGGCCAGCTCCGGGCCCCGGCGTGTGGGGTTGATCCCGGCGACCGCCGCGCCGGCCAGCGCGGCCGCGCTCAGCCACAGCGGGAACTCGGGCGTGTTGTCGAGCAGCACCCCGATGTGCGGTTCGGAGGCGCGCGGCAGCAGGTCCGCCAGGAGCGCCGCCCGGGCGGCCGCACCGGCGGCCACCTCGTGGTGGGTCAGCGCCCGGTCCTCGAACCACAGCCCCGGCCGGTGGTCGCCCCACCGCGCCGCCACCAGCTCAGCAACCGTGCCCCTCCGGTCCTCCATGGACGGGCACGGTAGCTGACGCACCGTCAGATAGGGAGTCCCGCTACGGCATCAGACCGTCCGACTCGGCGAACATCACATGGGCCATGGCCATGAAGACGAGGCAGAAGGCGACGAACACGCCGAAGAAGACCAGCATGCAGCCCGTGCCCACCGCGAGCTTCCCCCGGGCCGGCGGGTGGGCCGTGGCCCGCTCCGGGTGGTCCGGCAGATAGTGCACGGTGACGATGTCGCCCTCGATCACGGTCGACGGGCCGTTCAGCTCGTCGAACCGGACGGTGCGCCCCTCGCGCGTGGTGAACTCGTAGACATGGTGCAGGGTGGTGCTCACGGAGGTGTCGCCGGCGCCACCGCTGGTGGTCGTGTACGACCGCAGACAGCGCGCCTCGGCCGTGAGGCCGTGGTTCCAGGCGCCGCTGATCTGCCGGGAGCGGGCGATCGTCTTGACGGCCATGACGGACACGCCGGCGATCATGATGACGGGTATGACGTAGAACAGAACTTCCATGAGGTCCCCCGAGGTCGGTACGCCGATTGGACGATCGGCGTGGCGGGAACCTACCCCCGCCACCTGCGGAAGTGTCTCAAGGGAAGCTCAGAAACCCGGCAGGGCCCCCGTGCGCCGGCGGCCGGGCCGGAACCGGTGGCGCCCGCGCACGCGGGACCCTCCCGAGGCGTGGTCAGAACGTGACGTCCGAGCAGGCGTAGAACGCGTTGCCCGTGTCGGCGATCGTCCAGACCGCGAGGATGACGTGATGACCGCTCAGACCGGACGGCAGTGTGCCGCTGTGGCTGAGCGTGGAGGGCGGGCGCTGCCCGTTGTAGGGGACCGTGAGGAACGGTGTGGTGTTGAGGTCCGAGCGGGACAGGGCGTGGTTCTGGTTCCAGCCCGGCTTGGTGACGTAGTACTTGAAGTCGGTCGTGGCGTGCATGGCGGTGAACTGCCAGCGGAAGGTGTAGCTCTGACCGCCCGTCACCCTGGTCGTCGGCCAGGCGGCGCCGGACGGCGTCCTGGGCGAGCTGAGCTGGGCGAACCGGCTCAGCCCGCCGTTGCAGAGCTGTCCGTCGGCGGGGCCGCCCGCCGGGAAGCCCTTGGGGCCCTCGACGCTCTGCGGCTCCCACTGGATGTCGCCGCAATTGGTCACGGTGCCGTTCTGGCAGAGCTTCTGCCTGCTGATGGGGAGGTCGGTGTAGCCGTGCCCGCTGGCACCGCCGGTGGAGAGCACGAAGGCTCCGGCGGTTGCCACGCCCAGCACGGCTGCGGACAACTTGGTCTTTGTACGCATGCTGCCGCTCCTGGAGAACGTGGGGGAAGTTCAGTGAGCTGTGCAGGTCTAGACCAAGTTTCAGATTATTGCCGTTAGTTGAACATGTCCATACCAATCACGGCGCCGCCTCCGCGCGCCCCGAACAGAACGCCACGGTCAGGTCCCGCACCAGCACCTTGCGCTCGTAGTCGTCGAGTTCGACGAGTCCGCGCATCGTCAGCCGGGTCACAGTGTCCTCCACCGAGTCCACGACGGAGCTGAGGACGGTGGCCCGCTGCTGCGCGTCCAGTGCGGCGATCCGGCGGCGGTGCATGGCGGCGGCCACCTCCGGGGCGTACTCCACCCGGACGGGCTGCACGGAGAACACCTCCAGCCCGACGGGCGCCGCGTCCGCCACGACCATCCGGGTCAGCGCGTCCGTGGCCACCTCCACGGCGCCCTTCGACGCACCCGGCATCTCCACCGGCACCCGGGCCAGCGCGGCTTCGACGCACTCGCGCAGATACGACTCGTGGTCCTCGACCCCGAGCGCGGCCCGCGCGGTGTCCCGCACCCGCCACACCACGAGCACCACCACCCGCAGCGCGACCCCGTTGCCGTCGGCCGCGGGCATCGGCTCGCTGCGCCAGTGCCGCAGCCGTACGTCGACCCGGCGGCGCAGCACCAGCGGATTGATCCAGAGCAGGCCGGTGCGCCGGACCGTCCCCCGGTAGCGGCCGAACAGGCCGAGCACCCAGGCCCGCCCGGTGGTGCCCCGGGCCAGCCCGCCGAAGCCGACGAGACCGAGCGCCCCGGCCCCGGCGTACGCCGCCCACTGGGCCGGGCCGACACCGGCACCCGCGTAGGCCGGCAGCCGCAGCGCCTCCACGGCGAGCGACGGCAGCACGCCGGCCCACCAGGAGGCGGCCAGGCACCCGGCCACCCCGCTGACGCCGGCGAACACCCCGGCCGCCCCGGGCAGCACCCGCGCCGGGCGTTCGGTCAGGTCGGGGTCGAGCTCCGGGACCGGCCGGGCCTTGGCGGGGACCGGACGTCTGAGCCGCGGCTGCTCGCCGGTGCCCTGTCTGCGGGCCACCACCGCGGTCCGCAGCGGCACCGGTGACGGGTCGGGGTCGTCACGGAACAGCAGATGGACGGGGATCTCGGTGGTCGCCTCGTTCTGGATCAGCCGGGCGGGACGGGACGGTCCCTCGGGAGGTCCCTCCGGCTCGGGCGAGTGGGATGTGGTCGTACTCATGCGTGCCTCCAGCCTCCGCGCCAGATGCGTCACAACAGGTGGTACAGACGGGTCGTCAGGTAGTGCAGACGGGTCGCCAGGTGGTGCAGACGGGTCACAGGGACGGGCGGGTGGGGGTCATGGGGACGGGCGGGTGGGGGTCACGGGGACGGGCGGGCCGGGGGCATGGGGACGTACGGCCCGCCGTGGTCGTTCCGGGTCATGAGAAGAGCCGCCGCCAGGTCTCCGGGCCCGGATAGCCGTCCGCCGCGCCGCCCCGCCACCCCTGGGAGCGCTGGAAGGCCTCGACCGCCCGCCGGTCCGCCTCGCCCCAGCGCGGCCCCGGCCCGGTGGCGTAGAAGGAGCCGAAACCCTTCTCGACCAGCCGCTGCCCCAGCTGGGTGACGTACTCGTTCTCCTCCCCCGGACGGAACAGGTTCCGGCCGGGATAGCCGGGGACCCCGTGCGAGGCAGGCCGTCCGGCGGTGCCGGCCGCCGCGGGCGTCTTGGCCGTGCCGCCCGCCGCGGCCGGGATGTTCTTGCCCTTCCCGGTCGTCAGCAGGTCCCAGGTGACCGGTCCGGGCAGGCCGTCGGCGGCCGCCCCGGTCCAGCCCTGGGCCTGCTGGAACGCCTGGGTCGCCCGTCGGTCCGCGTCCGACCAGACGGGGCTCGGGCCCTTGGTGTAGTAGGCGCCGGCGCCGCGGGCGATCAGCATCCGGCCGAGCTGGGTGACGTAGTCGTTGTTCGCCCCGGGGCCGAAGAACTCCGCTCCCGGGTACGGCACCCCTTTGGTGGTACTGGCCGGTTCCGCGCCCGCCGCGGTCTTGGTCACTCCCTTGTACCGGTAGGGGACGTACCGGTCGGAGTTGCTCCAGTAGGCGTAGGGGGTCGACTGGCGGCGGGCGTGCGGGGGTGTCTGTTCGTAGGCGGTGTATTTGGTGTGCGTGTAGTCCGTCCAGCCGCCGAAGATCACGACGTGCGAGCCCTTCTCGGGGTTGTCGGGATTGTGGAACAGCAGGATGTCGCCGGGCTGGAGTTCCTCCTTGGCGATCTTCACCCCGTACTCGCCGAGGCTGCCGGTCCATTCGTTGCCCGGCAGTCCCCAGGCCATGGAGACATAGCCCGAGCAGTCCTGCCGGTAACCGTCGGACCAGTAGTCCTCCATGCTGTACGGCACCTTCGCGGCGATCCAGGTCTTGGCCCGGTTGATGATGTCCGTACGGGTGGTCGCCGGGGCGTCGGCCGGGGAGACGGGCCCCGCCGGTTTCCCGCGGGGGCCGTGCAGCGGCGCTCTGCCGCCCTGGGGGGTGTCGGACTCCCCGCCCTGCGGGGTGTCGGCGCCGCCGTCCGCGGGGACGCCGGGCCGGTGAGGGGCGTGGGAGGCGGTGAGGGCCATGGCCGGCTGGCCCGCGCCGACGGCGGCGGACGCGGCGGCGGCCACGACCAGGGCGCGCCGGGCGGCCGGGTGACCGCCGAAGCGGCCGGCGAGAGGACGCGGGCCCACCCGTCGCCAGTGGACGCATCCGGGGCATTCGCAGTCGCTCACGGGATCGAATTCCTCGAATACCGGAGCCACCATGCGATTCCCCTCACATTCCTGATTCAAATGTCCGCAAATGTGCACATTGCACAGTTTCCCAACTGTCTTCCCGGCGCGCATGTTGACGGTCCGAATGATGTACGGCCGCCCGAGCGCCCCCTCGGCGGCGCGGAGGGCCGGAGCCCGGACCTCCCCTGTTGGTCGGGAGCACCCCTGGAGGTCGGGTAGAGTTCTCGTTGTCAGCAGGCGCCGCTAGCTCAGTTGGTTAGAGCAGCTGACTCTTAATCAGCGGGTCCGGGGTTCGAGTCCCTGGCGGCGCACCGACCGGAAGGCCCTCTCGCCATCGCGAGGGGGCCTTCCGCATGACCGGGTTCCATGACCGGGTTCCATGGCCGGGTTCCATGGCCGGGTTCTTTCGTATGGCCGGAACCGGAGCCTCCCCCCGATTGGCCGGATACCCTCTGGCCATGGCAGCCCGAGACCTGCAGGAGCGGATCAAGAAGCTCATCGTCGAGCGGCGGCTGCCCTCCGGGGCCCCACTGCCGACCGAGCCCGAGCTGATGGTGTTCCTCGGCGCGAGCCGGAACTCGGTGCGGGAGGCGCTGAAGGCGCTCCAGGCGATGGGCATCGTCGAGATCCGGCACGGCTTCGGCACCTATGTCGGCCCGATGACCCTCGCACCCATGATCGAGGGCCTGGCCTTCCGCACAGTCGCCGGGCACTACCGGGGCGAGGACTCCCTGCTCCAGCTGCTCGAACTGCGCGAGGCGGTGGAGAGCGGACTGGTCGCCCGGCTGGCCGGACGACTGCCGGAAACCGACCTGATTGAACTGGAAGGTCTTGTCGTCCGTATGGAACAGGAGGCCGCACAGGGAGCCGGCCTCGCCGAGACCGACCGAGCGTTTCACGCCACCCTCTACCGAGGGCTGGACAACGTGTTGCTGAGCGAGGTGCTGGAGGCGTTCTGGGACGCCTTCCACCGTGTTCAGCGGGATCTGCTGGACGTGCCGCAGGACCCGAGGGTCACCTGCCGCCAGCACCGGGAGATCCTGGACGCGGTCCGGTCCGGTGATTCCATACGTGCCGAGGAGGCCATAAGGGACCACTTCGGCAACATCCGTGCCCGCCTGTCAACGACCGACACGACTGATCCACAAGATCCCCACACGCGCCACAATGAACGCGTATGACCGGTAAACACCGCGTTTCGCATCTTGCGATCATGCTGAACACCGTAGAACCCTGGTTGTTCAAGCTGCGGCGATTTCGCGGCACTTGGGGGGTAGGTAAACGGTTGCCAGGTCTGCGGGGAGAAGGGGCCCCGTTCATGAACGGATGCCGAGGGGGGCATCATGCAACCGGAGGGTCGCAGTCCATGTCTATAAGGTGTGGAGAGCCTGTGGCCCATTTGACGCGGCCGTGCGGGTCGAGGGGGACCTGACGGCCGATCGGAACCGACACAGACACGCGGTGAACTGCGTGTGGGGGGATGACTCATGACGTCGACGCCGTCCGGCGCCCGGCGGGAATTCGACCCGTCACAGACCACCCAGCTGAGGATGCCTTCGCACCGGACCGGGCAGTTCCGCCGGATAAAGAAGACCCTGCCGAGATACGACTACGAGCATTACAGCCGGCTTGCGGGCCCCCTCACCCAGCCGGACCCCGGCAAGCCGTACAAGGTGCAGTACCGCTCCCTGCTCTCACAGGAACCGCACCGGGTACGGGCCGCGCTGATGCTGGGCGCGGCGCCGCTGCTCTCGCTGGTCCTGCTCGCCTGGCTGCTCCAGCCGGAGCACTGGACCGAACGCGACTACCCGGCCTACGACTTCCTGCCGGCCCTCGACGTCGTCATGCTCGTCTCGATCGGTCTGATCGAGTTCTTCCGCTGCATGAACGTGCTGTCGAACGCGCACGCCACCCTGGTCGCCCGCGACCCGGTCCCGGTCGTGCCCGAGACCGGCACCCGTGTCGCCTTCCTCACCTCCTTCGTGCCCGGCAAGGAGCCGCTGGAGATGGTGACGAAGACCCTGGAAGCGGCCGTGAGGCTGCGTCACCGGGGCCTGCTGCACGTCTGGTTGCTGGACGAGGGCGACGACCCGGCCGTCAAGGAGGTCTGCGCCCGCCTCGGCGTGCACCACTTCACCCGCAAGGGTGTCGCGCACTGGAACCAGCCCAAGGGCCCGCACCGCGCCAAGACCAAGCACGGCAACTACAACGCCTGGCTGGAGGCGCACGGCGACGAGTACGACTTCTTCGCCTCCGTCGACACCGACCATGTGCCGCTGCCCAACTACCTGGAGCGGATGCTCGGTTACTTCCGCGACCCGGACGTCGGCTTCGTCATCGGCCCGCAGGTGTACGGCAATTACGACACGTTTGTCACCAAGGCCGCCGAGTCGCAGCAGTTCCTCTTCCACGCGCTGATCCAGCGGGCCGGCAACCGCTACGGCGCCCCGATGTTCGTCGGCACCTCCAACGCCGTGCGCATCAAGGCCATCAAGCAGATCGGCGGCCTGTACGACTCGATCACCGAGGACATGGCCACCGGCTTCGAGATGCACCGCGCCAAGAACCCTGCGACGGGCAGGAAGTGGCGCTCCGTGTACACGCCGGACGTGCTGGCCGTCGGCGAGGGCCCGAACGCCTGGACGGACTTCTTCACCCAGCAGATGCGCTGGTCGCGCGGGACGTACGAGACGATCCTCAAGCAGTACTGGAAGGGCTTCTTCTCGCTGCCGCCCGGCAAGCTGTTCAACTACACGATGATGATCATCTTCTACCCGATGTCCGCCCTCAACTGGATCCTGGCGGCGCTGAGTTGCGCGCTGTTCCTGGGCCTGGGCGCCTCGGGTGTGAACATCGACCCGACCGTGTGGCTGATGCTCTACGGCAACGCGTCCGCGCTGCAGATCGGCCTGTACATCTGGAACCGGCGCCACAACGTCTCACCGCACGAGCCGGAGGGCTCCGGCGGTGTCGCGGGCATGGTGATGTCGGCGCTGTCGGCGCCGATCTACGCCCGGTCGCTGATGGACGCCGTACTGCGCCGCAAGAGCAAGTTCGTGGTGACGCCCAAGGGCGACTCGGCCAGCCCCGACACGCTGTTCGGGACCTTCAGGATCCACTGGTTCTTCATCCTGGTCTTCGGTGGTTCGCTCGCCGCCGGCTTCGTGTACGGGCACTCCCACCCCGCGATGATCACCTGGGCGGTCTTCGCCATGCTGATCACCGCCTCTCCGATCTTCGCCTGGCGCCACGCACTGCGCCAGGACAGGAAGAAGCCCGCCGATCCTGTGGTCACCGAGCCACAGGACGCGGTTCCGCCCCCGGCCCCGGCGGCCCCGCCGCCGCACGCTCCGCACGCGCCGCAGCAACGGCCGAGCTGGGCCGCCTCGAACGGGGGCAACGACCAGAACATGCAGATCGCGCTCGGTGGACTTGGGGGACGTAAGGAATGAACGACAGTGCCGGTCGCCGCCGCGCCCGCAGACTTGCGATAGGCACGGCGGTGGTACTCGCGCTGGCCGGGATGAACGGTCCCTGGCTGTACCGCTTCGGAACCGAGCAGTACCACCAGTACAAGATCAACAGACCCGAGTACAAGGCCGAGAACGGCCACTGGGACATCATCGAGTTCCCCAAGGAGTACCGCCAGGACACCATCCACGCGGCGCTCCTGCACACGGGCAAGGTGCTGTTGATCGCGGGGTCGGGCAACAACCAGGACAACTTCGACGCGAAGAAGTTCGACACCCGCATCTGGGACCCGGTCAAGGGCACCATCAAGAAGGTGCCGACACCCGCCGACCTGTTCTGCACCGGCCACACCCAACTGGCCAACGGCAATCTGCTGATCGCCGGCGGCACCAAGCGGTACGAGAAGCTCAAGGGCGACGTCACCAAGGCCGGCGGCCTGATGGTGGTGCACAACGAGAACCCGGACAAGCCGATCACGCTGCCCGCGGGGACCAAGTTCACCGGCAAGGAGAACGGCAAGACCTTCGTGTCGAAGGATCCGGTCCTCGTGCCGCGCGCGAAGAAGGTCTTCGACCCGGGCACCGGCGCGTTCCTGCGCAACGACCCGGGTCTGGGCCGTATCTACGTCGAGGCGAGGCAGAGCGGCTCCAAGTACGAGACCGGCACCCAGGACAACTACCGGGTGCAGGGCCTGACCGGCGCCGACGCGCGCAACACGTACGGCATCGCGCAGAAGCTCGCCCTCGACAAGAAGGACTTCCAGGGGATCCGGGACGCCTACGAGTTCGACCCGGTCGCCGAGAAGTACATCAAGGTCGACCCGATGAACGAGGCCCGCTGGTACCCGACGCTCACCACTCTGAGCGACGGCAAGATCCTCAGCGTCTCCGGCCTCGACGACATCGGCCAGCTGGTCCCGGGCAAGAACGAGATCTTCGACCCGAAGACCAGGAAGTGGACGTACACGCCGAAGATCCGGCAGTTCCCGACCTACCCGGCGCTGTTCCTGATGCAGAACGGGAAGATCTTCTACTCCGGTTCCAACGCGGGCTACGGCCCCGACAACGTGGGCCGCGACCCGGGCATCTGGGACGTGACCACCAACAAGTTCAGCAAGCTGCCGGGGCTGAGCGACGCCAATGAGATGGAGACGTCCGGGACCGTGCTGCTGCCTCCGGCGCAGAACGAGAAGTACATGGTCATCGGCGGCGGTGGCGTCGGCGAGTCCAAGCTGTCCAGCAACCGGACCCGGCTGATCGATCTGAAGTCCGCCAACCCCAGGTTTGTGAACGGGCCGACGCTGGAGAAGGGCACGCGCTACCCGCAGTCCTCGATCCTGCCCGACGACAGCGTGCTGGTGTCGGGCGGCTCGGAGGACTACCGGGGCCGCGGCGACTCCAACATCCTCCAGGCGCGGCTCTACCACCCGGACAGCAACAGCTTCACCAGGGTGGCCGACCCGCTGGTGGGCCGGAACTACCACTCCGGGTCGATCCTGCTGCCCGACGGGCGGATCATGTTCTTCGGGTCCGACTCGCTGTACGGGGACAAGGCCAACACCAAGCCGGGCAAGTTCGAGCAGCGCATCGAGATCTACACGCCGCCGTATCTGTACCGGGACTCACGGCCGTCCCTGTCGGGCGGACCGCAGACGATCGCGCGCGGCGCGTCGGGGACGTTCACCTCGCAGCACGCGTCGACGATCAAGAAGGTCCGGCTGATCCGCCCGAGCGCGTCCACCCATGTGACGGACGTCGATCAGCGCTCCATCGCGCTGGACTTCAAGACGTCCGGAAACAAGATCACGGTGACGGTGCCGAAGAGCCGGAATCTGGTGCAGTCCGGTTGGTACATGCTGTTCGTCGACGACGACCAGGGCACGCCGAGCAAGGCGCAGTGGGTGAAGGTGCCGTAGCGCTCCCGCCTTTGGGTTGTCGGGCGCGGGAGCGCTGTGGCTTGTCGCGCACACGCGGCGGGGCCGCATGTTGATGCGGCCCCGCGCCCCTAAGGAGTTGACGCCTGCGCCAGTTTCAAAGCGTAGGTCGGCCACCATTGGCCCGCTTTGGGGCCGCCCTTGCATTCGCCGTCCGACTCTCCTGGGCGCTTGACCCAGAGGTAGGCGTCCACAAGGGGGTCCGAGGTCTTTGTCGTCGGCGCCTCCCCCAGCGCCCGGCCCGGCGGATTGCACCAGCGCTCGTCCGGGTTGCCCGCCGTGTAGGGGCCGTTGCCGTTGCGGCTGGTGTCGATGACGAAGTGCTTGTTGCCGACCTTCGCCGAGAGCTGCTTGCCGTAGGCGATGGAGTCCTGGGTGGAGTAGAAGTTGGAGACGTTGAGGGCGAAGCCGTCGGCCTGGTCGATGCCCGCCGACTGGAGGGGCTGGAAGATCTGGTCCGGGTGGCCCCAGCCCGCGTTCCCGGCGTCCAGGTACACCTTGGTGTTCTTCAGGGACTTCAGCTTGGCGATGGCACCCTTGAGGAGGTCGTAGCGCTCCTCGTGGAACTCGTCCGGGGTGCAGCCGTTCACCAGGTGCAATATGGCGTCCGGCTCCAGGACGACCATCGCGGAGCGGTCGCCGATGCCCTTGGCCACGCCGTCGATCCAGGCGCGGTAGGCGTTGCCGTCGGCCGCGCCGCCCTGCGAGTACTGGCCGCAGTCGCGGTGCGGGATGTTGTAGAGGACGAGCAGCGCCGTACGGTCGGACTTCTCGGCGGCCTCGGTGAAGCCCTGGGCCTCCTGCTCGGGATTCTCAGGGCCGATCCACTCCCCCGTCGGCTGCTCGGCGATCTTTCTGATCTGCTCGGCGTCGTCCTTCTTGCCGTCCTTCTCGTAGGCGGCGACCTGCCGGGCCGCGTTGCCGTCCGGGTTCACCCAGAACGGGTCCACGCCCTTGGGCTGTTGGGTGATCTTCGCACCCTGACCGGCGTCGTCCCCTCCGTCCCCGGAGGAGCATCCCGCGATCAGCAGTCCCGCCCCGAGCACCACTGCGGCCGCCCTGCTGCCGTACATCCAACTCCCCCTTGGGTGCACCGTTCCAGGGGTCAATCGTGACATACCCACCGCACCGGTCACGAGACCGCACGGCGCTTGTCGGAGACCTGTTACCTGGACGGCCGGGGCACAGTGTCACCTGCGGGGATGACGGAGAGCCACCAGGTTGGGGCTTTGCGTCAACTTCCTCTAGGCCCAGGGGTGTCATCCGTTCTAGAGTCGTTCCATCCGGTCCCGGCCACCGGCCGGATGTGCACCCACCGTGGTTTTCGGACCTCCCGCGCCGGTCGCCGGGTTACTCCCGCAGCCCGCGCGAGCGCGGTCGAGGACCTGCCCGGTCGGTGGCTTCGGGGGGAGCGAGCCGCCGGCCGGGCCAGGTGCCCCGTCAGGGTCTACGGTCCCGTGCCGGTGAGGTACGCCGACACCACCACGTTGGCCGTGTAGTGGTTGGCCGCCCGGTCGAAGCTGCCGCCGCAGGTGATCAGTCGCAGCTCGGCGCGGCCCGCCTGCCGTGGTCCGTAGGCCTGGCGGGCGTCGAAGTCGTCGCGGGGCAGGACCTGTACGTCCTCCACGGTGAAGTCGGCGACCTTGCCGTCGGCGCGGACCACCCGGACCGTCTCGCCGGGCTGCATCGTGCTGATCTTGTAGAAGACGGCGGGCCGGGTCGTGGTGTCCACGTGCCCCACCATCAGCGCGGTGCCGGCCGCCCCGGGTTTCACCCCGGCCGCGTACCAGCCCACCACTCCCGGCTGGTCGAAGGGCGGCGGTTCGATCGCCCCCTGCCGGTCCAGGCCGCGGCCGACGACCGGCGCCTGCACACCCAGCTCGGGGATGTCGATGCGCTGCGGCAGCGCATCCGCCAACGGCTCGGCCGCGGGCGGGAGTTCCGCCCCGGCCGGGCGGCCCACTCCGGCCACGTCGCCCGTCGCGGCACCGGAGGTCCCCGACGGAATGCCGGTCACCTCGCGGCCCCACAGCCACAGGCCGAACAGCAGCACGGCCCAGGCCGCACAGGTCACGAGCCGCCCGGTCCCGGTGGAACCCGCACCGTCGGACATGGTGACCGGCGCCCTCAGCCCGCCTCGCGGCTCCGGCGGGCACTGCGCAGCCCGACGGCGACCGCGGCGAGTCCGGCGAGGACGAGACCGACGACCGCGTGGGCGGTGCCGGGACCTTCCGCGTGGGCGTCCACGGAGGCGAAGTGCGCGGTGCCGCCGCCGCCCGCGTCGACGGGGGCGACGGGCGAGGCCGCGGCGGAGAGCGGATCCGGCTGGGACGCGTCCTGCGACGACGCCCCGGCGACGGTGAGCCTGCCGTTGACCACGGACCCGGAGCAGGTGACCTTCACGTCGTACGAGCCGGGCTGGGCCGCCGAGCGGACCTGTGTCTCGCCGGCCATGGCGCCGCCGACGCCGACCAGCCGTGCGTCGGACACGAACGCCGGCGAGGCGGCGGTGCCGGACGTCCCGCCGCAGCCGCTCACCCGCAGCGCCACCGCGGCGCCGGGGGCCGGGGTCGACGGGGTCACGGAGACTCCGCCCTCCGCCGCGTGGGCCGTCGGAACGAGTGCGGCGGCGGCCAGGAGTCCTGTACAGAGAGTGAGGCGTAGTGAGCCCATCGTGAAACCTCCAGATATCTGGAGACTCCCCCCACGGGCCCACCGACGCATCTCCCAGGGGCCTTCTACTACTCCGAACGGGTTGGTCCAGGTTTCGAACCCACGTCTCAGACCCGGTCGACCAGCTCCGCGATCGAGTCCACGATCTCGGACGGCCGGAACGGGAAGCGGTCGACCTCCGCCGGCTGGGTGACGCCGGTCAGCACCAGGAAGGTCCGCATCCCGGCCTCCAGGCCGGCGAGGACATCGGTGTCCATACGGTCGCCGATCATGGCGGAGGTCTCCGAGTGGGCGCCGATCGCGTTCAGCCCGGCCCGCATCATCAGCGGGTTGGGCTTGCCGACGAAGTACGGCTTCTTGCCGGTCGCCGCGGTGATCAGAGCCGCGACCGAGCCGGTGGCGGGCAGGGCGCCCTCGACGGAGGGGCCGACGTTGTCGGGGTTGGTGGCGATGAACCGGGCGCCGTCGTTGATGAGCCGCACGGCCTTCGTCATGGCCTCGAAGGAGTACGTCCGGGTCTCGCCGAGGATCACGAAGTCGGGCTCGTGGTCGGTCAGGATGTAGCCGACGTCGTGCAGAGCGGTGGTCAGACCCGCCTCGCCGATGACGTACGCACTGCCGCCGGGCCGCTGGTCGGCGAGGAACTGGGCGGTGGCCAGCGCGGACGTCCAGATGTTCCCCTCCGGTACGTCCAGACCCATGCGGCGCAGCCGGGCGTGCAGGTCGCGCGGGGTGTAGATGGAGTTGTTGGTGAGCACGAGGAACGGCCTGCCGGACTCACGCAGCTTCTTCAGGAAGGAGTCGGCGCCGGGAATGGGGACACCCTCGTGGATGAGCACCCCGTCCATGTCGGTGAGCCACGACTCGATGGGCTTGCGGTCTGCCATGTCTTGCGTCTCCTGGCGTGCGTACGGTCATGAGCTGGGGGCGCCGGAACCACGGCGTACCGACGCCCCCAGCCTAATCAGCCCTGCCTGATACGGACCCCGTCGATCACGCGGTACCAGTGAGGCAGCCGCGGTGGAGCCGGTCAGCTGCCGGTGGCCGACTTCCAGCCCTCGACGTACGACGCGAGGTTCTTGTCGATGTCGTTCCAGTCCGGGGTGAAGATGTCCACGCAGTCCATCAGCCGGGCGAGCGCGACGGCGTTGGCGTCGGCGGCCTTGACGTCCGAGCGGGCGCCGAAGCCACCGCCCGCCCTGCTTCGCCGGGAACCAGATGCCGGGGCCGGGCATGTCCTTGGACTGGGCATAGTTCATCTGCACGTCGCCGTTGGCGACCAGAAGCCGGAGCCGGACGGCCCGAGCAGGGCCATCACCTCGCCGGGCTCGACGGTGAGGTCGAGGGAGTCGAGGACGACGTTGCCGTCGTAGGCGACCGTGACGGAGTCGAAGCGGATGCCGCTGCTCATGTGAGTACTCCCGGCAATCCGCCCACGGAGTCCAGCACATGGGTCGCTCCGGCCGTGCGCAGCGCGTCCGCGTCGTGCGCCCCGGTCAGGACACCGGCGACCACGCCCGCGCCCGCGCGGACACCGCTGAGCATGTCGTACGAGGTGTCGCCCACGACGGCGATCTGCCGCACGTCGTCCGCGGCCGCCGTACGCAGGAACGCGGTGAGGACCATGTCGGGATACGGACGCCCCCGGCTCCCGGCGTCGGCGGGGCACAACGTGAGCGGCACCAGGTCCTGCCAGCCGAGCGCGGCCAGGATCGCGTCCTGCGTGGTGCGCGCGAAGCCGGTGGTCAGCACGACCGTACGGCCCTGCGACCTGAGCTCCTCGATGGTCTCGCGCGCACCGGGCAGGGCCGCGACCCGGCCCGCGTCGACGAGTGCCGCGTACGCCGCCTCGAAGGCCTTGTTGGCCTCCTGTGCCCGCGTCTCCTGCCCGAACAGATGCCGGAAGACGGAGATCTTGGACTCGCCCATGGTGGCGCGGACGTAGTCCACCATCGAGTCGGGGTCCGCGCCGAGGTGCCGCGCGGCGGCCGCGAAGGCCTCCTCGACGAGCCCGTCGTCGGCGACGGTGGTGCCGGCCATGTCCAGGACGACGAGCCGGATGTCGTTGTTGTCGGTGTTCTGCATGGTCGACTTCCTCACCAGCCCAGTTCGTTCGCGGTCGTCTCGGCTATCGCGGGCGAGCAGGTCATACCGCGCCCGCCGGGCCCGGTGACCAGCCACACCCCGTCGCTCACCTGCTGCCGGTGCACCACCCGGCTGGTGTCGGTGCACTGCGCGTACACCCCGGCCCAGCGGCGCCGGATCTTCGGGAGCGGCCGGCCGAGGAGGGATTCGACGACCTCGGTGAGGTGGTCGTAGGGGTCCTCAAGGGTGTCGAAGGCGAAGGGGTGCTCGTACTCGTGGGTGTCGCCGATGGTCAGACCGCCGTCGGCGCGCTGCACCATGAGCAGCTGCATCCCGTGCTCGGCGGCGGTGCGCGCCTGCGGCTGCCGGGCGTCGAGCTCGTCCAGGGCCGGGGAGGCGTAGGCGGGGTAGTAGCGGAAGCTGTCCGCGTCGGCGACCGAGGTGGTGAGCGGTTCGCCCAGCGGGTCGGTCTGCATCATCTGGAGCCGCACGCGGCGGACCGGCAGGTCGGGACCCGCCAGCTCACGGACGAGCCCGCCCAGCCAGGCGCCGGTGCACAGCACGACCACGTCGGCGTGGTGCACATCGCCGTGGTCGTCGCGGACGGCACCCGTGCCGACCACCTCGCGCACCTCGCGTCCCGGCAGGAAGGTGTAGTTCGGGGACTTCGACAGCTCTGCGCGCAGGGCGCGCTGAGCGGTGCGCGGCTCGACGGCGGCGTCGCGCTCGCAGTACAGGGCGGCGGTGAAGTCGCCGCGCAGCGCGCGGTTCAGGGCGCGCGCCTCGCCGGGCGTCAGCAGCTTGTAGCCACGGGCGGCGGCGTCCGCACGTGCCACGGCGGCCTCGGCGACGGCGAGTTCGAGGGGGCCGCGCACGGGGGTGAGGGATCCGATGGCCCGGAACCCGAGGCCGGGCACGCGCCCGCCGATCCCCTCCCACAACTCCCGGGCCCGGAGGGCGGTTTCGAGCTCTTCCCCGCCCGCGCGTCCACTGACCCAGATCTGCCCGAAGTTGCGCAGCGAGGCGCCGCGCGCCTCCGCTTCCCGCTCGATCTGTACGACCTGATGGCCGCGTTCCACTGCTTGCCAGGCGTGCATGGTGCCCACCACGCCTGCTCCGACGACTGTCACTCTCACGGCGGCAACGCTCCTCGCGATCGGGGAACCGGAAAGGTCCGGCTGACAAGGAGAGCGTGAACGAGCCATCGCGTTTGGGCTAGACCTGTTATCTTTTCGTGATATTCGGAGAGAGTGCCGTGCGGGTCGTTCTCAGCCCGTGAGGTGGGCCGTGAAGGAGAACCGGTCCCCTCGGTACAGGCCCCGCACCCGCTCCAGCGGGCGTCCCTCGGTGTCCCTGGAGACCCGGTGGATCAGCAGCATCGGCAGGGCGGGCGGGGTGCCGATCAGAAGGGCCTCGCGCGGGGTGGCGAGCACGGTCTCGACGCGCTCGTCGGCGTCGCCGAAGCCGATGCCCTGCTCCTGGAGGTAGAGGTAGAAGGAGGAGTCGGGCTCGAAGTCGGTGTCGAGGCGCGGGACGCGGGAGACGGCGACGTAGGTGCTCTCCAGGCCGACCCGCTCGTCGTCGGCGAGCAGCACACGCTCCAGGTGCCAGACGGGTTCGCCGCGGGTGAGGCCGATCTCGGCGGCGAGCGCCTCCGGGCAGGGGAAGCGGTCGAGGCCGACGAGGTGACGACCGGGCCTGCGCCCCTGCCGCCGTACGCCCTCCGTGTAGCTGGCGAGGGACAGCGGCTGCTCCAGCTTGGGCCCGGCGACGACGGTGCCCCGCCCCTGCCGTCTGAGCCGCCCCTCCAGCACCAGCTCGCGCACGGCCTGGCGCACGGTCTCGCGGGCGACGTCGTACCGCTCGGAGAGGTCGCGCTCGGTGGGGATGAGGCTGCCCTCCCCCAGCTCCTCCAGGAGGGCGGCGATCCGCGCCTTCACGGCGTAGTACTTGGGGATGCGCCCGTGCTCGGGGATGCCGGCGCGGACGGGGGCGCCGGGGGCCTGGTCGTTCGGGTAGTCCACGGGAGGGATCGTCGCAGACGGGGCGACCGGTGGTGATCGCGGACCCCCGCGCCCGCGCGGCTCAGCGCCGCCTGCGCGCCATCAGATACGCGCCCCCTCCGGCGACCAACAGGACGGTGGCGCCGGCGAGAGCACCGTGCCCGGCCCCGAGCCCGGTCCGCGCAAGCTCCCAGGCCCGCGAACCGGCACCTTCACGGGCACCTTCACCGGCCCAGATGTCGTCCCGGCCCTCTCTCCCTCCTCCCCCGCCTTCGTCTCCGTCGCCTCCTTCATCCGCGCCGTCCCCACCGCCTCCGCCGTCGCCCGCGCTCTCCTCGGCCACCGGGGTCTGTTCCGGCTCCTTCGTCGGCGTGGATTCCTCGGCCGTGGGGAGCGGGGTGCCCGAGCCGCTGGGTGTGGCGGACCGGGGAACCGCGGTGGGGGTGGGGACGGGGATGGGCCCGGGTTCGACGCCGATCCCGAACCGGTAGTCGTTGGACTGCCCGATCCAGTCGCCGTCCTGGTTGTGGCGCTGTACGAGGGCCGCATTGGCGGTGACCGCGTTCGTCACGGCGTCGGAGGTGAGGGAGAGCCGGACCTTGACGCTGACGGTCTTGCCGGGACCCACGGTGAACCCGGGGAAGCCGTCCGCGTCGAACACGCCGATGAGCTCGTGCGCGTCGGTGGTCTCGAAGCGGACGCCGCGGGCCGTCGCCCCGTCGTAGAACTCCAGCTTGGGCTGCGAGGCCTTGAGGGCACGTTTGTCGTCGACGAGTACGAGGACGGGGTGTACGGCGGCGCAGGTCTGGCGGGTGGTGTTGGTCAGGTCGATGTACCAGGTGCCGTAACCGCCGCCGGCCTCGTAGGAGGTGGGACCGCCATGGATCCGGCTGGTGAGCGGAAAACGCTGGTCGTCGGCGCCCGCGCAGGGCGCAGCGGAGTCCGCCCACGCGACCGCCGACGGCAGGGGGGCGAGAACGGCGGCTGCGGCGAGGCAGAGGGACAGGGGCGTGCACAGTCGCATGAACACATGACCATCCCGGGCGAGGCGGCCGACGGACGGCGCCATACCGAACGGGCACCTCGAACGGCGGCGCGAATCCGCCCGATCGGCGCAGACGCGCACGCCGCTCCAGAGGCCGCTCCGGAGGCCCGGACGCCTACGCCCCGCAGGCCCAGACGTCTACGCCCCGCGGCCACAGACCCGTACGCCGTCCCAGGGGCCCAGCCCCGTACGCCCCGCACACATCCGCACCTCCACCCCCACCCCCACCCCCACCCCAGGCAGACGTCAGCCGTCCGCCCGTCCGAACACCGGTGCAAGCATCAGCTGCGCCGCCCCCTCCGCCACCCCGCCGGAGGCGACCCGCACGGGAACCGCCCCGCCGAGCGCCCCCTCCCGCCGAGCCCGCTCCGCCAGCACCCCGGCGACGCCCCGCACGAAGACCTCCGGCGCCGCGGCGACCGTACGACCGCCGAGGAGCACCTGATCGATGTCCAGCAGCCCGACGAGATTCGCCGCCCCGGCCCCCAGCACCCGAGCCGCCTCCGCCAAGTCCCCCCGTCCCACCGCCGCCAGGCACAACGCCTCGATGCATCCGCGCCCCCCGCATCCGCACACCGGCCCGTCGAGCTGGATGACCTGGTGGCCGAACTCCCCCGCCCCGGTCCGCGCCCCCCGGTGCACGCTGCCGCCGATCACCAGACCGGCACCGAGCCCCGTACCGAGATGCAGATACGCGAACGACCCGCCCTCGCCCGCGACGGCCAGCCCGAGCGCCGCCGCGTTGGTGTCCTTGTCGACCACGACGGGAATCCCGAGCCGCCCGGCCAGCGCGTCCCGCAGCGCGAAGCCGTCCCACTCCGGGAATCCGGTGACGCGGTGCAGGACGCCGTTGGTGTGGTCGAGAGGGCCCGGAGAGGCGACGCCCATTCCCAGGAGGGACGCCCGCGCCCCGGACACCAGCACCTCCACCTCCCGTGCCGCGGCCTCGACCACCGCCTCGGCCCCGGCCCCGAAGTCCAGGCCGGCCCGGACCTCGCCGACGACCGCCCCGGTGAGATCGCAGAGCACCGCCCGCAGCTCGTCGCGGTCCAGATGCACCCCCACCGCGTGCCCCGCCTGAGGCACCAGCCGCAGCACGGTCCGCGGCTTGCCCCCGGTGGACGCCCGCCGCCCCGCCTCCGCCGCGAATCCCTGCTCCCGCAGCCGGGCGGTGATCTTGCTGACGGCCTGCGGGGTGAGCCCGGTCCGCTCGGCGAGTTCGAGCCGGCTGATGCCCTCCGCACCGGCCGTACGCAGCAGATCCAGCACCAGCGCGGTGTTGTGACTGCGTACGGCGAGCAGATTCGCTCCCGTGGGGCCGCTGCCGCTCTTCGTCCTGTTCACGCCGCCCATTCTCCCCACAACTTGCACTTTGGCAACAGCGTTGCGAAAGTGGGACGCATGACTGCTGGTACACCCCTCCGCGTGGGCCTGGTCGGCTACGGCCTCGCCGGTTCCGTCTTCCACGCCCCACTGATCGCCGCCACCGAGGGCCTCGCCCTCGACACGGTGGTCACCTCGCACCCCGAGCGGCAGGAGCAGGCCCGCGCCGAGTTCCCGGACGTCCGGCTCGCCACCGCCCCGGACGAGTTGTTCGACCGTGCCGACGAGCTGGACCTGATCGTCATCGCGTCCCCGAACAAGACGCACGTCCCGCTGGCCACCGCCGCCCTGAAGGCGGGCCTCCCGGTCGTGGTGGACAAGCCGATCGCCGGCACGGCCGCCGAGGCCCGCGGTCTCGCGGCGCTCGCCGAGGAGCGCGGACTGCTGCTGTCGGTCTTCCAGAACCGCCGCTGGGACAACGACTTCCTGACCGTCCGCAGGCTGATCAGCCATGGCGAGCTGGGTGACGTATGGCGGTTCGAGTCCCGCTTCGAGCGGTGGCGGCCGCAGCCCAAGGGCGGCTGGCGCGAGTCCGGCGACCCCGCAGAGATCGGAGGTCTGCTCTACGATCTCGGCAGCCATGTCGTCGACCAGGCCCTGGTCCTCTTCGGCCCCGCCACGCAGGTGTACGCCGAGACCGACATCCGCCGTCCGGGCGCGGAGACCGACGACGACACCTTCATCGCCGTCACCCACACGAGCGGTGTCCGCTCCCATCTCTACGTCTCCGCGACGACCGCCCAACTCGGCCCCCGCTTCCGGGTCCTCGGCTCGCGCGCGGGCTATGTGAAGTACGGCCTGGACCCGCAGGAGGCGGCGCTGCGGGAGGGGCTGCGCCCGGGCCCGCAGTGGGGCGCGGAGCCCGAGCCGCTGTGGGGCCGTCTCGGCTCCGGCCAGTCCCCGCTGACCGGCGGCGGCGATCCCGTACCGACCCTGCCCGGCGACTACCCCGCCTACTACGCCGCCGTGGCCGCGGCCCTCACCGGCGCCGGGCCCAACCCGGTGACCGCGCTGGAGGCGGCCGCCGCCCTCGACGTGCTGGAGGCGGCCCGGCGCTCCGCCCGTGACGGTGTGGCGGTGAACCTCTGATGCACCACCCGAAGATCACCCCCAAGTACACCCCCGAGATCACCCCGTCCGTGGAGGAGCTGGAGACCCAGGAACGACGCCTGGTCTTCCCGCGGTTCACCCACGACGACGCCTGGGCCCTCGGCACCCTCCTCGTCGAACTGGCCCGCGAGCGCCAGGCCCCCGTGGCCATCGACATCCACCGCTCCGGCCAGCAGCTCTTCCACGCGGCGCTGCCCGGCTCCACCCCCGACAACGACGCCTGGATCGCCCGCAAGCGCCGGGTGGTGGAGCGCTACGGCGCCTCCTCCTACCTGGTCGGCGCCCGCTTCCGGGCCAAGGGCACGACGTTCGAGGAGGCCTCCCGCCTCGATCCCGACAGGTACGCGGCGCACGGCGGGTCGTTCCCGGTCAACGTGGAGAACGTGGGCATCATCGGTGCGGTCACCGTCTCCGGTCTGCCCCAACTCCAGGACCACCGCTTCGTGGTGGAGGCGCTGGAGCAGTTCCTGGGCCGGCCGCCCCAGTAGTCACCGGCGGGATTAACCCGAGGCTCCCTCCGGTTGGCACTGTCCATACGTCTGACAGCCGGAGGGAACGGAACCGATGAGCGGCACCCTGAAGGAAACGGTCGGCCGGTACGGCATCTGGAGCGTCGGGCTCCGCGCGGAGGACCCGGCCCGCCGCGCCGAGATCGCCGAGGCGGCCGCCGAACTGGAGGAACTCGGCTACGGCGCGGCCTGGCTGGGCGGCAGCAGCGCGGCCCAGCACGCCGTACCACTACTGGCGGCCACCTCCCGGCTCGCCGTCGGCACCAGCATCCAGAGCATCTGGCAGTACGAGGCCGACGCGAGCGCCGCCGCCTTCGCCGAGGTGGAGACGGCCCACCCCGGCCGCTTCGTGCTCGGCCTCGGGGTGAGCCACGCCAAGTTCGCGGACCAGTACCGGCGCCCGTACTCGGCCCTGGTCGCCTACCTGGACGCCCTGGACGCGGCCGGGGTCCCCGCAAACCGCCGGGTCCTCGCTGCCCTCGGCCCGAAGACCCTGGAGCTGAGCCGGGACCGGGCGGCGGGCGCGGTGCCGTACCTGGTCACTCCCGAGCACACCGCCCAGGCCCGCGAGATCCTCGGTGAAGCGCCGTTGCTGGCACCGGAGTTCAAGGTCGTCCTGGAGACCGACCCGGCCCGCGCCCGAGCTCTGGCCCGCGACAGCCTCGCGATGTACCTCACCCTGCCCAACTACACCAACAGCTTCCTGCGCCTGGGCTTCACCGAGGACGACCTGGCCTCCGGCGGCAGCGACCGCCTCATCGACGCCCTGTACGCATGGGGCGACGAGGACCGGATCAGGGACCGCGTGACCGCCTTCCACGAGGCGGGCGCGGACCACGTGGCACTCCAGGTGGTCAACGGCGGCACGAGGGACGCCCTGCCGAGGGAGGCGTGGCGCAGGCTGGCGTCACTGCTGGCGTAAGCGGAAACGCCCTCAGGGGCGCGGGGCTGTATCGATATGCGGCTCCGCCGCGTGGGCGCGATCAGCCAAATGACGACCCGCACCCGCCGGATTCGCGCAGCCCCCACCCCATCAGGCGTTCTTGAACTCTTGCCTTTGCCGCCCGAGCCCATCGATCTCCAGCTCGACAACATCCCCGCCCCGCAGGAACGGCTTCGGCTCGGGCTGCCCGAGCGCAACCCCCGCCGGCGTACCGGTGTTGATGACGTCACCGGGGTAAAGCGTCATGAACTGGCTGACGTACCGCACGACTTCCGCGACCGGAAAGATCTGCTCGGCCGTGGTCCCGTCCTGCTTCAGCTCACCGTTGACCCACAGCTTCAGCGACAGACTCTGCGGATCCGGGACTTCGTCCGCCGTCACGAGCCAAGGCCCCAGCGGATTGAACGTCTCGCAGTTCTTCCCCTTGTCCCAGGTGCCGCCCCGCTCGATCTGGAACTCCCGCTCGGACACGTCGTGCGCGACCGCGTACCCCGCGACATGCGCGAGCGCCTCCTCGGCCGACTCGACGTAGCGGGCCGTACGCCCGATGACGACCGCCAGCTCCACCTCCCAGTCGGTCTTCTCGGACCCGCGCGGCACGAGCACGGTGTCGTTCGGGCCGACGACGGTGTCCGCGGCCTTGAAGAAGATGACCGGCTCGGCGGGCGGCTCGGCCCCCGTCTCCCGGGCGTGGTCGTGGTAGTTCAGCCCGATGCACACGATCTTCCCGATCCGGCCCAGCGGCGCTCCGACCCGCAGCCCGGTCGCGTCGAGCGCGGGCAGTTCCCCGGACTCGGCGGCGGCCCGGACCCGGCCGAGCGCGGCGTCGTCGGCGAGCAGCGCCCCGTCGATGTCGCCCACGATCCCCGACAGGTCCCGCAGGGTCCCCTCGGCGTCGAGCAGCGCGGGCCGCTCCGCCCCCGCCGTACCGACTCGCAGCAGCTTCATGGTCACAATCTCCCTCGATCGCGAACGCCCCGCCGATGTGTGCAGCCATCGGAGGACTGGTCGATCCTCCAAGGTCGAGGTCCAGTCCGCAATACCCGGTTCACGTACTGGACCGTAACCGGGCCCTCCCAGTGATCCAGACCCTCTCAGCGATAGAGCACCGCGCGCTCCACGGCACTCCAGGTCGTACTGGTGACGACGTACAGCGCGGCGGCCAGCGGCACCACGGCGACGGTGATGATCGTCAGGTACGACATGAACGGCATGATCCTGCCGACGGCGGCGAGCCCCGGCACCTGCTCGCCGCCGCCCTCGTCCCCCACCGGCAGCGCGCCGCCGGCGGCAGCCGTCCGCTTCGTACGGACGTAGTTGAAGGTGGCGACGGCGGCGACAACGGCGAAGAGGGCGAGGTAGACCAGCCCGGCGCCCCCGAAGACCCCGCCGTCACCGAGGGCGTCGGCCCATCGCCCGCCCAGCGGCGCCGCGTACAGCTGATGGGTCAGCAGCCCGTTGCCCTCCCCGCCGATCGTCGAGTTCGAGAACAGGTGGTAGAGGAGGAAGAAGGCGGGCAACTGGAGGAGGCTGGGCAGACACCCGGACAGCGGCGAGACCTTCTCCTCGGCATGCAGCTCCAGCACCGCCTTCTGGAGCTTCTCCGGATTCTTCGCGTGCTTCTTCCGCAGCTCGGCGACCTTCGGCTGGAGCGCGGCCCGGGCGCGCTGACCGCGGGCGGCGGCCCGGGACAGCGGATGCACGAGGAGCCGTACGAGCGCGGTGAACACAACGATCGCGGCGGCGGCCGCGGACGTGTGGAAGAGCGGCTGGAGCAACTCGGCGAGCTGCTCGACCAGGTTGGCGAAAACGGACATGGGTGAGCCCTCCGTGGGTCTCGTCGTGCCGGAGTGATGCGGGATGGCGGCATGACGACCCGCGCTGGGGTCACCTGTGTGTTGCGGTGCTTCGGTGTTTCGGGGAGGTGATCGCCCTACGCGGTGGTCGCCGGGAGGGCGCGTCCGGGCGCTCGGGGACGTGGCCGCCCCGAGGCGTCGGGATCGCGTTGCGGCAGGAAGGCCGTACGGCGGTCGCGGTCGCGGATGGCCGTACGCACCCGGGTGGGCGGCACGGCGGGCGCGCAGCGCGCGGCGATCAGGGAGCAGAGGGCGAGTGCGGACCCGGCCGCGGCGGTCGCGGCGAGCGCGACGGTGGCGGAGAGGGTGCCGGTGTCGAGGAGCGCGATGTCGAGCAGCAGGAGCAGCAGTACGGCGGCGGGACGCGGGGATGCCCAGCGGCGAACCATTGCCTGCTGCTCCTTTCGACCACCTGTTGGACGCGCGTTGTAAGCGCGTTGTACTCGCCCTGCTTATGCGTGCCCGGTCTCCAGGGGCTCCAACAACCGCTTGGGCTTGAGGAGCGCCCGGCTGACCGGATCGGCCGGGTCGGGATCGAGTCCCGGTCCCGGCGTAATGAGGACGTCCGCGGGGGGTACGAAGGTTCCACAGGCGGGGCATTCGCCGTACGGCCCGAGTTCCGTACCGCACTCCGCGTGCCGGAAGTAACGCAGCTGGGTCTCGCTGAAGTGCTCGCGCCCCCAGACCGCGAGCGCCCGCAGCGCCGGCCACAGGGCGACGGCGCGGTCGGTCACGACGTACTCGTCCCGTGGCGGCGACTCCTGGTACCGGCGCTTTTCGAGGATCCCCTCCTCGGTGAGCGTCTTCAGGCGGGCCGAGAGGACGGCGCGCGGGATGCCGAGGTGGACGAGGAAGTCGTTGTAGCGCCGGACGCCGTAGAGCGCGTCGCGGACGACCAGGAGCGTCCACCGCTCGCCGACGATCTCCAGCGCGCGGGCGATCGAGCATTCCTGCGTCGCGTAGTCCTTGCCCAGTGCCATGGCGTCCACCTTAGCCACTTTCCCAAATATTGGTTCAATGACCGAACCGACGGTGTTACGGTACACCCATGACAAGGTTCAATGAAAGAACTCTCCAGGGTGCGGAGGCAGCGGAGCCCACCGCAAAGCAGAGCGCACCGCGCACGACCCCGAACACGGGACCGAACACGGTCCCGAAGGCGGAAGCGCCCCCGCACCCCCGAGCCACGCTGGCCCTGACCAGCGCCGCGACGGCGGTGGCCCTGATGACGTACACGGCCCCGGTGGTCACGCTCCCCGGCACGGTGGCCGCCCTGCACACCCCCGTCTCGGCCCAGGCCTGGCTCCTGAACGGCACCCCGCTGGGCCTCGCCGCCCTGCTCCTGGTGGCGGGCAGCCTGGCCGACGACTACGGACGCCGCCGCATCTTCCTGCTCGGCACGCTGGCCCTGGGCGTGACGACGGCTCTCAGCGCCCTGTCCACAACGACCTGGATGTTCACCCTGACCCGCATAGCCCAGGGCGCGGCCAGCGCGGCGATCCTGGCGAGCAGCCTCGGCCTGCTGGTGGCCGCCTTCCCGAGCCCGCGGGGCAGGCTGCACGCGACGGGCGTGTGGGGAGCCTTCGTGAGCGGCGGCATCGCGATCGGCCCGCTGGTGGCCGGATCACTGCCGGACTGGCGGGTGGCGTACGGCGTCCTGGGCGCGGCGACGCTGGTCGTGGCAGGGCTGGCCGTCCGCCCCCTGACCGAATCCCGCTCACCCAGGGGCGGCCGTCCGGACCTGCTGGGCGCACTGACCTTCGGCCCGGCGCTGGTGGCACTGGTCGCGGCACTGACCCTGGGCCGGGACGGCTGGCTGCGGGCACCGGTAGAGCTGCTGTTCGCGGCGGCCGTCCTGCTGCTCGCACTGTTCGCGCTGGTGGAACGACGCGTGCGGACCCCCATGATCGACCTGGGCCTGCTGCGCCACCGCCGTTTCCTCGCGTCGTCGGCGGCCGGCCTGTTCACGGGCCTGACGGTCATCGGCCTGTTCAGCTTCCTCCCCGCGGTGCTGCAGCAGGCGCTGCACATGACGGCGATGAACACGGCCTGGCTGTTCCTCCTGTGGTCCGGCCTGTCCTTCGGGGTGGCCCTGCAGGCCAAGCGCCTGGCGGGCCGCGTGCCCCCGCGCCTGCAACTGGCCATCGGCTTCCTCCTGCACGCAGCCGGCGCCCTGACGATGCTGGGCGCGATAGCCGCGGATTCCTGGCCCCGCCTGATCCCCGGCCTGATCCTGGGCGGCATCGGCAGCGGCCTGCTGAACGCCGCGCTGCCACTGCTGGCGGTGGAGTCGGTACCGGTCGCGCGAGCGGCAATGGGCTCGGGCGCCCAGCAGACGTTCCGCTACATCGGCTCCTGCGCGGGCGTGGCCCTGACGATCGCCCTGGTGACGTCCTCCCCCGGCGGCTTCGGCCAGGGCACGAACGTGGCCATCGTGGTGTCGGCGGCGCTGGCCGTGGTGGGGGCGGGGAGTGTCTTGGCACTGCGGGAGCGGAGCTGAACGACGCTCGCCGGATTGCGCCAGGAACACCTCAGAAAGGAACGCCCGCCGCCCAGTCGCCGGCACGCACAAGGACGGGCCCACTGACCTCCTCGGCACCGGCGGCACGGGCGAGCCAGCGGAAGTCGTCGCAGCCGAAGAAGTACTCACCCCAGGAGTCCACCCACACACGAGCCGTGCGCTCACCCGACTCCCTGAGATCCCACCAGGCCCAGCCCCGAGACTCGTCCCCGGGTTCGAACTGCCAGAGCCAGCCCTGCACGTCCCACGCCTCACCCCGCCCCGTACTCGCCGCGACGAACCAGTCGGGGACGAGGTCGACGGGAATGTCTCCTCCGTCGAACGACCGGGAGAGCGCGACCCGAAGAGCGGCGCCGAGTACGGCACGCACCCGGCCCTCGAACTCCGCGACCGGAATACCCGTACGCACGTCGAAGGCGGACAGCACTGGCGGCACGTCCTGCACCGCGGGCCGCCCCACGACCCGCGACAACTCCCGCTCGATGTCCTCGACCTCGTGAATCATGCAAGCAAAGACTGACTACGACCGGGGCCGCATCGAAGTCAGCTTCCCCCACACCACCATCCGGTACTTGGAGGTGAACTCCGGGGTACAGGTGGTCAGGGTGATGTAGTAGCCGGGGTCGTCGTAGCCGTACGCGGGTCGCACAACGGAGCGCGGTACGGGCCGTATCACGCCCGAGTCCCGGGACGAAGTCTGCGGAAGGATCTTGTCGACGCTGTACGTGTACGTCGCCGACCTGGTCTCGACCTCCACGAGGTCCTTCGCCCGCAGCCGCGGCAGATACCGGAACGGCTCGCCATGGGTGTTCCGATGCCCGGCGACCGCGAAGTTGCCTGCCTGGCCCGGCTGTTGGGTGCCGGGGTAGTGACCGACGTACCCCTTGTTGAGGACGTCCGGCTTGCTCACGCCCTCGGCGACCGGCACGCGCAGGTGAAGTCTGGGGATGGTCAGGATGGCGTACGCCTGGGAGCTTCGCGGAAGCGACGAGCCGACGGTGACGTACGACGGCTGCCGCCGGGCCGCTCCCGTACCCGTTCCCGTTCCCGTTCCCGACGACGGAGCGGAGGACTCCCCGGAGGAACCAGCGGGACCGGAAGCGCCACCCCCCGCCCCCCACTCCCGCTCCAACGCCTCCACCTTCCGCTCGGCCCCCCGCCGGGCCTCCCGATTGGTCCACCACAACTGATGCACGACCAGCAGCAGGAGTACGACCCCGACGGTCACGAGGACCTCACCCCCGGCCCACACCGCCCGCCGGCGCCGCGCACGCCTCCGCCGGCTGCTGTGCTGCACCACGCGAACGACGGAAGCCCGCATAAGAACGCCTCCCTCACCGGCCCGGGACGCCGCCCGCACGATAAGGCGCACACCGTCAACTCACCAGAGCCGTAAGCCTCCCTGACGCACACCGGCTGGACACCGGCCGTACAGCTGCTTCGTACACGGGTTTTAGAAAGGGCTGTCGCAACCCTCGACAACCTCACACACCACACCTGATGCTTCCTGTTGGCATGCGGGGGGACGAGTCAACGCCGGTCCATGGGAGACCGGTGCTTGAGCCGCACGCACGGAGAGGCAGAGAAGAAGCCATGATCCGACGCAGAACACTGCTGGCGGCCGCGGGAGGCGGCCTGCTCGGCAGCGCCCTGGCCACGGGCACCGCCCGCGCCGACGCGACCATCGCCGTCAACCCGTCGACGACGTACGGCACTTGGGAAGGCTGGGGCACCTCCCTGGCCTGGTGGGCCAACGTCTTCGGCGCCCGGGACGACTTCGCCGACATCTTCTTCACCACCAAGTCGACGACGTACAACGGCACTTCGCTCCCCGGCCTCGGCCTGAACATCGCCCGCTACAACCTGGGCGCGTGCAGCGGGAACAGCGTCAACGGCGAGAGCATGGTGGCCTCGCCCAACATCCCCGCCTTCAAGCAGATCGAGGGCTACTGGCAGGACTGGAACAACGAGGACCCCACCTCCTCGGCCTGGAAGTGGACGGCGGACGCCACCCAGCGAGCGATGCTGCTGAAGGCGACGGCACGCGGCACGACGACCGAACTCTTCGCCAACTCCCCCATGTGGTGGATGTGTCTCAACCACAACCCCTCCGGCGCCTCCGGCGGCGGCAACAACCTCCAGTCCTGGAACTACCGCCAGCACGCCTCGCACCTGGCGGCGGTAGCCCTCTACGCGAAGCAGAACTGGGGCGTGAACTTCGCGACGGTGGAGCCCTTCAACGAGCCCTCCTCCAGCTGGTGGACGGCGACGGGCACGCAGGAGGGCTGCCACATGGACGCGAGCGTCCAGTCGGCCGTACTGCCGTACATGCGAAGCGAGTTGGACAAGCGCGGCCTGACGAGCACGAAGATCTCGGCATCGGACGAGACGAGCTACGACCTGGCGCGCACGACGTGGAACTCCTTCAGCTCGACCACCAAGGGGTACGTCAACCGGGTCAACGTCCACGGCTACCAGGGCTCGGGCGGCCGCCGCGACCTGCTCTACACGGATGTGGTGACGACGTCCGGCAAGGCCCTGTGGAACTCGGAGACGGGCGACATCGACGGCACCGGCATGACCTTGGCGAGCAACCTGCTCTACGACTTCCGCTGGCTGCACCCCACCGCCTGGGTCTACTGGCAGGTGATGGACCCCAGCTCGGGCTGGGCGATGATCGCGTACGACGCGAGCACGCTCCAGCCCGGCGCCGTCCAGACGAAGTACTACGTAATGGCGCAGTTCAGCCGCCACATCCGCCCCGGTATGACGATCCTCGACACGGGAGTGAGCTACGCGGCCGCCGCGCTGGACAAGTCAGCGAAGCGTCTGGTGATCGTCGCCGCGAACACCTCCTCCTCGGCCCAGACCCTGACCTTCGACCTCTCCCGCTTCACGACGGTGACGGGCGGCACGAACGGCCTGGTCCCGCGCTGGAACACCCTCACGACGGGAGGCGGCGACCTCTACACGTCCCACTCGGACATCCGCCTGTCCGGCAAGACGGTGGCCGTACCCTTCGCGGCGAAGTCGGTGCAGACGCTCCAGGTGGACGGCGTCACGATATGAGCCGCCGCCCCGGCCCCGCTCCCGACCCCACAGGAATCCGGAAATCCTGACGCCTCCGTAGCTCTGCCGACCAGCGCATACCTCTCCCTATGTCGTTGGTCGGCAGTACGGTGTCCCCCATGCGCCCCGACACGCCTGCCGAGAACGTCGACCACACCGCCGAAGCGGCACGCCTGGAGCGGACCGCCGGCCTGTACCCCGCGGACGCCGAGGCCCTGCTGCTGCAGTCCGCGGCCCACCTGGAACTGGCCGGCGACCGCCCCGCCGCGACCACGCTCTACGACCGTCTGCTGTCCACCCCGGACACGCTGGAGAACCCCCACCTGGTACGGGCCCTGAAGGCCTCGAACCTCTGGGAGTACGGCCATGAGGCCGAGGCCCGCGCGATCATCGACGGAGTCCGCGCGTCCGCCCCGAGGGACGCGGCACCCTGGGTGATCGTCGCCGAGGCACTGGAGTCCCACGACGAGCTGGAGGCGGCGCAGGCCACGTTCACGGAGGGGACGACCCTGCTCCTGACGGATGTGACGGAGCCCCCGTACTCGACCCGCCCCCTCCTGTTCGGCCGCCACCGGGTACGCCGCATGCTGGGCCTGCCCCACGACGCCTGGGACGCCCTGGCCGACACCCTGCACTCCTCCCCCGTGTCCCTGGACGAGCTGCACGACCCCAAGCGGGTGTGGTCCCTGGGCTCGGACAACCCGGCGGAACTGGAAGCGGAGATCTCCCGCCTCCGAGCGGAACTCGGCGCATACCGCGAGGCCCTGTCCCGCCCCTTCCCGGTGGCCGTCCTGCACTGGGCCCAGGGCGAGCTGGCGGAACTGCTGGAGGCGTACCCCTCCCTCGCGACGGAGTACCCGTCCCGCGACGAACACCTCACGACGATAGAAGCCTCACTGCGGGAACTGGCATCCTCCGGGACGCCGAACCTGGGGATCGTCACGGGCACGGTGCCTTCGTATGAGGCGTTCGCCGCGTCGGAGGGGTCGTCGCCGGGGGATGCGACGTTGCTACCGCAGTATGCGACGACGCTGGCGGCCCGGGGGCGAGCTGTGGCTTGGCCTCCGCAGAGGGGGACGGAGTGTTGGTGCGGCTCCGCCCAGCCCTACGGGGCATGCCACGGCGCGTAGATCAGAGCGAAGGAACACGCCCCGGAGCCGCCCGCTCTCTTCTCCCCCATGAACGGAAGCGGGCGGCCCCAACAGGCCTCAGAAACTCGGCTCGGACAGCCAAACCCCAAGCTCACGAACTAGCATCGACCGGCTGCGGTGCGAGGCGAGCAGCCGCCCAACCATCGGTCCGTGCCCATCAGCCGCACGTGCGGCTACCCTCTGCTGTGTGTCTGAAGTTCCCCCGTGGGAAGCACCAGAAGGCTCCTGGGCTTCGTCCGCAGCACGCCGCCGCAACATGCAGGCGATCCGTAGTCGTGACACAAAGCCTGAAAGGCTGATCCGACGGCTTGTCCATGCTCAGGGACTGCGCTACCGCGTGGCTGCCCGACCGTTGCCCGGTCTTCGCCGGACAGCCGACATGGTTTTCCGCCCGGCGAAAGTAGCCGTATTCATCGATGGCTGCTATTGGCACGGCTGCCCAGAACACTATGTCCCACCGAAGACCAACTCCGGATACTGGTCGGAGAAGGTCCTGCGGAACATGACACGTGACCGGGACACCGACCAACGGCTCCAGGAAGCAGGCTGGCTTGTGCTCCGATTCTGGGAGCACGAGCCATCAGACGCCTGCGCCGATAAAATCGCCGCGACGGTCATTTCCCGCCGAGGCGGTTCGCGGAAGATCTGACACGGAAAAAAGCATCTCCTCGGATTCAGCCTGAACGGAGGGGCCGTCACCGGAGTCCATAACATATCCCTTGAGCAACTTTTCTCGCTGCTCCGGTCGCAGCACTGCCGCGATGGCCCGGCCGACCGCTTCCGCAACAGGCGGAGGAAAGGCGTTACCAACCTGACGGTACTTTGCGGTCTTCCGCCCCTGGAATTTCCATTCTTCCGGGAATCCCTGGATGATGGCAGCCTGATCCACGGTCAGCATAGGCCCGGCCGCGCGGAAGAGATCTCGTTCTGGATCGCACTCGTGAGGATCATTCGCAACCCCCATGGCGTCAACCCCCAAGTCAGCCCAGGCGCGCTTGGCCCTGGTCGGCCCAAGGTCCGCGCCGCCGTGCTTCTTGGATCCGCCAACGAGCGTTGGAGCGATTCCCTTACCCGCGTTCAGGGCAGCTGTAGCATCGCGATGCCACTTTTCGTACACATCCCTTCCAGTCCGGTCCTCCGGAGCCGCCGGCTGGCCCTTGAGGTTTTTATCCCAGAACGCATGGCAGCGCTCCTTCATACTCTCTTCGAGCTTCTCAAAAACCGACGCCTTGGTGCCCTCCAGACGGACAGGCCACTGGAAATCTACGCCACTTTTCTCGGCGATGTCACTGCGGATAGCCACGAGAATCGCTCGCGGACGGAGTTGCGGAACACCAAAGTCGCTCGCATCCATCCTTCGCCAAACACTTCGCATCACTAGATCCTGCTTCTCGGGAAGCCAGTGATCCTCAATGTCCGGGACCGCGTAGCCGAATTTACGCAGTTTACCCAGAATATAGCTGCGATACTCGATAAAGACCTCAGGAGGCTCAAGAATCCCTCGGACGTTCTCAATCATGACGGCCTTAGGCCTGAGAGCGTCGACAATGTCTAGAGCGTCCGGAAAGAGATCACGCTCGTCATCCTTCCCGAGCCTCTTCCCGGCGAGGGAGAAGGGGGGGCACGGAACTCCCCCCGCTAGGAGATCGAGATCCCCCTCCTCAAGCCCGAGTTTCGTGCGCACGTCGGAGTCAAGGAAATTCTTCACATCCATTGGTTCAAGATCGTTCGCACGCTTCTCGCTCCACCCGGGCCAGCCAGCCACGTTCGCGCTGAGGGTTTGCACCGCGTGCGGGTCCCACTCCACGAGAGCCAGGTGGTCAAAGCCGGCATTGTGGAGTCCAACGGCTTGCCCGCCAGCCCCCGCACAGATCTCGATCGAGGTCAGTGGCGGGGTGAACTGCGGGCGCTTCCGGCCGCTGGCGCGCATGGGCGCTCCTCCTGGTATGACTAAGCGTGCGTCGGTTCCCGAGAGACGGTGATCAGGCCCGTCTCTCGGCACCAGGAGTCTCCCAAATTGAAACTCAGGAGGCTAGCGGCTGCCCATGTGCCTCAGCAAGGCGTCTATGTCGCCCGGCGCCAGCCCAGCCGCAACCGACGGTTCTTCTTGCAGGTCAGCGAGCTGCTGGACCGTCGGATCATCGAGGATCCTTCCCATGAACTCAAGCTTCTGATCCAAACGTGCCGCTACGACCTCATCGATCGTGTTCCGGACAGCCAGGACAGTGACCCTGGTGTCCGTTCCCGGAGCAAGCCCCAACCGATGGATCCGGTCAAGGCTCTGCAGGAAGCGCCCCGCCATGAAGTCGCGGTCGACATACACAGCGTCATGGCAGACGTGATGGAGGCTGATGCCCTCGCCGAGGGTCGCCGGGTTAGAGATCAGCACCATGCAGCTTGGGTCCTCGCGAAACCGCCTCAGCTGCTCGTCACGGTCAGGCGTTCCGCCAAAGACAACCGCGGGGCTGAACTTCTCCAGCATCTGCTCCAGCGTCGTCAAACTCCGGACAAAGGTCGTCCAGACCAGCGTCTTGCGCCCCTGTGCCGCGTTCTCCGCGATGATCGTCGCCGCTTCCTTGTACTTGGGCGACAGCTCGTAGTCCGGCAGATTCTGCATGAGTGAGTAGAGCGAGCTGCCCTCTGGGATCTCCAAGGGGGGCAGCTGGTAAGCCAGAGGCTCATACCGGCTTCCGCCTTCGAGAAGCAGTGCCGGACTAGTGGCCGCCATCAGCAGACGCAAGGCCGTCTTACCGAGCGAGCTGAGATCGTCCCTGGCGGCGCCGCTGTTCATGCCACCCACCAGAGAGCCGTAGATCTCGTCGTGCAACGGCGGCATATCGACGTACCGCATCCTCAGCCAGATCGGCGGAAGGCCGAGCTCCTGCTTCGTGGTCCGGGTGAACAGAGGCCGGAGGACCGAACTTGCGTAAGCAAGATCACCTCCCGCCACCGCTTGGACCACCGTACGCTGCCCGTGGCCAGGCCAGACGAAGCCCATCAGGTTCTCAAGGTCCTTCGAGCCATTGGGCGCCGGGGTCCCGGTGAGAATCAGCCGCCGCTCGGCAAGAGGTCCGAGAGCCATGCACGCAGCGCCGTAGGTGCCCCGGGCGCCCAGCTTCATCCTGTGCGCTTCATCAAGGATGATCATGGAGGGGCCTGCCTTCAGCCAGCTGGCCAGCGTTGGCAAGGAGCGATCCAGGCGCTCGTAGTTGGTAATCAGCACTTCCGCCCACTGGTCCATCGACCCGTCGAGGACATGAGTCCGCAGGGGATAGCTGAAACACACCGCGGTCTCGTAACGCCACGACTCGTATGCCGACTTAGGGCACACCACCAGAACTCGGCTCACGCGTCCCCGAGCCTTCTGGGCGGCATAGACAGCCAGGGCTACACGCGTCTTCCCTGCTCCAGGAACACTGAAGTTGGCGCCGTGCTGAAGCGACAGCAGTTTCGCGATGTCCCGAAGCTGGAACTCGCTCAGCTCCGCCTCCCAGGTGTCCCCAAGGAGCCCGAGCACCTCGTCCCTCGCGACCTCACCCCGAGGTTGCGTGCCGGCCAGGCGCTCCTTGACTGTATTCGCGTCCCGGACAACTCCGGCCACAAGGTTCCGCAGTTCAGGAGCCCACTCCACCCCTTCGTGGTGCGGCCATCCGCTGAGAACGCTAAGGTCCGCGAGGAGCTCATCAAGGGCAAGCGAGGCAGTCAGCGGGCCGAGCTGGCCACCCGTACGGAAACGGGCGGCCAGCCGGACGAGGTCTTGCTGGTGCTGATCGGTTGTCCTCAGGACCACTCGGGTACGCGTCTCGTCGAATCCCAGGTGAAGAGACGTCTCAGCCGGGGTACCGGTCACTGCGAACCCTCCGCTGCCGCGGCGTCAAGCAGCCAGGCCACTCCGTCACCAGGGTTGGGCAGACCCCGGCCAGCCTGCTGGGCCAGCTTGCGAAGACTGGAGCGCAGCTTCAGTACGGCCTCGTCGAAGGCCTCCTCATCCAGGCTCCGGGAGGTACGGGCCTGCACGAGGTCCATCACACACTGATCGATGCTCGCGCAGGCCTCTGCGAGACGAGCCGGGGCGAGCTGCTTGCGCTTGCGCAGGCGTGCACTGCGGCCGGCAGCTTCGATCGCCTCGTCGAAAGCCCTCTTGGCGTCGTCGAGCAGCGCCTGGTCCTTTGCTTTGTCACTGTCAGGCCGTTCCGGAGTTCCGCTCCGGACAGCAGCGCTGGCCCGCAAGATCCGGTCGCTCAGAGCCCGCGCCTCGGATACGGCGGAAGAAGCCGCCGGCACCGCGAGGCCCAAGCCGGGGATGGAGACCTCGTCCTGTCCCGCCGCACCGGAGTTGCCCGTGGAAAGCGACTGCGGCAGCGTACGGCCGAGCTGGCCTTCCTTCAGGAATTCCTCGTCGATGTGACGTACGTCCGTCTTCGAGAAGTCAAGGAGGATCGCCGCGAGCCGCCACTCCTTCAGGACCTCTGCCTGATCACGGTCAACCGACTCCAGCTTCACATACAGACGGTGGAGCTCCTTGAGACGCTCTTGCGCCCCCTCCCAGTCCACCAGCCGAAGGGCCACTCCGCCGCCGCTCTTACTGCGGTCGATGAGTTCCCTGATCGTGGCGAGAATCCAGCGCTCCTGGTGATACGTCTTGACCTGGATCCGGAATTCCTTGGCGATCTGCTCCGGCGTACGTCCGAGCGAGGCCTGCTCCTCCATAGCCAGAAGCCGGTTGATGTACGAGTAGTCGCGTCGGTGGTCCTTGCGCAACTGGAGAGACAGCTCAACGGCGTTAATGTCCGCCCAGGAGAACGACTCGGGCAGCACCCCGACACGCATCGACTGGGCACGCAGTTCACGCAGTGCCGCGGCACGCGTGTTGCCGTTCACGAGGATGCCGTGATGGGTTACGAGCCCCGGATCGTTCTGTCCGAACTGATCGAGGCTTTCCTTTAGCTTGTCGAAGTCCGTGTCTCGGATGTTCGGATCGGTCGGTGAGGCCTGCAGCAGGAACCTCAGATAGTCCTGGCTTTCGGCGCTCCACGGGTCCTTTTCCAGCAACTCATCGCGGGTCGGGTCGTGGCTGCGCTGTGCCCGGATCCGGTGCGTGCTGGGATTGAAATACAGGCCGCTGAGCGGCAGGTCGATGACCTCCACATGCGCCTGCTGCTCATTCCAGTCGACCGTGACCGTCTCCCTGGTACCGCCGGCCGCCCTGACCTCCTCGACCTTCTTCTTGATCAGTTCACTGAACTCAGCCGCACGAGGCGGCTGCGGGAGCTCCCGCAGCATCACTGTTCCCCGTCCTGTCCTAGTCGTCCTGGTCTTCCATGTCACTGAGCGCCTCGGTGACGGCCTTACGGGACCCCTCCGGCAGAGTCCGGAAAATGCCCCACATCTTCTCCATCGGGCTCAGGGGCCGCTGGTCGGCCGCGATCCACGCCAAGAAGATCTGCCGTTCCATGGAAGACAGGGCCTCGGCGAGGTCCAGGATCACTCCGAGGTCGACCTCGCGGTCCCCGCCCCCAGCCCCACAGCGCTTGCACTCCGTGACCAGTTGGTGCTCGACCTCACCGCTGGTCAAGAGCACCCTCCGACGGGCCACGTTCAAGACCGCCAGCGTGATGCCATCCTCGTACGCCTCGCCACCCGCGATCCCGCAGGACCGGCAGAGGTGGTTGTCCGCTTGAAAGATCTTCATGCGCTGCGCCGTGGTAAGGCTGTTCTTGTGCTTCGGCGCCTTCGCCTTACCCGGAATCCAGACATCGGCTCCACGGGCGACAAAGCGCTGCTCCTGCTGCTGCAACGAAACGTCGTCACGGCTGGTGTCGATCCGCCAGTCGTGATCCCGCAGGTCACGGATGCGCCTGTCAATCTGTGCCACGTCAGGAAAGGCGGCACGCAGCTGCGCCTTCGTGAAGACGTTTTCCTCCCCCACGACCTGCAGAAGCCACAGCGCAGCCCGCACCTTGCTTCCCAGCTTCTTGTCCTGCCAAGACGGCAGCGTCATCCAGCGCCTCCGGTGAAGTTGTATGACTGGCATACCGCAATAAGTCACGCATACAGGAGGAACCCCCGCATGGCTGGCTTATGCCCCCCGCTCCTCAAGCGGTTGCAGGCCTCAAGTCTGGCATCACGACCCAAACGGATGTCCAGCGAAAGAACACTTGCTCGCGAAATAGCAAGCGCCGGCTCCGAGTTACTCAGGCACAATTGCGGGACCTGGCAGAGGGGATCCGGCAGGCCGAAGGGCTGCCGCAGCGACCTGGGGAGGCTGAACGGCATGACACGAGGCGGAGTCGTCGCGCGCACGTGCGGCTGGCTTGACAAGGAGTTCCGCAGTGACGTTCCTCCGGGCAAGCGCGCCTTGGCTCTGGCCATGCAGAGGCTGTGCCATCACATCGCCGCCGCCGTTCCGGGCAAATCGGTAGAAGCCGGACCAACACAGGCAGAAGTGGCTAAGCACTTGAACTGCAGTGAAACATCACTGTCCAGGTTTCTGAGTGGGCAGTCCGTACCACGAGATCGGGACCTTGAGTACTTCTACAAGTCCGCCTGCACCGATGCAGGCGGAGAGGACATCCTCGGAATTAGCTTCGATGAGCTGGAGAAGCTCCGCGAACAGGCGTGGGCAGAGCGGTGTCAGAGCTGTGTAGCACTACGAGCTGAGCGCGATGCGTTGACCAAGCAAGCCGAAGGCGCACAGGCCGAGGTAGCGAGCCTGCGGAATGCGGCCACTCGCGACGCGGCCGAACTGGCGGCCCTCCGGCAGGAGGTGCGGTCGCTCAGGGATTCGGTAGCGGAACTGCGGGCAACCCGGGCCGGCTTGCAAGCCCGTCTCGCCGCCCAGGCTTCAGTCGCTCCGCTGCCGGTCCCTCGCCGCAAAGGGGACCGGCAGCGGAGCAGAACCGATGCGTCGGCGGCACGGCGAGTCGCGCAGCAGGCCACGGAACTGCACAGGGATGGCCGACGACAGGCCGCACTCGACCTGTTGCGCCACACCACGGACGTTCTCAGCCCACTCGAAACAGCCTCGCTGCTCCAGGCGCTCCGACATCAGCAGCAGAACGAGCTCGCCGACAACGTGATCCATATCTACGGGCGCGATCACCACGATCAAGACATCCTGCAGGTGACCTTGGAACTCCACAGGCAGGGCGCTCCCGATGACGCCGGCGCGCTGCTACGAGCAGCACTGGGATGACTGTCGGCGCACATTCACACCCTCAGGCCACGCCTGCTTCCGCCTCATAGTGCATATGGGCGCGGTCGAGGAAGTCATCCGGGTCGTAGCCCTGGGCGGCCGTCCAGTGCAGAAGGTCCGCGATCAGCTCCACCGCCGACACTTCAAGGCCGGACTCCCAACCCCTGCCACGCAGAGGAACGCCCCCACGTGCCACCTCGTACTTCTCAAGCACTTCGGCAGCTCGCTCAAGACGCTGACACGCGCTTCGCGCGCTCAAGCCGATCTCGCACCAGACCGTCTTGCCGGCAGCCGTGAGCACTGTGCCCCAGTCCACTGCCAGTGCCGCGAGTAAGTGCAGGCCTCGGCCGCACTCCTCACCGCAGCCTGACTTCTTGAGAGACGGCACCTCAGAGCTCTTGTCGTGAACTTCAAGCCGCAGCCGCTCGCCACTCCACTCAAGGATCAAGGCAGCCGGTGCGCCCTCCCCGACGTGTTTGACAACGTTCGTCACCAGTTCCGTGACGAGCAGCTCTGCCTCATCTGACGCTACGGGCGTCCCCCATCGGTTCAGCTGTTTCATGGCAGCTCTCCGGAGCAGGGGCACTTCCGCCGGTGCCGCCTCGAACGGCAGGACACAACGGAGTCGAGGTTCGGTGACTTCGCAGCCAGACACAGCCGCGCCTCCCTCCCTAGCCACGCGTGTGCTGCGCCTGCCGTATCCGTACGGCTGCACTACGTAGCGGTCTGGGAGGCGAGCATGGCACAGAGAAGTCTCGCCATGTAACTTCTCACAGAAACCTATCGAGTGAATCCGGTAGTAGGCCTGGTTCACCGCTACCTAGCCTTATGACATCTCCGGGCCCTCACCCCGGCGCACGGCGAAGGAGTCGAATGTCCGAACGGACCACAACACGTCGCCGCCAACTAGGCGCCATGATGCGTAAGTTGCGCGCTCGCAAGGGGCTGACGCTTGAGGAGGCCGGGCGACTCGTCGACGTCTCGAAGGCGACGGTCAGCCGCTACGAAACCCAGGCAGGGCCAGTCAAGTGGATCGTGGTCGATGCGCTGTGCCGTGAGTACGGAGCAACTGAAGCCGAACGGAAGACCATTGTCGGTTTAGCGAAGGATGCCAAGCAGCAAGGCTGGTGGAACTCCTTCGCAGACTCCATTCCCGAAAGCATGAACCTGCTGCTCACTCTTGAGGACGAAGCGGTACGCGAGAGCCACTTCTCCTGCGTCTACGTCCCTGGCCTCCTCCAGACACGTGCCTACAGCACTGCACTGCAGAAGGCCAACGAAGTACCGCTGGAAGAGGAGGAAATCGAGCGGCTGGTCGACATCCGCATGAAGCGGCAGGAGATCCTCACCCGCCTGAAGCCACCGCGCCTGTGGGCGATCCTCGACGAGTCCGTGATCCGCCGCGTCGTCGGGTCACCTCAGACCATGAAGGAGCAGCTCACACGGCTGCTCGAAGCGAACGGCAACTCCTCTCACATCACGCTCCAAGTGCTGCCCTTCTCCAAGGGAGCCCATGCGGCCGCGCTGGGAAGCTTCGTCATCATCGGCGGCCCGGAGCCGGCACTCGACGTGGTGTACGTCGACTTCCATGCAGGCTCCCTCTTCCTGGAGAAGGACGAGGAACTGGACCGATACAGACTTGCGTTCGAGTACCTCCAGGCACAAGCGTTGGACATGGAGGCTTCCTCCACCCTGATCCATCGCGCCCTCAAGGAGCTGTGAAATGCCCGGGAGTCCTCAGCCTTCGGCCGAGCCTAGGTGGTTCAAGTCGTCGTACAGCGGCGGCAATACGACCGAGTGCATAGAGGCAGCGGTCATCCCGTTTGGTGTGCTCGTAAGGGACTCCAAACAGCCAGAGCGGGCTCAGGTGACGATCTCAGCAAGGGCATGGGGCGACTTCCTGGCGGGCGCACGCAGGGCTTCCTGGTAACAGAGCCCGATGCGTGTCCGTGGTTCGAGTCCTCCCACAGCGCCGACGGCGGAACAGCGTGCGTCGAGTGTGCGCATGCCGGTGACTGCACACTCGTGCGTGACTCCAAGCGTGCCTATGGGCCGGTCATAGCTGTTCGAGGTAGCGCCTGGGGAGCCTTTCTAGGTGCGCTGGCTCGAGGTGAACTGGAAGGGTTCTGGTGGAGGGCGTCAGCCGCCGTAAGCCTCTGCCCGCGCCTCCAGCCCTGACCACAACAGAGGCGATCCCACGGTGGCGCAATCCGATCGCCGAAGCCAACGCGAGAGCGAGTGAAGCGGAGCGAACCAGTCAGCGATCACCGGAATATGCGCGCATCGCCCGCTCGATCACCGGGGACTGATGGCGCCAAGACTGCCGCGTTGCGCCGCCACGGAACCCGAATAGGTCTCGCGAGTCAGGACCTCGGGCCCAATGCCGAGTTCGGCGAGGACGGAGCGGATGTCGTCCAGGGCCGCACTCACCTCCTGCCGGGGCCCAGGAACAGGGGGGCGTGCGGCTTCGTCATCACCCCGTCTGTCGCAGACTCGTGCTCCGCAGCCCGCTCCATCGATCATGCGCTAGCTACGTGATCTCACTTTAATCATCCCTGTTCGGAGCACACCTGACGGTAGCTCACCCTCGTTCTATGCGACTTCGTGACTAGACGGGGGGCCGCCCTTGTCGCTCGGGTACAACGGTGCGTAGCTTGCTCATGACTGGAAGGGGTCTCAGTGGACGGACTGCGGATCATCGCTGGCGGAACGTGCAAGAGCGACGATGACGACAGGTGCGAAAACGGTGACTGTCCGACCGTGTACGCCACGCCAGAGCCCAACATGCTGGCCATCCAGGGCTACGACGTGGCCCACTCGACACCGGACGGTGAGTCGGTCGTCCTGATTCCGGAAATCATCCTGAAGGAGGCTGCCCGTGTCCGAGGCTGGCTCTAGCCCCATCTACCTGGACGGCGAGGAGTGGAAGGCGTATTTCCGCAACTTCAAGCGTTCCGCGTTCCGGCTCGAAGTGCACCAGACGTACACAATGCCCGCCGAGGCCAAGACCTTCAGCGCATTCCTGGCCGGAGAGCCGAAGCCGGAGGGCTTCAACGAGTCCTGGCACCAGACCATCCGGGATCACCTGGCGGCGGGGCGCACAATGACCCGCGCCAAGATCGTTCGCCGACCGCTCACGCCGTACAGCCGCTATCTCTTCGGTTGGGGAATTCCCGGAAACGTCGCAGCCGGAGAGAACTACCAAATCGTTGATGTGACGGATGGGTCGGATCTTGGGCTTCCTGAGCAGGACTTCTGGATGTTCGACGAGACGACCGTCGTTCACCTCAACTACCGTCCCGACGGAACACAGATCAATCGGGAGCTGATTCAGGACCCGGACATCACCAAGTATCTCTCGTGGCGGGATCTCGCTCTGGAAAGCGCCGTACCGTTCAGTGCCTATCGAGCCTGAGGCGCAAGGACGAGACCGGAGAGATCTGGCGGAGGCTCTTCGGAGTCTCCGCCGCGCTTCCGGCCTCAGCGGTGAGCGTCTGGCTCTCCGCTGCAACATGAGCCAAACAAAGATCAGCCGAATCGAAACCGGCAGGGCACTCCCGTCGGTCATTGACGTTGAACGTATCCTCAAGGCACTTTCGGTCCCGGCCGAAGTTGCCGATGAGCTGCTCAGCCTGGCGCGGCGTGCCAACGTCGACTATGCGTCTTGGCGTGCCTACGCACGCGTCGGCCTCTACCACAAGCAGGCCGAGCTGAAGGCGCTTGAGTCTTCCTCGCACATGATGCGGCACTTTCTTCCGGCGATTCCCACCGGACTCTTGCATGTCCGCGAGTACGCCATCGAGACACTGTCCCCCACGTTGGCCACCGACCCCGCTAGGGACGTCGCGCGGGCGGTGCAAGCCCGGATGGACCGGCAGGCGATCTTGGACGATAGATCACGGTCGTTCTGGTTCCTGCTGACCGAGCAGGCTGTCAGGTGGCAGCGTGCGAGCGCCCGAACCATGGCCGCCCAGTGTGCGCACATGGCTCAGGTCAACACAAAACCCAACGTCGAGATTGGGATAGTTCCGCAGGGAGTGCACGTTCCCGGCACCCCTATGAATATCTTTGTGGTCTACGACGACCGTCTAGTGACAGTCGAACTCTTCTCTGGAGAAGTCGTTTTGCGCGACCCCAGGGACATATCCCAGCATCTCAATTTGTTCGACCTGTTCTGGTCGCACGCACTCACCGGTGATGACGCTTCCGCATTCCTGGAAGAAGCATCCAACGGGTTTATGCGTCAACGTAACTAGCGCTCCACAAGCTTGAGTTGAGGCGCGATGCTGATTCCATGGAGAGCGAGCAGAGGAATTCAAGGCCTCGAATTTTTGCTGCGAGAGCGGACTACCACGAGCGCCCGCTCATGACCATGCGCGTCTCACAGGACTCCGGGAAATCGTGGGGAGCCGAGCGGGCTGTCTTCACCACGGATGATCTCCCACCCCTGATGACGACCGAATGGCCTCCGTGTGAGTGCTGGCGCTGCTCCGGGCGCTGCAGGGGCTCGGATCGCTGAGGCCTCTGCCTCTCCTCCCATGGACTCCCGCCCACCACGGGCGGCGGCGGTCAGTCTCGGCCGCGACAGCTGAGCAGGAAGGTGCAGTGATGCTGGACGGAACCAAGCTGTACGGGCTCGACATCAGCAGGGCCTCCTTCGTGAAGGCATGCGGAGGGCCCTGCACCGAGGGATGCGTGACCCTGGCGCGGATCGGCGACGACGCCTGGGCTCTGGGTGACAGCAAGCGGCCGGAGGCGGAGCCGCTGCGGTTCACCACGGAAGAACTCGACGCGGCCGGCATCGACCCGGCGAGGTTCGGGCTCTCGGTCTGAGCGCTCCCCCGGCCGGTCCCGGTTCCTGGTTGGAGCCAGGACCGGTTCCCCATCGATCTTCGACATCCAAGACACCAATCGGGGTCTTCGAAGTTGGGCGGTGGTCCACGGTCAGCAAGTGGCAGCTCTGGGCCATCAGCGGCCGCAGTGCGGCGTGGCAGACGCCATCGGTTCTGGCCCAGATCCGCCAATCGACGACCGGCATGACGGCCGCGGCTGGCTCGCCGTTGGCCCCCGCACCTCCCAACTTCGAAGGCCCACCAATCGAGGAACGACCGGTGCACCACCACGGCTATCTCTGGGTCGGGACGAAAGAGCGTTTCGATGACGAAGCCCTACGGCGACCTCCGTATCCGGAGCCACCTCCAGCCGGAAGCAGGCCTGAGCTGATCCAGCGCTACCGCGAGGTCGCGGCGGAGTTCCCGATCGTGGATCTACCACCACTGGAAACGGCGTACTGGCTCGTCAAACCGCCGTCCATGGTTCGCGGCACGTGGGATGAGGGCAAGGAGGCGGCCGTCTGGCTCGGGGAGCGCGTGACCGAATACGCGCCTCGATTCGCCTCCAGTCGGGACCGCGACACCACCGAGGTGGCGTTGCTGGTCAACTCCGCGGCTGAGAGGCTGGGTTCTGGGGTCGATGTGTCACTCGGCTTCTACCTTGAGCGGCCCTCGTATCTGTCACTGGCGGTCGTGACGTGCTCTCCGAACCGTGCGGAGCCTGCATTGGCGTGTCCCGTCGAGTAAGGAGAAGGAGTGACCAGCTTGATCCCATGGCAGCAGCGGCTGTCCACCGGCACGGAAGATATCCAGGACGAGGTGATCTCCTGGTACCAGCAGACGCGGCACGGCAGGGCTTATATCCCCACCATGATCTGG
Organism: Streptomyces sp. NPDC050625; assembly: GCF_040654755.1. NCBI lineage: Bacteria > Bacillati > Actinomycetota > Actinomycetes > Kitasatosporales > Streptomycetaceae > Streptomyces > Streptomyces sp. NPDC050625. The sequence goes on from NZ_JBFAIQ010000003.1 coordinate 510,988, forward strand.
GGGACGCTTCAGACCGAGGCCTACGCGACAGTCATCCTCCGCCAGGTCGTCGATTTTCTCGGGGTTCCGGACGATGTGCCCGCGGGCGTGGCCAAGCGGATGGAGCGGCAGAAGGTGCTGTACGACGGGGCGCATCACTACGAGTTGATCCTCGGCGAGCAAGCCCTGTACACGAACATCGGAGGGCCTGAGGTCATGCGGGGCCAGTTGGAACGGCTCCTTCGCGACGGCGACCTTCCCTCGCTCTCTCTCGGCGTCCTCTCCGCCACCGCAGAGGTGGGTGTCGTTCCCATACCTGCCTTCAACATGCGTGGCGAGGACCAAGTGCACTACGAACTCGTCTCCTGCGGCGTGGACATCACCGACTTCGCCGAAATCGCCCTCCATGACAAAGCCTTCGGCGCCCTACGCGGTGCCGCGTCCTACGGGGACGAGGCGCGGAACCTGATCACCAAAGCGCTCGATTTCTGGAGCCGCGGCGGTTCTGCTTCGAAGTAGATTCAGTCGTGTCGTGAGCGTCCGTTCGCGGTCATGCCTCGGCGCCCTGGGCAGCGCGCCACAGCTCCGCCATCTCCTCCGCCACCCCAGGCGCCGACAACAGCAACGGCTCGTCGTACGCGGGTACGGGCGGGAGTGCTACCGCTCCCGCCTCCGTTCCGATCAGGTATGCCGGTAGCCCGTCCACCGCGTGGAATTCGCCGATCGCCGCGGCGGTGGCTCGGCCTGCGGCTACCTGGGACAGGGAGAGTGCCGTCGAGCCCATCACCCTTGTCGTGCAGTGGCGGTGTGACAGGGCCGCCAGAAGGGAGTCCAGGCCCGGCCAGTGGGCGTGGGCTGCCCATTCCGTGAGGAAGATGTGGCCCGTGAGGGTGGTGTGGGTGGCTGCCTGGATGGGGGTGCCGTTCAGGTGGGCGCCTCTGCCTCGGATCGCCGTGAACGTCTCTCCGCGCCAGGGGTCTGCTACCACGCCGAGCAAGGGTGTGCCGTCGGGGGCTGCCAGGCCCAGGGAGAAGGAGCACCAGCCGATGCCGTGGGCGTAGTTCGTGGTGCCGTCCACCGGGTCCACCACCCAGTACGGGGCGTTCGGGGTGGCCGGCGCGTGGGTGCCGTACTCCTCGCCCTCTATGCCGTGGGTCGGGAAGGCCGATCGTAGGACCGTGCGGACGTGGGTCTCGATCGTCTCGTCCGTCTGCGTGACGATGTCCGCCGGGCCTGCCTTCTCTCGTACTCCGCCGGCACGCGGGTGGCGGATCGTCTCCGATGCCCAGGCGGCGAGGTCCGTCGCGATCGTCAGGGCTCGGTCCAGGTCCAGGGCGTCGTCAGTCGGGTACTGAGCGGGGTCGTCGTGGTCGCAGTCGAGGTCGTTCACCGTGCCACGGTCTTGTAGAGGTGCGTCTGCTGTCCAGCCGTGGGTTGCGGTCCGGGCCGCCCAGCGGCTTGCGGGTGGGTGGCGGAGGTTTTTTTGCGTTCGGCGACGGATTTTGCGGTGGTCCCTGGTCTTGATGTGGAACGCACGCTGCTACCCACTGGGAGTGCCTGATGTCCGAGACAACCTTTGAGACCGCCGTCGTCACCGGTGCCAGCCGTGGCTTCGGGCGGGCCATTGCCGCCGCCCTCGTCGCCGGGGGGACCCGTGTCGTTGGCGTCGCCCGTGATGAAGGGGAGCTGCGTTCCGTGCGGGACGTGCTCGGTGAGGGGTTTACGGCCGTCGTCGGCGATGCCACCGATGAGGGTCTGGTGCGGGACGTGATCCGTGAGTACCGGCCCGGGCTGCTCGTGCTCAACGCCGGGGCCACCCCGCACATGGCTCCCCTGGAGGAGCAGACCTGGGAGACGTTCAGTCGGAACTGGCACGTCGATGCCCGGCACGCGTTCCTCTGGATGCGGGCCGCGCTGCTGGAGCCGCTGGCGCCGGGGAGTGTCGTCGTCGCCATGTCGAGTGGGGCCGCTCTGGCCGGGTCCCCGCTGAGTGGTGGGTACGCCAGTGCCAAGCAGGCCATCCGGTACATGCGGGGGTATGCGGCGGAGGAGTCGGAGCGGGGTGGGCTCGGTATTCGGTTCGTTGCGCTGCTTCCACAGCTGACGCCAGCCACCGGGCTCGGCTCCGTCGGGGTCGCGGGGTATGCCGCCCGGCAGGGGGTCGACCCGGACACCTTTGTGGAAGGGCTCGAGTCGATTCTCAGTCCTGAGCAGGTCGCCAAGGCCGTCGTCCACGTCGCCGGAGACTCCGGCAGCGCGGCGGAGTACCGGGTCAGCGGTGCCGGGCTGCGCCCGCTCGACTGAATCGCGTGACAATGGAATTCGCCGCACCACGGGGAGTGGCCGCGATGCCGTCCCATGCCTCCTATACCTCCCATACCGACTTCGCCGCTCTGGCCGAGCCCTATCGGCCCGAGTTGCTCGCGCACTGCTACCGGATTCTCGGGTCGATTCACGACGCCGAGGACCTGGTGCAGGAGACCTATCTGCGGGCCTGGCGGGGGTACGGGCGGTTCGAGGGGCGCTCCTCGGTGCGGCGGTGGCTATACAAGATCGCGACCATGGCCTGTCTCACCGCCCTGGAAACGCGGTCCCGGCGACCGCTCCCGTCAGGGCTGGGCGCACCCTCGGACGATCACCGGGTTGCCGTGGCCGACCGTGATCCTTCGGTGCCATGGCTCCAGCCGGCGCCCGACTCGCTGTTCGGCGCCGGAGACCCGGCTGCCGTCGTGGCCGGGCGGAGCGGAGTGCGGCTCGCCTTCATCGCCGCGCTACAGCTGCTGAGCGCGCGGCAGCGGGCCGTGCTGACCCTGCGCGACGTGCTGGCCTTCCGGACGGTCGAGGTCGCCGAGATCCTCGATACGACGACCGCCGCCGTCGACAGTGCGCTGCGTCGGGCTCGGGTCCGGCTGGCCGAGGCCGGGCCGGTCGAGGACGACTTGGGCGAGCCGGACGAGGCGGCGCTACGGGAGCTGCTCGACCGTTATGTCGACGCGTTCACCCGCGCCGATGCCGACGCGCTGGTGGAGCTGTTGCGGGCCGACGTCGAGATGGAGATGCCGCCGATCCCCACCTGGTTCACCGGGCGGCAGGCCGTCATCGGCTTCCTGAGCGGTCGGGTCCTGCGCGGGGGCCGGTGGCGGATGGTGCCCACCCGGGCCAACGGGCAGCCCGCCCTCGTCGTCCACAAGCATGTGGGTGGCGGTCTGTACGAGGCTTACGGCGTCCAGGTTCTGACCCTGATCGGGGCGCGGATCGCTCGTATCACGGCCTTCAACGATCCAAGCCTGGTGCGCGTCTTTGCCCGGTCCGGTCCGTCCGCGCCCGTGGACGGTACGGCCCCGCGTCGGCGTTAGCCTCAAGGCACCGGACAAGGACAGAAGGAGGCAGGTATGGCTAGGGTTCCCAGCTCGGTGATTGCCGCGGGCGGGCTCGTCGGGGGGTACGGCGTTGCCCGTTGGACCAAGAAGCGGCCGCTGGGCGGGGTCGTGCTGGCCGTCGCCGGGGCGGCCGCCGCTCAGCAGTGGCGGGCGCAGGCCGGTGCGAAGGCCGCGGGGGCGCTGAGCGCCGCGTATGTCGCCGCCTTCGCCGGGTCGCACCCGCTGGCCAAGAAGGTCGGCGCCTGGCCGTCCGTCCTCGGCGTCGCGAGCGCCGTCGCCGTGGCCTCCTGGGCCGTCGCCGACCGCCGGGGCTGATGGCGAGGCGTGACAGCAGGGGGCTCAGGCGGTCGGTGGCGGCTGTCCCTCCGTCCGCTTGAACGCCCGTCGGTACGCCTGCGGGCTCGTCCCCACCACCCGCCGGAACCGTTCCCGGAAGGCCGTCGGGGAGCCGAAGCCCGCCTGGGTGGCGATGCGTTCGACGGGGTGCGCGGTGTTCTCCAGCAGGTACTGCGCACGCCGTACCCGCGTCCGGTGCAGCCACTGCAAGGGCGTCGTGCCGGTCTGTTCGCGGAAGCGGCGGTTGAGGGTACGGGTGCTCATGCCCGCCCGAGCGGCGATCTCGTCCAGGGTGAAGTCCCGGTCGCAGTTGTCCTCCAGCCAGCCCAGCAGCGGCTCCAGGGTCGCGCCGGCCGGGGCCGGGGGCTGATCGTGGACGATGAACTGGGCCTGCCCGCCCTCCCGTTCGAGGGGCATGACGCACATGCGGGCGGCGTGCGCGGCGACCGCCGAACCGTGGTCCGTACGGATCATGTGCAGACACATGTCCATCGCGGCGGCCGCACCCGCCGAGGTGAGGAACTGTCCGTTGTCGACGTACAGGACGTTCGGGTCGACGGTCACCTCCGGGTGCATCGCGGCCAGGTCCCGGGCCGCGGCCCAGTGCGTCGTGGCGCGCAGCCCGTCCAGCAGGCCCGTCGCCGCGAAGACGAACGCGCCCACACAGATCGAGGCGATGCGCGTGCCGTTCGCCGCCGCGGCGCGCACCGCCTGCGCGACCTCCGGCGTCGGCGGGACCGTGGGGTCGGCGACCCCGGGCAGGATGATCGTGTCGGCCTCGGCCAGCTCCTCCAGCCCGTACGGCGCCCGCACCGTGAACGCCCCGGCCGCCACGCTCACCTCCTCCACGGGCGAGCACACCCGCACCCGGTAGGCGGGCCGGCCGTCCGGCAGCCGGGCCCAGCCGAAGGCGTCGATCGCGGCGGTGAGGTCGAACGGGATGACCTGGTCCAGCGCCAGTACGGCCACGGTGTGCATGGCAAGAAGATAGCTCTACGACGGATTGTCGCCAAGCGGGACTGCCCAGGGGTGGCCTCTGCCTGGGGCCGCGACCGTCAAGGTGGCTGGAATCCGTTGGCTCCTGGCAGTACTGCCACTTCTGCAAGATCCACATGCCGTCTAGCGTCACCCCGTGACCAAGTTCCTCCTCGCCGTGCACGTGCTCGCGGCCATCGTCGCCGTCGGACCCGTCACCGTCGCGGCCAGCATGTTCCCGCCCGCCGCCCGCCGCGCCCTGGAGTCCCCGGACGATCCGCGGGCGACGGAGACCGTCGGGCTGCTGCACCGGATATGCCGGGTGTACGGCGTCGTCGGCGTCGTCGTTCCCGTCTTCGGGTTCGCCACCGCGAGCAATATGGGTGTGCTCGGCGATGCCTGGCTGATCGTGTCGATCGCGCTGACGGCCCTCGCCGCGCTCGTACTGGTGGCGCTGGTGCTGCCCCGGCAGAGCGCGCTCGTCGAGGGCGGCGGCACCCTGGAGGCGACCGTGCGGCTCGCTATGTTCACGGGGCTGTTCAACCTGCTGTGGGCCACGGTCACGATCCTGATGATCGTGCGGCCGGGGTCGACCACGGGCGCCTGAGTTTCCGTTATCGGCTCCCGCCCCGGCCCGTCTCCCCGGCATGCACGTGACTCTAGAGATCAGCCGCCGGAACATGCTGAAGGCCATGGGAGCCGGGGCCGCCGTCGTGGGTGCCGCCGCCGGTGCGGCCGGTGTCACAGCCACCCCCGCCGCTGCCGCGAACGCCTTCGCACACCCCGGCCTGCTGCACACCCGTACCGATCTGGACCGCATGACCGCCAAGGTGAAGGCGGGAGCCGCGCCCTGCACGGCGGGCTTCGCCAAGCTGACCGCCAACCGGCATGCGCAGAGCGGCTGGCGGGCCAATCCGCAGGCGACGGTGTACCGGGGAGCGGGCAGCCCACAGAACTACGCGATCCTCTACAACGACATCCACGCCGCGTACCAGAACGCCCTCCGCCACCACGTCAGCGGAGGCAGCGGAGACAGCGGAGGCAGCGCGCACGCCGACACCGCCGTGGCGATCCTCAACGCCTGGTCGGCGAAGCTGACTTCGATCGGCGGGTCCGCGGACCGGTTCCTCGCGGCGGGGCTGTACGGCTACCAGTTCGCCAATGCCGCCGAACTCGTCCGCGACCACCCGGACTTCGACCTGGACGGGGTGAGGAGGGTGCTGCTCGATGTCTTCCATCCCCTCAGTGAGTCCTTCCTCGCCCGGCACAACGACGCCGTCGTCACCAATTACTGGCCCAACTGGGATCTCGCAGACCTCGCTTGTGTTCTGGCCGTCGGCATCTTCTGCGACGACCACGCCAAGGTGGAGCGGGCGGTGGAGTACTTCAAGCACGGTGCGGGGATGGGGTCCGTCCGCAACGCCATTCCGGTCGTGTACGACGACGGGCTCGCCGAGTGGGTGGAGGCCGGGCGTGACCAGGGGCATGCGCTGCTGGGTGTCGGGCTGATGGGCACCGTGTGCGAGATGGCCTGGAATCAGGGGATCGATCTGTACGGCTATGACGACAGCCGGTTCCTCAAGGGGGCGCAGTACGTGGCCAAGTGGAGTCTTGGTGGCGATGTGCCGTACACGCCCAACACGCGTAAGAAGGGGGCGCTGCACGGGTGGTCGGGGACGGAGAGCGCCAGCGCGGCGGCGGGTGTGGATCCGGCGATGACCCGGCCGATCTGGGCGATGATCGCCAACCATTACGCGAAGCGGCGGGGGTTGTCCGCGTCGTATGTCACCCGGATCGCGGCCAAGGCTTCGCCCGAGGGTGGGGGTGGGGACTATGGGCCCAACAGTGGGGGGTACGACCAGCTTGGGTTTGGGACGTTGGCGTTCACTCGGGATCGCGGGGTTGTGGGGGTGGGGGAGGCTTCGGGGGGTGGCTCGGGGGGCGGTACTCGGGCGCAGTCGGGGGGTACTCCGTCGGCTGCCGCGGCCGGGAACGGCGGTGGGCGTGACCTTGCCGCCACCGGGGCCGGAGGCGTCGTGGGCCTGACCGCTGCTGCGGGGGTCACTGCCGTTGCTGGAGGGCTGCTTCTGCTGCGGCGGCGAGGGCATGGGGGCTCGGCTGAGTAGGTGCCCTGTGCTGGTGCCGGGCGGGGGTGGGTCGCGCAGCCCGGCGCTATCGGGGTGCCGCTGCGCCCACCTGTGCCGCCTGGGGGTCCCCCCTGCTCGAAGAGCTTGGGGGAGGCACGACTGCCCGCAGTTAGGCAGCCCCCATCGCCGGAGTTACGCCCCCAACCCCCGCGAGATCGTGTAGATCAGCAGGCCCGCCAGTGAGCCGACCACCGTGCCGTTGATTCGGATGAACTGGAGGTCGCGGCCGATGTGGGCCTCGATCTTGCGGGTGGTGTGTTCGGGGTCCCAGCTGGCCACCGTGTCGGTGATCAGGGAGGTGATCTCCTTGCGGTAGGTCGTCACGACGTGCACCGCGGCGCCCTCGACCCAGCTGTCGACCTTGTTCTGGACCTTGGGTTCGGTGGCCATCCGGGCTCCCAGGGACAGGAGGGAGGCGCGGACTCGTAGGCGCAGCTCGCTGCGCTCGTCCTCGGCCGCGGAGACGATCATGGATCGTACGGCCGTCCAGGCGGACGCGATCAGGTCCTGGACCTCGCCACGGCCCAGCACCTCGCCCTTGAGCCGCTCGACGCGCGCGCGGGTGTCGGTGTCGGACTGGAGGTCGGAGGCGAAGTCGGTGAGGAAGCGGTCGAGGGCGCCGCGGGCGGGGTGGGAGGGCATGTCGCGCATCTCGGCGCAGAAGCGGAGCAGCTCCTTGTAGACGCGTTCGCCGACCTTCTTGTCGACGAAGCGCGGGGTCCAGCCGGGGGCGCCGCCCTGGACGGCGTCCATGACCTGGTCGTCGTGCAGGACGAGCCAGTCGTGGGCCCGGGCGACGACGAGATCGACGAACCGTTTGTGGCCGCCGTCTGCGACGACCTTCTCCAGCATCTTCCCTATGCCGGGCGCGATCTCCTGGGCGTCGGCGCGGCGGGTGATCGCCTCGCCGACCACCGCCTGGACGTCGGAGTCGCGCATGACCGTGAGGGCGCCGCGCAGGGCCGTGGCCAGCTCGGCCGTCACCCGGTCGGCGTGCTCCGGCTCCGCCAGCCAGGCGCCCAGGCGGCTGCCGATGCCGACGGCGCGCAACCGCTGCCGTACGACGTCCTCGGAGAGGAAGTTCTCGCCGACGAATTCGCCCAGGGAGACGCCCAGCTGATCCTTCTTGTTGGGGATGATCGCGGTGTGCGGAATGGGCACGCCGAGGGGGTGGCGGAAGAGCGCGGTGACCGCGAACCAGTCCGCCAGGGCGCCGACCATGCCGGCCTCGGCGGCCGCGGCCACGTAGTCCGACCAGGGGCCGGCGCCCTGGCCGGAAGCCCATTTGGCGAGGGCGTACACCACCGCCACGAACAGCAGCATCCCGGTCGCCGTGAGTTTCATGCGCCGTACTCCGCGCTGCCGCTCCTCGTCGGCGGGGGTGAAGGCGCTCATGGACTTGTAGGACGGGGCGCTGGTCCGTGGTGCCGTTGCCACTTCCGTATCAGTCGTTTCCGTACGTTCCATCTGCTCCACCCGCTCGGTGATCCCTCACACATTGTCCCTTCCTGACCGACTCCTGGAACGGAACAGGAGTTCCCGGCGTCTGTCAGAAAGGGGGTTTGGACAGGGTCCTGTCAGTTCTCCCGGACCCATGTCGCATCATGGACACAACAGATCGGAGCCCCGGGCTCCCAGTGCCCGAGGAGAACAACACCAGCATGACCAGGCGTCATGGCTATGCCCTGCTCAGTGCCGTGCTCGCGCTGGTCGTGGCCCTGTGCGCCGCCATCTTCGTCACGGTCGCGGCCGACGACGGCGTCCCGCCCGACGGCACCGGCGCGGGCCGCCCGCACCACGACGCCGCGGCCGCTCCCGCCTCGACCGGCACCTGGGTCGGCTCCTGGTCGACCTCCCCGGTGGGCGCCGAGCCGGGCACCGAGACCGACGGGCTGGTGGGGCGTTCGGTGCGCAACGTCGTGCACGCGAGCACCGGGGGTACGAGTGCCCGGATCACGCTGTCCAATCTCTACGGCCAGGCGCCGCTGACCATCAGCCACGCCTCGATCGCGGTCGCGGCCGGCGACGGCACCGCGGCGGCCGCGGCACAGACGATGCGCCGGCTCACCTTCGGCGGCCGCCCCGACGTGGTCATACCGGCGAGCGGGCAGGTGCTGAGCGACGCCGTGCGCATCGCGCTGCCGCGCGAGACGGACGTGCTGGTCACCACGTATTCCCCCGTCCCGTCGGGACCGGTCACCTACCACCCGCACGCTCGGCAGGTGTCGTACGTCGCGCAGGGCGACCACACGGAGGACCCGGCCGCCGCCGCGTACACCGAACAGACGCCGTACTGGCGCTATCTGACGGCCCTCGACGTGCTGAGCAACGAGTCCGACGGCACGGTCGTCGTGTTCGGCGACTCGATCACCGACGGGATCACCTCCACCGAGGGCGCCAACCACCGCTGGACGGACGTCCTTTCGGAGCGGCTGCGCACGGCGCTCGCCGACGGCCGCCGGGACGTGCCCCGCTACAGCGTCGTCAACCAGGGCATCAGCGGCAACCAGGTGCTCGCGAACGGACTCGGGCGGCCCGCCGACAACCAGAGCGGGCTCGGCCGCTTCGGCCGGGACGTGCTCTCCCGTACGAACGTCAAGGTCGTCGTCATCGAGCTGGGCGTCAACGACATCCTCAGGAACCCGCGCCTCGCCGACCCCGACCGGATCACCGACGGCCTGCGCACCCTCGTCCGCCAGGCCCACGCCCGCGGGCTCAAGGTCGTCGGCGCCACCCTGATGCCCTTCCAGGGCCACCGCGGGTACTCGCCCGCCCGGGAGGCGGTACGGCAGCAGGTCAACGCCCGGATCCGGGCCGGGCAGGTCTACGACGCGGTGGTCGACTTCGACCACGCACTGCGTGACCCGTACAACCCACGCAGGCTCCGCCCCGACTACGACTCGGGCGACCATCTCCACCCCAGCGACGAGGGCTTCCGGAAGATGGCGGACGTCTTCGACCTGCGGGAGCTGAAGGGCGCAGGGCAGGCGGAGCTGTAGCCGGTACGGCGGCCCCGCTCAGCGGTCCCTCAGCGGTCCCTTCGCGGCTGCGGCGCCTCAGTGGTCCCCGCGCCCGCCACTCACCAGTCCCCGCGCCTGCGCCGCCGCTCCTCCCGGCGCTCCCGCTGGCGCTCGCGGCGCTCCTCGTGCCGCTCGCGGCGCTCTTCGTGGCGCTCCCGCAGCAGGTCGCGGTGGCCTTCGAGCATCCTGCGGTGGGCATCCTGGATGTCGTCCCGGAAGGAGCTCTCCAGTTCCTTGCGCGCCGTCTTGCGGTCCAGCTTCTCCTGGCGGCGCTCCTCCTTCAGCCGCTGCCGCTCGGCCCGCGTCACCTTGCGCTCCACCCCGACCCCGCCCCAGAAGGCGAAGCCGCTCACGATCACCCGCGGGGCGCCCGGCTCGGCCCCCACGCCCTCCTCGCGATGGTCGAAGCCGCCCATGATGCCGATGCCCCGCACGACGACCTCGACCCCGGGCGGCACGATGACCTGCACCCCGCCCATGATCGCGACGCAGTTGATCTCCACCTCGCGGTCCGCGAAGTCCGCCTCCCGCAGATCGATCTCGCCGCCGCCCCAGAAGGTGAAGCAGTTGAGCCGCTTCGGCATGGTCCAGCGGCCCTTGCGCTGGAAACCGGACATGATCGCGACCGCCCAGGCGGGCGAGCCCTCGCTGCCGGTGATCCGGCCCGCCCAACTCCCGCTCTCCACGGGGTCCTTGCGCAGGGAGACGACGGGAGGGGCCGCCACGTCGGGTCCCGGCAGGTCCCGGGTGATGGGCGCCAGCTCGCGGTAGGTACGCGCCTTGTACGTCTCCTCCAGCCGCTCCTCGAACTCCTCCATGTCGAGCCGCCCTTCCGCGAGGGCGTCCCGCAGGACCTCGGCGACTCGTTCACGATCGGCGTCGGAGGCACGCAGTTCCGGGGCATCGTCGGTCATGGAGGGCAGCCTACGAGTTCCCCGCGCCGGGCACTATGCGGTGGCCTTGTCGGCGTACATCTTCGCGATCACCGCCTCGATGTCGGGCTCCCGCACCGACAGATCCACCAGCGGATACTCCGCCGCCACCCGCGCCACCAGCGGCGCCGCCGACTCGGACGCCGGGAAGGCCAGCCACTGCCGCGGGCCCTCCACCTTCACCACGCGGGCCGGCGGCACCTCCACGGGCGGCAGCTCCCGCTCCAGGTCCACCACCAGCGTCCGCTCGCTCGCCCCCACCTCGTGCAGCCCGGCGAGCGGGCCGTCGTACATCAGCCGGCCGTGGTCGATGACCATCACCCGGGAGCAGAGCTGCTCGATGTCCTGGAGGTCGTGCGTGGTCAGCAGCACCGTGGTGCCGCGCTCGGTGTTCAACTCCCGCAGGAAACCACGGACCTTGGCCTTGGAGATGACGTCCAGGCCGATCGTCGGCTCGTCGAGGTAGAGCACCTCGGGGTCGTGCAGCAGCGCCGCCGCGATGTCGCCGCGCATGCGCTGGCCGAGGGAGAGCTGGCGGACGGGGACGTCCAACAGGTCGGCGAGTTCGAGGAGTTCGACACAGCGGTCCAGGTTCTCGCGGTAACGCCGGTCCGGGATCCGGTACATGCGGTGCACCAGCCGGTAGGAGTCGATCAGCGGAAGGTCCCACCACAGCGTGGTCCGCTGCCCGAACACCACGCCGATGCGGTGTGCCAGGCGGGCGCGTTCGCGGGAGGGGTCGATGCCGGCCACGCGCAGGCGGCCGCCGCTCGGGGTCAGGATGCCCGTGAGCATCTTGATCGTCGTCGACTTGCCCGCGCCGTTGGGGCCGATGTAGCCGACCATCTCGCCGCGCGCCACGGTGAAGGAGATCGAGTCCACCGCCCGTACCTCCCGGCGCTCCCGCTTGAGGAAGCCGGTCTTCTTGCGCACGTCGAAGATCTTCTCGACGCGGTCGAGTTCGATGAAGTCCTCGGTCGCGTCCTGGGTCAATTCCTCGATGACGTCACTGTCCATGGGTCCTCAGCTCCCCGTACTCCGATACGACCGAAGTCCCGCCCGCCATGCCGCTCCCGCCAGCGCGCAGCACCCCACCGCCACGAGCGGCGGCGCGAAGGCCGTCCACTGCGGCAGGTGCAGTGGAGACGGCAGCCCCAGGACGTAGGTTGCGGGCAGCCAGTTGACGAAGGCCAGCGGCAGCACGAAGGTCACCCCGCGCACCAGGTCCTTCGCGAAGACGGTGGGCGGGTACTGCAGCAGCGTGGTGCCGCCGTAGGTGAACGCGTTCTGCACCTCGGACGCGTCCTGCGCCGCGAACTGGAAGGCCGCGCCGGCCACGAACACAGCGCTGAAGATCGCGGCACCGCTGATCACCGTCACCGGCATCAGCAGCAGCTTCAGCGGGGTCCACTCGATGTCGACGGCCGTCAGTGCGTAGCCGAGCACCAGCGAGCCCTGCGTCACCCGGCCCAGGCGGCGCAGCGCGAACCGGTCGGCGGCCAGTTGCGCCAGCACCGGCGCAGGACGGACCAGGAGGGTGTCGAAGGTGCCGTCGCGCACCCGGCGCCCCAGCCGTTCCATCGAGCCGATCACCAGATCGGCCAGCCCGAAGGCCGTACTGGACAGGCCGTACAGGAAGGCGACCTCGGGCAGCGCGTAGCCGCCGAGCGCGTCCACGCGGGAGAACATCAGCAGGATCGCCACGAAGTCGAGGGCGGTCGCGGTGAAGTTGGCGACCGTCGTCATCACGAAGGACGTCCGGTACGCCATCGTGGAGCGGATCCACATCGCGGCGATCATCCGGTAGGCGCGCATCCCGTCGGCGACCCGGTTGATCTCAGCCACCCTGCACCACCACCCGCCGCGTCGCCCTCGACTGCACGAGCCGCCCCAGCGCGAGCAGCGCCGCCGCCCAGGCCGCCTGGAAGAGGAAGACGCCCCAGGGATCGGCCTGCCCGAGCAGTACGTCGGCCGGGGCCTGCAGCAGCGAGGACCAGGGCAGGGTCCGTACGACCTCGCCGATCGCGCCCGGGAAGACGTTCAGCGGCAGCACCATCCCGGAGCAGAAGAAGCCCGTGATCCACGCCGCCTGCGCCACCCCGGTGCCGTCCAGCAGCCAGAACGCGCTCAGCCCCACCAGGAAGCGGATCCCGAAGCCGACCAGCATCGCCAGCAGGACGGCGACGAGGAAGGCGGCCCAGGTTCCCGCGTCCGAGGGCAGCGCCACCGGGAAGAACAGCGCGCCGAAGACGAAGGGGATCACTCCCCTGCCCATGAGTTGGAACAGGGCCCTGCCCAAGTCCGCGGACAGCCACCACAGTTGCAGGTCGGCGGGGCGGTACAGGTCGATCGCGATGTCACCCGTACGAATGCGTTCCATGAGCTCGTCCTCGACGCCGCCACCCCCGATCGCCAGGGTCGACAGCAGCGCTTGCCCCAACCACACGTAAGTGATCGCCTGCGCCTGGTCATAGCCTCCCAGGTGCGGTTTCTCGTCCCACAGGGCGAGATAGGTGTAGACGAGGATCAGGCCGAAGACCGTGTTGGTGAACACCCCTGCCGCCGTGGCCGCCCGATACGTCGCGTACCGTCTGAAACCCCCCGCAGCGACGGCCCCGTACAACCGTCCCGCGCCCACGCCAGTCAACCTCCCCGACCGCACGACACCGAAGCGCAGGAGCCTAGTCCGGGACCGACGCGGCGTGCCACGCATTTTCTGTCCGGGACGCGTGCCGGAATCCGGGAACGGAACGCTTGGTGCGAGAGTCTTCATCCGGGGGGCGCAGATGGCGTATGAGGGCGTACGGCAACGTACGAGGCGATAACAGGAGTCCGTGCACGACATGAGCGACGAGCCGCAGCCGCAGCCGCAACAGCCGAACGAAGGCGGTGCGACGACGCAGCCGACGGCGGCCGAAGAGCCCGCCGAGCAGGGGGGCAGACCGGCCGAGAAGGCCGGTACGGTCCCGAAGGCACGGGCCGCGGAGCCCTCCGGGCCGGGCAACGTCGACACCAGCCGCCTCGCGAGGATCAAGGAGAACGCCCCGACGGCCCAGCCCCCACTGACGGACGAGACGACCCGACTGACGCCGATCAAGGACGACCTGCCGACCGGCAAGGCCCCTGGGGCTGCGGGCAACGCGGCGCGCGCCGCGGGCTCGGCCGGCGCGGCGGGTGTTGCGGGCTCGGCGGGTGCTGCGGGCTCGGCCGACGCGGCAGGCGCAGCGCGCGGCCCGGGCGCGGCGGGCGCGGCACGCGGCGCTGGCGCGGCGGGCAGCGCTGGCGCGGCGGGCAGCGCTGGCACGGCGGGCAGCGCTGGCGCGGCGGGCAGCGCTGGCGCGGCAGGGACAGCTGGCGCGGCAGGCGCGGCGGGCGGCGCAGGTGCACCCCGCGGCCCGGGTGCCGCAGGTGCGGCCGGCGCGGCAAGCCCCGGCGCCGACGACACCACCCAGCTCGCGCGGATCAAGGAGAGCGCCCCGACGGCCAAGCCGCCGCTGACGGACGAAACCACCCGGCTCACGCCGATCAAGGACAACCCGCCGATCGGCAAGGCCCCCGGGGCTGCGGGCAACGCCGGCAACGCAGCGCGCGGCGCGGGTGCAGTCGGCGCGGTAGGCGCTGCCGGCGGGGCAGGCATCGCGGGCGCGGCAGGCGCTGCCGGCGTTGCGCGTGGTGCGGGCGCCGTCAATCCACGGACTGGCGCCAACCCCGCGACCGCCGCAGGCGCACGGACCACCGCCAACCCCGCGACCGCGGCAAACGCACGGACCACCGCCAACCCCGCGACCGCGGCAAACCCGGCGAACGCGCGGAGCGCCGTCGCCCCCGTTCGCCCCGCGGACGCCGGCACCCCCGCCGGCCCGGTGGCCCCGGGGGCCCCCGGCAAGGGCAAGAAGCCCAAGCGGCCCAAGCGCACCGGGTGGCGGCGGATCATCCCCACCTGGCGGATGGTGCTCGGTACCTTCCTCATCGGTGTGCTGCTGATCATCGGGCTGTTCTTCCTCGGCTACTCGATGGTGAAGATCCCGCCCGCCAACGCGCTCGCCACCAAGCAGAGCAACGTCTACCTGTACGCGGACGGCTCCCAACTGGCCCGTGACGGCGAGATCAACCGGGAGAACGTCACCCTCGCGCAGATCTCCAAGGACGCCCAGCACGCCGTACTGGCCGCCGAGGACCGGGACTTCTACACCGAGTCGGCCATCGACCCCAAGGCGATGATCCGCGCGGCCTGGAACACCGCGACCGGCAAGGGCAAGCAGTCCGGCTCGACGATCACCCAGCAGTACGTGAAGAACTACTACCTGGCCCAGGAACAGACGGTCACCCGTAAGGCCAAGGAGTTCTTCATCTCGATCAAGCTGGACCGCAACAAGTCGAAGGACGACATCCTGGAGGGCTACCTCAACACGAGCTACTTCGGCCGCAACGCCTACGGCATCCAGGCCGCCGCCCAGGCCTACTACGGCGTGGACGCCACCGACCTGGACCCGGCCCGCGCCGCCTACCTCGCCGCGCTGGTCAACGCGCCCAGCGAGTACGACGTCGTCGCGCACCCGGAGAACAAGTCCGCGGCCGTGGCCCGCTGGAACTACGTCCTGGACGGCATGGTCACCAAGGGCTGGCTCGGCAAGTCCGAGCGGGCCGGCATGAAGTTCCCGATGCCGAAGGAGCAGACCGTCTCCACCGGCCTGTCGGGCCAGCGCGGCTACATCGTGGACGCGATCAAGCACTACCTCACCACGAACAAGGTCATCGACGCGGACGCCCTGGAGGGCGGCGGCTACCGCATCACCACGACCCTGCAGAAGGACAAGCAGAACGCCTTCGTCAAGGCGGTCAACGACCAGCTGATGGACAAGCTGGACAAGAAGAACCGCAAGGTCGACAACTACGTCCGCGCGGGCGGCGCCTCCGTCGACCCGAAGACCGGCAAGGTCGTCGCGATGTACGGCGGCGTCGACTACGTGAAGCAGTACACGAACGGCGCGACCCGGGGCGACTTCCAGGTCGGCTCCACGTTCAAGCCCTTCGTGTTCACCTCGGCGGTGCAGAACGCCTCCACGACCCAGGACGGCCAGCCGATCTCGCCGAACACCTACTACGACGGCACCAACCAGCGGCCCGTACAGGGCTGGAGCGGTGGCGCGTACGCCCCCGAGAACGAGGACTCCAAGTCGTACGGGCAGATCACGGTGCGGCAGGCCACCAACCTCTCGGTCAACTCGGTGTACGCGCAGATGGCCGTCGACGTGGGCCCCGCCAAGGTCAAGCAGACCGCGGTCGACCTCGGCATCCCGTCCGACACCAAGGACCTGAACCCGTACCCGTCCATCGCCCTGGGCACCGCCACCGCGAGCGTGCTGGACATGGCGGAGGCGTACGCCACGCTCGCCAACCATGGCAAGCACGGCACGTACACGATGATCGAGAAGATCACCAAGGACGGCAAGGACGAGGTCGAGCTGCCCGGCGGGCAGACCGAGCAGGGCGTCAGCCGTGAGGCCGCCGACACCACGACGTCGATCCTGCAGAGCGTGGTGCAGACGGGCACCGCGACCGCCGCGCAGAACGCCGGCCGCCCCGCGGCGGGCAAGACCGGCACCGCGGAGGAGGACACGGCGGCCTGGTTCGCGGGCTACACGCCCGATCTGGCCACGGTCGTCTCCGTGATGGGCCAGGACCCGGTGACGGCCGCCCACAGGTCGCTGTACGGCGTGATGGGGCTGCCGCGCATCAACGGCGGCGGGGCGCCCACCGACATCTGGGCCCAGTACACGAAGGCCGCCCTGGAGGGGAAGCCCGCCACCGAGTTCGACCTCGAACTGCAGCAGGGCGCCGAGGTCCAGGCCCCGAGCTCGCAGGCGCCGACCCAGCCGGGCACCACCGGCAGCCAGGACAACGGCGGCACCACCGACGGCGGCCAGGACCAGGGGCAGACCCAGGGCCAGGACAACGGCGGCACGACCGCGACCCCGACGGACGGCACGGCCACCGGCGGCACCCCCACGACCGGCGGCGACACGACGGGAGGCACGACCGACGGCGGGACGACCACCGACGGCACGACCGGAGGCACGACCGACGGCGGCACCACCACCGGTGGAACCACCGGCGGCACGGACGGGGGCACGACCGGGGGCACCCCGGGAGGCACCACGGGAGGCACCGTCGCGGGCCCGCAGGCCGCGACGAGGAGGCAGTGACGAGCAGGCGGTGACCGGTCGCCGACCGGTCAGCCTCCGGTCACTGACCCGTCAGTGACCGGAGGTCGCCTTCAGCCCCACCACGGCGACCAGCAGCAGACACACGAAGAAGATCCGGGCGGCGGTCGCCGGCTCCCCCAGCACCACCATGCCGAGCACCGCCGCACCGGCGGCCCCGATGCCCACCCACACGCCGTAGGCGGTACCGATGGGCAGTGACCGGGCGGCGTAGGACAGCAGCAGCATGCTGGCGACGATGCCGGCGCCGGTGAGGACGCTGGGGACGGGCCGGGTGAAGCCGTCGGTGTACTTCATTCCGATCGACCAGCCGACCTCCAGCAGACCGGCGACGACGAGCAGGACCCAGGCCATGGGGCACCTCCGGGGCGTACGTAATGACGGACAGGGGGTGCGTCGTCTTTGCGTACATCCATCCCGGTACGGCGCGTCTCGTCGGGCTTCTTTCGACCTTAGCAAGGCAATGAGAAGAGGGCTGGTGACCATGGTCACCAGCCCTCTTCGCCGTTGATTCAGAGGTACAGGCCCGTGGAGTCCTCCGACCCTTCGAACCGGTCCGCCGCCACGGCGTGCAGATCGCGTTCCCGCATGAGCACGTACGCGGTGCCGCGGACCTCGACCTCGGCCCGGTCCTCCGGGTCGTACAGGACGCGGTCGCCCGGCTCCACCGTCCGCACGTTCTGCCCGACCGCCACCACCTCGGCCCAGGCCAGCCGCCGCCCGACCGCCGCCGTGGCGGGGATCAGGATGCCGCCGCCCGAACGCCGCTCGCCCTCACTGGTGTCCTGCCGCACGAGCACGCGGTCGTGCAGCATGCGGATGGGCAGCTTGTCGTGGTGGGTGCTGGGGTCATTTCTCTTGGCGCTCACGCCTTCGAACCTACCTGCCTTTTACGCCTGCGTACGCGACCGGGTCAGCTCTTGCGGCGCCGGGTGCCGAACGCGAGCAGCCCCACGACCCCGACGGCAAGGAGCGCGACGGGCACGATGCGCTCGACCCGGGGGGCGCCCTCCTCGTCCACGAACTGCGCCCGCACCTCGCTCACCACGCGGTTGACCTGGACGTAGGCGCGGCCGAGGGTGTGGTCGACGTTGGCGACGACCTTCGCCTTGGCGTCGCCCACGATCGTCTTCGGATGCACCCGCACCCCGATCTCGTCCAGCGTCTCCGCCAGCACCTCGCGACGGCGCTTGATGTCCGCCTCGATCTGCGCCGGGGTTCTGGTGTCCGACGTCTCCGCCACCGTACGGCCTCCGAAGTCCTCGATGCTGTTCTGGACAGTCTGTCAGCTTCACACGCCGCCGCACTGTCAGGACCCCCCGTTACTCTGGTCCGATGAGCGAGCGACTCCAGCCCGGGGACGTGGCCCCCGACTTCACCCTGCCCGACGCCGACGGCAACGAGGTGTCCCTGGCCGACCACAAGGGCCGCAAGGTCATCGTGTACTTCTACCCCGCGGCCCTCACCCCCGGCTGCACCAAGCAGGCCTGCGACTTCACGGACAACCTGGAGGTCCTGGCGGGCGCGGGTTACGACGTGATCGGCATCTCCCCCGACAAGCCGGAGAAGCTGGCCAAGTTCCGCGAGAAGGAGTCCCTGAAGGTGACCCTCCTCGCCGACCCCGACAAGCAGGTCCTGGAGACCTACGGCGCCTTCGGCGAGAAGAAGCTGTACGGCAAGACGGTCGTCGGTGTCATCCGCTCCACGGTCGTCGTCGACGAGGAGGGCAAGGTCGAACGCGCCCTCTACAACGTGAAGGCGACGGGCCACGTGGCAAAGATCATCAAGGATCTGGGCGTCTGACCACGCTGCCCGGCCGCTAGCATGGCCGGGCAGCACCGGGCGGCCGTGGTGGAATTGGCAGTCACGCTGGGTTTAGGTCCCAGTGGGGTAACTCCCGTGAGGGTTCGAGTCCCTCCGGCCGCACCAGCTCCTTACCGACCGAGCAACTCCGTCACGACGGGCACCAGGGCGCGGAACGCCTTGCCCCGGTGGCTGATCGCGTTCTTCTCCTCGGGGCTCAGCTCGGCGCACGTCCGCGACTCCCCCTCCGGCTGGAGGATCGGGTCGTATCCGAAGCCGTTGGTGCCGCTCGGAGTGTGCCGCAGGGTCCCGGTCAACCGGCCCTCGACCACCCGCTCCGTCCCGTCCGGCAGGGCGAGAGCCGCGGCGCAGGCGAAGTGGGCGCCCCGGTGTTCGTCGGCGATGTCCGAGAGCTGGGCCAGCAGGAGGTCCAGATTGGCCTTGTCGTCGCCGTGGTTGCCGGCCCAGCGGGCGGAGAAGATGCCGGGGGCGCCGCCCAGGACGTCCACGCAGAGGCCGGAGTCGTCGGCCACCGCCGGCAGACCGGTGGCCCGGGCCAGGGCGTGGGCCTTGAGGAGGGCGTTCTCGGCGAACGTCACTCCCGTTTCCGGGACATCGGGGATGTCGGGGAACGCGTCGGCTCCGACCAGCTCGTGCGGCAGGCCTGCCGCGGCGAGGATCGAGCGGAGCTCGGTGATCTTTCCGGCGTTGCGGGTGGCGAGGATCAGGCGGGTCATGGGGTTCAGTATCCCTGGCCCCACGACCTGCCCCGGCGCTCGCTACGGGGTGCAGACCTTGGTCAGTTCGCCCGCCGCGTCCGTGACCGGGCCGATGTCCGGGGTCTCGTCGCCGTTCTTGATCGCCTGACGGACGTTGTCGACCGCCTTGCGGAGGTCGTCGACCGCCTTGTTGACATCGGCGTTGTCCGTCTTGTCGCCGATCTTGTCGAGGTTCTTCTGGATCGAGTTGAGGGACTCGTCGGTCTGCGTCGGATCGTTGGCCGCGTTCTCCACCGCCTGCTGGAGGTCGGTCACGCTGTCCGCGATGGAGTCGGCGGTCTGGACGCAGTCCAGGGCCTTGTTGACGGCGTCGCAGCCGGTGGTGAGGCCCGCGGTGAGCGCTACGGCGGCCACGGTGGCGGCGATGGCGGTGATACGGCCTCGACGTCGGTGTCGGCTCGCGCCCATGGTGTTGGTCCCTCTCCCTCGTAGGCCGAGCGCACGGCGGTGTGCCGTGCGCCCGTACCCATAGGGACGCCGGGGAGGCCGACCGGGTTGCCGTCCACCGCCTCGTCTTTTGGGGCTCCCTTTACTTCTTATCCAGGGCCGCTTACTTCCTTATCCAGGGCCGCTTACTTCTTCTCCAGGGTTGCTTCCAGTGCCGCGCGCTGGAGGCGGGAGAGCTCCGTGCAGCCGGTCACGGCCAGGTCGAGCAGGGCGTCGAGCTCCTCGCGGGCGAAGGGCTCGGCCTCGGCGGTGCCCTGGACCTCGACGAAGCGGCCGTCGCCGGTGCAGACGACGTTCATGTCGGTCTCGGCCTTCACGTCCTCGTCGTAGCAGAGGTCGAGGAGGGGGATCCCGCCGACGATGCCGACCGAGACCGCGGAGACCGTGCCGGTCAGCGGCTGGCGACCGGCCTTGATCAGCTTCTTGCCCTGGGCCCAGGTGACCGCGTCGGCCAGGGCCACATAGGCGCCGGTGATGGCCGCCGTACGCGTGCCGCCGTCGGCCTGGAGGACGTCGCAGTCCAGGACGATGGTGTTCTCGCCGAGCGCCTTGTAGTCGATGACCGCCCGCAGGGAGCGGCCGATGAGGCGGGAGATCTCATGCGTACGGCCGCCGATCCGGCCCTTGACCGACTCGCGGTCGCCGCGGGTGTTCGTGGCGCGGGGCAGCATGGCGTACTCCGCGGTGACCCAGCCCTCGCCGCTGCCCTTGCGCCAGCGCGGGACGCCTTCGGTGACCGAGGCGGTGCAGAAGACCTTGGTGTCGCCGAAGGAGACGAGGACGGAGCCCTCGGCATGCTTGCTCCAGCCACGTTCGATGGTGATCGGGCGGAGCTGGTCGGGGGTGCGGCCGTCGATTCGAGACATGGCGACGAGCCTAGCCGCACATGAGGAAGGGGCCCCTCCCCCTGTCGGAAAGAGCCCCTTCGGGGTGAGCGGCGGGGCTCACATCATGTCTTCGATCTCCGCGGCGATCGGGTCGGCGTCGGTGCCGATGACGACCTGGATGGCCGTGCCCATCTTGACGACGCCATGGGCGCCGGCGGCCTTCAGGGCGGCGTCGTCGACCAGCGAGGGGTCGGAGACCTCGGTCCGCAGGCGGGTGATGCAGCCCTCGATCTCCTCGATGTTGTCGATGCCGCCGAGCCCGGCGACGATCTTCTCAGCCTTGGTGGCCATGATCCTTCTCCCTGATCCGAACCGCTTTGTCGCAGTAACCCACAGTTGGCCCATCTTCGCGAGCGGTCATGTCGTACGTCCCGAATGATGGCGTTCACGACAGCGGAACCGTCCGCCAACTGGTCTACACCACCCCGGGGACGGTCGCCAAACCCGCCTCTTCGCCGAGCGGCCCGGAGGACGCGCATGAGCGCCGACAGCAGCGCAGACAGCGGCGCCGAAGGTACGGTCAGCTCCGCCCGCGCACGCTGGAACACCCTGTTCCAGGGCCTGCAGAAGATGGGCCGCAGTCTCCAGCTGCCGATCGCCGTACTGCCGGCCGCGGGCCTCCTCATCGCGCTGAGCCAGCCCGGACTGCTGGGCAAGGACGGGCTCGGCTGGACACAGGTCGCGAAGGTGATGGGTGGCGCGGGCGGCGCGCTGCTGGACGGGTCACTCGGTCTTCCGCTGCTGTTCTGCGTGGGTGTGGCGATCGGCATGGCCAAGAAGGCGGACGGCTCGACGGCACTCGCGGCGGTGGCGGGCTTCCTCGTCTACTACGGCGTGCTGCGCCAGTTCCCGCAGGACTGCGCCGAGGGATCGAGGCCGGTGGCGACCGGCTGCCTGGTGAAGGACGGCACGGTGACGGCCTTCACGTATCAGAACCCGGGGGTCTTCGGCGGCATCGTCCTCGGTCTGATGGCGGCCTTCCTCTGGGCCCGCTTCCACCGCACCCGGCTCGTGGACTGGCTCGGCTTCTTCAACGGCCGGCGGCTCGTCCCGATCATGATGGCGTTCACCGCCGTCGTCTTCGCGGTGCTGTGCCTGTGGGTCTGGCCGCCGGTCGGCGGCGCGCTGGAGAGCTTCAGCGACTGGCTGAGCGGGCTGGGCGCATGGGGCGCGGGGGTCTTCGGGGTCGCCAACCGCGGGCTGCTGGTGATCGGGCTCCACCAGTTCCTCAACGTGCCCACCTGGTTCCAGTTCGGCAGCTACACCAAGCCCGACGGGACGGTCGTGCACGGCGACATCAACATGTTCCTGGCGGGCGACCCGAACGCGGGCCAGTTCACCTCGGGCTTCTTCCCCATCATGATGTTCGCGCTGCCGGCCGCCGCGCTGGCGATCACCCACTGCGCCAAGCCGCACCGCCGCAAGGAGATCGGCGGGCTGATGCTCTCGGTGGCGCTGACCTCGTTCGTCACCGGCATCACCGAGCCCCTCGAGTACTCGTTCCTCTTCGTGGCGCCCCTTCTGTATGTGATGCACGCGCTGCTCACCGGCGCCTCGATGGCGGTGACCTGGGGGCTCGGGGTGCACGACGGCTTCAGTTTCTCCGCGGGCCTCATCGACTACGTCCTCAACTGGCACCTCGCGACCAAGCCGTGGGCCATCATCCCGATCGGCCTGTGCTTCGCCGCGGTGTACTACGTCCTCTTCCGCTTTGCGATCACGAAGTTCGACCTGAAAACACCGGGCCGGGAGCCGGAGGAAGAACGCGAGGACGTCACCAAGGTCTAGACCTGACCTGACCCGCCCGGGCAACCCAAATCGTTACGGGAATCGCGGGTTCCTTACGCCGCCTTCATCGTGCTACAACAGGTCTACACCACTGAGTGGTGTAGACCACCACCCGATGGAGGAACCATGAGCACCGCCACCGCGTCCTCGGCGGCTCCCGCAAAGAAGCGGGGATCAGGTCTGTTCCAGGGCCTGCAGAAGGTCGGCCGCAGTCTGCAGCTTCCGATCGCCGTACTTCCGGCGGCGGGCATTCTGCTCCGGCTGGGCCAGCCCGATGTGTTCGGCAAGGACGGCCTCGGCTGGAACAAGGTCGCGGCGGTGTTCGCCACCGCCGGCGACGCCGTCTTCAGCAACCTGCCCCTGCTGTTCTGCGTGGGCATCGCCATCGGCTTCGCCAAGAAGGCCGACGGCTCCACGGCGCTGGCGGCGCTGGTCGGCTTCCTGGTCTACAAGAACGTGCTGACCGCGTTCCCGATCACCGAAGCAAAGATCACCAAGGGTGCGGACGTCGCCGCCACCTACAACGACCCCAAGGTCCTCGGCGGCATCGTGATGGGCCTGATAGCCGCGGTCACCTGGCAGCGCTTCCACCGCACCAAGCTCCCCGACTGGCTGGGCTTCTTCAACGGCCGCCGGCTGGTCCCGATCCTGATGGCCTTCATCGGCACCGGCGTCGGCGTGGTCTTCGGTCTGGTCTGGGAGCCCATCGGCAACGTCATCACCGACTTCGGCCAGTGGATGACCGGCCTCGGTGCCGTCGGCGCGGGCATCTTCGGCGCCATCAACCGTGCCCTGCTGCCGGTCGGTATGCACCAGTTCGTCAACACGGTGGCCTGGCAGGAGATCGGCTCCTTCAAGGACTCCTCCGGCACCGTCTGGCACGGTGACCTGCCGCGCTTCTTCCACGGCGACCCGACCGCCGGTCAGTTCATGACGGGCTTCTTCCCGATCATGATGTTCGCCCTCCCGGCCGCCGCGCTGGCGATCACCCACTGCGCCCGCCCCGAGCGCCGCAAGGCCGTCGGCGGCATGATGGTGTCGCTCGCGCTGACCTCGTTCGTCACCGGCATCACCGAGCCGATCGAGTTCGCGTTCATGTTCATCGCCCCGGTGCTCTACGTCATCCACGCACTGCTCACCGCCCTCTCGATGGCGGTCACCTGGTCGCTGGGCGTGCACCACGGCTTCAGCTTCTCGGCCGGCGCGATCGACTACTTCCTCAACTGGGGCATGGCCACCAAGCCCTGGATGATCATCCCGATCGGCCTGGTCTTCGCCGCCATCTACTACTCGGTCTTCCGCTTCGCCATCACCAAGTGGAACCTCCCCACCCCGGGCCGCGAGCCCGAGGAGGAGCTCGAGGACCTCACGAAGGCGTGAGTCTCCGTACGGCATGACGAAGGCCCCGGAACCGAGCAGATTCCGGGGCCTTCGTGCATGTATGGGGGGTTCAGATCTGGTACGTCACCCTGGGCACCGCCAGTTCCACCGGGCCGTCGAAGACCTCGCGGGCGTCGGCGAGGTTGACCATGGGGTCGGTCCACGGGGGGATGTGGGTGAGGACCAGGCGGCGGGCGCCGGCCCGACTCGCCGTCTCGCCCGCCTCGCGGCCGTTGAGGTGCAGATCGGGGATGTTCTCCTTGCCGTGCGTGAACGCGGCCTCGCACAGGAACAGGTCGGTGTCCCGGGCCAGCGCGTCGAGCACCTCGGTGACACCCGTGTCGCCGGAGTACGTCAGCGAAGTCCCGCCGTGCTCGATCCGGATGGCGTACGCCTCCACGGGATGGCGGACCCGCTCGGTGTGCACCGTGAACGGGCCGATGTCGAACGTCGACGGCTTGACCGTGTGGAAGTCGAAGACCTCGCTCATCGACGAAGCGGTGGGGGTGTCGGCGTAGGCGGTGGTCAGCCGGTGCTCCGTGCCCTCGGGTCCGTAGACGGGGATCGGGTCGCAGCGGCCGCCCTCGTGGCGGTAGTAGCGGGCCACGAAGTACCCGAGCATGTCGATGCAGTGATCGGCGTGCAGATGGCTCAGGAAGATCGCGTCGAGGTCGTAAAGACCGCAGTGGCGCTGCAGCTCGCCCAGGGCGCCGTTGCCCATGTCGAGGAGCAGCCGGAAGCCGTCGGCCTCGACGAGGTAGCTCGAACAGGCCGATTCCGCGGACGGGAACGACCCCGAGCAGCCGACGACGGTGAGCTTCATGAAGCAGAAACCTCCGTTGGCGGGAGATCCGGAAGTCCGGTGGATCACAACGAGTGGACCGGAAGGAAACGAGTGGACCGGAAGGAGGGGAAGGAGTCGGGAAAGGGGGCAGACGGGGGTCGTGCGGTTCGTTGAGCGTAAGGCGCAAAAGGGCCGGTCGCTCCTCCGCCAGGGGCCGTTGTGGGCGAACTCACCTGTGCTGTCACCGGTTCGGCTGGACCCGGGGTGCAATGGGCTTGGGAGAGGGCGCGCAATGGGGATCGCACGCCGGTAACGTCGTTCGTATGGACACGTCGTGGTGGCTTGCGCTGGTGGCGGTGGTGCTGCTCGCGCTGGTCGCCACGCTCGTCGACGGCTGGGGACGGGGACACCGTCCGGAGGGACGCAGGAAGCGGCCGCCGGGCCGTCCGGAAGGACCCCGGGGCCGTGCGGAGCGACCGCGGCCCGGCGACATCTGGTGGGCGAACGTGCCGTTCGAGAGCGGTCCGGGCACCAAGGACCGGCCATGTCTGGTTCTCGCCGTGCGCGGCAAGCGGGCGACGGTCGCGAAGATCACCAGCAAGTACCACGACGAGCGCTCCGGGGTCATCCCGCTGCCGCCCGGCTCCGTCGGCGACGCCCACGGCCGCCCGAGCTTCCTGGAGACCGACGAACTGCGCCAGGTCCCGGTGTGGGACTTCCGCCGCCGGGTGGGCGTGGTCGACCCGGTCCTGTGGGACCAGGTACGGCATCTGGCGGGCTGAGGCCGGCCTCAGCGCACCTGGACGGTGACCGTCCACTCCTCGATGGCCTTGCAGGACACCCGGCCCGGGCTCGGGCTCTCGGCGCACAGCGGGCGGGACGAGGAGAGCTTCGCGGTTCCGGGGGCCACCGCGTCGTAGGCGGCGACGGCGTCACCCGGCAGGATGACGATGCCCGGGTTCGCGGCCTTCAGCGTGTCACCGGTGACGGTGACCGGCTTCCAGGGCCGCTCCTTCGTTCCGTCCAGGGTGAGCCGGACCTGGCCGCCCTTCGGCATGCAGATGGTGCGGCCGTTGTCGGCGGCGGAGAGCTGGAAGTGGCGCGCGCAGCCCGCTGCGGTCGTGGTCGGGGACGGCGTACCGCTGGGGGACGGCGAGCCGCTCGGGGACGCCGTCGTGGTCGGGGACGGTGAGACCGTGCCGCCATGGCCCGCGGTCGTCCCCCCGCCCTGCGAGCCGCAGCCCATGAGGAGGAGCGTCGCTGCCGCGACGGTGGTGACCGTCGTGCGGTGGAGCGTCGTACGGCGCATGGGGGACCGCCTTTCCGCCGGGACCGGACCTGATGCAGATGTGACGTTCCACCTGCGCCCGCGGATCCCGGAAGGACCCCGGCCGACTCGCACGGCCGGGGTCCCCCGCTCAGGGGAACGTGATCAGCTGGTCGTCACGGCGGTGTCGTCCACGACGAAGCTGGTCTGCAGCGAGGAGTCCTCGACCCCGCTGAACTTGATCGTGACCGTCGAGCCCGCGAACGAGGACAGGTCGAAGGTCTTCTGGGAGTAGCCGGAGGCGGCGTTGAGGTTCGAGTACGTCGCCAGGGTCGTCGAACCGGCGGTCACCGTCAGCTTGTCGTACTGGGTGCTGCTGGTGGTCTCCGCGGTGTCGACGTGCAGATAGAAGGTGAAGGACGCCTTGCAGCCGGACGGAATCGTCACCGACTGGGAGAGCGTGTCGGTGTGCGACGAGCCGTAGCCGTCGAGCCAGGCCTTGTAGGAGCCGGCGTGCGCGGCCTCACCGGTGTCGTTGGTGATGACACCGCTGCTCGCGGTCCAGGTGGTGTTGCCCGACTCGAAGCCCGGGTTGCCGAGCAGCTGCGCGGACGAGCAGGTGCCGCCGGAGGAGCCGACGGTCCAGGTGAAGGACGCCGAGCCGGAGGCGCCGGTGGAGTCGGTCGCGGTGACGGTCACGCTGTACGTCCCCGCGGTGGACGCCGTACCGGAGATCAGGCCCGTCGAGCTGTTGACGGACAGGCCGGTCGGCAGTCCGGACGCGCTGTAGG
Organism: Streptomyces sp. NPDC050625; assembly: GCF_040654755.1. Taxonomy (NCBI): domain Bacteria; kingdom Bacillati; phylum Actinomycetota; class Actinomycetes; order Kitasatosporales; family Streptomycetaceae; genus Streptomyces; species Streptomyces sp. NPDC050625. The sequence continues at coordinate 537,907 of NZ_JBFAIQ010000003.1, forward strand.
TGAGGCTTGCGCCCGCGCTGTCGCTCGCCGATATCTGCAGGCTGACCGAGCCGCCGGTGGTGGTCGACTGGCTGCCGGGGTTGGTCACGGTCACCGTGTTGCCGCTGCTGCTGCCGGAGGTGAAGGCGGCGGTGCCGTTCGGGGTGCCCCAGCCGGTCGGACCGTCGTAGCCGGTGCCGGCGGTGCAGAAGTACGAGGTCGAGCAGGAGCCGTTGTTGCCGCTGGTCACGTCGTACAGGCTGGAGGTGTGGGAGTAGGGGTACTTCGCCGGGTAGTCGCTGGAGCCCGGGGTGCCCGCGAGGGCGTAGACGCCGGCGATGATCGGGGCGGAGGCGCTGGTGCCGCCGTAGACCGCCCAGCCGGAGCCGCCGTAGGTGTCGTAGACCGCCACGCCGGTGGCCGGGTCGGCGACCGCGGAGACGTCGGCCTCCATGCGCTTGGAGCAGCCGCTGTCGGTCTGCCAGCTGGGCTTCGGGTCGTAGGCGGAGCAGCCGGAGCCGGTGCCCTCGGTGGAGCTGGTCTTCCAGACGGACTCGGTCCAGCCGCGCGAGTTCGACGACGTGGACAGCGCGGTGCCGCCGACGGCGGTCACGTACTGGGAGGTCGCCGGGTACTCGGCGCCGTAGGCGGAGTCACCCGAGGAGACGGTGATCGCGACGCCCGGGTGCTTGAAGTACTGGGTGTCCTCGCTGGTCTGGGAGGAGGACTCGGAGCCGCCCCAGCTGTTGGAGACGAACTTGGCGCCGAGCGCGACGGCCTCGTTCTCGGCGATGCCGAGGTCGGTGTCGTTCGCGGAGGCGGCCTCGACCAGGATGATGTTGCAGTTGGGGCAGACCGCGCTGACCATGTCGATGTCGAGCGCCTCTTCACCGGCCCAGCCGGTGTCGTTCGTGGGCAGCGAGGTGGTCGAACCGGTCTGGCTGACCTGCTTGAAGCAGCCGTTGGCCTTGGTGCAGGCGGACAGGCCGTACGTCGAGCGGTAAGTGGCCAGGTCCGCCTCGGCGTTGGGGTCGTTGTAGGCGTCGACGACGGCGACGGTCAGGCCGGAACCACCGGTCGAGGGCAGGTTGTAGGCGCTGTGCAGGTTGGCCGGGCTGAGGCCGGAGGGGGCGGCGGCGAGGGCCGCGGCCAGACTCTGCTTGATGTCGGTGCGGCGCTGGGCGAAGCAGGACGCGTGGCCCGGCTTCGCGGTGGCGCACAGGTGCTTGGTCGGCACCTTCTGACCGGCCTTGCCGGTGGTGTGGAAGGTCTGGCGCTTCGGGTCGTTCAGTGCCTTCGCGTTCTGGGTGGCCCGAGTGGTGTGGGTGGGGGTCTGTGCCCCGGCCGTCGGTGCCGCGACGAGTCCGGCGACGGTGAGGGCAAGGGCGGGAACGGCAACAGCCAGGAGTCTTCGCAGACTTCGGCGATGCCTGCTCGGGCGTGAATCACGCATGGGGTACTGCCTCCATCGGTGGGGTCGAACTGGATGGGCAGGCCCGTGACGCGCGTAGCGGCGGGAACCGCGCAGCCATGAGCATGACACCAGGGGAGTGCGCGAGGACCTTAGCCCCGGCGCGGGGACCCCGGCAGTACCGCAGAAAGATCTTTGCCGCTCCATAGGCAGCGTTTAGCCCCCTCGTGAGAGGGGGCTGGCGGCTGCTTGATGAGCCCTATGCCCAGAGCTGACCCTGGAGCGCCTCGATGGCCTCCTCCGTCGTGGCGGCCGTGTAGACGCCCGTCGAGAGGTACTTCCAGCCACCGTCGGCCACGATGAAGACGATGTCGGCGCTTTCGCCCGCCTTGACGGCCTTCTTGCCGACGCCGATCGCGGCGTGCAGCGCGGCGCCCGTCGAGACGCCCGCGAAGATGCCCTCCTGCTGGAGGAGTTCACGGGTGCGGGTGACCGCGTCGGCCGAGCCGACCGAGAAGCGGGTGGTGAGGACGGAGGCGTCGTAGAGCTCCGGTACGAAGCCCTCGTCGAGGTTGCGCAGGCCGTAGACCAGGTCGTCGTAGCGCGGTTCGGCGGCGACGATCTTCACGTCCGGCTTGTGCTCGCGCAGATAGCGGCCGACGCCCATCAGGGTGCCGGTGGTGCCGAGGCCCGCCACGAAGTGGGTGATCGACGGCAGGTCGGCGAGGATCTCCGGGCCGGTCGTCGCGTAGTGGGCGCCCGCGTTGTCCGGGTTGCCGTACTGGTAGAGCATCACCCAGTCGGGGTGCTCGGCGGCCAGTTCCTTGGCCACGCGCACGGCGGTGTTGGAGCCGCCCGCGGCCGGCGAGGAGATGATCTCGGCGCCCCACATGCCGAGCAGGTCCCGGCGCTCCTGCGAGGTGTTCTCCGGCATCACGCACACCATGCGGTATCCCTTGAGCTTGGCCGCCATGGCCAGCGAGATGCCGGTGTTGCCGGAGGTGGGCTCCAGGATGGTGCACCCGGGGGTCAGACGGCCGTCCTTCTCCGCCTGCTCGATCATGTGCAGCGCGGGACGGTCCTTGACCGAGCCCGTGGGGTTGCGGTCCTCCAGCTTGGCCCAGATCCGGACCTCGGGGGACGGCGACAGCCGCGGCAGGCGCACCAGAGGGGTGTTGCCCACCGCTGCCAGCGGGGAGTCGTAGCGCATCGTTGATCAGCGGCCGATCAGGCCATGCCGCCGGCGACAGCGGGGAGGATCGTCACCGCGTCACCGTCGGACAGCTTGGTGTTGATGTTGTCGAGGAAGCGGACGTCCTCGTCGTTCAGGTAGACGTTGACGAAGCGGCGCAGCTTGCCTTCGTCGACGATGCGGGCCTGGATGCCCGCGTGCCGGGTCTCGAGGTCGGCGAGCAGCTCGGCGAGGGTCTCGCCACTGCCCTCCACCGCCTTCTGACCGTCGGTGTACGTGCGGAGGATGGTGGGGATGCGGACCTCGATGGCCATGGGTGCGGGCTCCTGTCGGAAGTAGTCAGGTCGGTGGGGCGCGCGGCGGCGCTGGGGGGCGTACTCGTACGCGGTTGAACGCTCCCCCAAGCTCTCGGCTTCGCTCGAGCAGGGAGGTGCCCCCATCGGCTCACGGCCGTACGGCGGCAGTGTTCGGCGTCAACAGATGGCGCTGGCGAGCCTGCACAGGTCGACGTGCAGCCGCGCCACGAGCAGCATGCCCGGCGTCTTTTCGCTCACGTCGTGAAGAACCATGGGCTCATCGTATCGATTCCCGTTCCGGATCCTGGAGTGTGATCTCGCATCGTGGATGAATTCTGACCGAACTGCGGGATCCTCCGAGTACGAAGGCACTCAGCACGCCTCCACTCAGTACGCCTCCACGACCTTGACCTCCTCCTCCTTGACCTCGCCGTCCTGGATGCGGAAGGAGCGGAACTGGAACTCGCCGAGGCTGTCGGTGTCGGCCGTGGAGACCAGCACGTAGTGGGCGCCGGGCTCGTTGGCGTAGGAGATGTCGGTGCGGGACGGGTACGCCTCGGTCGCCGTGTGGGAGTGGTAGATCACCACCGGCTCCTCGTCCCGGTCGTCCAGCTCCCGGTAGAGCTTGAGCAGGTCGCCCGAGTCGAACTCGTAGAAGGTGGGTGACATGGCCGCGTTCAGCATCGGGACGAAGCGCTCGGGGCGGTCCGAGCCCGCCGGGCCCGCGACGACGCCGCACGCCTCGTCGGGGTGGTCCTTGCGGGCGTGCGCGACGATCTGGTCGTGCAGGGCCTGGGTGATGGTCAGCATGTCGGTCAGGATAAGCAGAGGGCCGCCCCGTACCGAAGGCTGGTACGGGACGGCCCATATGCCGGACGCCCTGAGCGGCTGCCGCAGGGGGCGCCACGAGTGCTCCCCGCGACGGGACGTCCTTCGGTGAGGTCAGCCGACCTTTTCGAGCACCGGCTCGCGGCGCTCGGTGACCTGCGGGTTGCGGGCCTTGAGCACGACCCAGCCGACACCGAGGGCGGCGGCCCAGCCGGCCATCACGTACAGGCAGACGCGGGAGTCGGCGTCGTACGCGATCAGGCCCGTGACGAAGAGCAGGAACACGATGGCGATCCAGCTGCACACCGCGCCACCCGGCGCCGGGAAGGCGGAGGCGGGCAGCCGGCCCGCGACGACCGCGCGGCGGTACAGCACATGGCTGATCAGGATCATCAGCCAGGTCCAGATGCCGGCCGCGGTGGCGACGGAGGTGACGTAGCCGAACGCCTTCTCCGGGACGATGTAGTTGAGGACCACGCCGATGCCCATGAAGAGCACCGAGACGGTGATGCCGAAGGCGGGCGTCTTGGTGGACGACAGCTTGCTGAAGCCGCGCGGGGCCTCGCCGTTGTCGGCCAGGGTGCGCAGCATGCGGCCCGTCGAGTACATGCCGGAGTTGCAGGACGACAGGGCCGCGGTCAGCACCACGAAGTTGACGATGCCGGCGCCGGCCGGGATGCCGATCTTGGCGAAGGCCGCGACGAAGGGGCTCACACCGGGCGCGAACTCGGTCCACTTCACCACGCACAGGATGACCGTGAGGGCACCCACGTAGAACAGGGCGATGCGCCAGGGCAGGGTGTTGATCGCCTTGGGAAGGGTCTTCTCCGGGTCCTCGGACTCGCCGGCCGTGACACCGACCAGCTCGACGGCGAGGTAGGCGAACATGACGCCCTGGAGGGTCATCAGGGACGAGCCGATGCCCTTGGGGAAGAAGCCGTCGAACTGCCAGAGGTTGGACACCGCGGCCGTGTCACCTGCGGAGCTGAAGCCGAAGGTCAGCACGCCCAGGCCGATCACGATCATGCCGATCAGGGCGGTGACCTTGACCATGGAGAACCAGAACTCCAGCTCGCCGAAGAGCTTCACGGAGATCAGGTTGACCCCGAAGAGGACCACCAGGAAGACGAGGGCGGTCACCCACTGCGGGATGTGCGGGAACCAGTAGTGGACGTAGATCGCGGCGGCCGTCAGCTCGGCCATGCCGGTCACGACCCACATCAGCCAGTACGTCCAGCCGGTGAAGTAACCGAAGAAGGGGCCGAGGAACTCGCGGGAGTACTCCGCGAAGGAGCCCGAGACCGGGCGGTACAGCAGGAGCTCGCCGAGTGCCCGCATGATGAAGAAGACGATCGCGCCTGCGAGGGCGTACATCAGGATGAGGCTGGGACCGGCCTTGGCGATGTTCGCCCCGGCTCCCAGGAACAGACCGACGCCGATGGCGCCGCCGATGGCGATCATCTGGACCTGACGGCTGCCGAGTCCGCGCTCGTAACCCTCTTCGGAGGTCTTCTCCGTGTCGACCTGAGCGGAGGTCATGTGTCGTGTGCGCCTTTCTCCATGCCGACCCGGGCCTCTCGTCGGCCTCGGATCGGGTTTCGATCCCCCCGGATGATGGAGCGGTTGCCTGGCCGGCGGTCGCCGGCTCGGTGGCGCACCCGGCCGAACATGGGTGGTGTTCGCCGGGCGGTCGTGAAGATTTATCACGGCCGCAACACTGATCAACTGTGCCCACTGTGGCGCACGGCACAGGAAGAAGCGGACAAAGAGCACCCGTAGGGCGCATAACAGGCCGCAGCGGTGACGCGATCGTTATCCGGATTTGAGCGTCCTCTGAGCGAACGCGGAACCGGTGCGAATCAGGCCATAAGGGTGGCGACCAGAGTCTCCTGGAGCCCGCCCAGCCACAGATACGCCATCACCATCGGCTTGCGCGGGTCCTCGTCGGGGAGCCGGTAGAGCAGATCGGTGTCGTCCTCGTCCGTGATCTCCAGCCGGGAGCCGATCGCCAGACGCAGGTCGTTGAGCGCGCCCAGCCACTGCCGGGACTCCTCGGGGGAGAGCTTGAGGACCGCCCCCTCCTCCCCCACCGGGGCGAGCGCGTCCAGCGAGCCGATCACCGCGAGCGCGCTCTCGCGCTTGCCGGCCCGCAGGTCGTTCTCGGTGTAGCGGCGGAACTCCGCGGAGTGGGCCCGATGCTCCTCGGCGTCCTTCGGCGAGTCCGGGGCCAGCTCCGGGTCGCAGTAGGCGTCCGGGAAGAGCCGGCGCAGCACCGGGTCGGCGGGCGGCTCGCTCGGGCCCTCGGCGAACAGTTCGGCGAGCGGGTCTGCGGGGGCCTCCTCGCCGGGGCCGGGGCCGATGAGCTCCAGGAGCTGGACGGCCAGCGACCGGATGATGGAGATCTCGACGTCGTCGAGCGCGACGGCCGCGCCGCCGCCGGGGAGCGGTTCGAAGGTTCCGGGCATGGAGGAGATTCGCTACTTCCGGTCCTGCTGGAGGGTGGCCCACAGGCCGTAACCGTGCATCGCCTGCACGTCGCGTTCCATCTCCTCGCGACTGCCGCTGGAGACGACCGCCCGGCCCTTGTGGTGAACGTCGAGCATGAGCTTGGTTGCCTTGTCCTTCGTGTACCCGAAATACGCCTGGAAGACATAGGTCACGTAGCTCATGAGGTTGACCGGGTCGTTGTGGACGATCGTGACCCAGGGGACGTCGGGCTCGGGTACGGCGAAGGCCTCTTCCGCCGATTCGGTGCGTTCGATCTCTACGGGAGCGGGTGACGTCACAGGGCCCATGCTGCCACGCACACCATAAATCGTCACACTGACGAAATGGGGGTACCATCGGTTGCCATGAACACAGCGGACCTTGGGCTGCCGGTGGAAGTCCCCTCGACGGCGCTCTTCACGGACCAGTACGAGCTGACGATGCTGCGGGCCGCCCTGAAGGCGGGTACCGCCGAACGGCGCAGCGTGTTCGAGGTCTTCACCCGGCGGCTGCCCGAGGGCCGCCGCTACGGCGTCGTGGCGGGCACCGGGCGCGTCCTGGACGCGGTCGAGAACTTCCGGTTCGACGCGGGCGTCCTCGGCTTCCTGCGCGAGCGGCAGATCGTCGACGAGGAGACCTTGGAGTGGCTGGCCGGCTACCGGTTCAGCGGTGACATCTGGGGCTACCCCGAGGGCGAGGTGTACTTCCCGGGCTCGCCGGTCATGCGGGTGGAGGGCACCTTCGCCGAGTGCGTGCTCCTGGAGACCGTGATCCTGTCCATCCTCAACCACGACTCCGCGATCGCGGCCGCGGCCTCCCGTATGTCCTCGGCCGCCGGGAGCCGGCCGCTGATCGAGATGGGCGCCCGCCGCACCCACGAGCTGGCCGCCGTCGCCGCCTCACGGGCCGCCTACCTCGGCGGCTTCGCGAGCACCTCGGACCTGGCGGCCGGCTTCCGCTACGGCATTCCGACCGTCGGCACCTCCGCGCACGCCTTCACCCTGCTGCACGACCGCGAGCGGGACGCCTTCCGGGCCCAGGTCGACTCCCTGGGCCAGGGCACCACGCTGCTCGTGGACACGTACGACGTCGCGGAAGCCGTCCGCATGGCCGTCGAGGTGGCCGGACCCGAGCTGGGCGCGGTCCGCATCGACTCCGGCGACCTGCTCCTGGTCGCGCACCGGGTGCGCCAGCAGCTGGACGAGCTGGGCGCCACCGGCACGAAGATCGTCGTGACCTCGGACCTCGACGAGTACGCCATCGCCTCGCTCGCCGCCGCGCCCGTGGACGCGTACGGCGTCGGTACGCAGCTGGTGACCGGTTCCGGGCATCCGACCTGCTCGATGGTCTACAAGCTGGTCGCCCGCGCCGAGTCCGCCGACCCCGGGGCACCGCTGGTGCCGGTGGCGAAGAAGTCCACCGGCGGCAAGACCTCCATCGGCGGCCGCAAGTGGGCCGCGCGGCGGCTGGACGCGGACGGGGTGGCGGAGGCCGAGGTCGTCGGCACCGGGCCGACGCCCGCCGACCTGGTCGACCGGCAGCTGCTCGTCGAGCTCGTAAAGGGGGGCGAGGTCGTCGCCCGCGAGCCGCTGGACGTGGTCCGCGACCGGCACACGGCCGCCCGCGCCAACCTTCCGCTGTCCGCGACCCAGCTGTCCCGAGGGGAACCCGTCCTTCCGACGGAGTACGTCCACGGCGACTCGGGTAACTAGAGCAGGTGCCCCTCCCACACCGTCGCCGAAGTCTCTAGGCTCGTAAGTTCACTCTCCCCCGCGCTCCACGAGCGGGGGGACTCCAGTCGAAGGACACCGACCATGCGCCGCGCCTTGATCGTCGTTGACGTGCAGAACGACTTCTGTGAAGGGGGCAGCCTCGCGGTGGCCGGGGGTGCCGATGTGGCCGCCGCGATCACCGAGCTGATCGGGCAGGCCCCCGCCGGCTACCGGCACGTCGTGGCCACCCGCGACCACCACATCGCGCCCGGCGGCCACTTCGCCGACAACCCCGACTACGTCCGCTCCTGGCCGGCGCACTGCGTCGCGGGGACGGAGGGCGTGGGCTTCCATCCGAACTTCGCCCCCGCGGTCGCCTCCGGCGCGGTCGAGGCCGTCTTCGACAAGGGGGCGTACGCGGCCGCGTACAGCGGTTTCGAGGGCGTGGACGAGAACGGCGTCCCGCTGGCCGACTGGCTGCGGGCCCGGGAGATCGACGAGGTGGACGTGGTCGGCATCGCCACGGACCACTGCGTACGCGCCACCGCGCTGGACGCCGTGCGGGAGGGGTTCCGCACGAACGTCCTGCTCGACCTCACCGCGGGGGTGGCCGAGGACACGACCGAGCGGGCCCTGGAGGAGCTGCGGGAGGCGGGCGTGGAGCTGTCGGGCAAGCCGGTCGTCTGAGCCCTCGGGTCCGTCGTCCGAGCCCTCCCCCGGCCCGTCGTCGCCCAGGACACAGGTCCTAGGTCTGCGCCGGCGTCTGCCGTCTCAGCAGGGCTCTGATCGGGCGCCACAGCTCGGTCACCGGTTCGAGTTCGAGTGCCGGGACACCGTTGTCGGGAGCCGTGCGCCATATCAGGCCGTCCGGGTGGTGCAGGACCGCGGTGATCTCGTCCGGGGTCGGCGGGGCCGCGTTGCCCCGCAGGTAGACCGCGCGCATGCCCAGATTGCGCAGTCGTGTCAGGGCCCGGGCGCGGTTGTGGGCATGGACGAGAACGCGCACGCTGCCGGAGCCGTCGGCGGTGGGACGGGGCAGGTTCAGTGCCACGACCACCGTTCCGTTCGGCAGCTTGCAGAAACCTCCTGCGGCCATGCGGTCACACCCCCGTGTGCGTCGGTGTCAATAAGAGGGCCACAGGACGCACCTAAACACGATCGGCGGCGACCCGCCAGGGGGTCACCGCCGATACGCTTCTGACCTGCGAAAACGCGGACTACTTCACCGCGGGTCCGACCTGGAGCAAGATCGTGGAGCCGTTCTTGGCCTCCTTGACGATCTTGATCTTGGTGTTGGTGTCAGTGATCTTGACGCCACCGGTCGGGTTCGACTCGTCGTAGTAGGTGCTCATGTGGTCGTTGAAGACCGGCACGCCCTTCGACGACTTGATCTTGGTCGCGACGTCCGCCTTGTGCAGCGTGATGCCGTCCGTGCCGTACAGGCTGAACGGCGAATCGTAGGCCTGCATGCGGTTGCGCATCAGCGTGCCGTCGGCCCACTTCAGCGCCTTCGGGTGCGCGTCGATCGGCAGGACCAGGCCGACACCCGGGTGCTGGCTGGTGTTGTTGTCCGCCTGGGAGGTGTCCCACTTCCAGATCAGCAGACCGTTCTGGTACGGGTAGTGCTCCACCCAGTCCGGACGGGTCGTCGAGAAGCCGAAGTTGTACGGGCCGACCTTGAGGGTCTTGTCGTACGACACGTACTGGCGGTTCTCCGCGATGTAGTACTGCGCGTAGTCCTTGGTGAAGGACGCGCCGATGCGGGAGAAGCCGTTCGCGGTCCAAGCGGCGTCCGCGGACTCGGCGTTGTCGGAGAACACCGTCGCGCCGTCGGCGGTCAGCGTGATCTCGTCGGCCGCGAAGCCCTTCTGGGCCACGCCGCCGTCGGTCGCGTAGCGGAAGCGGACGTCGATCTTCTTGCCCGCGTAGGCGTCCAGCGAGTACGACAGCTTCTTGTAGCCGTCGACCGTGCCGGTCAGCGCCGGGGCGCCGCTGGCGTCACGCGGGATGGCCTGGCCGTCCACCGTGCCGTCGAGCGCGGTCCAGTTGGCGCCGCCGTCGGTCGACACCTCGGTGTAGAGGTAGTCGTAGTTGGCCTCGATGTCGTACCAGCCGTCCATGCTCAGCGTGGCCGAGGACTTGCCGGTGAGGTCGACGGAACGGGTCAGCGTGTTCTTGAGGTTGTCACCGCTTCCGCTCCACCACTGGGTCGAGCCCTCGGCCGGGGTCACGATGGTGGTGGTGACCGCCTTGTCGGGCAGGGAGACCACGAGGGCCTGCTTGTCCCAGGTGTTGTACTCGGCGACGCCCAGCTTGTGGGTGGACTGCTTGCCGGCCTTGGCGGTGTCGTAGTTCAGCCAGCCGAGCTGCAGCTTGTCCCAGGCGCTGAAGTCGCCCGGCAGGTCGCCGATGGAGTCCTTGCCCCGGCCGAGCCAGGAACCGGAGGACATCAGGGTCCAGAAACCGGTGGAGTTGTCGCCGCCGGCGGTGTCGTAGTGGTCCGGCAGACCGAGGTCGTGGCCGTACTCGTGGGCGAAGACGCCGAGTCCGCCGTTCTCCGGCTGGATGGTGTAGTCGCCGACCCAGATGCCGGTGCCGCCGATCTGCGCGCCGCCCAGCTTGTTGCCCGTGGGGCCGGTGGCGCCGGCGTCGGTGCCGAAGGCGTACCAGCGGTGGGCCCAGATCGCGTCCTTGCCCTGGACGCCGCCGCCCGCGGACTCGTCCTCACCGGCGTGCACGATCTGGAAGTGGTCGATGTAGCCGTCGGGCTCGTTGAAGTTGCCGTCGCCGTCGTAGTCGTAGCGGTCCCACTGGTCGAACTTCGCCACGTCCGTCTTGATCTGGGCGTCGGTGCGGCCGGCCGCCTTCTGCTGGGCGACCCAGGCGTTCAGGCCGTCGCTGACGACGTTCCACACGCTCGGGCAGTTGGTGGAGCCGCAGGCGTTGTTGCCGTAACGGGCCTCGTTGTAGGGGACCTTGACCCAGTCGGCGACCTCGCCGTCGACCGAGTAGCGGCCCGAGGACGCCTTCTCGTAGAACTTCTTCATCGACTCGGTCTTCTTGCCGGTGCCGAAGTAGAGGTCCTGGAAGTGCTTCTGGTTGTAGTCCTTCTGCCAGGCCGTCGAGTTGTCCTTGGCCCGGTCCGGCGCGGCTATCTTGTTGTGCAGCGGGCCTGCCGTGCCGCCGTACTTCGGGTCGGTCTGGTCGCCGAACTCCACCAGGATCGTGAAGATCTTGTCGGTCTTCTCGCGGCCGAGCTCGACGTACTTGCTGTCGCCCTTCTTGCTCTTGAGCTGGACGACCTGCGAACCGCCCCGGTTCTTGACCTTGGCCTCGCCGGATATGACCTGGTTCAGGGCCTCCTGGCGCTGGGCCTCCTGGGTCTTGCTGAGCGGACCGTCGAGGTTGTGCTCCTGCTGCTTCACCGGCGCCGGGTCGTGCCGGTTCGCGGCAGCGGACTTGGCCGTCGTGCCGGCCTCCGCAACGGCGAACGTCGAGAACGTGGCGGTGGCCGCCGCGAGTGCCACACCGATCGCGGCCGCTCTGAACGTCCAGGGTTTGCTGATCACTTGCTTCCTCCCCCGCGTCCGGGCACACGGAAGGGGGTCCTGGTCATGGAGGTCCGTGCGCGCCTGATCAACGCGTGTAGTCAAGTGACGACATTTGACTAGACGTTTAAAAGAAAAGACAGACCTTGACTTGAGCAGGACAAGTGCACTATGCGGAGCGGGAGTTCGCTTTACGAACGCCTCGCATACGACTTGACGGGCGCGCGAGTCCGTCCACTTGGCGGACCCCATGACTCCGTGCGCCCCCTGTGCACCGGTACCGTGGGTTAGGTCACGCTTACCGGCCGTTCCACTCGGGCATGCACGCGATTAGAGTCGAATGGTGGAACGCCCGGAAGTCGGCGGAAAGCCAGGCCGGTTACCCGTCTCACCCCCAATATCTTCCGAGGACACGATTGCCATGCCTCGTCCGACTGCCGCACAGCTCGCCTACGGTTCCTGCACCGTGATCTTCTCGACCCTCGCCATGCTGCTGCTGTCACAGACGAGTTCGGGTCTGGGGATCGCGGTCATCGCGTTCTCGGCCCTCGCCCTCGGGCTGCTGGTCGCCATGACGGTGCCACTGCCCAGGACGCGTACGGTCGCGACTCCGCAGCCCACCCCGGTCGTCCAGCAGCGGATGCCCGCGCCGCGGGAGCCCGTGGCCGCCACGGTCGAGCCGATACGGGAGCCGAGCACTCCCTGACAGCCGAGGACGGCGGGTCCGTGAGACGTACGGGCCCGCCGCCTGCTGTGTGGCGCCTGCTCAGCCGGTGCTGACCACCACGGTCTTGGCGGCCTTGTCGTGCAGGCCCTGCTTGTAGGGCTTGTCGAAGAAGCTCCAGCCGCCGGCGATCGCGGTCCAGATGCAGGCGCAGCAGAAGGCGAACGGGATCCACAGGACCAGCGCGCGGGTCAGCGACGTCTGGGTGGAGGGCGTGGAGCCGTCCTCCAGGTTGGCCACCCGCATGCCCAGCCACTTCTTGCCGAGGGTCTGTCCCGTCTTGGCGATCAGGAGCGTGTCGTAGGCCACGTAGAGCACCGCGACGATGATCGACTGCGCGAACCCCTTGCCCACCTCGATCCGGTCGCTGCTCATCTGGAGCTCGTTCACCCGGAAGACCAGGGTGACCAGCCAGACGACGATGCCCACCAGGACCATGTCGATGATGCGGGCGAGCGTGCGCTTGCCGCTGTCGGCGAGCGGGGGCATGCCGGCCAGCGGGTCGGCGGGGGTGCCGCCGCTTCCGTAGGGGCCACCGCCGTAGGGCGGGGGCTGGCCGCCGGGCGGGACGTCGTACGGCGAACCCGGACCCGGCGGTCCCTGACCTGGCGGGGTGTCATAGGGCGAACCCGAACCGGGTCCCGGACCTGGACCCGGGCCCTCGCCCTCGCCCTGGCCCTCGCCCTCGCCCGGTGGGGTGTCGTACGGCGAGCCCGCCTCCTGGCCCGGTGAGGGCCGCTTCCTGAACGGGTCGTCTTCCGGTGGCTGCTGTCCTGAGCCGGGGGGCGGTTCGGTGCTCATGGCCCGAGTGGACCGCGAAGAACCCGGCACCGCATCCGGCGGGCCGCCGTACGGGGGACCGGCTCAGCCCGCGACGAAGGTGTGCGCCGCCTTGTCGTGCCAGCACTGGCGCCACGGGCGGTCGAACACGCACCAGGCGAGGCCGACGAGTCCGATGCCGAGCAGGCCGGGGACGGTGCAGACGAGCCAGCGGCGCAGGGCGAGGCCGAAGGTGGGCGGCTCGTGCGCCTCGATGTCCCGGACCTCCAGACCGCACACCTTCTTGCCCAGGGTGCGGCCCCACTTGGCGGTGGGCAGCACCTCGTAGAGGAGTCCGGAGACGAGGAAGGCGGCGAGGACGATGCCGAGATACGTCCCTGTCGTGCCGTCGAGCAGCCAGACGGTGACGGTGCGGCCGGAGAGCCGGGCCTCGTCGATCTTCCCCTGGATGTGGTCGACCGCCTTGCCGCCGAACGGCACGGCGGCCGCGGCGGTCAGGGTGGCGACGACCAGGCTGTCGATGAGCCGGGCCGCCAGCCGTCTGCCGAGTCCCGCGGGCCGCGCCGCCGCCTGCCGCCGGACGACCGCCTGGAACGGGTCCTCCACCGGCGGCTTCCACGGCACCACGGGCTGGTCGTCCCCGGCCCCGGCGAGCCGGTGCACCTGCTGGGCCCAGGAGGACTGCCCGCCACCGGCGCCGCTGGCCATGGGAGTCGCCCCGCCCGACTGCTGGGGTACGGAGGGAGCGGTAGCGGACGCCTGGGCGACCGGCGCAGCTGCCGCCGCCCGGGCCGCCTCGGCCTGCGCCGCGGCAGCACGGTCCGCGGCGGCCTTGCCGGCACCGAACCCGGGGCGAGGGGAGCCCGGCGTGCTTCCGCCCGGCGTGCTTCCGGCCTGCGCCCCCGGCGCCCCGTCCTGCTGACCCGTGCGCGGGGAGTGCGCGCGGAACGGGGGGTTGGCGTCGGAGGAAGAAGAGGAGGAGGAAGCGGTCGGCCTGCGGAAGACGAAGGTGCCGTCGGACGGCACGTCGGACGAGTCCGCCGGAGGGATCGTCGCCGTCCCGTCGGTGTGGACGGAGGCGCCGTCCGGCTGGGACGGGGGGTCCGCGGGGACCCTGGGATCGGCGCCCCAGGACACGCGCCGGTCCTGGTCGCCGCCGAACCCGGACTGCTGGGCCCGGTCGGCTCCCCAGCCGGGCTCCGGCTGCGGATCCTCGTCGAAGAAGTGCGGGCCGGTCGCCTCCACGGCGGGAGCGGCCGGGCGCCCGCCGGACGGTGAGATGAGCGGTTCGCCGTCCTGCGGCGCCGGCCGGCTGGTGCCCGGCACCCAGGCGGCACCGTTCCAGTACCGGACATATCCAGGAATGGACGGGTCCGGGTAATACCCTTCGCGGGGCCGGTCGTCGCCGGGGGCCGGGGTTGGGGCGCTCATGTCCGTCGTCCCGTATCTGCTCGGGGGTCGTATAGGGGCTCCACATCTATCAGACGTGCGCAACTCCCACCGCCAGTCCCGCCGGACCCGCCCCTTTCCGGGCAACGACGTGCACCCGCTTCACAGAGTCGGAAAAAAATTCTCCGAACCCGCGTAATGATCGTGCCCTTGCGTCCTCTCCCCTCGTGCGAGGCCGGCCACACGGCCCCGCACACCCGACCGAGAGAGGAAACCGACGCCATGCACTCCACCGTGGTGGAACGCGAACTGGAGCTGAGGCTCGTCCTGTCGCCGGAGCGCAGCATCCCGGTCCCGGCCCGGCTCGGCTACCGCACCGCCGACCCGTACGCCGTCCACATCACCTTCCACATCAACTCCGAGCACCCGGTGCACTGGACCTTCGCCCGCGAGCTCCTCGTGGAGGGGGTGTTCCGGGCGTGCGGGCAGGGGGACGTACGGGTGTGGCCGACGAGGACGCAGGGCCGCGGCGTCGTCCTCGTCGCGCTCAGCTCGCCCGACGGCGACGCGCTCCTCGAAGCGCCCGCCGCGCAGGTGTCCGCGTGGCTGGAGCGGACGCTGCGCATGGTGCCCCCGGGGACCGAGGGCGGGCAGCTCGGGATCGACGACGCGCTCGACCAGCTGCTCGCCCGGTGACGGCGGGAGGGCGGGCTCAGAACAGCTTGCCCGGGTTGAGGATGCCCAGCGGGTCGAAGACCTGCTTCACCGCGCGCTGCATCTCGACCCCGACCGGGCCGATCTCCCGTGCCAGCCACTCCTTCTTCAGGACGCCCACGCCGTGTTCGCCGGTGATGGTCCCGCCGAGTTCCAGGCCGAGGGCCATGATCTCGTCGAAGGACTCCCGGGCCCGTCGGGACTCGTCGGGGTCCTGCGCGTCGAAGCACACGGTGGGGTGCGTGTTGCCGTCCCCGGCGTGGGCGCAGACGCCGATGGTCAGCCCGAACTTCCCGGCGATCCGCTCGATGCCTTCGAGCATCTCGCCCAGCCGCGAGCGGGGCACGCACACGTCGTCGATCATCGTCGTGCCCTTGACCGCCTCCAGGGCGGTGAGGGACAGCCGGCGCCCCTGGAGGAGGAGTTCGGACTCGGCGGCGTCCTCGGCCGGGACCACCTGCGTGGCACCGGCGGCCTCGCACAGCGCGCCGACGGCGGCGAGGTCGGCGGACGGGTCCGGGGTGTCGAAGGCGGCGAGGAGGAGGGCCTCGGTCGACTCGGGCAGGCCCATGTGGGCGAGGTCGTTGACCGCCTTCACCGTCGTACGGTCCATGAGTTCGAGCAGGGAGGGCACATGGCCGCCCGCCATGATCCGGCACACGGCGTCGCAGGCGGCGGCCGCGGAGGCGAACTCGGCGGCGAGCACCAGCTGCTGCGGCGGCTTGGGCTTCAGCGCCAGGACGGCCCGTACGACGATGCCGAGCGAGCCCTCGGAGCCGACGAACAGCCGGGTCAGGTCGTAGCCCGCGACGCCCTTCGCCGTGCGGCGGCCCGTGGACATCAGACGGCCGTCGGCCAGCACGACGTCAAGACCGAGGACGTACTCGGCCGTCACCCCGTACTTCACACAGCACAGTCCGCCGGAACCCGTCCCGATGTTGCCGCCGATGGTGCACATCTCCCAGCTGGAGGGGTCCGGCGGGTAGTACAGACCGTGCTCCTCGACCGCGCGGGAGAGGGTGGCGTTGATGACGCCCGGCTCGACCACGGCGATCCGGTCGACCGGGCTGATCTCCACGATGCGGTCCATCTTGGTGAGGGACAGCACGATGCAGCCCTCGGAGGCGTTGGCGCCGCCGGACAGACCGGAGCGGGCGCCCTGCGGAACGACCGGGACGCGCAGTTCGGTGGCGATCCGCATGACGTGCTGGACCTGTTCGACCGTGCGCGGCAGGACGACCACGGCCGGTGCGCCCGCCGGGCAGAAGCTCGCCATGTCATTGGCGTACGAGGCGGTGACGTCGGGATCGGTGAGGACCGCCTCGGCCGGCAGGCCCGCGAGGAGCCGGTCGCCGAGGTTTCCCTGGGCTTCGTCGGGTGCGGCTTGGATACGGCTCATGATCACAGCGTCGCACTCGCGGCCATCGGTGTGAACCCCGTCCGTGACGCGCCTTGAGCTGACCGAATGGCTTGTCGTATTAGCGCACAGTGAGCGGCATGGAGAACGAACAGTCCCGCCCGGGTACGTCCCTGCTGGCGGAGCAGCCGCCCCGCCGCTCCCGAAGGCTGCGGCGCGCACTGATCGTCTCGGTCGCGGCGGGCGTCGCGGCCGGTGCCGCGGTCGGCGGAGTCCTGATGCTGCTCCCCTCGTCGCCCCGGGCCAGGCCGCCGGTGCCGGGGTCCGGGCCGCAGGCGCTGACCGCGGTCAACGCGGGGGTGCCGGCCGCGCTGCCCGACCTGGCCGCGCTGATCGGGCAGCAGGAGAGGCATCTGCGGAGCCATCCACAGGACGCCCCTGCCTGGGCCGTGCTGGGCACGTCCTATGTGGAACAGGGGCGGCGGACAGCCGACGCCGCGGACTTCCCGAGGGCCGAGCGGGCGCTGCGGACCTCGCTCAGGGTGCTGGGCGAGGACAGTCCGCAGAGCGCGCCGGCGCTCGGCGGAATGGCCGCGCTGGCGAACGCGCGCCGGGACTTCGCCGAGGCCAAGCGCTGGGGTGAGCAGGCGCTGGACGTGGATTCGAAGCGGTGGTCGACGTATCCGCTGCTGATCGACGCGTACACCGGCCTCGGCGACTACAAGGCGGCCCGGGAGACCCTGGAGAAGCTGGTGGGGCTCAAGGTCGATGCCGCCCGGCGGCCGGCCGTGATGGCGCAGGCGGCCGCCGTCTACCGCGACCGGGGCTGGCGCGAGGACGCGGCGGCGCAGCTCGCGGACGCCTCGGCGGCCGCGCGGACGCCCACCGAACAGGCGGTCTATCTGGAGCAGGCGGGACAGCTGGCCTGGGAGCGCGGCGACCGCGAGGACGCGCTGCGGCACTTCGATGCGGCGCTGCGTCTCGACCCCGGCCAGGCGACCGCCCTGGCCGGGCGGGGGCGGGCGCTCGCCGCGCTGGGCCGCACACAGGAGGCCCTCAACGCCTACCAGGAGGCGCTCGCCAACCAGCCCAGTCCCCAGTACGCCCTGGAACTGGGCGAGTTGTACGAGTCGCTGGGGCAGCGGCCGGAGGCCCGGGTGCAGTACGACCTGCTGCGGGTGCGGGTGGCCCAGGACACGGCGGGCGGGGTCGACGACGAGCTGGTGCTCGGGCAGTTCGAGGCGGACCACGGCAACCCGCAGGATGCCGTGCAGCGGCTGGAGGCCGAGTGGGAGCGGCAGCCGGGGATCGAGGTGGCGGACGCGCTGGGGTGGGCGCTGTACCGGGCGGGGGACGCCGAGAAGGCGCTGGACTACGCCGAGATCGCCACGGACAAGGTCAACGGCGGCGGAGTGCGCAGCGCCCTGTACGCGTTCCACCGGGGCATGATCGAGCGGGAGCTGGAGCTGGAGGGGCCGGCCCGGCGGGACCTGGAGGAGGCGCTGCGGATCAGTCCGTACTTCTCGCCCCTGCAGGCGCCCGCGGCCAGGACGGCGTTGCGGGAACTGGGCGAGCCGTCGGCCGAGGAGCCCGTGTTCGACGACGCGAAGGCACCGCGACGGTGAGTCGGCGGGTGTCGGGTCCTGCGGGTGCCCCCGAGGCACTCGCAGGACCCGGGCGGGTCACAGGTTTCCGCGTCGCTCCTGCTCGCGCTCGATCGCCTCGAACAGGGCCTTGAAGTTGCCCTTGCCGAAGCCCATCGAGCCGTGCCGCTCGATGATCTCGAAGAAGACGGTCGGGCGGTCCTGGACCGGCTTGGTGAAGATCTGCAGGAGGTAGCCGTCCTCGTCGCGGTCGGCGAGGATCTTCAGCTCGCGCAGGGTGTCGATCGGGACACGGGTGTCGCCGACCCACTCGCCGAGGGTGTCGTAGTACGAGCCGGGGGTGTCCAGGAACTCGACTCCGGCCGCGCGCATGGTCCGTACCGTCTCGACGATGTCGTTCGTGTTGAGCGCGATGTGCTGGACGCCCGCGCCGCCGTAGAACTCCAGGTACTCGTCGATCTGGGACTTCTTCTTGGCGATGGCCGGCTCGTTGATCGGGAACTTGACCTTCAGGGTCCCGTCCGCGACGACCTTCGACATCAGCGCGCTGTACTCGGTCGCGATGTCGTCGCCCACGAACTCCTTCATGTTCGTGAAGCCCATGACCTTGTTGTAGAAGCCGACCCACTCGTTCATCCGGCCGAGTTCGACGTTGCCGACGCAGTGGTCGATGGCCTGGAAGGTGCGGCGGGCGGGCGGCTCGACGATCGGGGCGGCCGCGATGTAGCCGGGGAGGTAGGGGCCGTCGTAGCCGGAGCGGTCGACGAGGGTGTGGCGGGTCTCGCCGTAGGTGGCGATCACGGCGAGGACGACCGTGCCGTGCTCGTCCTTCAGCTCGTACGGCTCGGCCACGGAGCGGGCGCCGTGCTCGATCGCGTAGGCGTAGGCACGGCGCGCGTCCGGGACCTCGATGGCCAGGTCGATGACGCCGTCGCCGTGCTCGGCCACGTGCCGGGCGAGGAAGGCGCCCCAGTCGGTGCTCGGCTTGACGACCGAGGTGAACACGAAGCGGGCGGAGCCGTTCTCCAGGACATAGCTCGCGGTCTCGCGGCTGCCCGTCTCCGGTCCGGAGTAGGCGGCCAGCTGCATGCCGAAGGCGGTGGAGTAGTAGTGCGCCGCCTGCTTGGCGTTGCCCACGGCGAAGACGACCGCGTCCATTCCCTTGACCGGGAAGGGATCGGCCTGCCGGGCGGTGTCGGGAGTGTGGTGTGTGGTCTGCGTCATGGCGGAAGACTGGCTCCGCTCTGCAAGGTGCGCAATAGTTTCCGTATCGACTGGGCAATATGTTCAGTACTACGGCCGTATCGGCGGACCTTCTGTACAGGATGACCAACCCGGGAGACGACGTGGCGATCGATCATCTGGACGGGCGCATCATCCTGCTGCTGGCCCGGGAACCACGGCTCGGCGTCCTGGAGATGTCACGCCGGCTCGGAGTCGCCCGGGGGACCGTGCAGGCACGCCTCGACCGGCTTCAGTCGAACGGAGTCATCCGCGGATTCGGACCGCAGGTCGATCCGGCGGCCCTCGGCTATCCGGTCACCGCGTTCGCCACGCTCCAGATCCGGCAGGGACAAGGCCCCGACGTCCGGGCCCACTTGGCGACCGTGCCGGAGGTGCTGGAGCTGCACACCACCACGGGCACCGGGGACATGCTGTGCCGGCTGGTGGCCCGCTCGAACGCCGATCTCCAGCGGGTGATCGACCGGGTTGTCGGTTTTGATGGCATCGTCCGGGCCTCCACGGCGATCGTCATGGAGAACCCCGTCCCGCTGCGGATCATCCCGCTGGTGGAGCAGGCGGCGGAGGACCGGGACGGAACCTGACCCGACCGACCCGGGGGTGAGCAGGGCGTGGGCTTCTGGGAGTACCTGGGCGAGCGGCACCAACAGCTGCTCACGGACGCCTACCAGCACGCCAGTGTCGTCTTCCAGTGCATGGTCGTGGCGACCCTCCTCGGAGTGCTGATCGGGGTCCTCACCCACCGCAGCGAATGGGCCGGGAACCTCGCCACCACGACCACCGCCACCGTCCTGACCATTCCGTCCCTCGCCCTGATCGGCCTGCTGATCCCGGCCGTGGGCCTTGGCGTACCACCGACGGTGATCGCGCTGACGCTGTACGGGCTGCTGCCGATCGTGCGGAACTCGGTCGTGGGCCTGCGCGAAGTCGATCCCGTGCTGCTGGACGCGGCGCGCGGCATCGGCATGTCCCGCCGCGCCCGGCTGCTGCGGGTGGAGCTGCCGCTGGCCTGGCCGTCGATCCTGACCGGCATCCGGATCTCCACCCAGATGCTGATGGGCATCGCGGCCGTCGCCGCCTATGCCTCCGGGCCCGGTCTGGGCAACGAGATCTTCCGCGGGATCGCCTCCCTGGGCAGCAGGAACGCGCTCAACCAGGTACTCGCGGGCACGCTCGGGATCGTCGTCCTCGCGTTGCTGTTCGACGCCGCGTACGTGCTGGTCGGACGGCTGACGATTTCCAGGGGGATCCGTGGTTGAGCTTCCAGGGCGATCCGCGGCCGAACCCGGCGGCAGCACCGGCACCCACGGCGCCTCGATCGAGCTGGAGCACCTCACCAAGCGCTATCCGGGCAGCACGGACCCCTCCGTGGACGACGTGACCATGCGGATCGGGGCGGGCGAGACCGTCGTACTCGTCGGCCCGTCCGGCTGCGGAAAGTCGACCACCCTGAAGATGATCAACCGGCTGATCGAGCCGACCGGGGGCCGTGTCCGGATCGACGGCGCGGACGTCACCGCCATGGACCCGGTGCGGCTGCGCCGGAACGTCGGGTACGCGATCCAGTCGTCCGGGCTGTTCCCGCACCTGACCGCCGCCCAGAACATCGCGCTCGTACCGCGGATGCTCGGCTGGCCGAAGCCACGGATCAGGCGGCGGGTGGAGGAGATGCTCGTCCTGGTCGGTCTCGACCCCGGCGAGTTCCACGACCGCTATCCGCGCGGGCTCTCCGGTGGCCAGCAGCAGCGCGTCGGGGTGGCCCGGGCCCTGGCCGCCGATCCGCCGGTCCTGCTGATGGACGAGCCGTTCGGCGCGCTGGACCCGATCACCCGCGACCGGCTCCAGGACGAGCTGATCCGGCTCCAGCGCGAGCTGCACAAGACGATCGTCTTCGTCACCCACGACTTCGACGAGGCGATCAAACTGGGTGACCGGATCGCGGTGCTGCGCGAGCGCTCGCGCATCGCCCAGTTCGACACCCCGGAGGCGATCCTCACCGGCCCAGCGGACGACTTCGTGTCCGGGTTCGTGGGCGCGGGGGCGGCGCTCAAGCGGCTCAATCTGACCCGCGTACGGGATGTGGGGATCGCCGGCTGTCCCACGGCCACCGAGGACACCCCGCCGCACGAGATCCTCGACCGGCTGCGGGGAAGCGGTACGGACGAGATCCTCCTCCTCGACCGGCAGCGCCGCCCCGGCAGCTGGCTCAGGCGCGGCGACCTCGCGCGGTCGGGGGACTCGCCGGCGCGCACGGGCACACCGGTGCGGCGCACCGTGCCCCGGGACGCGACGCTGCGGGACGCGCTGGAGGCGCTGCTGACGGACAGCGCGGGCCGGGTCGCGGTGACCGGGGCCGACGGGGAGTACGCGGGTGTCGTCGACGTGGGCACGCTGATGCACTCCGTGCACGAACTGCTGGCGGCCGACCGGCCGGCGGACGCCGGAGGGAGGAGCACGCCGTGACGACCCCGGGGCGCCTGGATGAGCTGGAGGGGCCGACCGGACCGGAAGATCCGGCGGCCGGGGCCGGGTCCACGGATGCCATCGGCCCGAAAGGGGCCCGGACCCCGCCGCCTCGGCCACACCGCCGGCTCACCTGGCAGAAGCTGACCGTCATGCCGGCCATGCTGACGACGGTCCTGCTGGCGACCCTGGTGTGGTTCCGGCGGGCCGACCTGGACGCGGTGTCCCGGAACGCGCTGTCGGGCGGCCAGGTGTCCAAGGCCCTGTGGCAGCACGTCGAACTCACCGTGATCTCGACCTTCTTCGTGCTGGTCATCGCGATCCCGCTGGGCATCCTGCTGACCCGCGCGGCATTCCGGCGGGCCACCCCGGTCGTGATGGCGCTGGCCAACACGGGCCAGGCGACACCGGCGATCGGGCTGCTCGCCCTGCTGGTGATCTGGCTCGGCACCGGCATGAAGGCGGCCCTGATCGGCATCACCGCCTACGCCCTGCTGCCGGTGCTCGCGAACACCGTCACGGGCCTGAAGGCGAACGACCCGACCCTGCTCGAAGCAGCCCGCGGCATCGGCATGTCCTCGCCGGGCGTGCTGGCCCGCGTGGAACTCCCCCTCGCCGTCCCGCTGATCCTGGCCGGGGTACGCACGGCGCTGGTCCTCAACGTCGGCACGGCCACGCTCGCGGCCTTCGGCGGAGGCGGCGGCCTCGGCGTGCTGATCACCGCCGGAATCACCACCCGCCGCATGCCGGTACTGATCCTGGGCTCCATCCTCACGGTCACCCTCGCCCTGCTGGTCGACTGGCTGGCCTCACTGGCCGAACTGCTGCTGCGACCACGCGGACTGGCGGTGGAGACGTGAACCACGGCGCCCGCCTACGGCCGACCAGCGACACCGGCATGTCCTCACCGGGCGTGCCGACCCGCGTGGAACTCCCCCTCACGGCCTTCGGCGGAGGCGGCGGTCGGCATACTGATCACCACCAGGGTCACGGCGGTGAAGACGTGAGCCGCCGCACCCGCCTACGGCCGACCAGCGACACCGGCATGTCCTCACCGGGCGTGCCGACCCGCGTGGAACTCCCCCTCACGGCCTTCGGCGAAGGCGGCGGTCGGCATACTGATCACCACCAGGGTCACGACGGTGAAGACGTGAGCCGCCGCACCCGCCTACGGCCGACCAGCGACACCAGCATGTCCTCACCGGGCGTACCGACCCGCGTGGAACTCCCCCTCGCCACCCCGCCGATCCTGGCCGGCGTACGCACCGCGCTGGTCCTCAACGCCGGCACGGCCACCCTGGCCGCGTTCGGCGGAAGCGGCCGCCTCGGCGTGCTGAGCAGCGCCGGGAGCACGGCGGTGAAGAGGTGAACCGCCGCGCCCATCCGCCGTCGGCCCGCGACATCGCCACGTCCTCGCCCGGCGTGCCGCCCCGCGTGCAACTCCCCCTCGCCATCCCGCTGGTCCTCAACGCCGACACGGCCACCCTCACCCCATTCGGCGGAAGCGGCCGCCTCGGCGTGCTGAGCAGCGCCGGGAGCACGGCGGTGGAGACGTGAGTCGCCGCGTGCGTCTGCTGTTGGCCGGGGTGCTGGTGGTGGTGTCCGGGTGTGGGCTGAGCAGCGGGTCACCGATGGTCGACGACGTCCGGCCGGGCTCCGTCGGGCAGGGGCGGCCGCTCAAGGGTGCCCATCTGACGGTGACGTCGAAGGCGGACACCGAGAGCCTCATCCTCGGCGCGATGATGGGCATCGCCTTCCAGGCGGCGGGTGCGGACGTCCTCGACCGGACCGGTATCCAGGGCTCTATCGGGGCGCGGGAGGCGGTCAGGAGCGGGGACGCGGACGCCATGTACGACTACACGGGCACCGCCTGGATCACGTACCAGGGCAACAGCGAACCGATCCCCGACCCGCACCAGCAGTGGCAGGCGGTGCGCGACGCGGACCTCGCCAACGGGCTGACCTGGCTGGCGCCGTCGCGGCTGGACAACACCTACGCCCTCGCCGTGAACCGGGCCGCCGCCAGGCGGTACGGCACCCGGACCCTGTCGGACGTGGCCGCGCTGACCAGGTCGCGTCCCGGGGCCGTGACGCTGTGCGTGGAGGGCGAGTTCGCCAACCGGGCGGACGGGCTGCGGGGGATGCAGAAGGCGTACGGGATGAAGGTCCCGGCGTCGGACATCACACAGATGGACACCGGGATCATCTACACCGAGACGGCGAAGGGGAGTTGCACCTACGGGGAGGTCTACACGACCGACGGGCGGATCCGTGCCATGGGCCTGGAGGTGATGGCGGACGACCGGAAGTTCTTCCCCAACTACAACGCGGCCCCCGAGATCAACTCCCGCACCCTGAAGGAGTGGCCGGCCATCGCCGACGTACTCGACCCCGTCACGGCGAAGCTCGACAACGCCGTGGCACAGACGCTCAACGCGAAGGTGGACGTCGACGGGGAGGATCCGCACCAGGTGGCTCTGGACTGGATGAAGGCGCAGGGGTTCGTGAAGTAGGCGGCTAGCAGCTCGGTACCGAGCCCTGCCCCTTCTGAAGTGCCACCAGGGAGTCCACCGCCCCCTTCAGGGTGGTCACCGGAACCAGTCGCAGCCCCTTCGGGAGCTCCGACTTCGCCTCGCGGCACTCTTCCTTCGGCACCAGGAAGACGGTCGCCCCGTCCCGCCGCGCGGCCTGTGTCTTCAAGGCCACGCCACCGACCGCGCCGACGGTGCCGTTCGTGTCGATGGTCCCCGTGCCGGCGACGGTGCGGCCGCCCGTGAGGTCGCCGCCGCTGCCGTTGCCGCTCAGCTTGTCGATGATCCCGAGCGAGAACAGCAGCCCCGCGCTGGGCCCGCCGACGTCGGCCAGCTTCAGCGAGACCTTGACGTCCTTGTCGCTCAGCTTCAGGTACTTCAGCGCCGCCTGGGTCGCCGCGTCCTGGGACTGCCGCATCTGCTCGGCGTTGTGCTGCTCGATCTCCTTGACGCTGTTGCCGCTCGGGTAGACCGCGTCGCGCGGCATCACCGCCCGGTCCGTGCGGAACCAGCCGTCGACCACGTCACCGAGCGGCACCTGTGTGTCCGGGCCGGTCGCCTCGATGGTCGTCATCCGCAGCTGCCCGTTCGTGGCCCGGGTCGGCGCCCCGGAGATCGTGATCACCTCGGTGTCCCGGTTCTTGCCCAGCACGTTCGCCGTCATCCCCGGCTGCGCCACCGAGAACGGCAGCGGCGCGAACGCCGCCGTGGCGAGCAGGGCCACGACGGGCAGGGCGCAGACGGCGACGGCCTGGAGGCGCGTGAGACGAGAGAGCACGAGGTCAATCTAACGTGGCGAGCACTTCCGGCCACCGGCACGGGGCGGCCGGTTCAGCACGGGCCGGCGGGTCGGCCCGTGCCGGCCCGGTACAGGTCCCGGCGCTCCCGGGTGAAGCGGCGCAGCGCCTCCGGGAGCGGCTCGATGCCGATGCCCGGCGCGGTCGGGACGGGCAGATGGCCGTCCTGGAGCACGAAGGGCTCGGTGATGTCCTCGGCGAAGTAGCGGGAGGACGCCGAGGTGTCACCGGGGAGGGTGAAGCCGGGCAGGGCGGCCAGGGCCAGGTTCGGGGCGCGGCCGATGCCCGTCTCCAGCATGCCGCCGCACCACACCGGGACGCCGTGGGCGTGGGCCACGTCGTGGATGCGACGGGCCTCCAGATAGCCGCCGACCCGGGCGGGCTTGACGTTCACGACCCGGCAGGCGTCCAGGGAGATCGCGGAGGCGGTGTCGGCGGCGTTGTGCAGGGACTCGTCCAGGCAGACGGGGGTGCTGATGCGCTGCTGGAGGCGCGCGTGGGCGTACAGGTTGTTCTCCTCCAGCGGCTCCTCGATCAGCAGCAGCCCGAAGTCGTCGAGACGGCGCAGATGCTCGGCGTCGGCGAGGGTGTAGGCCGTGTTGGCGTCGACCTGGAGGGGCAGCGCCGTGCCGAAGCGCTCGCGCACGGCACGTACCGGCTCGACGTCCCAGCCGGGCTCTATCTTCAGCTTGATGCGGACGTACCCCTCGGCGAGATAGCGCTCGACGTCGTCCAGCAGCTCGGCCAGGGAGTCCTTGATGCCGACCGAGACACCGGCGGGGACCCGGTCCCGCACCGCGCCCAGATAGGTCGCCAGCGGCATGCCGTGCGCGCGCAGCTCCGCGTCCAGGACCGCCGTCTCCAGGGCGGCCTTCGCCAGCTCGTGCCCCTTGATCTTCGCCATCGCGGGGGCCAGGGCGGCCGTGGTGAGGTGCGGGAGGGCGGCGACGCGCGGCAGCAGGAAGTCGCGCAGGACGATCTCGGCGCCGGCGGTGAACTCCGAGCAGTACAGCGGCTCGGGGTCGGCGGCGAACTCCGACCAGCCCTCGGCCGCGTCGGTGACGACGTGCAGCAGGAAGGTGTCCTTCGTCGTCATGGTCCCGAAGGAGGTGCGGAAGGGGGTGACGAGCGGGATCGCGACGTGGACGATCTCTACGCGCTCCAGCTTCATGCCGCTTCCTCCGTCCGGGTGAGCGTGTACCAGCCGTCGCGGGACATTCCGGTGGCGGTGAATCCCTCGGCGAAGGCCTCGGTGAAGACCTCGCGCACGGCGTGCCGCCAGCGCAGCGCCAGCACGGGGTCGGCGGTGCGCAGCTTCACGATGTCGTCCGGGACGCGGCAGTGCACCTGCCGGCCGGCGAGGTCGCGGCGGGCGAGGACGTCGCCGTCGGGGGCCGTGTGCGTGGACGGTGCCGCCTCGCGGTCGTCCGCCGTGGTGTACGACGGGGTCGGCGCCGTCAGGTCCCAGGTCACCGTCAGCCGGTCGCTCTCGTCGCCGTCGTTCACGCCGTCCGCCATCGGGCCGTAGAAATCGACCAGGTACTCGGTGCCGACCGCGCCCAGCTTGGCCAGGTTGAAGCGGGCGTTGCGGCCCACCAGGGGGTCGAAGGTCCAGCGCATGGTGCGGGCGCCGAGGTCCAGTGCCCAGGCGCGCTGGGCCTGCTTCACCGCGTACCCGAGGCCCCGGTCGGCGGCCGCCACCAGCGAGTAGGTCTCCTGGCCCGGGCCGAACACGGCCACGGACGCCCCCGCCAGCCGCTCCCCGTCGTAGGCGGCGTGCACGGCACCGCCCGCGTGGACGAGGCTGTGCAGCACCTCGGCCGGATAGGGGGGCGCGCTGCGGGGTGTCTGCCAGACGTCGCTGAAGTAGTCGCTCACGGCCGCGAGCCCGATGACGTCGTGGACGGTACGGATGGTGACTCCTGTCATGGTCAGAGTCTCGGAGGCGATGCGCGGGCGCGTGTTGTGCGAGTGGACAACACATGCGTACGTTCGTTTGGAGATCGGCCAATACCGCGGCCGGTACCGTCAGCCAACCCTGTTGGCCAACCCTGTCGGCCAACCGTGTCGGCCGACGCCCTCGGCCGACGCCCTCGGCCGGTACCGGAAGGTGAGGACCCCATGGACGCCTGCACGCTCGGCGACCTCCTGGACGTCATCGGCGGTCCCTCCGTACGCCTGCACACCGCCCCCGCCGGACTGACCGTGCCGGTCACCGAGGCGGTGCTGTACGACGCCCACGCCCCGCTCCCCCAGCTGCCCTGCGCGCTGCTCCTCGCGGTCGGGGTGCGCGCGGCGGCGGCCGGGCCGCTGGTGCGGGCGGCCGCCGAGGCCGGGATGACCGGGATCGTGGTGCGGGGGACGGACGGCCCGGCCGACGAGGCGGAGGCGCGGGGCGTGGCGCTGCTGTCGGTCGACGAGGACGCGGCCTGGCACCACATCCACCTGCTGCTGGCGTCCGCGATCGGCGCCCGGCCCGCCGCTTCCGGCAGCGGGCTCGGCGATCTGTTCGCGCTGGCCGACGCGATCGCCGCGGCGGCGGGCGGGGCCACCGCCATCGAGGACACCCGGCAGCGGATCCTGGCCTACTCGACCGTCCCCGGCCAGGTCGTCGACGAGGACCGCCGGCAGGGCATCCTGGGCCTCCAGGTGCCGCCCAGCTCGGAGAACACCGAGCAGTACCGGGTGCTGTTCGCGGCCGACCGGCCGGTGCGGCTGCCCGCGCTGCGGGACGCGGACCTGCCCCGGCTGGCGATGCCCGTCCGGGCGGGCGGCGAGACGCTCGGATCGGTGTGGGTGGTCGACGACGGCACGCTCGCGCCCGACGCCGAGGAGACCCTCGCGCAGGGCGCCTCCACGGCCGCGCTGCTCCTGCTGCGCGCCCGGGCCGCGCAGGAACTGGCCCGGCACCAGAACAGCGATCTGCTGCGCAGGCTGCTGGAGGGCACCGCCGACGCGTCGACGGCAGGCCACCGGCTGGGGCTGGAGGGCGCCGTGCGGGTGGCCGCGTTCGTCCTCGACGCGACGGCGAGCGTGCCGGACTCCGAGCGGACCGCCCTGCGTCTGCTGGACGTCGTACGCCTGCAGTGCGAGGCGCGCTACGGGCGGCACGCGTGCGTGCTGGCCGACGGGGTGGTGTACGCGCTGCTTCCGGCGCCCGGCGCCCGTGAGCCGCAGGGGCGCGCCGGTGTCGAGGGGCCGAGCGCGCGCAGGCCCGAAGGGCTGAGCACGGTCGGTCACTCGACACCGGCTGGAGCGCCTCTGCGGCGAACAAATAGACACAGCCACAAGAGGCTGGCGGAGGACATCGTGCTGCGGGCCGGGCAGGCACTGCGGGTGCCGGTGCGGGCGGCGCTGGGCGAGGTGGTGCCGGATGTCGGCGGGGCGGCCGACTCGCGGGCGGACGCGGACCTGGTGCTGCGGGTGCTGGGCCCCGAACTGCCCGTGGCGACGGTGGACGAGGTGCGCCCGCGCATCACCCTGCTGCGGCTGGCGGAACTGCTCGGCGAGCGGCGGGAGTTGAGCGCGGGCGCCTGGCGGCGGGTACTGGCGTACGACGCGGAACAGGGCACGGACTACGCCCGCACCCTGGTCTGCTGGCTGGACGCGGGCTGCGACATGGCGGGCGCGGCCAAGCTGCTCGCCGTGCACCCCAACACCTGCCGCTACCGGCTGAAGCAGGCCCAGCAGCACATCGGGATCGACCTGGACGATCCCGACGAACGGCTGGTGCTGTGGCTCCAGTTGAGGGTCCTCGCGGGCCTCAGAGGAGCCACTTCCTGAGGCGGTCCTCGCACTCGCGCAGCTGCGCCACGGGGACGTACTCCCCCGCCGTGTGCGCGAGCGACGGGTCCCCGGGGCCGTAGTTGAGCGCGGGCACGCCCAGTGCGGCGAACCGGGCCACGTCGGTCCAGCCGAGCTTGGGCCGGGGCTCGGCGCCGAGCACGGCGACGAGGTCACCGACCTGCTCCAGGCCGGGCAGCGCCCCCGGCACGACCTCGGTGACCCACACCTCGTACCCGGGGAACAGCCCGCGGACGTACGCCTCCGCCTCCTCGGCCGAACGGCTCGGTGCGAAGCGGGAGTTGACCGTGACGACACACTCGTCGGGCACGACGTTCCCGGCTACCCCGGCCCGTACGGCGACCGCGCCGAGCCCCTCCCGGTACTCCAGCCCGTCGATGACGACGCGCTCCGGCGTGTGGTCGTCGAGCCGCTGGAGGACACGGGCGGCCTTGTGGGCGGCGTTGACGCCCTTCCAGGCGCGGGCGGTGTGGGCGCGTTCGCCCCGTACGACGATGTCGGCGCTGAGGATGCCCTGGCAGCCCGCCTCGACCCCGGCGTCGGAGGGCTCCATGAGGATGGCGAGGTCGGCCTGTTCGAGGAGGCCGGGCCGTTCGGCGGCGATCCGGCCGAGCCCGTTGCGCTCGCCCACGACCTCCTCGCACTCGTAGAAGACGTAGGTGAGGTCGAGCGCCGGGTCCGGGACGGTGGCCGCGAGCCGCAGCGCCACGGCCACCCCGCCCTTCATGTCGCAGGCGCCGAGTCCGTGGACGCGGTCGTCGGCGAGCCGGGAGGGGAGGTTGCCGGCGGCCGGGACGGTGTCCAGGTGCCCGGCGATCACGGCCCGTCGGGGGCGGCCGAGCGCGGTGCGGGCGACGACCGAGTTCCCGACGCGTTCCACGGTGAGGTGGGGCAGGGCGGCCAGGGCCGCCTGGACGGCATCCGCGATCGCGGCCTCCCCGCCGCTCTCGGAGGGGAGGTCGACGAGAGCCCGGGTGAGGTCGACGACGTCGGCGGTGAGGTCCAGGGAGGTCATGCGAGGTCCTGCGGGAGCTGGTCGAGACGGTCGAGCCGGTTGAGCTTGGAGTGCCGGATGCCGTAGCAGCCGTAGAGGACGAGGCCCACCGCCATCCACACCCCGAAGGCGATCCAGGTGTCGGCGCCGAGGCTGAACAGCATGTAGGCGCAGAAGCCCACGCCGAGCAGGGGCGTGACCGGGGAGAAGGGGACGCGGAAGGAGCGGGAGGCCCCGGGACTGCGCCGGCGCAGGATGACGACCGCCAGGTTGACCAGCATGAAGGCGAAGAGGGTGCCGATGCTGGTGGCGTCGGCGAGGCTGCCGAGCGGAACGAGCGCGGCGAGCACCGCGATGAAGCCGGAGACGATGACCGTGCTGGCGCGCGGCACCCCGGTGCGCGGATGCACCTTGGCGAACAGCGGCGGCACGAGACCGTCCCGGGCCATCGCGAACAGGATGCGGATCTGCCCGTACTGCACGGTCAGCACGACGCTGGTGGTGGCGACGACGGCACCGATGGAGAGCAGGATCGGCCAGACGTTCCCGCCGCCGACGGCGTGTACCAGCACCTGGCTCAGTGTGGCCTCGGTGCCCTCGAACTTCGTCCACGGCATGGCGCCGAGCGCGGCGACGGCGACGAGGACGTACAGGGCGGTGACCAGGACGAGGGACAGGATGATGGCGCGCGGCAGGTCCCGCTGCGGGTTCTTGGCCTCCTCGCCCGCGGTGGAGGCGGCGTCGAAGCCGATGTAGGAGAAGAACAGGGAGGCGGCACCGGCGCTCATGCCCGCGGCGCCGAGCGGGAACAGGGGCTGGAAGTTCCCGGCGTGAAACGCGGTGAAGGCGACGGCGCAGAACATCACCAGCGCGGCGATCTTCACCGCGACCATGATCGTGTTGGCGACTGCGCTCTCCTTAGCGCCGCGCAGCAGCACGACCATGGCGAGGACGACGATGAGGGCGGCCGGGATGTTGAGCGTGCCGCCGAGTCCGGGCGGGGCGCTGAGCGACTCGGGCAGGGTGACGCCGAGGGTGAGGTCGAGCAGTTCGTTGACGTACTGGCCCCAGCCCACCGCCACGGCGGCCACGGACACCCCGTACTCCAGGATCAGACACCAGCCGCACACCCAGGCGACGAGCTCCCCGAGGGTGGCGTAGGCGTAGCTGTACGACGAGCCCGAGCCCGGGATCATGCCGGCCAGCTCGGCGTAGGAGAGGGCCGAGAAGAGCGCGGTCACCCCGGCGAGCACGAAGGAGACGACGATGGCCGGGCCCGCTTCGGGGACGGCCTGCCCGAGCACGACGAAGATGCCCGTGCCGAGGGTCGCGCCCACGCTCAGCAGCGTGAGCTGTGCGACCCCCATGGTCCGCTTGAGCGGGCTGCCCTCGGCCTCGCCGACGAGCGAGCCGACGGCCTGCCGCCGGGTGAGGCGGCCTGCCGGCCTCGTTTCCTGTCCGGCTCCGGGCCGTGTTCCGACTGTCTCCACCGTGTCGTTCCCTCCGCCGTGGGGCTGTTATGGCCCCTGATGATGCGGAGGGACGACGAAGCCGGGGTGAGGGAATCGACCAAAGGTGGGACGGTCCGATTTACGGATCGGCCAAAGAATTCAGGCTCACGGTGCCGGGAGGATCCACTAGCGCAACGCTTCGGCGACCTCCCGGGCCGCGTCCACGACCCGCGGCCCCACCCGCTCGGGCACGGAGTCCGCCAGCATCACGACCCCGACGCTGCCCTCCACGCCCGTGACACCGAGCAGGGGCGCCGCCGCCCCGCTGGCACCCGCTTCCAGCTCACCGTGCGTCAGGGTGTATCCGGGCTCCGCCAGCGGCGACTGCCGTGCCGAGAGGATCGCCCGGCCCGCGGCTCCCCGGTCCAGTGGATGCCGGAAGCCCGCGCGGTAGGCGACGTGATAGTCCGTCCAGGTCGGTTCGACCACCGCGACGGCCAATGCCTCCGTGCCGTCGACGAGCGTGAGATGGGCCGTCGCCCCGATGTCCTCGGCCAGTGCCCGCAGTGCGGGCAGTGCCGCCTCGCGTACCAGCGGATGCACCTGCCGGCCCAGGCGCAGCACTCCCAGCCCGACCCGGGCTCGCCCGCCCAGGTCGCGCCGTACCAGCGCATGCTGTTCGAGCGTGGCCAGCAACCGGTACACGACGGTCCGGTTCACGCCCAGTTTGTTGGAAAGCTCGGTGACGGTCAGCCCGTGGTCCGTGTCGGCCAGCAGCTTGAGGACGCGCAGTCCCCGGTCGAGCGTCTGAGAGGTCTCCGCGGTCACGACGCCCACTCCTTAAGTGGTGAGGTCGGCAACCTCTTCGCGGCGGATGCGTCGCAGAGTCCCGTCGGCGACGCGCTTCAGAGGCCGCCGATCGGCATGGCGGCCCGGAGGCTCCGGGCCAAGTCGCTTCACGGCTGCGCTCCGCGGCGGCGCTGCCACGGGGCGTGTGCGTAGCGGGACATTAGCGAAGCCGGTTCGCTGAGCGGAAGCCTCCGTCCAGAATCCGGGCAAGACCAGATCCGGCCTGCCTACATTCGTCCGGATACGCACACCGCCCGCCGTAGCGGCGGGCGGACGAGCGGGAAAGAAATCGGCGAACCCTGCCGAGCGTCACCGCATACGGGTGGCCCACTCCTGCACCTTGGCGATCCGCTGCCTCAGCTGCCCGGCCGTAGCCTCGGCGCTCGGCGGCCCCCCGCACACCCGGCGCAGCTCGGTGTGGATCACCCCGTGGGGCTTGCCGCTCTGGTGGACGTAGGCGCTCACCATCGTGTTGAGCTGCTTGCGCAGCTCCATCATCTCCTTGTGGCTGACCACCGGCCGCCGCTCGGCGGGCAGTTCGAGCAGGTCGGCGTCGGCGTCGGGCTTCTTGCGGCTGTGCGCGATCTGCCGGGCCTGCCGCTTCTGGAGCAGCAGCTGCACCTGGTCGGGTTCGAGGAGCCCCGGAATGCCCAGATAGTCCTGCTCCTCCTCGCTCCCCGGGTGGGCCTGCATACCGAACTCGGCGCCGTCGTAGAGCACCCGGTCGAAGACGGCATCGGATTCGAGGGCCTCGAAGGGGAGCATGTCCTGCTCGCCGGTGTCCTCGTCCTGCTCCTTGTTCGCCTCCTCCATCTCCATCTCGGACTCGGCGTACGGGTCCTCCTCGCCCTCCTTCTTCGGCTTGTCGAGGGCGTGGTCCCGCTCCACCTCCATCTCGTTGGCGAAGGTGAGCAGGTCGGGAATGGTCGGCAGGAAGACGGAGGCGGTCTCGCCGCGCCGCCGGGACCGTACGAAACGGCCGACGGCCTGCGCGAAGAACAGCGGCGTGGAGATGGTGGTGGCGTAGACCCCGACGGCGAGCCGGGGCACGTCGACGCCCTCGGACACCATGCGGACGGCGACCATCCAGCGGTCGTCGCTCTGGCTGAACTCGTCGATCCGTTTCGAGGCGCCGGTGTCGTCGGAGAGGACCAGCGTGGCCTTCGAGCCCGTGATCTCGCGGATCAGCTTGGCGTAGGCGCGGGCCGAGTCCTGGTCGGAGGCGATGACGAGGGCGCCCGCGTCCGGGATGCCCTTTCTGACCTCGGTCAGCCGCTGGTCGGCGGCGCGCAGCACGCTGGGCATCCACTCGCCGCGCGGGTCGAGGGCGGTGCGCCAGGCCTGGCTGACGGCGTCCTTGGTCATGGGCTCGCCGAGCCGGGCGGCGATCTCGTCACCGGCCTTGGTCCGCCAGCGCATGTTGCCGCTGTAGGAGAGGAAGATCACCGGCCGGACGACATGGTCGGCGAGCGCGTTGCCGTACCCGTAGGTGTAGTCGGCCGCCGACCGCCGGATCCCGTCCGTCCCCTCCTCGTACGTCACGAAGGGGATGGGGTTGGTGTCGGACCTGAAGGGCGTACCGGTGAGCGCGAGCCGTCGCGTGGCCGGCTCGAAGGCCTCCAGACAGGCCTCGCCCCAGGACTTGGAGTCACCGGCGTGGTGGATCTCGTCGAGGATCACGAGGGTCTTGCGCTGCTCGACGCGGTTGCGGTGCAGCATCGGGCGCACGCCGACCCCGGCGTAGGTGACCGCGACCCCGTCGTAGTCCTTGCCGAGCGGTCCGGCGCTGTACTCGGGGTCGAGCTTGATCCCGATCCGCGCGGCCGCCTCCGCCCACTGCTTCTTCAGGTGCTCGGTCGGCGCGACCACGGTCACCTGCTGCACGACGTGGTGGTGCAGCAGCCAGGAGGCGAGCGTGAGGGCGAAGGTCGTCTTGCCCGCGCCCGGGGTCGCGACCGCGAGGAAGTCACGCGGCTGCTCCTGGACGTACCTCTCCATCGCCCCCTGCTGCCAGGCACGCAGCTTGCTGGCGGTGCCCCAGGGAGCGCGGCCCGGGAAGGCCGGGGAGAGGTGGTGGGAGTGGGAAGCGGCGGTGGTAGTCACGGTCTCCGTGGGAGGTCGGGCGGGTCGGCTACGTATGACAACCGGGCCACCCTACCGGCGGCCCCGCGGTGTCAACGCCCGGACGAGGCCCGGTCCCCCGTGGGTGGGATCCACGTCACAGGGCACGCAACCGCCGCGCGATCACGACGACATCGCTCTCCTCACCGGAGGCCACGTCGACGACCAGCTCGTACGCCGTGTCCTGGTCCACGTCGTCGAGGTCGACCCCGTTGACGGCGAGGAAGGTGGCCGCGGCCAGCCAGGCGGTGCGCTTGTTGCCGTCGACGAGGGGGTGGTTGGTGGCGATGGCGTGGAGCAGGGCGGCGGCCTGTTCGTACCGGTCGCGGTAGGCCGCCGTACCGAACATCCGGGCGCGGGGCCGGTGTACGGCCGAGGCGAGCAGCCCCGGCTCCCGGGCCTCGGGCGCCCGTCCCCCGAAGGCGATCTCGGCGAGCGCGGTGACCTCGGCGACGGTGAGGTGGCGGGTCATTCGCCGAGCCTCCTCAACAACTCGGCGTGCGCCCCGGCCAGCCGCTCGGCGACGGCGCGCACGGCGTTCTCCTCGTCGTGGAGATGCCTGCGTACGGCGTCCAGGGCGACATCCTCCGGCGTGCGCCCCTGGGCGTCCGCGAGGTCGTCGATGGCCTGCCGGGTGGCGGGGCCGAGGGGGAGGGTCAGCTCGGGCCGGTGCATGCGGGGAGGGTAGGCCGGGAGGCCGGGGCCGGGCGATCGGTTTACGGGTGCTTCCGGGCGATCGGTTTAGGGGTGCTGCCGGGCGATCGGATTACGGCTGCTGCCGGGCCGCTCACCGCGTAGGGCCGTAGGGCCGTAGGGCCCACCTCACCGCTCCCGCAGCCGTGTGGTCACCCACGCCCCGATCAGGGCCACCCCGGCCATGGGCAGGAACACGGCGGCGAAGGCGGCCGGATGCGACCCGGAGCCGTCGCCCGCCGCCGTGGCCGTGGCGTGTGCCGCACTGCCGCCGCCCAGCGTCGCGAAGGCCGCGCCGGCCACCGCGAGGAGGACGACGTTGGAGAGGGCGTCGGAGATCTGCAGGGCGGCGGAGTTGGCGCCGGCCTCCTCGGGGGCGGAGAGCTGCAGCAGGAGCACCCCGGCGGAGGCGATCACCAGCCCCATGCCGAAGCAGCCGAAGGCCCAGGCGACGGCGAGGGTCCACACGGGCACGGTGTGGATCAGCACACTGGGCGCCGCGACGATCGCGGCCGCGACCAGCACCATCCCCACAGCCATCAGCCGCTCCCGGTACGGCTCCACCCGCGGCCGCGACTGCACCCACGACCCGAGCGCCCAGGTCACCCCGCCCGCCGCGAGCGAGAACCCGGCCAGCGTCGGCGACAGCCCCCGCTGGGTCACCAGCATCAGCGGCACGAACGACTCCGCTGCGATGAAGGACCCCGCGGCCACCCCGCGCAGCAGCACGACGGACGGCAGCCCGCGCGCGGCCCGGTAGGTACCGCGCGGCAGAAGCCCGAGCACGGCCGGCACGAGAAGGGCGGCGCCCGCGAGCGCGGGGAGCACGGAGAGCCACCGCAGATCCTGCGCGGCGTACTGGAGCAGCCCGGCGCCGAGCGAGATCCCGAGGGCGAGCCGGATGCGCCGCCGGTCGAACGAGGGACCGCCGGCTTCCGCCGCGCCCGCATCGACCGGCCCTGCGGCCCGCTGCCGTATCTGCGGTGTGGCGAGCGCCAGCGGGAACACGACGAGCACCGGTATCCCGATGAACACCCACCGCCACCCGAGATGCTCGGTCACGGCCCCCGCCGCGAGCGGCCCGACGATGGACGGTACGACCCACCCGGCGGCGAACGCGGCCAGGATCGCGGGGCGCAGCCGCTCCGGGTAGGCACGCCCCACGACGACGTACAGCGCGACGATCACCAGCCCGCCGCCGAGCCCCTGCACGGCCCGCCCCAGGATGAACAGCCACATCGCACCGGCGGTGCCGGCCACGACCAGCCCGGCGGCGAAGGCCGCGATGCCGGTGGTCAGTGGCCCCAGCGGGCCCCGCCGGTCCGACCACTGCCCCGAGAGCACCATCCCGAACAGACTGGTGGTGAAGTACCCGGAGAAGGCGAACGCGTACAGCGCCAGCCCGTCCAGTTCCCGCGCCGCGACGGGCATCGCCGTCCCCACGGCGGTCGCCTCGAAGGCGATCAGCAGGACGACGGACACGATCCCGATACTGAGCGCACGGTACGACCGCCCCAGCACACTCTCGTCGGCTCTGTCTACGGGTTCCTCGGCGACTTCGGCGTCGCGCGGCTCAAGGGCGGTCATGGTCGCCAGGGTAAGCCGCACAGCCCCGCTTTGCCCCTGTCGCGAGCCGCCCCCGACCTCGGACCTTGGTCCTAGACCCCCCGTTCATGAACGGCGTATGGCAATCCCATTGCACCCCCGGCACTTCCCTTGAGCCGCCCACCGACCCCGCCCTACGTTCATTCCACGCACACGGCCGTGTGCCCGAGTGGTTCAGGGACTCGCCTGCAAAGCGAGTTACGCGGGTTCGATTCCCGCCACGGCCTCTGATCTCCGTTTCGTGTGGCATGCCCACGGCCAGGGCGCCAGTTGTCGTACCAAGCGCTCGCGCGTACGAGGCGCGGACAGGCGGGGTGGGACTGCGGGCGGCCGACGGTCAGAGGACGCCGCCCGCCTCGTCCTGGAACAGTTCCGTCCAGTAGTGCCAGTCGGCGTCGGACGCCGTGACCGTCGGGTCGACCACCGACAGCACCTGGATCATCGTCGCGGCCAGCTGGTCGTAGGCGTCGGTGGTCAGTTCGCCGCCCAGGTCCGCGTCGATCGCCCGCTCGCGGTGCAGCAGCCAGAGGGTGAAGGCGAGGGTGGAGACGTCCGTGTTGAGCGGGTGGAGGGTCGCCTCGGGCTCGCTGAAGTTCAGCACCGCGCCCGTCGTGCCGTCCACCACCAGGCTGTTGTCCTCGACCAGATAGCCGAGGCGTATCAAGTGGTCCGAGTGGGCGGGGAGTTCGTCGAGCGGGTACTCGTCGGCGCGCTCGTCCGTGTAGTACTCCGTCAGCGTCGGCAGCGGCACGTCCGTGTCGAGGTGGAAGAGGACCGCGGCCTCGGGCAGGCCCGTCTCGCGCAGGAAGCGGCGGGTCGGCTCGTGGGTGAGCGTGGCGGGGAAGTCGACCTCCTCGAAGCGGGCCACGCGGCCGTGGCCGAACTCCTGGTCCAGCAGACGCGCGGGGACGTCCAGGGTGAGGCCGGAGTCCTTGCCGGGGCCCGCCGCGAGCGCCAGGGGGCGGATCAGCGCGGCCGCCTTCCAGTACGGCGGTACGTCGCCGTCGGTGTCCTCCTCGAAGAGGGCGAGGAGCCGGCGGGACGCCTCGGTCGCCGTCTTGGTGCCGTAGTGGCCCGCGAAGGAGGCGAACCGGCCGCGCAGACCGGCCAGTTCCTCGGTGACCGCGGCGAACCGCAGCAGCGTCGTCAGCGAGGGCGCGAGCGGGCGGCTGTCCGACGGGTCGACGAGGTACGTGGTGGTGATCTCGCCGGTGCCGCCGTCGAGCAGGATCGACTCCGTCTCCATGCCCACCGGGCCGAGCAGTTCCCCTATCACCAGCCGGTCCCGCAGTTCCTCCGCCAGACGGGCCGGGCCGTCCGTGGCGTCGGCGAGCGTGCGCAGACCGGCCGTGCGCAGCGGCGCGAACGTCAACAGGTCCCCGTCGTACGGCAGTCCGGGACCGGTCAGCAGGCCGCGCGTCGGGACGTGCGTGACGTAAGGACCGAGCTCGTGCTCGGTCAAGGTGATCGCCGCGACACCGGCGTCGGTCGTGCTCATCGCTCCCCCGCGATTTTTGTAGTACAGCGTCGTACGGCGGTGTGTCCGCCCGACAGCCCCCACTGCCCAGAACACTACGCCGCACCACTGACAACGGCCCGCGGATAAAGGACGTAGGACGCCGCCGGCCCGTTCCACCCTCAGGTGAAGTACACGCCGCCCAGCACGACGAGCAGCGCCGCGAACACGAACAGCAGGATCCAGATCAGCAACTTGCCGACGCTGGGCGGCGGTTCGTAGCGCGGCTCGTTCTCGGGCTCGCTCACTGTCCCGTCACCACCGCGGCCTGCGGGCGGATCGGGAGGCGGTTCACGGGGCGGCCGGTCGCGGCCCGTACGGCGGAGGCGATCGCCGCCGGTGAGGTCACCACCGGCACCGCGCTGACGGCCTTCGCCCCGAAGGGGGCGACCACATCGCGCTCCTCGACCAGCTTGACGATCCGGATGTCCGGCACGTCCAGGGCGGTGGACAGGGCGTATCCGGTGAGGTCGGGATGGCGGATCAGGCCGCGCGGGGTGCGCAGGTTCTCGGTGAGGGCGATGCCGACGCCCTGGGTGACGCCCGCCTCGATACGGGCGGCGAGCTGCGCCGGATTGAGGATCCGGCCCACGTCCTGGGCGACGGCCAGCTCCACGACCCGTACCGAGCCGAGTTCGATGTCGACGTCCACCACCGCGCGGATCGCGCAGAAGGCGAGGCCGACGAAGGCGTCGCCCTGGCCCTCGGCGTTCAGCGGCTCGGTGGGGTGCGGGCGGCACTGTGCGGTTGCCCACAGTTCCTTGCCGTCCAACGCCTCGGTGACGGTGGTCGACAGCACGCCGTCGTACGAGGTGATCTTGCCGTCGGTGATCTGCAGCAGCTCGGTGGACATGCCGAACTTGTGCGCCAGGGGCTGGAGCAGCTGGGTGCGGACCATCTTGGCCGCCCGTTCCACCGCACCGCCCGAGACCCAGGTGTGCCGGCCCCGGCAGCCCGCGCCGGCCGGGGGCTGGTCGGTGTCGACGGGCGCGACGTGCACCTCGTCGATGCCCAGGGTCTCCTGGACGATCTGGCGGGCCAGCGTGGTGAAGCCCTGGCCCGTCTCCACCGCCGCGCACAGCACGGTCGCGACGCCGTCGTGGACCTTGACCGTCGCCGTGGAGACCTCGTCGGCGCCCTCCGCGCCGAGCATGTGCACCATGCCCAGGCCGTAGCCGACGCCCCGGCGCACCGCGCCCGGCTCGCCCGCGCCCTCGGGGCCGCCGGGCAGCAGCCACTCGTCCTCGGGGGTGTCCTTGGGCAGCGGCGGAAGGGGGAAGTCCCGTACCGCCTGGAGGAGTTCGGCCACGGGGGCCGGGCAGGTCACCGTCTGGCCGATCGGGAGTACGTCCCCGGTGGCGAGCGCGTTGCGCAGGCGCAGCTCCGCCGGGTCCAGGCCGAGCTTCTTGGCGAGCTTGTCCATCTGCGCCTCGTAGGCGGCGCACACCTGCATGGCGCCCTCGCCGCGCACATGGCCGGAGGGCGGGTTGTTGGTGCGGACGGCCCAGCCCTCGATGAAGGCGTTCGGGACGACGTAGGGGCCGCAGGCGAAGGAGACCGCGGCGGCCAGGGCCTCCGAGGAGGTGTCGGCGTACGCGCCCGCGTCGAGCAGGATCTGCGCCTCGACCTTGACCAGATTGCCCTCGGCGTCGGCGTGGTGGCGGTAGCGCAGGAGGGTGGGGTGCCGGTGGACGTGGCCGAGGAAGGATTCCTCCCGGGTCGCCGTCAGCTTCACCGGGCAGCCGGTCTTCAGCGCCAGCAGACCGAGCGGGAGCTGGAAGCCCTGGTCCTCGCGGTCGGCGGTGGCGCCGGGGACACCGGTGACGACGATCTTCACTCGGTCGGGGGTCAGGCCGTAGACCGCGGCGGCGGTGTTGCGGTCGGTGTGCGGGTCGGTGGAGGCCAGATAGAGCTCGACGCCGCCGTCCGGGCGGGGCACGGCGAGGCCGGCCTCGGCGCCGATGGGGGCGGGGTCCTGGCGGCCGATGCGGTACAGGCCCTCGACGACGATCTCACCGGCCGCGTCGGGGTCGCCGTGGCGCAGCGGGATGTGCCGGATCAGATTGCCGTCGGGGTGCAGCGGCTCGGCCTCGAAGGCCTGCTCCGGGTCGGTCACCGGATCGAGTACTTCGTACTCGACGATGACGGCCGCCGCGGCCATCCGCGCGGTGTCGGGGTGGTCGGCGGCGACGGCCGCGATGGGCTCGCCGTGGTGGCGTACGACCTCGGAGGCGAACACCGGGCGGTCGGGCGTGCCCCGGCCGTACCGGGGGGTGCCGGGCACGTCCTCGTGGGTGACGACGGCCCGTACGCCGGGCATCTCGCGC
Organism: Streptomyces sp. NPDC050625; assembly: GCF_040654755.1. NCBI lineage: Bacteria > Bacillati > Actinomycetota > Actinomycetes > Kitasatosporales > Streptomycetaceae > Streptomyces > Streptomyces sp. NPDC050625. The sequence continues at coordinate 578,321 of NZ_JBFAIQ010000003.1, forward strand.
GCGTGGGTGGTGTCGATGGACAGGATGCGCGCGTGCGGGTGCGGGGAGCGCAGTACGGCCGCCCACAGCAGGCCCTCGGCCCACAGGTCGGCCGCGTACGGGAAGGTGCCCTCGGTCTTGGCGTGGGCGTCGGCCGGGAGCAGGGAGGCACCGAGGCCGTGCGGCAACGGCTCGGGGGCGGGGGCGGCCTCCGCGGCGCCGGCCGCGGTGGCGGCTTCGTTGCTCACGCCTGGCCTCCGTCCTGTCCGTAGGACTGGTCGTGCCCGTAGGACTGGTCGTGCGGGACCGGCGGTCCGGACGCCTCGAACGCCGACGGGTTGACCCCGCCGGCACCCGGGCCCGCCTGGTGCGGAATACGTGCCTCGTCCGCGTCCGTCTCGGCCTCCGCCGTGGCGTGCGCCTCCCGTTCGGCGACGACGTCCTGGACGGCGTCCAGGACGCCCCGGTAGCCGGAGCAGCGGCACAGGTTGCCGCACAGCGCCTGGCGCGCCTCCAGCTCGGTCGGCGCCGGGTTGCCCTCGAGGAGGTCGTGCACGGTCATGGCCATGCCGGGCACGCAGAAACCGCACTGCACCGCACCGCACTTGGCGAGCGCGCGCTGTACGTCGGAGGGCTGACCGTCGACGGCGAGCCCTTCGACCGTACGGACCTCGCTGCCGGCCGCGGTGACCGCGGGCACCAGACAGGAGGCGACGAGCCGGCCGTCCACCTGAACGTTGCACGCCCCGCACTCGCCCTGCGAGCAGCCGTCCTTGGCGCCCGCGAGGCCGAGCCGCTCCCGCAGGACGTACAGCAGGGACTCGCCGATCCAGGCGTCGGTGACCGGGCGGTCGACGCCGTTGACGCGGAGGACGAAGGAGGCGAGGGGGTGGTCGTCGTGCGCGGGCGCCCGGTTCTGCGGGGCCGCGTCGTCGTCGCCTGTGGCGGCCGTTTCCCGGGCTTCCGGGGCCGGTTCGGCATCGGCGGTGGCGTCGTGGTCCGCGGGGCTGCCGGTGGGCCCTTCAGGGGCCTCCACGGCCCCGTGGGCGTCCTCGGCCCCGATCCCCTCGGCCGGTTCGGCGTCCTCGGCCGGCTCCGACGTCCCGTCCGCCTCGTGCGCGGCGTACGCGGACGCGGGCCGGGACGCGTGGTCGGCGTCGGGTTCCTCGCCGCGTGCCGCCGGGCTGTCGGCGTCACGTCCGGCCCGGGTCCCGGTGCCGTGGTCGGTCGGCGGCTCGGGGTATCCGGCGCCGGGCGCGCCGTCTTCCGGGACGGACCGGCCCGGGGCGCCCGGGTAGCCGCCGACGGGCGCGCGGTCCGGGTGCTCCACGACGGCGTGTCCGGTGCCCGCCCGGGTCTCGCCCGCCTGCGGGTCCGCCGCCTGCTGCCCCCAGGCCTGCCCGGCGCCCTCCGTCGCCCACGGCGCGGGCGCGCCGCCAGGGAGGGTGGCCGGCGGGGTGCCGCCCCACTGCTCGACCAGGGAGGACGTGGTGAACTCGCCCGATTCGTCCGGAAGGTCGCCACCGGCGACGGGGATGGACCACTGGCCGGTCACGTCATGGCCGGCACCGGGACCGGACGCGGCAGGCGCGGCGGGGTCGTCGAAGGTCCACTGCTGCGTGGACATGGGGTTGTACGTGAACCGGTCGTCCGCGCCCGCCTCGTGGGGCACGGCGTTCGGGTCGGGCCACTGCGCGCCGTCGGCCGGCATGGACCAGGTGCCCGTCGCCCCCGGGTCGGTCACGGCGTCCGGGCCGGGGGCCACCGCTATCTGCGGCGGTACGTAGCCGTGACCGGGCGCGGCGAGCGGAGTGTCGCCGGCCAGGAGGGCTTCGATGCCCCCTTCGGGGAGTTTCACGAAGGCGGTGGCGCCGTCGTCGTAGTCGCCCTGGGGCAGCGGGTCCCAGCGGCTACGGCCCCGGGACGCGCCCTCTCCGTGCTGGTCGTCGGTCACGACAGCGCCCTCCCCAGTGCTCGTCGGGCCAGTGCGGCGACGGTGCGCCGCAGGTGCAGTACGGCGGGCGGAAGCGGTGGTACGGAGCCGTCCTCCTCCGGGGCCGGGTCGGGGATGCAGGCCGCGGCGACGTACTCCCCGAAGGCGTTCAGCGCGTCGGGGACGATCGCGCGGTCGTTGTCCCAGTCGATGAGCCGGGAGACCCACTGCTCGGCGTCCAGGGGCCGGAGCGGCATCGGCGCTATGGCCCCGACGGCGCAGCGCACCCCGCGCCGGGCGGGGTCGAGGACCAGGGCCACGGAGGCCGTCGCACGGCCCGGTCCGGTCCGTCCGGTCGCCTTCAGGAAGACCTGCGGAGCGTGCAGCAGCGGCACGCGCACGTAGCCGATCAGCTCACCGGCGCGCAGCATCTCCATGCCCGCCAGCAGGTGCGACACCGGGATCTCCCGCCGGGACCCGCCCGGACCCGCGACGATCAGCGCCGCCTCCAGGGCGGCGAGGACCGGGAGCGCGTCCCCGGTGGGCGCGGCGGAGGCGATGTTGCCGCCCAGGGTGCCCGCGTTGCGGATGTGCGGCGGGCCCGCGGCGCGCGCGGCGGCGGCGAGCGCGGGGATCAGGGCGGCGAAGTCGGGGCGGCCCATGCGCGCGTGTGTGAGGCCGGCGCCGAGCAGCGCGTGGCCGTCCTGGTACTGCCAGCCGCGGATCTCGCTGATCCGGCCGAGGCCCACCAGGGCTGCGGGCCTGAGCTGTCCGGAGTTCACGGCCGCCATGAGGTCGGTGCCGCCCGCCACGGGAACGGCCGCGGGCATGGCGGAGAGCGCCGCCACGGCCTCGTCCAGAGTCGCGGGCAGCGTGACGGCCTGCGCCGCCTGCGGTGCGTGCGTGGTCAAACCGGCTGCCCCTTCCCGCTGCCCCCTGGTCCCACCTGTGTGGCCGTACGGTACGTGCTCACAGGGCGGACGTGGCAACTCTGGCACATCATCGCAACACTCGAGCGCGGGGGTCCGCTAGGAGCCGTTCGCCCACTTCATCGGGTAGATGGTCCGTTTTCATACCTCATCGCCACCGAGGGCCGATTGACACTCTTCGGTGACGCTTGAGGCCTTTTTCCATCACTTGTTCGGAGGCGGCCCGTCGACGGGGCGGCCGGGCACACCGGGGCGCCGCTGCCAGGGCCGGGGCCCGGCGGGCGGGCGGTAGGCGACACCGAGGGCGTCAAGTCGCGGGTAGTGGGCGGCCATCCGGTGTTCGAAGGCGGCGAAGTCCCGTTCCCCGGGGGCGGGCAGACGACTCCAGGCCACCTCGGCGAAGGCGGCGAGGCGGGGAAACGTCTGGTAGTCCACGCGTGCGTGATCCTCCATCACCTCGGTCCACACATTGGCCTGGGCCCCCAGGATCCGGCCTCTGTGCTGTTCGTCCAGTTCCGGCGGAACCGGCTCGAACCGGTAGACGTCCTCCAGGGTGCGCACGTACCCGATCGGTACGGGCTCGTCCGCGCCGGCCGCCTGCCGGTGGTCCAGATAGACCTGCTGCTCGGGGCACATCACCACGTCGTGCCCGGCCCGCGCGGCGGCGACCCCGCCCTCGTAGCCGCGCCAGGACGACACGGCCGCGCCGTCCGGAAGCCCGCCCTCCAGGATCTCGTCCCAGCCGATGAGCCTGCGCCCGCGCGCGGAAAGCCACTTGGCGAAGTGGCCGATGAACCAGGACTGCAGTTCGTCCTCGTCGGCGAGACCGAGTTCCTCGATGCGGGACTGTGCCGTGGGCGACTGCTTCCACTGGTCCTTCAGGCATTCGTCACCGCCGATGTGAAAGAACGCCGAGAACTCGGCGGCATCCGCGGGGAAGAGGCCGAGGAGTTCCTCGAAGACCCCCTCGTAGAAGCGCAGGGTGTTGTCAGTGGGGGCGAGTACGTTCGGAGAGATCCCCCAGTTGTCCCAGACGGAGAGGGCGGTGGTGCCGATGACATCGGTGTTGCCGAGTTCCGGATACGCGGCGATGGCCGCCTGCGAGTGGCCCGGTACGTCGATTTCGGGGACGACGGTGATATGCCGCTCGGCGGCGTAGGCGACGATCTCCCGGATGTCGTCCTGGGTGTAGTGACCCCCGTGCGGCTTCTCCTCCCAGAGCGGCGAGGCACGGTGTCCGAATTTCGTACGAGCCCGCCAGGAGCCGGTCTCGGTCAGCTTCGGGTACCGCTCGATCTCGACGCGCCAGCCCTGGTCGTCCGTCAGATGGAAGTGGAAGACGTTCAGTTTGTGCGCGGCCATCAGGTCGAGGTACCGCAGGACGCCTTCCTTGGGCATGAAGTGCCGGGCGACGTCGAGCATCAGTCCACGCCAGCGGAATCGGGGCGAGTCCTGGACATGGGTCAGCGGCAGCCGCCAGGGGCCGGAAATCGGGGCCCGCCGGAATGCGCCGGGGCCGAGCAGTTGACGCAGCGTCTGGGCGCCCCAGAAAAGCCCGGCGGGACCGCCGCCGGCCAGATGCACGCCGGTCGGCATGACGGCGAGCCGATAGCCCTCGGCGCCGAGATCCTCGGTGACCAGCGGATCGATGGACAGCCGAATGACATCGTCCCCACTCGACTCCTTCGACGCGAGCGGCAGCCCTGTGGCCGCCCCCAACGTCGCCCGCAGCCAGCGTTCCGTCCGCTCCGCACCCTCTCCGGCCGCCAGTCCGGTTCCGGGGCCCAACGCGAACCAGTCGGCGCCGTGGGAAGTCACATGACGGGGCTCGGGAATCAGATCCACCACGCCAGTAAACACGTTCGAGGCCATTCACGAGCCCCGCACTCGTGAACCGTCGCCCCCGCCCGGCCGAGCCCTTCGCCCGCGTACGGCATCGGCCGCGGCCCCCCGGAGGGGCACCGCGGCCACGCTTCGGACCCGTGGCGCGCTAGGCGCGCCGACGCATCGTGCCGGACCGGGTCGGCACGCTACTTGTCGCCGCCCTTGCCTTCGTCGCCGCCGCTGCCCATGGAGTCGTAGATCTCCTTGCACATGGGACACACGGGGTACTTCTTCGGGTCGCGGCCCGGCACCCACACCTTGCCGCACAGCGCCACGACGGGCGTGCCGTCGAGGGCGCTCGCCATGATCTTGTCCTTCTGGACGTAGTGGGCGAAGCGCTCGTGGTCGCCGTCGCCGTGGGACACCTGCGGCGTCGGCTCTACGAGGGTTCCCGTACCAGTCCCGCGCTCGGGCTCGAGAGTGCTCATATCGCCAAGAGTACTGAAGCTCGCACGTATCAGTTGAGCGACGGGTCGTCCGGATACGTCGCCACCATCGCCAGCTCGTTCCGCTGGCGGCGCAGCACCTCGCGCCACAGTCGCTCCGGGGCCGGGGACGAGACGTCGCCCGGTTCCGATTCCACGACGTACCAGGCGCCCTCCACCAGCTCGTCCTCCAGCTGTCCCGGCCCCCAGCCGGCGTACCCGGCGAAGATCCGCAGCGACCCGAGAGCCGAGGCGAGCAGCTCCGGCGGGGCCTCCAGGTCCACCAGCCCGATCGCACCGTGCACCCGGCGCCAGCCGAGCGGGGCCCGGTCGCCCGCGGCGCCGCCGGGGATGACCGCGACGCCGAGCGCGGAGTCCAGCGACACCGGACCGCCCTGGAAGACGACACCGGGCTCATCGGCCAGCTCCGCCCAGCCCTCCAGGATGTCGCTCACGTCCACCGGGGTCGGACGATTGAGGACGACACCGAGGGAGCCCTCCTCGTCGTGGTCGAGAAGGAGCACCACCGCACGGTCGAAGTTCGGGTCCGCCAGGGCGGGCGTGGCCACGAGCAGCCGCCCTGTGAGCGAGGACACCTCGGTCATGCCAGACATGATCCCGCATCTTCCCTTCGTGTGGGGAGCCAATGCGGGTACGGGAGTGAATGCAGCTCAGGGCGCACCGGTGCGCCCCACGCGCACGCCCGCACCGGTGACCCCATGTGCCCGGGAGTGAACGGTTCGTGTTGTGACAGAGCTGTGGCGATGCTGGGTGGTACTTGGGCTTACGGCAGGGGGGCGGTGGGCGATTACCCTGTCTCTCCGGCCCCTGCCCAACTCCACGGAACGCGAGATCCATGACCGTCAACGACGATGTCCTGCTTGTCCACGGCGGAACCCCGCTGGAGGGTGAGATCCGTGTCCGCGGTGCGAAGAACCTCGTGCCGAAGGCGATGGTCGCCGCCCTGCTGGGCAGTGCGCCGAGTCGACTGCGTAACGTACCGGACATCCGTGACGTTCGTGTCGTACGCGGCCTGCTGCAGTTGCACGGGGTGACGGTCCGTCCGGGTGACGAGCCCGGTGAGCTGGTGCTCGATCCGACGCACGTGGAGAGCGCAAACGTCGCTGACATCGATGCCCACGCGGGTTCCTCGCGCATCCCGATCCTCTTCTGCGGCCCCCTGCTGCACCGCCTCGGCCACGCGTTCATCCCGGGCCTCGGCGGCTGCGACATCGGCGGCCGGCCCATCGACTTCCACTTCGACGTGCTGCGACAGTTCGGCGCGACGATCGAGAAGCGTGCCGACGGCCAGTACCTGGAGGCACCGAACCGGCTGCGCGGTACGAAGATCCGGCTGCCGTACCCGTCCGTCGGCGCGACCGAGCAGGTGCTGCTGACGGCCGTACTCGCCGAGGGCGTCACGGAGTTGTCCAACGCGGCCGTCGAGCCGGAGATCGAGGACCTGATCTGCGTTCTGCAGAAGATGGGCGCGATCATCGCGATGGACACCGACCGGACGATCCGCATCACCGGTGTGGACAAACTCGGCGGCTACACCCACCGTGCCCTCGCGGACCGTCTGGAGGCCGCGTCCTGGGCGTCGGCGGCGCTGGCGACCGAGGGCAACATCTACGTCCGCGGCGCGCAGCAGCGCTCGATGATGACGTTCCTCAACACCTACCGGAAGGTGGGCGGTGCCTTCGAGATCGACGACGAGGGCATCCGCTTCTGGCACCCCGGCGGCCAGCTGAAGTCCATCGCGCTGGAGACGGACGTGCACCCGGGCTTCCAGACCGACTGGCAGCAGCCGCTCGTCGTGGCCCTCACGCAGGCCACCGGCCTGTCGATCATCCACGAGACGGTCTACGAGTCGCGGCTGGGCTTCACCTCCGCCCTGAACCAGATGGGCGCCCACATCCAGCTCTACCGCGAGTGCCTGGGCAGCTCCGACTGCCGCTTCGGAGCGCGCAACTTCCTGCACTCCGCGGTCGTGTCGGGCCCCACCAAGCTCCAGGGCGCCGACCTGGTCATCCCGGACCTCCGGGGCGGCTTCTCGTACCTCATCGCCGCGCTGGCGGCCCAGGGCACGTCCCGGGTCCACGGCATCGACCTCATCAACCGCGGCTACGAGAACTTCATGGAGAAGCTCGTGGAACTGGGCGCGAAGGTGGAACTGCCGGGCAAGGCACTCGGCTAGTTCCGGTACGACGCAAGTTCCGGTACGACGCCGGTTCCGGTACGACGATGGGGCGGCCCCTGATGAAAGGGGGCCGCCCCGTTTGTCGTTGTCCGCACCCGCGGCGGACGCGCCCCCGAAGGGGCGCGGGATGGCCGGCGGTCACCCACCGCGCTCTGAGCGGAGCGCTTACTTGCCCTTGGCCGCTTCCTTGAGCTTCGAGCCCGCGGAGACCTTCACGCTGTAGCCGGCCGGGATGTTGATGGGCTCACCGGTCTGCGGGTTGCGCGCGGTGCGAGCGGCACGGTGGGTGCGCTCGAAGGTCAGGAAGCCGGGGATGGTGACCTTCTCATCGCCCTTGGAGACGACGTCGCCGACGACCTCGGCGAACGCGGCCAGAACGGCGTCGGCGTCCTTGCGGGTCACCTCGGCGCGGTCGGCCAGCGCGGCCACCAGCTCACTGCGGTTCATGTTGTTACTCCCGTGTTCTTCTTGCCGTTGGGGTGTGCCAGGCGGCGGTGCCGCACCCTGGCACAGCGAAGCCGATGCGCTCGCGCCCGTGGACGCATCCTGCCCCTACCTGCGGCGGGAAAGCCAATCCGGCACCCGCAGGAGTCGTGAGAACACCCTAGGGAGTCACACGAAAAGCGCCTGTCGGCCGTCACCCTAGAGGGCGCCCGGCGGTAGGGGGTTCCGCGACGCGCCGCTGTGAGGGGCCGCCGTGGCGATCCTCACAGCACTTGCACACTACGGCACGGTGGGCTGCGCCGCCGCCCCGGCCGCCTTGGCCGCGTCCCGCACCGCACCCGCCACCGCGCCCGCGACCTTGTCGTTGAAGACGCTCGGGATGATGTAGTTCGGGTTCAGCTCGTCCTCGGTCACCACGTCCGCGAGGGCCTTCGCGGCCGCGAGCATCATGTCCGTGTTGACGGTGCGGGACTGCGCGTCCAGCAGGCCGCGGAAGACACCCGGGAAGACCAGCACGTTGTTGATCTGGTTCGGGAAGTCGGAGCGGCCGGTGGCCACAACTGCGGCCGTCTGGCGGGCGATTGCCGGGTCGACCTCGGGGTCCGGGTTCGCGAGCGCGAACACGATGGCGCCCTCGGCCATGGCGGCCACGTCGTCGCCGTCGAGGACGTTCGGGGCGGAGACGCCGATGAAGACGTCGGCGCCGCGCACGGCCTCCTTGAGCGTGCCGGTCAGGCCCTCGTGGTTGGTGTTGTCGGCGATCCAGCGCAGCGGCGAGTCCGCGGCGGCGTCCACCAGGTCCTCGCGGCCGGCGTGCACGACACCGTGGATGTCGGCGACGACGGCGCTCTTGACGCCCGCCGCGAGCAGCAGCTTGAGGATGGCCGTACCGGCCGCGCCGGCGCCGGACATCACGACGCGGATGTTCTCAATTGCCTTGCCCGCGACGCGAAGTGCGTTCGTCAGGGCGGCGAGGACGACGATCGCCGTGCCGTGCTGGTCGTCGTGGAAGACGGGGATGTCGAGGGCCTCGCGCAGCCGGGCCTCGATCTCGAAGCAGCGCGGCGCGGAGATGTCCTCCAGGTTGATGCCGGCGAAGCCCGGGGCGATCGCCTTGACGATCTCGACGATCGCGTCGGTGTCCTGGGTGTCCAGGCACAGCGGCCAGGCGTCGATGCCGGCGAAGCGCTTGAAGAGGGCCGCCTTGCCCTCCATGACGGGCAGTGCGGCCTTCGGGCCGATGTTGCCGAGGCCCAGCACCGCGGAGCCGTCCGTCACGACCGCAACGGAGTTGCGCTTGATGGTGAGGCGGCGGGCGTCCTCGGGGTTCTCGGCGATCGCCATGCAGACGCGGGCCACACCCGGCGTGTAGACCATGGAGAGGTCGTCACGGTTGCGGATGGGGTGCTTGGACTGCATCTCGATCTTGCCGCCGAGGTGCATCAGGAACGTACGGTCGGAGACCTTGCCGAGCGTGACGCCCTCGATGCCGCGCAGCTCCTCGACGATCTCGTCGGCGTGCGCGGTGGAGGAGGCCGCGATGGTGACGTCGATACGGAGCTTCTCGTGGCCGGACGCGGTGACGTCGAGGCCGGTCACCGAGCCTCCGGAGGACTCCACGGCGGTGGTGAGCTGCGAGACGGCGGTTCCGCTCGCGGGCACCTCCAACCGGATGGTCATCGAGTAGGAGACGCTGGGCGCCGTTGCCATGGCCGACTTCCTCTTTCACCGTGTCGCGAAGATGTGCCGTCCGATCGTCGCACCTACCGTCGAGTAGGCGTTAGCCGGTCCTGAATTGCGAACGTATTGTTCGCGGGGCCCGCCGAAATGGCGCGGGGCACTGCCAAAAAAGGAGACCCACGTCACGGATGACGTGGGTCTCCTCACCGTTCATGACACCGACCCGCCATGCTCGCCTCGCGGCAAGTGGTCGCTCGTAGCGACAAAGGTTGGGCCCGGGGGCTTGGATCGAGCCGGTGCCACAGCCAGGCTAACAAACCGATCGCGTGGAACCATTCCCGTACGGAGAGTTCACAGGATTCACCCCGGTGATTCAGTCCCTGAGCAGATCGGGCACCCCGTCCGCGTCCGGCTCGTCCCGTTGGTCCGAGATCACCGTCAGCTGCTGCGTGGCCCGGGTCAGGGCGACGTACAGCACCCGCAGGCCCGCCGGCGACTCGTCGGCGATCTCCGCAGGTGAGACGACCACCGTGGCGTCGTACTCCAGGCCCTTGGCCTCCAGGCTGCCGAGCGCCACCACCCGGTCGCCGAGCCCGGCGAGCCAGCGCGCGGCCTCCTCGCGCCGGTTCATGGCGACGACCACGCCGACCGTGCCGTCGACCTGGTCGAGGAGCCGTTCGGCCGCCGCCCGCACGGTCTTCTCCAGCGAGCCCCGGACGACCGTGAAGCGCGGTTCGACCCCGGTGGAGCGTACGGCCGACGGGGACTTCGAGCCGGGCATGGCCAGGGCGAGCACCTTGGCGGCGAGCTCGGCGATCTCCGCCGGGTTGCGGTAGTTCACCGTGAGCTCGAAGCGGCGGCGGGGGCGGGTCCCCAGGGCCTCGTCGCGGGCCTCGGCCGCCTCGTCGGGGTCGGACCAGGAGGACTGGGCCGGGTCGCCGACGACCGTCCAGGTGGCGTGCCGGCCGCGGCGGCCCACCATGCGCCACTGCATGGGCGTGAGGTCCTGGGCCTCGTCCACGATGACGTGCGCGTACTCGGTGCGCTCCTGCGCCAGCCGCTCGGCCCGCTCCCGCTGCGACTCCTCGCGTACGGGCATCAGCTCCTCCAGGCCGGTGAGCTGGTCGAGCGGGTCCAGCTCGCGTCTCTTCCTCGGGCGGGCCGGGGAGCCGAGGACGGCCTGGAGCTCGTCGAGCATGGCGATGTCGTGCACGGAGTGGCCGTCGCGCCGCAGCGACCGGGCGACCCTGCGCACCTCGCCGGGGTTGAGGATGCGGCGGGCCCAGCGGCCGAGCCGGCGCTCGTCCGCCATGGCCGAAAGGACGGCCTTGGGGGTGAGCTCGGGCCACCAGGCGTCGAGGAACCGGATGAAGCTGTCCTCGGAGGTGACGTCCTCGTCGAAGGACGAGCGCAGCTCGGCCGCCAGCTCCGGGTCCGAGTGCCGGCCGGCCCCGCCGGACTGCGCCCACAGGGCGTCCAGGAGCAGCTTGCGGGCGCGCGGGCGGAGCAGATTGACGGGCGCGGTGCCGCCCAGGGCGTTGCGCCGGATACGTTCCAGCTCGTCCGCCGCCAGCTCCAGCCGGCGCCCGAAGGCGACGACCCGCAGCCGGGTGGGCGGCCCGGCGGGAGCGCTTTCTGCCGCGCCGGCGCCCTCGTCACCGAAGGCGAGCTGCCCGGAGCCGGCGGGACGCGGACGTGCGGCACCGGATCCGGCACCGTCCGGCCCCAGCTCCAGCGCGCCCCGGGCCGCCTTCCGCAGCACCTTCAGCATGCGGTACGACCCCTTGGCCCGGGCCACGGACGGGGAGTCGTACAAGGTGGCCCCGACGCCGTCGACCAGCGAGCCGATCGCCCGGATGGCGACCTGGCCCTCCTCGCCGAGGGAGGGCAGCACGCCCTCGGTGTACGCCACGAGCAGCGGGGTCGGCGAGACGATCAGGATGCCGCCCGAGTACCGGCGCCGGTCCTGGTAGAGGAGGTAGGCGGCCCGGTGCAGCGCCACGGCGGTCTTTCCGGTCCCGGGTCCGCCCTCGACGTAGGTCACGGAGGCGGCGGGGGCGCGGATGACCAGGTCCTGCTCGGCCTGGATGGAGGCGACGATGTCCCGCATGGTGTGGCTGCGGGCCTGGCCGAGCGCGGCCATCAGGGCGCCGTCGCCGATGGCGGGCAGTTCGTCGCCGTCGAGGAACGCCTTGAGCTCGGGGCGCATCAGGTCGTCCTCGACCCCGAGCACCCGGCGCCCCTTGGAGCGGATGACCCGGCGTCGTACGACCCGTCCCGGGTCGACCGGGGTGGAGCGGTAGAAGGGGGCGGCGGCGGGCGCCCGCCAGTCGATGACCAGCGGGGCGTAGTCCTGGTCGAGGACACCGATGCGGCCGATGTGCAGCGTCTCGGCGATGTCGGCGGTGTTGTCGGCGCGCACGGCGCCCTCGGCCGGCTCGACCGCGGTGTAGGCGCCGTCGGGCCCCTTCTTGCCGTCCTTGCCGAGCAGCAGGTCGATGCGTCCGAAGAGGAAGTCCTCGAACTCGTTGTTGAGCCGGTTGAGGTGGACGCCCGCCCTGAACACCTGGGCGTCCCGCTCGGCGAGCGCGCCGGGCGTACCGACCTGGCCGCGCTTGGCCGCGTCGTTCATCAGGAACTCGGCCTCGTGGATCTTCTCCTCGAGGCGCCGGTACACCCGGTCGAGGTGTTCCTGTTCGACGCTGATCTCTCGGTCCCGTACGGAGTCGTGTACCTCGTCGCGAACCGAGCCGACCGCAGATTGTTGAGCCTGAGCGGCCACCGGGCCCCCTTCTGACGTGCTGGGCAGCCGTCAACCGTACGCGAAGGGGGCCCGCGGAAGCTACGCAGCTACGTTCACGAGCTTCTTGCCGTCGAAGGTCATGACCTCGAAGTGGTCGATCTGGTTCGGAGTGAAGGCCGCGCCGCCGTGGACGTAGAGGGGGTTCTTGGCCTCCTCCGACTTGGCGTTCGCGATGCCGTAGCCCCAGTTCGGGACGGACCAGGACGTCACCGTCTCGCGTTCGCCGTTCTTGCCCACGGCGATGAGCGAGCACTTCTGCGGGCCGGTGACGTTCTTGAGCTGGAGGACCGCGTGGGTGCCCCAGTTCTTCTTCTCGACGGCGACGGTCGCGGTGACATGGGTCGCCGGGTCCGTGGCCGTCTTCTTGTCGGTCATGGTCTGGAAGGCCGCCTGGGCGGGTCCCATCGCCATGTTGTCGTTGCCGCCGTTGTCCGAGCCGCCGCCGGCCGCCAGCACGGCCAGCGGGCCGCCGACGATCAGCGCCGCGGATGCCGCGAGCATGAACATGGTCCGGCGGCGCTTGACCGCACGGCGCTCCGAGACCTCGACGACCAGCTTCTCCGCCAGCCGTGGGGTGGGCCTGGCGGACAGCGACTCGCCGATCGCGGGTGTGCTGCCGGAGCCCGGCAGGTCCGCGAGCGCGGCCAGCATCGGCTCCATCCCGGCGAGCTCGTCGAGCTGCTGGGCGCACCATTCGCAACCCGCGAGGTGGGCCTCGAAAGCGGTTGCTTCGGCGTCGTCCAGGATCCCGAGGGCGTAGGCGCCTACCGTCTCGTGCTCATTGGGCACCGCAGATCCCTGATTGGGGCTCATGGGTCCAGACATACCCGGACCACCCGTGCTGAATCCGCCGTGTCCCCCGTATCCACTCATCACGCCGTCACCCCCCGCTCCTCCAGTGCCAGCTTCATCGACCGAAGGGCGTAGAACACCCGAGAACGGACAGTGCCGCTGGGAATACCCAGCGTCTCGGCCGCCTCGTTGACGGTACGCCCCTTGAAGTACGTCTCGACGAGCACCTCCCGGTGGGCCGGGGTCAGGTCGTCGAGCGCGTCAGACAGCGTCATCAGCCACAGCGCCTTGTCGATCTCGTCCTCCGCGGGGATGACCTCCAGCGGCGACGGATCGACCTCCTGCGGCCGGGCCTGCCGGCTGCGGTGGCCGTCGATGACGATGCGACGTGCGACCGTCACCAGCCAGGGGCGTACCGATCCGGTCGCTCGATTGAGCTGACCGGCGTTCTTCCAGGCACGGATGAGCGTCTCTTGCACGACGTCCTCTGCTCGCTGCCGATCACCGGCGACCAGCCGAAGGACATACGCAAGGAGTGGTCCGGCGTGCTCTCGATACAGAGCACGCATCAGCTCCTCATCAGGTTCCGAGGGCTGGGACATGCGATGTCGGGCCCTCGATCCACGTTCATTGGCCACGACGGAATCCTTGCGCACGCCCACCTCCGATGTCCGGGGGTTCCCCCAGTCGGTCGCTCGCCCACACGTACGCAGGTGAGCCGTGACGTGTTCAAAGTGACGTGACACTTTTCTCAGGGGTGCCATGACGAGAGGGACATGGCCGCACATTCTCACCGCGTGATCTTTACATTTCCGACACATTGCCTGCGGCGCGCCGATTGCCCGTGCAGCACCGAAGACAAACGCGGTGTTGCCGAAATCACTTCGGCGCCGAAGCGGTCACCGACGAACACAAGCCGCCAAGCGGACACTTAGGCTCGCGCCAGGGCCGCCCTCCGGCGGTGCCGGGCCACCCGTTCACGGTTCCCGCAGACCTCACTGGAGCACCAGCGCCGCCGGCGCCCCCGGGACGTATCCAGGTACACGATGGGGCAGTTGTCCCCTTCGCACTCCCGCACGGCCGCCCACGCGACGGGATCGGTGAGCAGCTCCACGGCGTCCCGGGCGACGGCCCCGAGCAGCGCCGCGCACCCGGGCGGCCCGTCCAACTCCCGCACGAGCGTGCCGTCCTCGCCGCGCACGGCACGCGGAGCCGGGGGCGCGATGCGGGCGATCTCGTTGAGACGGCCGAGCGCCGGCCCGTACGACCGTCCGTCGGCCGCCGCGAGCTCGCCCCGCACCAACAGCTCGACGTGCCCCCGCAGTTCACGGAAGCCCACCAGCCAGCCGCTGTCGGCGTGCGCCAGCGCGGTGCCCGCCGGAACGAGTCCGCAGCCGACGATCCAGGCACACAACGGCCCGACCGAGTCCAGCCGTTCACCGGGATGGCTCGTCGCAAGGAGATCCAGGCAGATCCGCCCGGCGTCGAAGCGCAGCTCGTAGGGGGCCGTGGCCGTACCCAGTGCCATGCGCCTGTCACCGCCTAGGGCAGGGAACCATTCCCTCTCTCACAGTGCCTGCCCGCTCGCGCGTCCGGAACCCCTCGTACCGGCGCTGGACGCACGCGTATGCGGCCGCGCGTCTCGGCCATGTCCCGTCGGTGATCACGCGGGTTGACTGAAGGACATGACAGAGAGCATCAGCATGAGACGGCGGACGACCGCCGGTGCCGTCCTGGGCGCGGCCACGGTCACCATGGGTCTGATCGCCGGGGTCTTCTACGTCTTCGCGTGCGCGGTCATGCCCGCCCTGCACCGCAGCGGCGACCGCGTCTATGTCGAGGTCATGCGGAACATCAACGACGTGATCCAGAACCCCGTGTTCTTCCTGAGCTTCATGGGGGCGCTGGTACTGACGGGTGTGTCGGCGTGGCAGCTCCGGCACGCGTCCTCCGCCCGGTGGGTGTGGGCGGGGCTGGCCGCGTACGCCCTGACGTTCCTCGTCACGATCGCCTTCAACATCCCGTTGAACGACGCGCTCGCCACGTCCGGGGACGTGTCGGACCTGCGGGACCGGTTCGAGAGCGCGTGGGTGGCGTGGAACGCCGTACGGGCCCTGCTGTCGACGGTGGCGCTGGGGTGCCTGGCGAGGGCGCTCGTGCTGTACGGCCGTGACTGACGCTTACTCACACTTGCTGCCAACGCCTGCTCACGCATCTACTCACGCATCTACTCATGCATCGGCATATTTCGCATCCGCCGCCGGATCCAGCGCCAGCCGGTACCCCCGCTTGACCACGGTCTGGATCAGCTTCGGCGCCCCAAGTGCCGTACGCAACCGAGCCATCGCCGTCTCCACCGCATGCTCGTCCCGCCCGGCCCCCGGCAGCGCCCGCAGCAACTCGGCCCGCGCGACGACCCACCCCGGCCGCCGCGACAGCGCCCGCAGCAGCGACATCCCGGCCGGCGGCACCGGCTTCAGGGCCCCGTCCACCAGCACCGCATGCCCCCGGATCTCCACCCGGTGCCCGGCGATCGGCAACGACCGCGCCCGGCCGGGCAGTTCCTGGCACAGAAGCTGTACGAGGGGCCCGAGCCGGAACCGCTCCGGCTGGACCGTGTCGATGCCCCGCGCCTGCAGCGGCAGGGCGGTGACCGGTCCCACGCAGGCCGGCAGCACATCGTGGCTGAGGGCCGCGAGCAGCTCACCGACCAGCCCCCGCTCCTCGGCCCGGGACAGCAGGGACGCGGCGGCCGGGGCGCTGGTGAAGGTGATCGCGTCCAGCCCGCGCGAGACCGCCGCGTCGATCAGCCGGTCCACCGGCCCGATGTCCTCCGGCGGCATCCACCGGTACACCGGCACCGGAAGCACCTCCGCTCCCCCGACCCGCAGCGCCTCCACGAACCCCGGCAGCGGCTCGCCGTGCAGCTGTACTGCGATACGGCGCCCGTCGACCCCCTCCTCCAGCAGCCGGTCCAGCACCTCGGCCATGGACTCGCTCGACGGCGACCACTCCTCGGTGAGCCCGGCGGCCCGGATGGCGCCCTTGACCTTGGGCCCGCGGGCCAGCAGCTCCACCCCGCACAGCCGCCCGAGCAGCGCCTCGCCGAGCCCCCACCCCTCCGCGGCCTCGATCCACCCGCGGAACCCGATGGCGGTGGTGGCGACGACCACGTCCGGCACTTGGTCGATGATCTCCTTGGTCGCCGCGAGGAGTTCACCGTCGTCGGCGAGCGGCACGATGCGCAGGGCAGGCGCGTGCAGCACGGCGGCACCGCGCCGCTGGAGCAGCGCGCCCAGCTCGTCGGCCCGGCGCGCGGCGGTCACGCCCACGGTGAACCCCGCGAGGGGCCCGTGTTCTGGTCGCTGCTGTTCGTCGTACATGGCTCTCGTCCCGCTGGATACCTGGATGTCGAACGAGCCTGTCAACGGTGCGTGACAGGCTCGGTTCGACTTGATGTCACCGGTGTTACGTCACACCTCGGCGTAGCTGAGCTGCGGCTTTGCCTCGGCCGCGGCCGTGGTCTGCGTCACCGCTGCCGGGCGGCGAAGGTATACGGCCCAGGTCACCACGAAGCAGAGGCCGTAGAAGGCGAGGAAGGCGACGAAGGCACCGGTGCCGGAGCCGTAGGAGAGGTACGACTGCCGGAAGGCGAGGTTGATGCCGACGCCGCCGAGCGCGCCGACCGCCCCGATGAGCCCCATGGAGGCACCGGACAGCCGCCGCCCGTAGGAGGCCGCCTCCTCACCGGTGAGGCCCTTGGCCAGGGCCTTCGCCTGGAAGATGCCGGGGATCATCTTGTACGTCGAGCCGTTGCCGAGCCCGGTGAGCACGAACAGGACGACGAAGACGGAGACGAACAGCGGCAGCGACTTCTGCATGCTGGCGACGACGAGGCCGGCGGTTGCCGCGGCCATGGCCACGTAGTTCCAGAGGGTGATCTTCGCGCCGCCGTACCGGTCGGCGAGCCAGCCGCCCACGGGCCGGATGAGCGAGCCGAGGAGCGGGCCGATGAAGGTGAGGTACGCGGCCTGCAGCGGGGTCCGCCCGAACTGGACCTGCAGGACCTGCCCGAAGGCGAAGGCGTAGCCGATGAACGACCCGAAGGTGCCGATGTAGAGGAAGGACATGATCCAGGTGTGGGCGTCCTTGGCGGCGTCCTTGGCGGCACCGGTGTCGTTCTTCACGCTGGAGAGGTTGTCCATGAAGAGGGCGGCGAGGACGGCGGCGATCAGGATCAGCGGGACGTAGATGCCGAGCAGCACGCGCGGACCGCCACTGGCTCCGATGATGGCGAGGGCGACCAGCTGGATGACGGGCACACCGATGTTGCCGCCGCCGGCGTTCAGCCCGAGCGCCCACCCCTTCTTCCGCAGCGGGAAGAAGGCGTTGATGTTGGTCATGCTCGACGCGAAGTTCCCGCCGCCGATGCCCGCCAGCAGGCCGACCAGCAGGAAGGTGTCGAAGGAGGTCCCCGGCTTCATCACGGCGAAGGCGGCCGCGGTCGGGAGGAGCAGCAGCCCGGCCGAGATGATCGTCCAGTTCCGCCCGCCGAAGACCGCCACGGCGAAGGTGTAGGGGACGCGGACGACGGCGCCGACCAGTGTGACCATCGAGGTCAGCAGGAACTTGTCGGCCGGGGTCAGCCCGTACTCCGGGCCCATGAAGAGCACGAGTACGGACCACATGGTCCAGATCGAGAACCCGATGTGCTCGGACAGCACCGAGAAGACGAGATTCCGCCGGGCGACCTTCTCGCCGGTCGCGTTCCAGAATGCCTCGTCCTCCGGATCCCAGTGCTCGATCCAGCGGCCTCCCCTGCTGTTGGGGGCGGGGGCTGTACTAGGGGCTGTCATGACGCCTCCACGGTGCTCCGGGGCTCGGTCTTTCCACGAGTGACTGAGCCCGAAGGTAGGGAGGACGCGTTTCCGCACTGTGGCTGTGGGTGACCGGAAGGGAACGTTGCTCTCACTCGGCGGGAGGGGCGTCGGTGAGGGCGATTGCGTGGGGGCGTGGGGGTGGGATCAGCGCTGGGGAGGCTGGGGGAACTGGGGGGACTGCTGCTGCTGCCAGTTCGGGTACTGCTGGGGGCTGTACGGCCCGGGGGCGGTGGCTTGGCCGTAACCGCCGGGGTTGCCGTAGTTGCCGGGGTTGCCGTAGTTGCCGGGGTTGCCGTAGGGACCGCCGGGGTAGGCCCCTGCTTGCCCGTATTGCGGCTGGGGATGCTGCGGCGGCTGAGGCTGCTGCCATTGCTGTGGCAGGTACTGCTGCGGTTGCTGGGGCTGCTGCCATTGCTGGAGTCCCGGAACCTGGGTGCCGGGCGGCAGATAACGCAACCGCCCGCCCTCATCGGTCACCGGCATGAACCCGGCGGCCTGGAGCCGGCCGGCGAACTTGGCGTTGCGGCGCCGGGTGACGAGGAACCCGATGCCCATGATGCCCGTGAGAATGACCCAAACAACACCGGCGGCAATGAAGTTGAAGGCGCCGCCACCCTTCCGCAGCGTGTAGAGAATCAGGCCGAGGGTGATGCCACCGGCGCCGTACAGCATCCGCTTCTCGGCGTTCTTGCCGGTGAGGTCGAACTGGATGCGGGCCTTGAGGAGTTCGAGGGCGTCGGGCACGACGGGCGGCAGCGAGACGCCGTCCGCGGCGTTCGGATACTGCGCCCAGTTCTGCGCGGCGCGGGCGCGGGCCTGGGGGCTGTGGTCCGGCACGATCAGCATCTTCAGCACGTTGTTGCGCGACCCGGTGTACTGGGCGTCGGCGTACTCGTACCCGAACTGCTGGGCGATGAAGGCGAGTCGGGCGATCTTCTTCACAGAAGCCATCGAGTTGGTGAGCGCCACGGGCTCACCTCCCGCCATCAGCTGCAACATCTTCCGCACTTGCCGCTTGCTCACTGTGCCCACTCCCCCGCCGACAGCTTCACTCTCTTCACTTGCGCAACGAGGGTAGTTTTCCACGCCGTTACGGGTCGAGGCGGCCGAGGGGCCGCGGTTGACGGGAACTTGGCCGACCCTTGGAACAGTCACTGCTCACGGCACGATCACCGCATGGGAACCGACATCCACGGCCTGATCGAATGCCACGCCTGGGCCCCGGCCTCGACACCGGCGAAACGTCCTGGCACGCGGCGATCGACCTCACGATGCTCGGCACGGTGACCAGGGACTACGAGGCCTTCGCCTACCTCTTCGGCGCACGCAATTTCAGCGGCCCGTGGCACCCGATCGCGCCCGATCGCGGCCTCCCACCGGACGCGTCAACCACGCCCCACACCGAACTGTCCTCCTGGGGCACTGCGGCCTTCGGCACCACTTGGCTGACCTGGACGGAGATATCAGCCATCGACTGGAACGAGCCGGCACCCCCCGGAGCCACCCGAATAGCCCGCTAACACCGCGCCCCCGACGGACCCCTCCAGCATCCCCGACCTCTGCCCCGAGGGCACGGAATGGAACACCGGCACAACCCTCTTCCGAGCAGAACACGACTACCGCCGCGACGCGTTCCCCGAGGACGGCGATTGGCACCCGGTATGGACGGTGATGCGCACACTGGCGGAGGTACATGGCACGGAGAACGTCCGCTTGGTGGTGTGGTTCGACGAGTAGCTACCACCCACGACCGACGCGAGGGTGGTGGGAGGCGAACGGACCTCAGGCGGTTTCCTGGTCATCGAGACTTCGCGTTCTCGGCTGTGCGCGTAGACGGTTCCTCAAAGGTGACCAGTTCGGAGATGCGGCGTAGCAACGTGCGATAGCTGTCGCGGTGGAGCGTGGCGGTGGTGCTCAGGGTGAGCAGCGCCAAGCCGGTGCCATGCGGGTGTGGCAGGTGGGCGTAGAACTGGAGCAGCGGCGCTGCAGGGATCCCCGACTCCGGGATCGGTGTGCGCAATGCCTCACTGAATGCTGCTGGGCCGCAGGAAAGTTCGGCGTATGACATATGCGTGTGCCCCGGAGAGGTTGCAAGGGCCCGCGCAGCAATGACGGCTCTTGGGGCCCAGCAGGTACCCACCCAGGTGATGGTGAACAGGGAGAGCAGAACATCTGCATCACCACGCCCGCTGTCATCGCGGTGTAAGCCCAACGAGCAGTGGACCGTACCACTCACTCGCAACGCGCGAATCATCCGCTGAGCCACAGCCAGGTTTACGACAAATCGTTCACGGGTTGCCTCGTCGGGCGCCGAGGCAAGGATGGACGCCACTGCCGTATTCAACTGTTCCGCCTCAGGAGAGCCCGGGCGGGCAAGGAGGCTATCGATCGGCAGCGGGGTGAACCCGGGAGGGATGGCAAACCGGATGCCGTCTTCCTCGGACCAGGAATCCGCGAAGGTCCCGGTGCTACGCATGGGACGGCGGAACCGTCTCGACATATGCGGCCCCGGCTCGGCGAGCACGCTCAACGTCAGCGGCACTGGCAGCCCAACTCGCGGGCGCATAACGGCTATCCAAAACAGAGCGCTGGTAGAGAAGGTGAAGGCGTTTCGGTGCCTTGCCCCCTGCAGCAGGCGCGGCAACGACGGCGAGGTAGCGCGGGTCGCCTGCAAACCAGAGGGGTTCAATCTGCGCTCTGCGCTCGGGTTTGGTACGAGGTCCGTCCAGGCGCCTCAGCCACCAGTAGGATCGCTGATGCTTGATGAAGATCAAGGGAATCTTATGGTCGCAGTCGACCGGATTTCGGAACTCGAACCACATTCCATTGTCTTGGGCCCCAGGATACTTACCAAGACCACTGGGAACCTTCTCGAGTAGTTGCCAGGGGTATTCGCGCAGGACGCGGCGCATACGGAAGGCCGCAGGGAAGTAGGTGAGCTGATTGAAGAAACGATAGAAGCCATAAAGGAAGTAGGGCATGAAGATCCACACGGCCCAGTTCGGTGTGACCGTCGAGAAATCGAGCAGTACAATCCAGCCTACGGGCCAGGCGACGAGCCCGACCACGTTCATCAACATGTGCCGCATCCAGGCGCCTCGGGTCCTTGAATGGTCCCACGCCGCGGTGTGGCCGGTGGAATACATTGGCGGTTTCCTCGTTCTCGATCGGCAAATCAGAGCGGCTGATCATTGACGGAATACACGGCAGGCAAGATCGATGGTTTCTCCCACATCGACTGGCCCGAGAAAATAACCGTCCAGGGCAGTGCCGATGTTCGCTACGGTGTCGCTGTCCATCGCGTCGAACTCGCTCGTGGCCAGCCCGTAGGAGGCAGTGGCGAAGCCGGCCCACGGGGCTGCGGTCTCGGTGGCCTCGAAGGTCGACCTCAATCGGGGCACCCTCTCCACCACCCACGTCCCGATGGGGTTGTGCAGATCGGTGAACTCCCTGGCACTCGTCATTGTCTCGCCGCCGGCAGCAGCAAGTCTTTGTCCGGCCGTGAGCGCCTCGCCCGCCTCTCCAACTCCCCTCAGGAGAGCAGGCGCACCCTTCACGACGGCTCCCAACCCGGGCAGCGTGCCCAGCCCATCTGCCGCCAAGCCGACCGCGTTGCTCCAGAAGTCCGCATCGAACTCTCCACGGCGGAACCCGTCCCGCAGGGATGCGCGCACCACCGGATCAGCCAGCCTTCCTACGACGGCGCCCGTGCTCAATGCGGCGGCGGCCAGCAGTAGAGCCGCTGCGGCGGTTCCACCGGTGGACACGAACAGGGCGATGATGCCGATGAGGGCCGCGGTCCAGCTGAGGATGTCAGGCAGGTTGTCGCCCACCCAG
The DNA here is from genome assembly GCF_040654755.1 of Streptomyces sp. NPDC050625. Lineage (NCBI taxonomy): Bacteria > Bacillati > Actinomycetota > Actinomycetes > Kitasatosporales > Streptomycetaceae > Streptomyces > Streptomyces sp. NPDC050625. The sequence goes on from NZ_JBFAIQ010000003.1 coordinate 600,107, forward strand.
TCCAGGAACTTGTCCCAAGCGCCAGGCTCGTGTGGTGCCAGTTTCCTGGTGGTGTCGTGGATCTTTGCGGCCCGGTATTGAGCCTTCTCGCTGTGCTCCTCGGCCAGTGTCTTCGCCTTGCCGATGATCTCGTCCAGGTCGGCCTGGGCGTTCTCTGTCGCTGTGTTCAGCTGGGTCAGGGCCTTCTGGTCCGGGTCGGGAGTGTGCTTCGCCTTCGTTGCCTGGCCCTTGGCCTTGTCCAGGGTGACCTGGGCGTGCTTCGCTTCCTCGTTCAGGCGTTTGGCGCGGCGCTGGAAGTCGTCGAGTTCGGCCTCCCAGCGGGCGAGTTGCCCGGCCGCCTTGCTGACCGAGTGCACGGCGTTCTTGAGGTTGAGGGCCAGTGGTCCGCCCTGGAGTTCCTCCCGGAAGGCCACGGCGGCGTCGCCCTTCCAGTAGCTGCCGTCCATCAGCTTGGCGACCAGGCCGTGCGTCTCGTCCAAGACCTTGGCGCAGGAGGCGAGCTTCTTGTGCAGGGCCCGTACCGTCTCGGTGCTTCCCGGGGCGGGGTTGAAGCCGAGGTGGGGGTAGGGGTTGTGGGTGTCCGAGCCGGGATCGGCCCCGACACCTGCGGTGGTCGTCACCTTCCCGACCCGCCCTTGCCGTGGCCGCCCTTCCTCAGCGCCTCTTCCAGCGCCTTGTCGACCTCTTGGTAGCTGTCCTTGCACTGACCGATGATCTTCGCAAGGTTCTCGGTCTGCTCGCCGATCTGTTCGGTGCCGTACTTCCAGTCGTCCTGGAAGTCCTCGCAGGCTGCGTCCAGGTCATCCGTGCCGAGACCGGTGACCGTCGCTTCGCTGAGCGCCTTGCGAAGGCCCTTCAGTGAGTCGCTCGACTTGTTCAGCAACTTCATGAAGTGCTTCAGCTCGTCGTCGTCGACGGTCAGTCGGTCTGCCACGTGTTCCGCTCCCCTGGGTCGTCAGCCCTTGCCCGAAAGCGGAATCACGCTATCCATGTTTTCGTCCGGCTATACCTCGGCTGTGCTGCGGGCTGTCATCGGTTGACGGCCTGGATCTCCTGCACGACCACGTTCTGAGTCGCTCCGAACGTGCCGTCAGGCAGGTCATCGCCTACCCCGCCAGTGCCCGTCCAGTGGATCTTCCAAGTGATGGTGGCTTTCAGGGGGTACGAGTCGCTCCCCGAAGAGCGCAGGTATTTCACTCCACAGGGTGGCGTCTCGTCGGCCTTGCCCTTGGCGTACGGCTCGCCGATGCTGCCGTTGTCGATCTGGCAGACGCCCGAGGCCGGGTAGGTCTCCGCATCCGACGTGCCAGGGTCGATCTTGAGGGACACCGGTTCGGCGGTGGTCGTTGCCGCGATGCCGAGCACCGGGACGGAGGCGGTGACCGAGACGGGCTTGAACGCGGCACCGTCCAGCCAGGCCCAAGTGGGCAGGTTGACCTTGGTCCCGTTGGCAGGCGCCAGGGTCACCTTCGTGGTTGGAACCCGGATCTCGTTGTAGGCGAGTTCAGCCAGGATCTTCGGCGTCACCGCGTTTTCGATGTCCGGCGGCGGGGGGTCACCCTTGTCCACCCAGAAAATGGGCTTGCCGCACTTGTCCCAGCCTGGCGGGAACGACTTGTTGACGAACGAGTCCCACCAATAGCCCTTGTCGGCCTTGTCCTTGTTGAAGTCCTTGTAAGGGTGGCCGTTGACGTAGCGATCGCGCTGCTCAGCGTCCCACTGAGGGCCTGTGGAGCCTGCCTCCCAGATGGGTTCCAGGTATGCCTTGAGTTGGTCGGGGGTGAACTTCGGGGCATACCAGCAGGCCGGTGGGGTCCAGGAGGTGGTTGAGGTGACGGGGCCGACCGAACTGCCGGAGCCGTTCTTCGACCGGTCGAAAACTATGCCTGAGGCGCTGGCCGCGATAGTGCCGTCAGGGCTGCTGTCGCCCTTCGGACCGGGCTCGGAATTCTGGGTGCCGCCGGGCAGCGTGTCGTCGGCATGGGCTACGCCGGGAAGAGAAAGCAGCGACAGGCACGTCCCCATGGTGACCAGAAGCGGGAGAGTCTTCAGTTGGCGCATCAGGGCTGACACTCGGCACTCCCACTCTGCGAAATGATCTTCTGGATCACCCAGACACCCTTGCTGTTCTTCTTGAGCGACGTGTGGTAGCTGACGTAGCTCTTTGCGGTGACCTCGGTCTTCTTGATCTTATTGGGCAGGTACTTGACGTACGCCTTGCCCTGGTCCTCGCAGTAGCTGAGGGAGGCCGTCCCGTCCTTGGAGACAGCTACCGCAGGAGAGTAGAAGCGGTATGCACCGGTGATGCTGGCCTTGTGGTCCACATAGTTCTGGATGAACTTCTGCGTGCCGGCCGCAGCTTCACCTTCGTAGTAGTAGAGGTACGGCTTGTCGAGCGCGTTCTGGTGAACGATTGCAAGGTCCACCGCCTTGATGGACTGCTCGCTGTCCGACAGGACCGCATCCTTGTCCGTGTCGCCCGTCTTGGGCCAGTCAAAGGTGTACGACAAGTCGGACGGCATCTCGATCTTCGGGCGGTCGCCGTTCGCGGAGGCCGAAGCGCTGGGAGAAGCAGACGCTTTGCCCCCCGTGTCCGCCCCCGGAATCTTGTCATTCGACTTCCCCCCGCCCCCACCCCCACCGCAACCGGCAAGCAGGAGTACGGCCGTCACACCGGCGGTGGCAGTCGTGAGCAGGCGGGGGCGGCGGGTCACGGTGGGCTCCTGGTGGGGCGGTTGGGGTCTGTGAAGCAGCGTTATACGGTATCGGGCCCGACTGGCGCTGTACCAGAGCGAATTGCTCTGCGGCCGGTGTGACGAATGGGGCAGAGAAGGGCAGAGGGTGGGTAACTTGCCCTTCAGTAAAGGGGGATGATTACCCATCTGTGACAATGCGGCAGTCCGGCGCCGCCCGGCCGTTGACCGCTGCAAAGGTTCTGTGAAGGCGCGCCACGTAAGGGCGTCACGCCCTGTGGTGTGCGCGGCTTCTCGGGCCGTTCGGCCACAGCCTCGGGCTTCGTTTTGCCGCCATGTCCTCGATCCAGCCGACTGCCGCGATCGTCAGGCCGATCAGGGGCCAGACCAGGACGAACATCCAGATCATGTACGTCGAGTCCAGGGCCGACGCCGCGCGGTCGCTCTGCAGGAACGGGAGGTTGTACGCCTGGTCGATGATCGGAACCGTCGCCATGATGAGCATGTTGTGCCACAGATAGATCGTGACCGCACGGTTGTTGGACAGGGTGACCAGTCTGTCCCAGCGGCGCAGGCGGCCCGGGAGTTCCTGCCAGGACGGGGAGTACTGGAGCAGGATGACCACGAAGCCGAACGACCAAGCCGCCTGGGCGAGCGGGATGTCGTTCAGGTCCCAGCCGTCGGGGCCCCGGTGGCCCGACGCCCACCACAGGCCGAAGGCCATCAGCAGGGCCGAGCAGGAGACCGCGGCGTAGCGGGGGATGCGGGCCAGCAGGCCGTCGTGGTGGGCGAAGCCCAGGACCCAGCAGCCGCCGTACACCGCGAAGTCGGTGACCGCGTTGCCCGTCTCGCCGGGGATCGATATCAGGCCCGTGCCGATCGTCGCCGTCAGGCACAGGGGTGCGAGCAGCGTTGGCCATGGTGCTCTGCGGAACGCCCTGAGCAGCAAGGGGGATGCCAGCACGAACCAGAGGTAGGCGCGGAGGTACCACAGCGGGCCGGCCGCCTGTACCGCCCAAGTGTCCTCCAACAGGCCCGACTTCGAGCCGATGTGCCAGGGGTACGGCGGGGCGCCGACGGGGATCACGTAGTCGATCAGCTTCAGTACGCCCCAGGTGCCGCCGTTGTCCGGGTCCTTCACCGGGTTCCAGCCGCCCGCGAACATCAGCGCCAGCGCCACCGCGCCGAACGCCCACAGCGGCGGCAGCAGACGGCGGAACCGGCTGCGGATCACGCTCGGTGCCGGGCGGTTCAGGGACCGCGCCATCAGGGAGCCGGCCAGCGCGAACATCACGCCCATGGACGGGAACAGGACCGTCAGCCAGGCCCAGCCGAACAAGTGGTAGACCACCACGCGGACCAGGGCGATCGAGCGGAGGAGGTCCAGGTAGCGGTCCCTGCCGCCCGGCTGCTTCCGCGTGGCAGGGGGGACCTCGGGGGCGTCGAGCGTGGGCATGGACGTGGGTTCCGGGGGTGTGCCCCTCGTTTGTCCGTGGGTCATGCCACGGGCCTCCGATCAGTGCTGCTGCGTGGCACCGGGCCGCCCGGGGTCTCCACGACACCGGTGCGGCGCAGCTTCTGCCAGCGCAGGCGGCCGCCGGTGAGTGCCGTGATCCAGGACTGGAGCAGCACGACGTACATGAGTTGGCGGTACAGGATCTGCTGCAGGGGCAGCGAGATGAGGTGGGTCATGCGTTCGCGGTCCAGGCGGAAGGCGTACGCCGCGCAGACGGCCTGGATCGCCAGGACGCCGAGCCAGGCCACGATCGTCTTCCGCGTCGGGCCGAAGACGACCCCGTAGAGGAGGAACACGTCGATCAGGGGGGCCAGGAGCGGGGCCACGACCATGAACAGGGAGACCAGGGGCAGGCCGACGCGGCCGAAGCGGCCCGAGGGGCCCCTCTCGACGAGCGCGCGGCGGTGCTTCCAGATCGCCTGCATCGTGCCGTACGACCAGCGGTACCGCTGGGACCAGAGCTGCTGGACGGACTCCGGGGCCTCGGTCCAGGCCCGCGCCTTCTCGGCGTAGACCACGCGCCAGCCGTCCCGGTGCATGGCCATCGTGATGTCCGTGTCCTCGGCCAGCGTGTCGTCGCTCATGCCGCCGACCCGTTCCAGGGCCGAGCGCCGGAACGCGCCCACCGCGCCGGGGATCGTGGGCATGCAGCGCAGGACGTCGTACATACGGCGGTCGAGGTTGAAGCCCATCACGTACTCGATGTGCTGCCAGGCGCCGATGAGCGAGTCGCGGTTGCCGACCTTGGCGTTGCCGGCGACCGCGCCGACCCGGGGGTCGCCGAACGGCTGCACCAGTTCGCGGACCGTGGCCGGTTCGAAGACCGTGTCGCCGTCCATCATCACGATCAGGTCGTGACGGGCGTTCGCCAGACCGCGGTTGAGCGCCGCCGGCTTGCCCGCGTTCAGCTGGCGTACGACGCGGACGTTGGGCACGCCCATCGCCTCCACGATGCGGGCCGTGCCGTCCGTCGAGCCGTCGTCGACGACGACGATCTCGATGGGGTGCTCGCTCGCCATCAGCGAACGGACCGTGTTCTCGATGCACTTCGCTTCGTTGTACGCGGGGACGAGCACCGACACCGGTTCGGTGACCGGCGGTCCCCAGCCGAAGCCGGGCCTGCGGACCCGGCGGGCGTGGGCTCCCGAAAGCACCAGCATCAGGACGAAGCGGCTGATGACCAGGAACCCGATCACCGCCAGTCCGACCACCAGCACGCCGGTGATGTGGTCCGAGGCCTGGACCAGGAAGATCCACGCCCTGCCCTGCCACAGGTCGGCTCCCTCGACCGGGGTGTGCGCGCTGGGCGCGTCCAGGGCCTCGGTGAGGTTGTCGAACTCGTAGCCCTGTTTCTGCAGCGTCGGCAGGAACGTGTCGAGGGCCTGCACGGTCTGGTGGCGGTCGCCGCCGGAGTCGTGCATCAGGACGACGGCGCCCTTGCCGCCGTGCGGGGTGGCGCGGCGGACGATCTCGTCGACGCCGGGCTTCTTCCAGTCCTCGCTGTCCGTGTTGTTGACGACGGTGATGTAGCCGCGGGTGCCGATGTACTGCGTCACCGGCCAGGACCTGTCGTCCATCGCGTCGGCGAAGGAGGAGTACGGAGGGCGGAACAGCGAAGTACGGATGCCCGCCGCGCCGGTGATCGCGAGCTGGTTCTGGGACAGCTCCCAGTCGATGCGTCTCTTGCTCTGGTACGAGAGGTCGGGGTGGCTGAAGGTGTGCAGGCCGACCTCGTGGCCCTCGGCGACCATGCGCTCGACCAGGTCCGGGTAGCGGGAGGTCATGGTCCCGGTGACGAAGAAGACCGCGTGCGCGTGGTGCTTCTTCAGCACGTCCAGGACCTTTGGGGTCCAGGTCGGGTCGGGGCCGTCGTCGAAGGTGAGGACCAGGCGGTGGTCGGGCACCTTCAGGCTGGTGGTGCGGCCGCTGCGGGTGTCGATGACCGGGCCGCCGTCGAGGATCTCCGCCGGGACCTTGCCGGTGGCTGCCTCGGGCCGGATGCGGTGGTCGGCGAGGATCTCGCTGTGGACGTAGCCGCGCAGCATCAGCATCGCCATCAGGGCGAGCAGGACGAGCAGCGGCAGCAGCAGGCGCATGGGCAGGCGGCGGCGCGGAGCGGCACCGGCACGGGCTCCGCTCGCGGCCTCGTGACGGCGGGTGCGGGATGCCATCAGAGGATGTGCTCCTGCTCCGGCGAGAGGCGGGTCGAAGAGGCCAGGGACGTCACGGAGGCCGGGGACTCCGTCGGGGTGGCGGAGCCCTCGACGGGGCTGCTCGGGGTGGACGAGGCCGGGGCCGTCGGCGTCTCGGGGCGGGTGGACGGGGCCGAGCCGCCGGCGCTGCCGCTCCCGCTCCCGCTGCCGCTGTCGCCCGCGCCGGACGTCGTCTTCGTCGCCGTCGGCTGCGGGGCGGTGGTCGTGGCCGGCTCGGCCGAGGCCTTGCCGGTGCCGGGCGCGGTGGTGCGGGCGCCGGTCGACGGGGTCGTACCGTCGCTGGGTGCCGGGCTCGCGCCGGGTGCGGCGCTGCCGTCGCCGGTCGACGGCTCGGCGGACTCGGCGGGCAGCGGGGGGCTGTCGACCTGACTGGCCGGCTTGTCCTCGTTCTGGCCGGGCACGGGCAGCCAGGGTGCGTCGGAGCTGCCGGACAGGAGCGTGGCGACGATGACGACGGCGTAGACGGCGCAGGCGATGCCGACGAGCATGCCGAGCCGTCGGAACGTACGGCCGCGGCGGCCGGACTCGTCGACGAAGACCGGCCCTTCGGAGCCGTCACCGCCACCGCGGGCGGAGTTCTCGGCCGGGCTCGGATGTACGTCCCCGCCCTGCAGGGCGTCGAGTTGGACCGTGACCTCGTGGGGGTCGTGGGCCGCGGCGGCGCCGGGTCCGGGGCGGGTCTCCCCTGTGGACTCGTCCCAGGGGTCGGGCAGTAAGAGATCTGGATCTGGCCGAAAGGTGTCCACCCTTCCGGTTTTCGGTAACCCCTGGGTCTCTCCCCGCTTCACCGGCATGTTCCGGGTCGCGAATGATAATTGAGACCATTCCGGTTGGGCGTCTTCTCGCCACTTCTTCACGCGCGTACATCCCCCCATGGGACGGTTCCGGGTGCGCCGACGACCCTGAGCACACGTCGACAGAACCAGGCCCCCACCTGGTCAGAAGCGCCCCCTCGTACCACAGCGTGCTCAGGCCGCGAATGTAGCGCACACCTGAGGACCGATGTTCGTGGTGTGTCATTTGTGGGCATTCATGAATGCCTCGTCCATGGCGTGAATCCATCCATCGGTCGGCCGTATCAGCCAGCCCTCGGACCGGGTGATCTCCGCCGCTGCCCGCCGAAGGGCGTCGAACCCGGGATGGACCAGCCCCTTTCGCCACACGAGTGACACGGGGGACAACGGGACGGGGTCGACGAGAGGCCTCAGCACCGTCCGAGGCATGGCCGGAAAGTCCACCACGGCAAGGATGGGGTTACGCGTCTTCGCCATGATCCGCTCGAACTCCTCGTCCCCGACGGCCAGCGGAAGGGGGGAGGCGACCCGGATGCCGCGTCCCTCGAAGAGGTGGTGGGCGAGGTCGGTCCACTCGGGCGTGCGCGGATTCCCGGCACCGGCGTACACGGTCTCCCCGGCCAGCGCGGCCAGCGGCACCGCCTCCAGCGGGGCCAGCGGATGGTCGTCGGGGAGGACGACGGCCATCGGCTCGTACCGCACGGGCTGGTGCGCGAGACCGGCCCGCAGCGCGGGGGCCAGGCCCGCGAACCGCCCGAAGGACGCGTCGAGGCGCCCGGCGAGCAGTTCGGTGGCCGCGCCCGTCAGTCCGCTCTCGTAGCGGGCCATCAGCTCGCAGTCGGGGGCGAGTTCCCGGGCCCGGTGCAGCACACGGCGGCCGGTGGCCAGGCCCGGGGAGTTCAGGTCCACCAGCAGGGGGCGGGCCTGTCCGAACGCGGCGAGCAGTTCGTCCTGGGCGGCGAGGACCCGGCGGGCGTACGGCAGCAGCCGCTCGCCGTCGGCGGTCAGCGTGACCTGCCGGGTGGTCCGTACGAACAGCTCGGCGGCCAGCTCCCGCTCCAGCCGCCGTACGTCCCGGCTGAGCGCCTGCTGGGCGACGTACAGGCGGGCCGCGGCGCGGGTGAAGTGGAGCTCCTCGGCGACGGTGACGAAGGCGCGCAGGAGGCGGGGGTCCAGGTGGGCGGGGGTGGGCATCCGGCGAATTTACAACGTGGGTGCGTCAATCGGCAGCGATCAGGTGTTGGACCCCTTGATCCACTCCGGGTGACGGTGGGGTCATGCCTCAGCTCACCGTGCCCCGGCTCCGCCTTGCCCCGTACCGGCGTCTCTTCGCCCGCCCCGGCACCCGTGCCTTCACCGCCGGGAATCTGATCGCCCGGCTCCCCATGGGCATGTTCGGGGTGAGCGCGGTCGTCATGATCGCCGGTGCGCGGGGCTCGTACGCGCTCGCCGGCGCCGTCACCGCGACGGGGCTGGCCGCAACCGCGGTGGCCGGGCCCTGGGTCGCCCGGCTCGTCGACCGGCACGGACAGGCGCGGGTCGCGGTACCGGCCACGGTCACCGCCGTGCTGGGCAGCCTCGCGCTGCTGCTCTGCGTCCGCCTCGGCGCCCCGGACTGGACCCTGTTCGCCGCGTACGCCGCCACCGCCACCACCCCCAACATCGGCGGCCTGTCCCGCGCCCGCTGGGCCCATGTGCTGCACGACGACCCGGACGCGCTGCACACCGCGAACTCCTTCGAACAGGCCGCGGACGAGCTGTGCTTCATGCTCGGCCCGGTTCTGGCGTCCTTCCTGACCGGGGCGCTCTTCCCGGAGGCGGGCACGCTCGTGGGCGCCGCGCTGCTGCTGGCCGGCATGCTGCTGTTCACCGCACAGCGCGCGACCGAGCCGCCGCCCCGGGGGCGCACCCGGGGCGCGTCGCCGCTGCGCACCCCTGGCATCGCGCCCCTGCTGGCCTGCTTCGTCGCCACGGGCGCGGTGTTCGGCGCGATGGAGGTCGTCACCATCGCGTACGCGGACGGGCAGGGCCACCGTTCGGCGGCGGGCGCGGTGCTGGCGCTCCAGGCGGCGGGTTCCTGCGCGGCGGGGCTGCTGTACGGGGCGCTGAAGCCGGCCGCCCCGCAGTTGTCGAGGTGTCTGCTCGCGATGACCGCGCTGATGTCGCTGCCGTTGCTGGCCGCGCGCACGAGCGGCTCCCTCTGGGCACTGGCCGCGGCCCTGCTCGTCGCGGGCATGGCCACCGCGCCGACCATGGTCACGGCGATGACGCTGGTCCAGCGCCTCACGCCCGCGGACCGTCTGAACGAGGGCATGAGCCTCGTCGTCACCGGCCTGCTGACCGGCATAGCCTGCGGTTCGGCGGCGGGCGGCTACCTGGCGGAACACACCTCCCCGACAACCGCGTACGCGGCACCGGTCACGGCGGCGGCCCTGGCCCTGCTGATCAACTCCTCGGCAGCATCTCGCGCGAGGCGTATTCGAGGAAGGCGGTCCAGGCGTCGCAACGGACGGTGAAGCGGGGGCTTCGGGTGCCCAGCTTGGAGTCTCGGATGTGGATGGTGCGGGGGCGGACGGCGACTTCGAGGCAGGCGCCGCCCTGCGAGTCGCTGTTACTCCCCCGAAGCCACGCGCTCACCCGCCTCCCGCTGCCACACCGTGCACAAGCACGCTGCGTACCCGTTCCGCTACTCCCGTGCGTCCTGGAGGCGGGTCTGCTTCAGCTCGCGCTCACAACTGCCGGTCTCCCTGCCAGCTGATCGATGTCAACGCGGCCAGACCGCCATGGGCCAGACCTTTGTAGGTGACCGTCCGGGCAGGGCCGAGCTCGTGGGCGATTCGTCTCGCCAGCTCCGTCCCTTCGCGGAACAGCCGCTGCCACTGGGCGTCGTACTTGCCTTCCTCCCGGTCCCGCAGTTCCCGGTTCAGCGTGCTGTCGATGCTCTCCGCCCATGTGTACAGATCGGCGACGAGGTCGTCGGACAGGGCCAGCCCGGCGGCGGGGTCGTCGGGGAAGAAGTCCCCGAATCCCTCGGAGCGCAACGGGCCGTACTTGAACTCGCCCTCGACCGTGAGGTCGACCGGGTGCGGCGGTATGCCGTGGCCGTCACGCTCCCAGTGCAGGCGGTCGCAGCCCCAGCACACCCATTTCGCCGTCCTGTGGCGCTCGTCCCAATAGCGCACCGACCACGACGGGCCGAGCCACCTGGCCAGTCGCCGGGCTGTCTCCAGCCCCTGCTTGACGTGCTTGCGCAGGTCGGGGCGAGAGGTGGATTCCGCGGGGGGACGGGCCGACGACCAGGAGCGCAGTACGTCCACGAGTTCTGCCGGGAGGGCCAGCCGGTCGTCGTACAGCGGGACGTTGCGGGTGAAGGCTCCGAGGTCGTCGTGGGCCTTGGGATCCACTGGCTCGTACAGCGGGGATGGCTCGCCCCGGGCATGTACGAGCACGCTCCGCGGTTCTTCGAACGTCATGCGATGTTCGCTCCGATCAAGGCCGAATCCGGGCATGACGAAGGCCTCGCCGCCCGAAAGCGACGAGGCCTCTGCCCACATGGGATGAGTGGAGATGGCGGGAATCGAACCCGCGTCCAACGGTGCGGAACCAGGGCTTCTCCGTGTGCAGTTCGCTGTGATTTTCTCGGCCCCGGCGATCACGCGAACAAGTCGCCGACGGGCCCAGTCACTGTTTGGTTTCCCTCTTCACCCCGTGACCGGGATCAAGGTTTAGTCCCCTAGCTGATGCCAGGATCCGGGTCGGGAACATCCCCGGGCTGACACTCCCATTAAGGAGAGTTTCGCTGGTCGCTACTTATCAGGCAGCGAGCGCGAAACGCTCGGGAGAATCGCTCTTAACAGTGGCGATTATTTTTTTCGGCCTGTGGTTTACGAGATCATGGCCGCTTTCTCGACACGCTTCCCCTGCCTCGACAGCCGCTGTCGAAACCGATCATCCCCATGTTGATTTTTCAAACCCTCCGGAGAGGGTCCCTCCGAAGAGGGCCTCACACCTGCTGTGCGGTGCAGATGTCATCGTACGTGAACAACGCCGGTCGGTGCCAGCGCATTCCCCGCCGCTAGGCGCCGCGCTGCTTGCGCTTCGCCGCCGCGATGGCGCGGTCGGACTCCCGGCGGTCCTGCTGCTCACGCAGCGTCTGCCGCTTGTCGTACTCCTTCTTGCCTCGCGCGAGGGCGATCTCGGCCTTGGCCCGGCCGTCCTTGAAGTACAGGGCGAGGGGCACGATCGTGTGGCCGGTCTCCCCGGACTTGGCCTCCAGCTTGTCGATCTCCTCCCGGTGCAGCAGCAGCTTGCGCTTGCGGCGCACCGAGTGGTTGGTCCACGTGCCCTGGCTGTACTCGGGGATGTGGGCGTTGTGCAGCCACGCCTCGTTCCCGTCGATCTGCACGAAGCCGTCGACCAGCGAGGCCCGCCCCTGACGCAGCGACTTCACCTCGGTGCCGGTCAGCACGAGACCCGCCTCGTAGGTGTCGATGATCGCGTAGTCGTGGCGCGCCTTCTTGTTCTGCGCGACGATCTTGCGCTTGCCGCCCTTCTCGCCGTCCCGGGACTTGGCGGCCGTCCCCTGCTTCTGCTGGGACTCCTTCGGTACGTACATTCCCTTGCTCATAGTGCCGTCCATTTTCGCACTACGCAGGGGGTGCGAGGGAAGTCGATTAACAACGTGCGACGCGTCTAGGAGGCGTCGCCCAGGCCGCCGAGGATGCTCTCCGCCCGCTGCAGCGGCTGCCGCCCGGCCTCCAGGTCGGGAGTGATGCCGCGGCCGTCGACGGAGTGCCCGGAGGGGGTGCGGTAGTGGCCCACGGTCAGCTCGGCCACGGAGCCGTCGGGCAGCCGGGTGGGCATCTGGACGGAGCCCTTGCCGAAGGTGCGGGAGCCCACGACGACCGCGCGGCCGCGGTCCTGCAGGGCGCCGGTGAGCATCTCGGCCGCGCTCATCGTGCCGCCGTCGACGAGCGCGACCAGGGGTCTGGTGGTGTCGCCGCCGGCGTCGGCGTGCAGGGCGCGCTGCTCGCCGTCGCTGTCGTAGGTGGCGACCAGGCCGCCGTCGAGGAAGGCGGAGGCGGTGGTGACGGCCTCGGTGACCAGGCCGCCGGAGTTGCCGCGCAGATCGAGGACGATCCCGGCGCCGGCCGGGGCCTGCCGTACGGCGGTGCGGACCGCGTCGCCGGAGCCCTTGGTGAAGGCGGCGATCCTGATGACCAGGACATCGCCGGGGAGCCTGCGGACGGTGACGGAGTCGGTGGACAGGCGGGCCCGGCGCAGCGTCCGGCTCCACGTGTGCGTGCCGCGTTCCAGGCCCAGGCGGACGGAGGTGCCCGCGGGGGCGTCGTGCGCGTCGCCGCGCAGTAATGAGACGACCTCGGTGACGGGCCGCCCGTCGACCTTCTCGCCGTCGACGCTGCGCAGCCGGTCGCCCTTGCGGATGCCGGCCTCGGCCGCGGGCGACCCGGACTGCACCCGGGTCACCTCGATCCGTCCGTCGGCCTCGCGCCGTGCCCACAGGCCGACACCGGTGTACTCGCCGTCGAGGGCCTCCTGGAACTCCTCGTACTCGCCCTCGGAGTAGACGGCGGCCCACCGGTCCCCGCTGCGGCTGACGGCACGCTCGGCGGCCTCCATGGGGGACGTGCCGTCGGCCAGGGCCGCGGCGGCCGCCTGCTGGACGGCGTCGTGCCGGGGGGCCGTACGGGCCGCGTCCGGTGCGGGTCCGCGGCCGCCATGGTCGAAGTCGAAGGCACCGGTCGCGGCGCCGGCGGCCAGCACGCCGGCGAAGACCAACGTCAGGGCCGCCCCGCGGCGGATACGGCGGGGCTGACAGAACAGGTCGCGGCCTGACATGCGGGTGAGTCTAGGACAACGCGGAGGGCCGCACGGTTCGTTGACCGTACGGCCCTCTTGGCATGCGTCACACCTTCAGGTACTTGCGCAGCGCGAAGAATGCGGCAAGGGCGGGCATCAGCACGCTGGTGGCGAGGATCAGCGGGAGCTTTGTCAACACGGCGTCCCAGCCCACGAAGTTGATCAGATTGAGCTTCGAGGACAGGGCCATGCCGTGGTCGATGGTGAAGTAGCGCCCCACGACCAGGAAGAAGCACGCGAGTCCGCCGCCGATCAGACCGGCGACCGCGGCCTCCATGATGAACGGCGCCTGGATGTAGAAGCCGGAGGCGCCGACCAGTCGCATGATCCCGGTCTCGCGCCTACGGCTGAACGCGGAGACACGCACCGTGTTGACGATCAGCAGCAGTGCGACGATCAGCATCAGCGCCATCACGCCGAGCGCGGCCCGGTTCATCAGGTTCAGCAGCCCGAAGAGGTTGTCCAGGATCCCCTTCTGGTCCTGCACGGACTGGACACCGTCACGTCCGTCGAAGGCGGTTGCGATCACCTGGTACTTCTGCGGGTTCTTGAGCTTGATCCGGTACGACTCCTGCATCTGGTCCGGCGTGAGCGAACTGGCCAGCGGGGAGTCGCCGAACTGCTCCTTGTAGTGCTTGTACGCCTCGTCCTGCGACTCGTAGCTGACCTTCTCGACGACCGACATCTTGTGCAGGTCGGAGAGGATCTGCTTCTTCTGGTCCTCGGTGACCGCGCCCTTGGCGCAGTTGGGATCGGAATCGGCGTCGCTCTTGTTGCAGAGGAAGATCGAGACGTTGACCTTGTCGTACCAGTAGCCCTTCATGGTGCTGACCTGGTCGCTCATCAGCAGCGAACCGCCGAACAGGGCCAGGGACAGGGCGACGGAGACGATGACGGCGAAGGTCATCGTCAGATTGCGGCGGAGACCGACACCGATCTCCGACAGAACGAACTGGGCGCGCATGGCGTCTGGTTAAGCCTTTCCGTCGTGGAGCGTCGGGGCGGTCAGTGCTGGTAGCCGTAGACGCCGCGGGCCTGGTCGCGGACGAGGCGGCCCTTTTCCAGCTCGATGACGCGCTTGCGCATCTGGTCCACGATGTTCTGGTCGTGCGTCGCCATCACCACGGTGGTGCCCGTCCGGTTGATCCGGTCGAGCAGTTTCATGATGCCGACGGAGGTCTGCGGGTCGAGGTTGCCGGTGGGCTCGTCGGCGATCAGCAGCTTGGGCCGGTTGACGAAGGCGCGGGCGATCGCCACCCGCTGCTGCTCACCGCCGGACAGCTCGCCGGGCATCCGGTCGTCCTTGCCGCCGAGCCCGACGAGATCGAGCACCTGCGGCACGGACTTGCGGATCTCGCCGCGGGACTTGCCGATCACCTCCTGCGCGAAGGCCACGTTCTCCGCGACCGTCTTGTTGGGCAGGAGCCGGAAGTCCTGGAACACCGTTCCCAGCTGGCGGCGCATCTGCGGCACCTTCCAGTTGGAGAGGCGGGCGAGGTCCTTGCCCAGGACGTGCACCTGACCGTGGCTGCACCGCTCCTCGCGGAGGATCAGCCGCAGGAAGGTGGACTTTCCGGAGCCGGAGGACCCCACGAGGAAGACGAACTCGCCCTTCTCCACTTCCAGGGACACATCCCTGAGCGCGGGGCGGGTCTGCTTGGGGTAGACCTTGGAGACATTGTCGAATCGGATCACGGATGCACCACGGGTCGCCGGGGGTAGGTGTGCGTGACCATACGCGAACCAGGTGCGTGAGTGCAGTCGCCGGTAGGGGTTGCGTGTGGGTTGTGTGCTTTTGTGCCAGGGGGCTCTCTCCGGACGACCGCGCCCTTTGCCTTGGAACCTGGCACAGTGGAGGGGGAACGTTCTCGTTCCGGGAAGCGTTGTGTAGGTGAAGGCCGGTGCAAGGAGGGCGAGCGCATGACGTACGACCGGTTGGTGTGCGCGAACTGCGCGGCGCCCGTGAACGAGGGCCGGTGCCCTGTGTGCCGTGCCAACCGCGAGCGGCTGCAGCAGGAGAACTTCCTCGCGGGACTGAACCCGATGGCGCTGATCGCGCTGCTGGCGGTGCTGATCGCCGCGGTGGCGCTGCTGGCGCACCAGACCGCGTAGAAAGCGGCGACAGGACGGCCGAAGGGCCCGGAGCGGCAAGCTCCGGGCCCTTCCGCGTACGACGCGCGTACGTTCCGTAATCGTGCGGCCACCGTCAGGCGGCCGCACCGCCCCGGCCGCCCACGAGGCGCGGCAGGATGCGGAAGCCGATACCACCGGCGATCATGGTGGCGGCGCCGACGATCAGGAACGCGGTCTGCCCGGCACCGGTCTCGGCGAGCTGCTTGCCGTTGCCCTGGGTCTGGGTGCCGGAGGACGTGTCGGTGAGGGCGGAGCTGCCCTCCTCCTGGGCGGAGGTGCCCGAGCCGCCGTCGGGGTCGGTGTTGCTGTTGCCGCCACCGTTGCCGTGGCCGTTGCCATTGCCGTTCCCGTTCCCGTTCCCGCCGCCGTTGCCGTGCGTCGGGCTGGAGGTGGGCTGCTCGGAGGGCTGGTCGGTGGGCGGCTCCTCGGTGGGCTCGGTGGGCTCCTCCGTGGGGTCCGTCGGCTCGTCGCTGGGGACCGCGGTCTCCGTCGGCAGCTGAGTCGGGACGGTCTCGGTCGGCTCCGGGCTCGGCGACTCGTCGGCGCACAGCACGCCGAGCACGCAGTCGTCCGACTCCGCGGCGGAGGCGGCGCCCGCGGCGGTCAGCGAGGCGCCCGCGGCGATCACGGCACCGGCGGCTATCCGCGCGATCCGGATCCGCGTCTTGTTGGTCATGTGTTGCTACCCCCAGTAGCTGAGTGTCAATGAGCGGCGCCTGGGGACGGCGGTGATCGACGGGGGCGGCTGACGAGATCCGCTACAACTCAAGTCCCCCGGTTCACATGCGCCCCAGAGATACGCATGCCACGCTTTACCCTTCCGATTTTTCAAAGCAACGTCAAGGCCGTTGCGCGCGTGATGTCCACTTGCGGGGCGTTTGCCGGTGGTTGGGACTTGTGACTGTGATGTAAAACCCAGACAAATGACAACTGCCGCCTCGGGGGCGGCAGTTGTCCGGGATTACCAAGTCGATAAATTGACTGGCCTCGTCTACTTCTCTTGCTGCTTGCGCCAGCGAATGCCGGCCTCCAGGAAGCCGTCGATCTCACCGTTGAACACGGCCTCGGGGTTGCCGACCTCGTGCTCCGTCCGCAGGTCCTTGACCATCTGGTACGGGTGGAGCACGTAGGAACGCATCTGGTTGCCCCAGGAGTTGCCGCCGTCGCCCTTGAGGGCGTCCATCTTGGCCTGCTCCTCCTGCCGGCGCCGCTCGAGGAGCTTGGCCTGCAGCACGTTCATGGCGGTGGCCTTGTTCTGGATCTGCGACCGCTCGTTCTGGCAGGAGACGACGATGCCGGTGGGGATGTGCGTGATGCGCACGGCGGAGTCGGTGGTGTTGACGCCCTGGCCGCCGGGGCCGGAGGACCGGTAGACGTCGATACGCAGGTCGGACTCGTCGATCTCGACGTGGTCGGACTGCTCGACGACGGGCAGGACCTCGACACCCGCGAAGGAGGTCTGGCGGCGGCCCTGGTTGTCGAAGGGCGAGATGCGCACGAGTCGGTGCGTGCCCTGCTCGACCGAGAGCGTTCCGTAGGCGTACGGCACCTGGACGGCGAAGGTGGTGGACTTGATGCCCGCCTCCTCCGCGTACGAGGTCTCGTACACCTCGGTCTTGTAGCCGCGCTGCTCGGCCCAGCGCAGATACATGCGCTGAAGCTTTTCGGCAAAGTCGGCGGCGTCGACGCCACCGGCTTCCGCCCGGATGTTGACGAGCGCCTCACGGGAGTCGTACTCACCGCTGAGCAGCGTCCGGACCTCCATCTCGTCCAGCGCCTTGCGGACGGCGGCGAGCTCGGACTCCGCCTCGGCGCGGGTGTCCGGGTCGTCCTCCTCCTCGGCCATCTCGAAGAGCACGGCGAGATCGTCGATCCGCCCCCGCAGCGCCTCGGCCTTCCTGACCTCGGCCTGCAGATGGCTCAGCTTGCTGGTGATCTTCTGCGCCTCGTCCGGGTTGTCCCACAGGGACGGCGCGGCCGCCTGCTCCTCGAGCACGGCGATGTCTGCCCTCAGCTTGTCGAGGTCCAGAACGGCCTCGATCGACTCCATGGTCGAGGAGAGGGACTTGAGCTCTTCGGAAACATCGAGGACTGCCACGCCTCCAGCGTAACGGCTCCGCCGCCCGACCCGGCCCGAGAGTGCCCCGGCACCCTCCCTGCCCACCCCGGGGGCTGCCGCCCCCGGCCCCCCGCATCGACCTGAACGACCTCACGGCCGCAAGCCGGAAGGGCGGGGACGGGAACTGGCGACGGGGGCTGACACAGGGGGTGGGGGTGACGTGCGGGGATGGGGCCGGGGATGGGGGCGAGGTTGCACTGGGGTGCAGGGGTGCCTCGGTGGGGTCTGGGGCAGGGGCTGCGCTGGGGTGCAGGGGGCAGGGCCCGCTGGGGTCCGGAGCAGGGCCCCGCGGGGGGCGCCGGGCGCGCGGGGGCACGGTCCCATACGGGGCGCAGGGGCGAAGCCCCGCTTGGGTTCGGGCATGGCTCCGCCAGGAAGTCCCCTCCAGGAGTGCAGGGGCGAAGCCGGCAGGGCCTGGGGCAGGTCCCCGGCTGAGTCAGGAGCGAAGCCCCATCGGGGGGTCTGGGGCACAGCCCAATGGGGCGTAGGGGCGAAGCCCCGCCAGGGTCAGGGGCGGAGCCCCAAGAGGGGACCTGTCAGCCCACCGAGACGGGCCGGGCGGGTGGGCAAGGGGGGTCTGGGGCGGAGCCCCAGGGCGGGACCCCTCAGCCCACCGAGACGGGCCGGGCGGGCGGGCGAACGGGGTCTGGGGCGGAGCCCCAGGGCGGGACCCCTCAGCCCACCGAGACGGGCCGGGCGGGTGGGCGAGCGGGGCGGGGTCCCGGGGAGGTGGGGTGGGTCAGGGGGTCGATGATGTGTGGGTGTCCTGCGGGGGCGTCTCCGTGTCGTCGTTCGATGTCGCCAGCCATGCGCCCACGCCCACCGCCGCCGCCAGCACCACCCCCGCCACCCCCAGGGTGATCCTGCGGCGCCGGGCGACGGCGCGATGGCGGGCGGAGCCGGGGCGGGGGGCTCCGGAGGCCCGCGGGACCCGGGCCGTACCCCGTGCTCCCCCGGCCAGCTCGTCGGGGCCCGGCACCCTCATCGACGTATGCGTGTCCCGGTTGGAGTCCGGCCGGGCGCCGGGGACGAGGGACACCGCTCCCCGCCGTCGTACCGGCTCGCCCGCCGACGCGGGGACCGGCTCCGCGGACTCCGTCTCCTCGGCCCCCTCCGCCTCCGGCTCGTCCACGTCCAGCGGCGGCATCCCGGCCAGCAGCGGCAGCTGCTCCCGCAGCCTCGCCGCCAGCTCGGACGCCCGCAGCCGCGACGCCGGCCCCTTGGCGAGGCACTGCACGATCAGCTGCCACAGCTCGTCCGGAATCCCCGGCAGCGGTACGACCGTCTCGGTCACGTGCCGCCGCAGCACCGCCCCGGGGTGCCCGCCGCCGAACGGCGTGAAGCCGGCCAGCAGCTCGTAGAGCACGGTCGCCAGGGCGTAGATGTCCACCGCCGCGCGCGGGGGCAGCCCCTCCACGATCTCCGGGGCCAGATAGTCAGGCGTGCCGATGATCTTCGTGGCCCGGGTCCGCTTCGGGGAGTCGATCAGCTTGGCGACGCCGAAGTCCGTCAGCAGGGCGGGGTGCGCGCCGCCGGGGCCCAGCGGCCCCTGCATATCCAGCAGCACGTTCTCCGGCTTCACGTCCCGGTGCACGACCCCCGCCGCGTGCGCCGCGGCCAGCCCGTCCGCGACGTCCGCGACGATCGCCACCGCTGCCTCGGGCGCCAGCCGCCGTTCCCGCTCCAGGCGGGTGCGCAGGTCCGTGCCCCGGACCAGGTCCATGACGAGCGCCAGGTCGTTGCCGTCCACGACCAGGTCGCGCACCGACACGACGTTCGGGTGCTCCAGTCCGAGCAGCGCCGTGCGCTCCTGCACGAAGCGTCCGACGAGCTCCTGGTCGGACGCGAGATCCTCGCGCAGCAGCTTGATGGCGACGGGACCCTCCGGTCCCTCGCCCAGCCACACCGTGCCGGCGCTGCCCCGCCCCAGGATCTGGTTGGCGGTGTACCGGCTGCCGATCTTCCGTGCCAAGACTGCTCCTACAGACGCGTGTTGTCGTTAAAAGTACGCGTCCGACGTGCCGACCTTCACCACGGAGACAGAAATCACCCGCCAGATGTCGACAAATCCACAGACTGGCGATCAGTTGCCGCTGGTGGCGTTGCCCAGATCCTTGACCCAGCCGCCCACCGTGCTCACCAGGTCACGCAGCTGGTGCCAGTAGCCCTTGCCCTCCCCGATCCAGGTGTGCAGCGGGGTCAGGTCCCAGATGAGCCAGCCCGCGACGACCAGGATGACGATCACGAACAGGCAGCCCTTCAGACAGCCGAGCCCGGGGATCTTCATCGGGTTGGCGCTGCGCTGCCGGGGCTCGCGCGCCGGGCGCCGGGGCTCCGCCGGTGCGGCCGGCGGCGCGTACCGCTGGGGCTGCTGCTGCGGGGCGTACTGCTGCGGCCGGCCGTAACCGGGCGGCGGGCCCTGCTGCTGCCGCGGCTGCGGACGCTGCTGGGGCTGTTGCCTCGGCTGCTGCTGGGGGCGGGCCACCTGCCGCTGGGGCCGGCGGCGCAGCGGGTCCTCGTTCGGGTCGAGGTACTGGATCTGCGTCTGCTCGTTGCGGTCGCGGGCCGCGCGCAGCTGGGTCTGCCAGGGGTGCGGCTGCTCGGGCTGTTGCCCGCCGCCCGCCTGGTGCTGCGGCACCGGCGGCATGACGGCGGTCGGGTCCGCCGCCCCGGTGTTCGGCAGTACGGCGGTGGGGTCGGCCGCGCCCGCCGGGCCACCGGTGTGCGGCAGGAAGCTGGTCGCCGCGTTCGGGTCGTACGTGCCCGGCGCCGAGCCCGTCGGCAGCACCTGGGTCGGGTCGGCGGCCCCGGGCACACCAGGTACGGCGGTCGGCGCCGGGTCGGGGGCCAGCAGGGCGCCCACGCCCTCCGCGGCGGCGATCTGCGCCGAGTTCGCGTGCACCCCGATGCCCTCGGCGACGACACGCAGCCCGCGCGCGAGGTTCTCGGCGCTGGGCCTGTCGTCCGGGTTCTTGCGCAGGCAGCGCTCTATGACCGTCCACAGCGGGTCGGGCACAGTGGACGGGCGGCGCGGCTCGGCGCTGAGGTGCTGGTGGAGCACCTCCAGGGCGCTTCCGCCGCCGAACGGCGGACGGCCCGTGACCAGCTCGTACAGCAGGATGCCGGCGCCGTAGATGTCGACCGCGGAGGTCTGCGGGCGGCCCTCGGCGGACTCCGGCGCGACGTACGCGGGCGTGCCGACGAACTCGTGGGTGCGGGTGAGGCCCGGGGAGTCGGCGAGGCGCGCGATGCCGAAGTCGGTCAGCAGCGGGTGCATCTGGCCGTCGCGCTGCTGGAGCAGCACGTTGGCGGGCTTCAGGTCGCGGTGGACGACGCCGTCGGCGTGGCTGGCGGCGAGCGCGTCGGCGATCTGAGCGGTCATCAGGGCCGCGGCGACGGGTGTGAAGGGGCCGTTCTCGCGCAGGTAGCGATGGAGGTCGGGGCCCTCGACGAGGTCCATGACCAGGGCCAGCAGTTCGCCCTCGACCACCAGGTCGCGGACCCGGACGATGTTGGGGTGGGTCAGCCGGAGCAGGACGGACCGTTCCCGCAGGAACCGCATCACGATGTCCGCGTCGCTCGCGAGCTCCTCCTTGAGGACCTTGATCGCGACGGTCTCACCGGGCTGTCCGGGCACGGCCGCCTCGGCGCCCGCGGTCTCTCGCTGGCGGGCTCGCCAGACGGTCCCGGTGGCGCCGCGTCCGAGCGGCTCCTCCAGGAGGTACTTGCTGCCTACCGGCCGCACGTCATGCGCTCCCTGCTGATGGCTGGTGTTCCGGTCCACTCTAGTGCCGCTCCATAGGGCACTACGTAAGCCTTCCCCTGCATGTTCGATGGAAAGACGCTCGCCTCGGCCGCCCGGTTGCCGGGCCCGGACGTGACCGATCTCAAGTGATCGTCGGCGAGGTACTGGTCAGGCACTTTTAGGGGCAGAGCTGACCAATCAAGATCACTTGATACCGGGTCGCGGGCGGATTGTCAGTGACAGGTGCGAGGATGCCTGCAGTACTGGCCGACGTGCTCGTGGGGTGGGGGGTAGTCCGCGCCCGTGCAGAAGGGACCGCTGACGGCGATGCAGATCCGGCTGACCGTCGTAGACCCGCTGGGCCCGGCCCCGGGGCGGGGCCGCGTCGCGAGCCGCGACGTGCTGGTCACGGCGCCCGCCGGCACGGACCTGGCGGCGGTGGCGTCGGGCCTGGCCTCGGCGGTCCTGGGAGACGGCAGCCTGGGCCGCGAGTCCGCGGCCGCCGCGGTCGTGCTGTACGCGGGGGCGGAGCGGCTGGACGCCCGGCGCCGCACCCTCGGTGAGCCCCCGCTGGTCGACGGCGCCGTGCTGTCCCTGGGCGCACCGGCCGAGCCCGAGGCGCATCCTGAGCTGGACGACGCCCCGACCCAGCTGCACGTGGTGGCGGGCCCGGACGCGGGCGGGGTCCATCTGCTGCACGGCGGGCAGATCACCATCGGCCGCTCCGCCGACGCCGACGTCCCGCTCGACGACCCGGACGTCTCCCGGCTGCACTGTGCGGTGACCGTGGCCGCCGACGGCCGTGTCTCGGTCGCCGACCTCGACTCCACGAACGGCACGGCCCTGGACGGCACCCGGGTGGACAACCGCCCGGTGCGCTTCCCTCCGGGGGCCCTGCTCAGGATCGGCGAATCGGCTCTGCGGCTGACTCCGTCCGGGGGGCCGGGGGCGCGGGTGGAGACCGTGCCCGACGGGGAGGGGTGCGTCCGGGTGACCCCGGGCGAACCGGGGACCGCTCCCGACGGTCCGGCACCCCACGCGCGCGAGGACGGCACCGCGACTGGCGACGCTCCCGGCGCGCGCACGCATCACGCGTACGGCCCGGCCGGCTGGGACTCCCCGGGCGGCGGTCCGGGCGCCCAGGAGCACCTCCCCGTGGCGCCGCCTGCCGTACCGGAACAGGGCGGCGCGCCCAGGATCGAGAGCCGGGGCGGGGACACCCACGCCGGCCGCTTCGGAGCGGGCGGCGCGGGCGCCGCCTTCTCCGGTACGACGGGACACGACACGGCACCGGACGGCCTCCACTCCGACGCACGCGCGCGTGAGGACGGACTTCCCGCCGGGCGCAAGGGCACTCCCCTGCGTGGCACCGAGGTGCCCCAGGGCCTGCGCAGGCGCGGCGGCATAGGAGCGTGGGCGCGGCGGCTGACCGGCGGCCGCGGGGAGCAGCCGGCCACCGGGCGGGAGGCGTACGGCGTGGAGGGTGCCGGTGACGCCACCGCACCGGCGGCCGACGTCCCCCAGCAGCCCGATACCTGGCCGGACCCGGCCGCGCTGCTGCTGACGGCGCTGGGCCCCGGGCCGCGGCTGTGGGAGCGAGGGCCGGGACACCCCGAGACCCTCACGGTCCGGCTGGGCACGGCCGACCGGGCGACCCCGGACGGCGCGGGCCTGCTGCCCGGCGTGCCGGTGACCGCCGATCTGCGCGAGGCGGGCGCGCTGGGCCTGGCCGGACCGCGCGCGCGGCTGTCCGGGCTGGCCCGCGCGGTGCTGGCGCAGCTCGCCGCGCTGCACTCCCCCGACTCGCTGGAGATCGTGCTGATCAGCGCGGACCGCACGCGCACCCTGGAGGAGCGCACCGCCGAGTGGTCCTGGCTCGGCTGGCTCCCGCATGTGCGCCCGGGGCACGGCCAGGACTGCCGTCTGCTCCTCGCCCACGACCGCGAACAGGCCGCGGCCCGCACCGAGGAACTCCTGCACCGCCTGAAGGAGCAGGTGGCCGACGGGACGGCGGCGCGGCCCGCGGCCCGTGACGTCCCCCGGTCCGTGACCCTCGACGGTGAGCGGCGGCCGGCCCGGCGGCCCTCCTGGGCGCGGGACGACTTCGGCGCGGACGGGACGGACGGCTTCGCCGGGCCGTACACCGTGGTCGTCGTGGACGGCGACCCGGGCGGGGCCGGTCTGCGCGAGGCGGTGGCACGGCTGGCGCTGGAGGGCCCCCGGGCCGGGATACATGTCGTGTGTCTGGCCGAGACGGACCCCGCCTCGCCCGCCTCGCCGGTGACGGAGACGTACGAGGCGGCGTGCGCGGTGGCGCCGACGTTCCGTGAGTGCGGTGCCGTGGCGCTGCTCGGCGGCGACGTGGCCACGGCGCTGCATCTGATGCGAGTGGCGCGCACGGACTCCCACAGCGGCTCGGCCGTTCCCGTGGGCCCCGGCACGGTCGCCTCGGTCGACGCGGTCTCCCCGGCCTGGGCCGAGCGGTTCGCGCGGGCGCTGGCGCCGTTGCGCACGGACGGTGCCGTCGGCGAGCGGCACGCGCGCGTGGCCGCGCCGCTGCCGCTGTCGGCCCGGCTGCTCGACGAGCTGGGGCTGGCCCGGGCCACCCCGGCGTCGCTGATGGCGCGCTGGGCGGACGCGGCCGACGACACGGAGTCGCCGGCCGGCCGGGCCGTGGCCGTGCTCGGCGCCGGTCCGCGCGGCCCGCTCGGCGCGGACCTGGTGGCCGACGGGCCGCATCTGCTGATCGAGGGGCCGTCCGGCAGCGGCCGTACGGAGCTGCTGCGCGCGGTCGTCGCCTCGCTCGCCGCCGCCGAGCGCCCCGACCGGCTGGGCGTCGTCCTGATCGACGGCCGGGACGGCGTCCGCACGGCCGGCGGCCACGGCGAGGGCCTGCGCGTCTGCACGGACATCCCGCACGTCACGACCCACCTCACCGCGAACGACCCGGTGCGCATGCGGGAGTTCGCCCAGTCCCTGAGCGCCGAGCTGAAGCGGCGGGCCGAACTGCTCGGCCGGGACGGCTTCGCCGAGTGGCACGCGCACCGCGCGCTGTCGGGCCGTATGGTCACTCAGCGCACGGCGGGCGGACGCCCCGCGCCGTCCGGGGCCGGGGACCTGGACACCCCGCCCAGCTCCACGCTGCGGCTGCGGCCCGCGGCGACGTCCCGTCGACAGACCGAGGTGGCACCGCCGTTGCCCCGCCTGGTGGTGGTCGTGGACGACCTGGACGCGCTGGTCTCCCCGGCGCTGGGTTCGCCGGGGCGGCCCGCGGCGGGGTCCGTGATGCGGGCGCTGGAGGCGGTGGCCAAGGAGGGCGAGCGGCTCGGCGTCCACCTGGTGGCCGCGTCCGGGCCCGGCGGCCGTACGGCGGAGACGGAACCGGCCCGCCGGGCCACCCTGCGCGTCACCCTGGACGCGCCGGCCTCCGGGCCCGAGGAACCGGCGCCGGGGCGCGGGCGGTTGACCTCGGCGGACGGACGCGTGACCGCGTTCCAGGGGGGCCGGGTGACGGGCCGTATCCCGCGCACCGCGACCCAGCGCCCCACGGTCGTCCCCTTGGACTGGCACCGCATGGGCGACCCGCCGGCCCGCCGGCCCGTGCGCGAGCTCGGCAACGGCCCGACCGACCTGGCGCTGCTGGCCAGCGCGGTGGAGCGGGCGGCGCGGGAGGTCGCGGCGGTGGAGATACCTTCGCTCCTGTAACGGGAGGCACTCCAGCCCGTACAACGGGAGACACCCCAGCCCGCCCATCACGACGCGGTCACGATCCCCCACTTGACAGTGTTGGCGCTCTTGCCGCGTTCAAGCAGCCGGGCGTAGACCGGACCGCACGGCACAGCGCTCGGACGTTCAACGGAGAACGAAGAACGGGGCAGTGATGCGTAGCAAGAGCAACACCATCCGGACAAACAGGGCCGTCACCACACTCGCCACCCTCCTCGCTGGAGCGCTCGCGCTCACCGCCTGCTCCAGCAGCGACGACAAGAAGGGCGGCACCGAGAGCAGCAGCACCGCGACCGGCTCCGGCCTCGACCTTCCCAAGCTGGACGGCGTGAACCTGGAGGTCGCCGCCGTCTGGACCGGCCAGGAACAGAAGAACTTCAAGCAGGTCCTCGGGGAGTTCGAGAAGCGCACCGGGGCGAAGGTCACCTTCGTGCCCGCCCAGGACCCGATCATCAACTTCCTCGGTTCGAAGATCGCCGGCGGTCAGCCGCCGGACGTCGCGATGCTCCCGCAGCCCGGCGCCATCAAGCAGGCCGTCGACAAGAAGTGGGCCAAGCCGCTCGGCGCGCAGGCGCAGGCGGAGCTCGCCAAGAACTACTCGCAGGGCTGGCAGGACATCGGCAAGGTCGACGGCAAGCAGTACGGCGTCTACTACAAGGCCGCCAACAAGTCGCTGATCTGGTACAACGCCAAGGCGTTCGAGAACGCGGGCGCCAAGGAGCCGAAGACCTGGCAGGAGCTGCTGACGGCGGCCCAGGCGGTGTACGACTCCGGTGTCACCCCGTTCTCCGTCGGCGGCGCCGACGGCTGGACCCTCACGGACTGGTTCGAGAACGTCTATCTGTCCCAGGCGGGTCCGGAGAAGTACGACCAGCTCGCCCAGCACAAGATCAAGTGGACGGATCCGTCGGTGAAGCAGGCGCTCACCACACTCGCCCAGATCTGGGGCAAGAAGGACTATGTGGCGGGCGGCGCGGACGGCGCGCTGCAGACGGAGTTCCCGGCGTCGGTCACCCAGACCTTCACGGGCGGCGACCAGCCGAAGGCGGCCATGGTCTACGAGGGCGACTTCGCGCAGGTCAACATCGGTGAGACCAAGGCGAAGGTGGGCACGGACGCCAAGGTGTTCCCGTTCCCGGCGGTGGGCTCCACCGCGCCCGTGGTCTCCGGCGGCGACGCGGCCGTCATCCTGAAGGACTCCAAGGGCGCCCAGGCGCTGGCCACCTTCCTGGCCTCGCCGGAGGCGGCGACGATCCAGGCGAAGCTGGGCGGCTATCTCTCCCCGAACAAGAACGTGCCGGCCTCGGCGTATCCGAACGCGGTGCAGCAGACGATCGCCAAGGCGCTCATCGCCTCGGGCGACGACTTCCGCTTCGACATGTCCGACCAGGCCCCGCAGGCCTTCGGCGGCACGCCCGGCAAGGGCGAGTGGAAGGACCTCCAGGACTTCCTGAAGAACCCGAAGGACGTCGCGGGCACCCAGGCGAAGCTGGAGAAGGACGCGGCGGCGGCGTACGGCAGCGGAAGCTGATCCGGCGATGTCGTCGGCCGCGGCGGCAGGGGTCCCACCGGCCCCTGCCGCGCCGAAGCGTCGCAAGAGCGTGACCGGCACCCGCAGGACCGTGGCGGCACTCTTCCTGCTGCCCGCCCTGGTGCTGCTCGGCGCGCTCGTGGTCTACCCGATCGGGTACTCGCTCGTCCGCAGCTTCTACAACTCCTCGGGCGACGGCTTCACCGGAGTCGACAACTACAAGGCCCTGTTCACGGATGACGGCATCCGCACGGCCCTGAAGAACAACATCATCTGGGTGGTGTTCGCGCCCACGGTCTCCACGGCCCTCGGTCTGATCTTCGCGGTGCTGACCGAACGGGTGCGCTGGGGAACGGCGTTCAAGCTGGTCGTCTTCATGCCGATGGCGATCTCGATGCTGGCCGCCGGGATCATCTTCCGGCTGGTGTACGACCAGGATCCGGACAAGGGTGTCGCCAACGCCGTGTGGGTCGGTGTCCACGACACCTTCGCCCAGTCGTCGGCGTTCCCGAAGGCGCACCCGGGACGCCAGTCGCCGCTCAAGCCCGACGCGGGCGGTTTCCTCACCTCGGCGACCGTGCACACGGGCGAGACGGTCGCGCTGCCCCTGGTGGGCGTGGCCCCGGACCAGATGCCCGGCAGCGCGAAGAAGGCCGTGGCGGCGAAGCCCGAGCCGGGGAAGATCACCGGCACCACCTGGCAGGACTTCACGCGCGGCAAGGGCGTCGGAAGGCTCGGCGTACCCGACCCGTCCGAGCTGGGCTACGCGGGGATGAAGATCGAGGCGGTGAAGGACGGCAAGGTGGTGGCCTCGACCAAGGCGGCCGCCGACGGCACCTTCACGCTCCCGGCCGCCGCGGACGGCGCCCGGCTGCGGCTTCCGGCGAGCAACTTCAAGGCGCCGTACAACGGCGTCGACTGGCTCGGCCCGTCGCTGGTCACCCCGGCCATCATCGGGTCGTACGTCTGGATGTGGGCGGGCTTCGCGATGGTGCTGATCGCGGCCGGACTCGCGGGCGTGCCACGGGAGTTGCTGGAGGCCGCGCGCGTCGACGGGGCGAACGAGTGGCAGGTGTTCCGGAAGGTCACGGTGCCGCTGCTCGCCCCGGTCCTCGCGGTCGTCACCGTCACACTGATGATCAACGTGCTGAAGGTATTCGACCTGGTCTTCATCATCGCGCCGGGCTCCTCCCAGGACGACGCCAACGTGCTCGCCCTGGAGCTGTACCGGAAGGGCTTCGCGGAGGACCAGCCGGGCATCGCGAGCGCGATCGCGGTGTTCCTGCTGCTGCTGGTGATCCCTGTGATGTGGTTCAACATTCGCCGGCTGAGGCGGGAGGGCAGGCGATGACGACGCATGCCGGAAGCATCGGCAAGACGGCTCCCGTCGAGAGCGTGAAGGCGAGGCAGTCGCTGGGCTCGCGGATCGCCGGGCGGCTCAGCGGGGGGCTGGTGCGTGCCTTCCTGCTGGTCGTCGGCCTGTTCTGGCTGGTGCCGACGATCGGTCTGCTCATCTCCTCGCTGCGCTCGCCCGAGGACATGAGCGCGAGCGGCTGGTGGAAGGTGTTCGCCAAGCCCTCCCAGCTGACCTTCGACAGCTATCAGAGGCTGCTGGAGAACGGCGACATCACCGACTCCCTGTGGAACACGGTCCTGATCACGGTTCCGGCGACGGTCCTGGTCGTGGTCATCGGCTCCCTCGCGGGCTATGCGTTCGCGTGGATGGAGTTCCCGGGCCGCGACTGGTGGTTCCTGGGCGTGGTCAGTCTGCTGGTGGTGCCCGTACAGGTGGCGCTGATCCCGATCGCCGAACTGTTCGGAAAGATCGGACTGTTCGGGACGATCCTCGGGGTGATCCTGTTCCATGTGGGCTTCGGTCTGCCGTTCGCGGTGTTCCTGCTGCGGAACTTCTTCGCGGAGATCCCCCGGGAGCTGCTGGAGGCCGCCCGGCTCGACGGCGCGGGCGAACTGCGCCTGTTCGCACGGGTGGTGATGCCGCTGGGCGGGCCCGCGATCGCGAGCCTGGGCATCTTCCAGTTCCTGTGGGTGTGGAACGACATGCTGGTCGCCCTGGTGTTCACCAAGTCGGGCACGCAGCCGATCACGGTGGCACTGCAGACGCAGGTACGTCAGTTCGGGAACAACATCGACGTACTGGCACCCGGGGCGTTCATCTCCATGGTGATCCCGCTGGCCGTGTTCTTCGCGTTCCAGCGGCAGTTCGTGTCGGGCGTGATGGCAGGGGCGGTCAAGTAGCCGTCAAATCACAGCAAAAAGGGCATATTCGAGGGGCGGGTCGGCTATCGGCTCGCCCCTCGCGGTTCATCGGACATCCCCCACATGCCGTACCAACCGTAACCAAATCACTCCAGCGGCCGTTCCCGGGCACAACGCCCGCGCCGACCGACCCATGGATGTGTTGTGCCCAGGTTCAGTGTCATCGTCCCCGTGTACAAGGTCCAGGCCTATCTGCACGAGTGCCTGGACTCGGTGCTCTCGCAGTCCTGTGCCGATCTCGAACTGATCGCCGTCGACGACTGCTCGCCGGACGCCTGCGGGGCGATCATCAACGAGTACGCGGCCCGCGACGCGCGCGTACGAGCCGTGCACCTGGCGGAGAACCAGGGCCTCGGCGGCGCCCGCAACGTGGGCATGAAGCACGCCCAGGGCGACTACCTGATCTTCCTCGACAGCGACGACACCCTCACCCCGCACGCGCTGCGCTCCATCGCCGACCGGATCAAGGAGACCGGCGAACCGGACGTCCTGGTCTACGACTACGCGCGCACCCGGTGGACGGGCGAGGCCGCCCGCAACAAGTTCGCGCTGGAGCTGGCCGAACAGGGCCCGGCCCCCTTCCGCCTCGACGACCGCCCGGGGCTGCTGCGGGTCCTGATGGTGGCCTGGAACAAGGCCTGCCGAAGGGAGTTCGTCGAGGCGAACGGCTTCCGCTTCCCGCCGGGCTACTACGAGGACACCCCCTGGACCTACCCGGTCCTGATGGCGGCGGAGTCCATCGCGACCCTCGACCGGGTGTGCGTGCACTACCGGCAGCGCCGGCAGGGCAACATCCTGTCCACCACCAGCCGCAAGCACTTCGACATCTTCGAGCAGTACGACCGGGTGTTCGCGTTCCTCGACGAGCGGCCCGAACTCGCCCGCTGGCGGCCGGTGTTGTTCCGCCGCATGATCGACCACTTCTCGACGGTGTTCACCAAGCGCGACCGGCTGCCGCGCGGCACCCACGCCGAGTTCCTGATCAAGGCCCGCGCCCACTACGGCCGTTACCGCGCCCCCGGCGTCTCCGTCCCGCTGCGCTCACGCCTGCGCCACACCCTCGTGCGCTTCGGCCTGCACCGCACCTACCGCGCCCTGCAGTCGGCGATGTCCGCGCGCCGCCGCACCCTCCATCTCGCCGCCCGGCTCGCCCGCGTCCTGAAGGCCGCCACCCTCCAGCTGCACTACCGCATCCAGCTGCGCCTCCCGCTGCGCGCCGACCGTGCCGTCTTCGCCGCCTACTGGGGACGCGGCTACGGCTGCAACCCGGGCGCGCTGGAGGCCGCGTTCCGCACGCACGCCCCGCACATCCGCACGGCGTGGATCGCCCACCCCGAGCACCAGCACACGATCCCGCCCGGCCCGCGCCGGCTGCGCCCCGGCACGGCCGCCTACTGGACGGCGCTGGCCCGCTCCAAGTACCTGGTCAACAACGTCAACTTCGACCGACGGCTGCGCAAGCGCCCCGGCCAGGTGTTCGTCCAGACCCAGCACGGCACCCCCCTCAAGCACATGGGCCTGGACCTCCAGGAGCGCCCGGCGGCCGCCCGCGACATGGACTTCGCGGAGCTCCTGCGGGGCGTCGACAAGTGGGACTACGTCGTGTCCGCCAACCGCCACACCACCCTGACCTGGGAGCGCGTCTACCCCGGCAGCTACACCACGCTGGAGTACGGCTACCCGCGCAACGACGTCTTCCAGCGGGCCACCCCGGCGGACGTGGCCCGGCTGCGCGAGCAGCTCGGCATCCCCGACGGCTCGGTCGCGATCCTCTACGCCCCCACTCACCGCGACCACCGCCGCACCCAGCACCTCGCCCTCGACCTGGAGCACGTCCTGCGCTGCCTGGGCCCGCGCTTCGTGATCCTGACGCGCGCCCACTACTGGCACGACGGCCCGCTCGCCGAGGCCCACGACCGGATCATCGACGTCAGCGACCACCCGAGCGTCGAGTCGCTGTGCCTCGCCTCGGACGCGCTGGTCACCGACTACTCGTCGATCATGTTCGACTACGCCAACCTCGACCGGCCGATCATCGTGCACACCGCCGACTGGGATGTGTACGAGGCGGCCCGCGGCACCTACTTCGACCTGCGCGCCTTCCCGCCGGGCGCGATCGCGCGCAGCGAGGACGAGCTGATCGACATCTTCGCGTCCGGCCACTGGCGCGGCTCCAGCTCGGCCCGGCTGCGCTGCGCGTTCCGGGAGCGCTTCTGCCCGTACGACGACGGACGCGCCGCCAAGCGGATCGTCCAGCACGTCGTGCTGGGCCGGACCGAGGGACAGCCGCCGTTCACCCCGCTCGACGAGCGCCGCCCGGCGCCGTCGGCGGCCTCGGCGCTCGCCCGCACCCCGCTGGCCACCCTTCCGCAACCTTCCGGCCCCCTCCCCGTCACCGAGGGCCACTGAACGCCGTTTCCCCTACCGGGAGTTCCCATGCCCCTCAGCACTTCGCGGCCCACCCCCACCCGGCCGTCCACCTGGCGGCCGACCGGGCGGCCCGGCCGCGTCCGTATCACTACAGAAAGAGCAGAATGCCCCGCTTCAGCATCATCGTCCCGTCCCATGGGGTCGCGGGCCGGCTGTCCCAGGCACTGGACTCGGTCCTCGCACAGTCCTTCGCCGACCTCGAGCTGATCCCGGTCTGCGACGAGCCCGGGTCCCCGGCCGCCGGCGTCGCCGCCGGTTACGCCGAGCGGGACTCCCGGGTGAGCCCGGTGCACTCGCCGCCGGCCGCCGGTCTGAGCGGGGCGCGCAACACCGGGCTGCGGGCGGCGACCGGCGCGTATCTGCTCTTCCTCGACGGCGACGACGTACTGATGCCCGGGGCGCTGACGGCCCTGGCCGCGCGGCTCGGGGAGACGGGCGACGTCGATGTCCTGTACTTCGAGCACGAGCGGACGCCCTGGTGGGACGGTGAGCCGACCAACCCGGCGGAGCCAGTGCTGGCGCGGACCCCGGCCGGGGCGTTCTCCCCGGCCCAGGCACCCGGGCTCACCGGCGTCCAGCTGCCGGCCTGGAGCGCCGCCTACCGCCGCTCCTTCGTCGCCGCGCACCGACTCGCCTTCCCTGCGGGCCACTTCACCGACCTCGGCTGGGGCGGGCTGACGACGGTCGCCGCGGACCGGCTGGCGGTGCTGCGCTCGGTGCTCGTCCGGCACCGGCTGCGGCGGCAGGGCAGCAGGCTCAACCTGCCGGGCGCACACCAGGCCGAGCTGCTGGACCAGGTGGACCTGGTGCTGACCCGGGCCGCCGAGCGGGGGCTGTCCGGCGAGCGGACGCGGCCGCTGTTCGAGCAGCTCTTCGCCACCGTGCTGAAGACCGCCGCCCACCCCGAGCGGCTGCCCTCCGGGCACCGGGCCTTCTTCCGCCGCGCCCGCCATCTGCACCGCCGCCATCGCCCGGCCGGTTTCCGGATGCCGGGCGGGAGCGTGGGTGTCCAGCACCGGCTCCTTGCGGCGGGGGCGTACACCGCGTTCCACGCGCTGCGCGCCGCCAACCAGTCTGCGGCCAGGGCGGTGGAGCTGGTCCCGCGCCCCCGCATGCTGCGCACCCGCCTGCTGTACCAGATCCAGCTGCGCCGCCCCCTCGACCCCAACCTCGCCGTGTACTGCGCCTATTGGGGCCGCGGCTACGCCTGCAACCCGGCCGCGATCCACGCCAAGGCCCGTGAACTCGCCCCGCACATCCGCTCGGTGTTCCTGGTCGAGCCCGGCCAGGCGCACGCCGTGCCCGACGGCGTCGACTACGCGCTGATCGGCAGCCGTCGCTACTGGGAGGTGCTGGCCCGCGCCAAGTACCTGGTCAACAACGCCAACTTCGCCGAGGAAGTCGTCAAGCGCCCCGGCAGCGTGCACCTCCAGACCCAGCACGGCACCCCGCTGAAGAAGATGGGCGTGGACCAGTCGACGTACCCGGTGGTGGCCGCCCAGACCGGCAGCTTCGCCAAGCTGCTCGGCCGGGTCGACCGCTGGGACTTCAACCTCTCCTCCAACCGCCACTCCACCCAGATGTGGGAGCGCGCCTTCCCGGGCTCGTACGAGGCCCTGGAGTACGGCTATCCGCGCAACGACGTGTACTACACGGCGACCGCCCACGACGTGGCACGCATCCGCCGGGACCTGGGCGTGCCCGAGGGCAGCACCGCCGTGCTGTACGCCCCCACCCACCGCGACCACCACACCGGCTTCGAGACCGGACTCGATCTGGAGGCCTTCTGCGAGGCGGCCGGCGAGGACGTCGTCGTCCTGCTGCGCGCGCACTACTTCTACGACCGGGGGCTCGGCAGGAGCAGCAGCCGGATCATCGACGTCACCGGGCACCGCTCCTCGGAGGACGTCTGCCTGGCGGCGGACGCGCTGGTCACGGACTACTCGTCGATCATGTTCGACTACGCCAACCTGGACCGGCCCATCGTCGTGTACGCCGACGACTGGGAGGTCTACCGGGAGACGCGCGGCGTCTACTTCGACCTGATGGAGGCCCCGCCGGGCCCGGTCGCCCAGACCCCCGAGGAGCTGGCCCGCGTCTTCCGTGACGGCTCGTACGCGGGGCCGGAGTCCAAGGCGCTGCGGGCCGCGTTCCGCGAGCGGTTCTGCCAGTTCGACGACGGTCTGGCCGCCGAGCGCGCCGTACGGCGGGTGCTGCTCGGCCGGCCTCCGGAGGCGATCCCGCCCGTGATCCCGCTCGCGGAGCGCATCCCCGCCCCCGCCGCCGCGACCCTCGTGAGGAGCTGACCGAGCCGTGCCCCGCTTCAGTGTCATCGTCCCCTGCTTCAAGGTGCAGGGCTTCCTGCGCGAGTGCCTCGACTCGGTCCTGGAGCAGTCGTTCCACAACATCGAGCTGATCGCCGTGGACGACTGCTCGCCGGACGGCTGCGGCGCGATCCTCGACGAGTACGCGGCCCGCGACCCGCGCGTGAAGGTGCTGCACCTGCCGGAGAACGTCGGCCTCGGCCGCGCCCGCAACGCCGGACTCCCCCACGCCACCGGCGAGTACCTGCTCTTCCTCGACAGCGACGACACCCTCACGCCCGGCGCGCTGCGTGCCATGGCCGACCGGCTGGAGGAGACCGGCGACCCGGACGTGCTGGTCTTCGACTACGCACGCACCTACTGGTGGGGCGGGACCCGCCGCAACGTCCTGGCCCATGTGCTGACCGAGGCGGGCGACGGCACCTTCACGGCCGCCGAACACCCGGAGATCCTCGACCTGTTGATGGTGGTGTGGAACAAGGTCTACCGCCGGGAGTTCGTCGAACTGAACGGCTTCCGCTTCCCTCCCGGCTACTACGAGGACACGCCCTGGACCTTCCCGGTGATGCTCAGCGCCGGGCGGATCGCGGCCCTGGACCGGATCTGCCTGAACTACCGGCAGCGCCGCCAGGGCAACATCCTGTCCACCACCAGCCGCAAGCACTTCGACGTCCACGACCAGTACGCGCGGGTCTTCGCGTACGTCGACGACCATCCGGAGCTGTGGAGCTGGCGGCCCTATCTGCACCGCAAGATGGGCGAGCACTGTCTCGACATCCTCGCCAAACCGGACCGGCTGCCGCCCGGTGACCGGGCCGAGTTCTTCCGGCGTACGGCGGAGATGTTCCGCCGGCACAGGCCCGCGAACGCGCGGGTCGACGGCGAGGTCGCGCTGCTGACGGGCTCGTACCCGGCCTACGTGGTGAGGCGGCAGTCCGGACGGGCGGGGCGGGAGCTCGGGCGGCGGGGCCTCCAGGTCCGCCGCGCGGTGGCCGGCCGGGCCAAGCGGGGCTGGTCCGGACTTCACTCCCAACTCCCCCTCGACCCTCATCTCGCCGTGTATTCGGCGTTCTCGCACCTCGGGGTGCTCGGCGACCCGGCGGCCGTGTACCACAAGGCACGGGAGATCGCCCCGCACATCCGGGGGGTGTGGGTGGTGCGGGACGAGGAACAGGCGGCCCAGCTGCCCCCGGACGTCGAGCACGTGCTCCTCGACACCCCGCGCTGCCACGCCGTCGCCGCGCGGGCGAAGTTCTTCGTCAGCAACGCCAACTGGCCCGCCACCGTGCCCAAACGCCCCGGCAGCGTCGACATCCACACCCACCAGGGCACCCCGCTCAAGTACATGGGCGCCGACCTGCTGGGCAAGCCGGGCGCCAGGCACGGCGTCGACGTGCCGTTCCTGCTGCGCCGGGCGGACCGCTGGGACTACAGCCTGGTCGCCAACCGCCACTCCGAGCTGGTGTGGGAGCGGGCCTACCCCTGCCACTTCACCTCGGTGCGCACCGGCAGCCCGCGCAACGACGTACTGGTCGATCCGGCCGAGGACGCCGGGGCCGCGTTCCGCTTCCGGTACGGCATCCCGGACGACCACCGGGTCGTGCTGTACGCGCCGACCCGCCGCGACTACTGCCGGGGCGGCCACGTGGACCGGGTGGACCTGGCCCGGTTCGCGGCGGACCTGGGCGAGGGCAGCACCCTCGTCGTACGGCTGCACCCCACCCTCGCGACGGGTCCCGCGCGCGGGATGGGCCTGGCCGAACTGCACCGCCGGGGTGTGGTGGTCGACGCGACGGACGAGCCGCAGGTCGAGGAGGTCATGCTCGCCTCCGACGTGCTGGTCACCGACTACTCGGCCCTGATGTTCGACTACGCCAACCTCGACCGGCCGATCGTGGTCCACGCCGACGACTGGGACGCGTACACGGCGAGCCGGGGTGCCTATCTCGACATCACGGCGGAGGCGCCGGGCCATGTGTCGCGCTCCTACCGGGAGCTGGCGTGGCTGTTCACCTCCGGGTCGTGGCGGGACGAGGAGTCGGCGCGGCTGCGGGCTCAGTTCCGGGCGCGGTTCTGCGAGTTCGACGACGGGCGGGCGGCCGAGCGGGTGGTACGGACCCTGCTGCTCGGGGAGAGCGTGCCGGGGCCGGACGCCGCGCGGGTGCCGGGGCCGGCCGCCGGCCACGACCTGCTGGCCGCCACATGAGGCCGCGCACCATGCGGCCGCGCATCTGGGTCCTGGTCCTGGCCGCCGTCTTCGCGGTGCTCCAGCTCGCGAACGTCACCGGCCGGGACACGCCCGACTCCAGGAACTATGTGTCGTACGCGCTGAATCTGACGGGCGAGAGCAAGCGGGCGGCGGCCTCGGCCACCGTCGACTGGGTCTGCGCCGGCCGGGCGTCCCTCGCGCGCCGCAACCAGAGCGTGAACGTGGTGCGCTTCCATGGGCCGAGCCCCACCCGGCGGGTGGTCGCGCAGTGCGAGGCGGACCAGCTGGGGCTGGTGGACCGGCGGCTGCGGGCCGGGCAGACGGACGGGCACATCGCGCCGTTCAACGCCCCGCGCCTGAAGCGGATCTTCGAGGTGCGGCCCGGATATCCGCTGTTCCTGGTGCCGTTCGTCACGGTGTTCGGCGTGACCTGGGGCGTGTGGCTGGCGAGTGTGCTCGTCACGGCCGCGGGCGGGGTCCTCGCGTTCCTGATCCTGCGCACCCTGGCCGTGCCGCTACCGCTCGCGCTGAGCGGCCAGGCCCTGTACTACGTCCTGCCGTGCGGTACGACGGCCATGCGCCCGATGGCCGAGGGGCTGATGCTGGCGCTGACCCTGGGGGCGGTGTGGGGCTGCGCGCTGGCCCTGAACCGCCGGCCCCGGGCCGGGACGGCACTGGTCGCCGGCTGTCTGCTCGCGCTCTTCGCCGTGAAGCACTCGCAGTCGCTGTTCCTGGGGCTGTGCCTGGGCGCGGCGGCCACGGCGGTCGCGGTACGGCGCCGGTGGCGGGGGCGTGCCGTGGGGCGAGGGATCGTGGTGATCGCCGTGGCGGGCTGGTGCGCGGCGCTCGGCACGGTCCTGCTGGCGCGGCTGCTGCACTACCCCTCCGAGTCGGACAGCCTCCAGGACCTGCTGACCGACCACTACCGCCGGCCGGACCGCGCGCATCCGTGGCCGGAGTTCCTGCATCTGGAGTCGAGCTTCTGGATCGAGTGGGTACGGCGGCAGTTCATGGCGCCACTGCTCCTGACGACGCTGGCGGCCGGGGCGTGGGGCGCGCTGAGGCGGCCCGCGTTCGGCTGTTTCCTGCTGGCGGCCGCGTTCACCGGGATCCTCACCCAGGCCGCGCATCCCGACATCACCGTCTGGGGCGAGCGGCTGATCGTGCTGGCCTGGCTGCTGCCCGTGCTCGGGATGCCGCTGCTGCTGGAGCCCCTCACACACCACCGGCCGACGCTGCCGGCACAGGGGAAGAGCGAGCGCCAGGTTCACCCGGTGGGGTGAAGGGCAGGTGGGCTCAGCCAGGGGTACGGGGCGGCCAGGCTCGGCCGGAGTGACGGGTGCCGCAACGGGCCGGGGCCGGGTCCGTGCCTGCCGCTGCCCGCATCGGCCCGCTCCGGGCGCCTCGCTCTCGTCCGTCGGCACCGGGTGCGCCGACGTGGTGCGCCCGGGGTGGGCGAACGCCAGGTCACCCGGTGGGGTGAAGGCGGCCGGGCTCGGCCGGGGTACGGGGCGGCCGGGCTCGGCCGGGGTACGGGGCGGCCGGGCTCGGCCGGAGTGACGGGTGCCGCGACGGGCCGGGGCCGGGTCCGTGCCTGCCGCTGCCCTCGTCGGCCCGCGCCGGGCGTCTCGCTGTCGTCCGCGTCACCGGGTGCGTCGGCGCGGTGCGCCGGGGCAGGCGAGCGCCAGGTTCACCCGGTGGGGTGAAGGGCAGGTGGGCTCGGCCGGGGTACGGGGCGCCGGGCTCGGCCGGAGTGACAGGTGCCGCGGCGGGCCGGGGTCCGTGCCTGCCGCTGCCCTCGTCGGCCCGCGCCGGGCGTCTCGCTCTCGTCCGTCGGCACCGAGTGCGCCGGCGGCCGCTCACGCGCCGGCGCGGTGTGCCCGAGGAGGCGGGCGGTGTCTGGTGCCGACCGGACGGGGAGGCGCCCGGCGCGGGTCGTTCAGGGGTGAGGTGTCACTCGATGACGAGGGTGACCTCGATGTTGCCGCGGGTGGCGTTGGAGTAGGGGCAGACCTGGTGGGCCTGCTCGACGAGCTTGCGGCCGGTCGCCTCGTCCACGGTGTCGGGCAGCTCGATGCGCAGGGTGACCTTCAGCGCGAAGCCCTCGCCCTGCTTGCCGATGCCGACCTCGGCGGTGACGGCGGCGTCGCTGACGTCCACCTTGGCCGCGCGGCCGACCAGGCCCAGCGCGCTGCCGAAGCAGGCGGCGTAACCGGCGGCGAAGAGCTGCTCCGGGTTGGTGCCCTCGCCGTTGCCGCCCAGCTCCACCGGCGGGGCCAGCTTGAGGTCGACCCGGCCGTCGGAGGAGACGGCACGGCCGTCCCGGCCGTGGGTGGCGGTGGCGACAGCGGTGTAGAGCGCGTCCATGGAAGACCATCCCTCTCGAAGTCACGTTCCGGCGGCTCTGGTCCGGCCGCCCTCACGACCACAAGTAGAGCACACAATTAAGTTGTACGCAACTGAATGGCGAGGCAGAGCTACCCTGGACCCATGACCGCCACGCCCGCTCCCGCCGCCGAGGCCGACTGGCTCCGCCTGGACCGCCAGATCTGCTTCTCCCTGCACGCCGCGTCCCGCGCCTTCAACGGCGTCTACCGCGTGGTCCTCAAGGACCTCGGGCTCACCTATCCGCAGTACCTGGTGATGCTGGTGCTGTGGGAGCACGGCGACCTGCCGGTCAAGAAGCTCGGCGAACACCTGCGCCTGGACTCCGGCACGCTGTCACCGCTGGTGAAGCGGCTGGAGGGGGCCGGTCTGGTACGGCGGGAGCGCAGCGTGCGCGACGAGCGCTCGGTGGATGTGCGGCTGACCGACGAGGGCGCGGCGCTGCGCGAGCGGGCGCTGCAGGTGCCGCGTCGCATCGCCGCCTCGACCGGTTTCGGGATCGACGAGATCAACGACCTGCGGGACCGCCTCGACCGGCTCACGACCGCCCTGGACTCGGCCGCGCTGGAGGGCGCACCGGACTCCCCGTAGCGAGGTGGCGGCGGACGTACAGCCGGATCGCCACCCGGTTCCGCACCGTCTCCGCGCCGACCGCGAACTGCCCGTTCAGGACGTCGAGTTTGACCCGCTCCACGGGATTGCGCGGCCGGCGGGGCGCGTCGAGCATGTACCGCTCGGCGACCACCCACACCCGGTCGAGCCCGGCCAGCCGGCGCCGCAGGAGGTGCGCGTCCACCTCGGTGCCGTACAGCGTCCCCGACTCGGGCGCCCCCACCGCCAGCGCCACGTCCCGCGTGCCCCGGAATCCCGCCGGATACGTCAGTGCCGCGCCACGCGCGTGCGAGGGCAGGAACAACACCGGGTCTCCCGGCCGGAGTTCGTGGGAGGCGACCACGGAGACGGCGGCCAGGTCGTCGGGGCGGTGGCGCGGAAGGCGGTCGTCGCGGAGCAGGGGCAGCTGGTGGGTAAAGGCGAGGGCGATGGCGAGGACACCCGTGAGAGTGAGGAACGAGGAGCCGGATCGCACCCGAAAGGGTGAACCGGTCCACAGCCGTGCCAGCGCCACGGCCACCCGATCGGCGCCGGTCGCGATCAGCAGCGGCGCCCCCGCGAGCGCGTAGAGCACATACCGGTCGACGTAGAGCGGCGCGGACTGCGAGGCGAGCATCAGCGTCACCGGCGGCACCACCGCCAGGGGCAGCGCGATGCCCGCGCAGGTCACCTCGCCGCGCCGCCCGGCCAGCCGGGTCATCCCGATCACGGCGAACACCAGGCAGGTCCAGTACACCTGCGACGTCGGCCCGGCGAAGGCCCGCAGCAGGTCCTGTGCGCTCTCCAGCGTCGGCTCGGTGAGCCACGCGAGCTGTGCCGACTGGGCGTGCGAGACGGCCACCATGGGGAGCAGCGTCAGGGCGACGGCGCCGGCCGCGCAGCCCCAGCCCCGCCACACCCGCCCGCGCACCCGCGCGAGCGCGAGCGTCACCGCGTGGGCGAGGAGCAGCAGGACCGCGAGTTCGTGCAGCCAGCAGGTGACGCCGAGGACCGCGCCGTACGTCCACCAGGACCGGCCGCCCGCCGTGACGGCCCGTACGAGCAGCAGGGTCGCGCCCGTCGCACCGGCCGCGACCAGCGCGTACGAGCGGCCTTCCTGCGCGTAGTGGCCGGCCATCGGGGTGATGGCGTACAGCAGGCCGGCCCACAGCCCGACCCGCGGCCGGACCAGCCGGGCGCCGAGCGCGGCGACCAGGCCCGCGGTCGCCGCCGCGCCGCACACCGACGGGAGCCGGAGCAGGACCTCGCCGGGGTGCGGGGCGAGGACGGCGTGCATGAGCAGGTAGTACAGGCCGTGCACCGCGTCCACGCCGTGCAGCAGCCGCCAGATCTGCGGCACCGTGCGCCGTGCGACCTGAAAGGTGACGGCCTCGTCGCGCCACATGGCGCCGCGGTCGAGCCCCCACAGCCCGATTAGGGTCATCACGGCCACGGGGACGGCCACGGCCAGTGCCTCGGCACGGCGGACGACACGGCCCGGCGACGGATTCGCCGGCGGTGCCGACCGTGCTCTCGGCAGCCGTTTCCGCGCCGGGTCCAACGGCGGTTTGAGCGGGGGCCCCATGTTCACCACGGCCCGATCTTGTGCGATTAGCCAACCTTTGCCGGGTATTGACGGCGTATCAGCACTATTACACCATCCGCGCGGCTTACGCTCCGGGGTGATGAACCGCCGTCACTCTCCCCTCGCGTCCCTGGCCGTCTCCTGGTTCGCCACCCGCGCCCTGATGCTGTGGCTGCTCGCCCACAACACCGAGCCCGTGCTCGGCCGGGGCGCGGTGGCGCGCGAGGTGTGGCGACTGTACTTCCACTGGTACGAAACCCTGTCCCACGGCTCCTTCCCGGCGCACGACACGCTGTGGCAGTACCCGCCGGGCGCGGGCGCGGTGCTGCTGTCGCCCGGACTGCTCCCGGACCTGACGTACTTCCAGGCCTTCGTGGTCCTCACGCTGACCGCCGACGCGCTGGTCACGGCGGCGCTGGCCCGCGCGGGCACGCGGCCCGGGCGCAGCCTGCTCGGGGCCGCCCTGTGGATCGGCGGGCTGCCGCTGCTGCTGCACCTCCCGCTCGCCCGGTACGACGTGCAGGTGACCGCCCTCGCCGTCCTCTCCCTGTTGACGATGTCGCGCTCCACGCGCGTGTGCGGGGCGTTCGCGGCGCTGGGCGCCCTGGTGAAGGTGTGGCCCGCGCTGGTGCTGCTGGGGACGCCCAGAGGGCCCGCGACGCGCTCCGCGTGGACGTGGGCGGGCGTGACCGGGGCCGCTTCGCTGGGGCTCTTCGTCGTCTCGTTCAACAATCCATTGGCCTTTCTGCGGCAACAGGGCAACCGGGGCGTGCAGATCGAGTCGTTGGGCGGTACGGCACTCAGCCTGGCGCGGCACGCCGGCTGGCCGGGCAGGGCCCGCTACCAGTACGGCGCGATCGAACTCGTCGGCCCGTACGTCTCCGCCGTGGCGACCGCCTCCCTCGCACTCACGGCGGCCGCCTTCGCGCTCCTGCTGCTGTGGCGGGTGCGGGCCCGGCACTGGACCGAGGCGACACCGTTCGACGCCGCGCTGTGCGCCGTCCTGCTGTTCACGGTCACCAGCCGGGTCATCAGCCCGCAGTACATGATCTGGCTGGTCGGTCTGGCCGCCGTCTGTCTGACCTCGCGGCACACCGTCCAGCGGCCGGTCGCCGTGCTGGTGCTGGCGGCGACCGCGGTGAGCGCGGTGGCGTACCCCACGCTGTACGCCGAGGTCGTGGGCTGCACCTGGACGGGCTGTCTGCTGATGCTCGTCCGCAACGGTCTGCTGGCGGCCGCCGCCGTGCTGTCCTTCGTCCGGCTGTGGCGCTCCGCACGACCTCCGGCCGGAGGTCCCGCGCCGATGACCGAGCCACGCTCCGGCTCCGGCCGGCTCGCGCATCGAGCGCTGAGCGCGCCCTGACGGGAGTTGGCACACATGTCCGCCCCTCCGGATGCCTCGCACCGCGCCCCTCACGCGGGCGTCGTCGTCATCGGCTACAACGACGCCGCCCATGTGAGGGACGCGGTGCGCTCGGCGCTCGCGCAAGGGCCCGCCGTGCGGGAGGTCGTCGCCGTGGACGACTGCTCCACGGACGGCAGCGCCGAATTGCTTGCGGAACTGGCCGCCGGGGAGCCGCGGCTGACGGTGGTGCGCCGACGGGTCAACAGCGGGGGCTGCGGCAGCCCGCGCAACACCGGCCTCGACGCGGTGACGGCGCCGTACGTGATGTTCCTGGACAGCGACGACGTACTGCCGCCGGGCGCGGTGGACGCCCTGCTCATGGCCGCGACCGGGACGCACGCCGAGGTGACCGGCGGGCTGTGCGTGCGCCGTGAGCTCCCCTCGGGGCGCGAGCGCCCGTGGCAGCCGGCGCTGTACCGGGCGCACTCGGTCGTCGCACGCCCTTCCCTGCGCCCCCGGCTCGTCCGCGACACCCTCTGCGTCAACAAGCTCTACCGCACCGGCTTTCTGCGCGAGCACGGCATCCGCTTCCCCGAAGGCCGCTTCCTCTACGAGGACTTCGTCTTCACCGCGCGCGTGCTGGCCGCCGGGCCGCGCATCGCCCTGGTGCCGGACCCGGTGTACGTGTGGCACGTGCGCCGCACCGCCGACCGGCTCTCGCTCTCCCTGGACCGGTCCGCCGTCGACAACTGGCAGGCGCGCACGCGGGCCTGCGCGCTGGCGTACGACATCCTGCTGGGCGCCGGGCAGAAGGAGTTGGCACGGGCGGCGCGCGCCAAGTTCCTCGACCACGAACTGCGCATGTACGCGCGCGAGCTGGGGTTGCACGACGCGCACTACC
This sequence comes from Streptomyces sp. NPDC050625, assembly GCF_040654755.1. NCBI lineage: Bacteria > Bacillati > Actinomycetota > Actinomycetes > Kitasatosporales > Streptomycetaceae > Streptomyces > Streptomyces sp. NPDC050625. Next base: position 642,504 of record NZ_JBFAIQ010000003.1, read on the forward strand.
GGCGCGCGTGGTGGGCGCACACCCGGGCGTATCTCGCGCGCTACGACGCGACGGACTGGGAGCTCGACAACGCCGCCCCCGGCCGGCTGCTCGCCCGGGTCGTCCTGGAGTCCGCCGAACCACGCGACCTCCCCCGTCTGAGGGACCTGGCCGCCCGCCCGGCCCGGCTGTGCCCTCCCTACGCCCGCTCCTCCGACGGCACCCCCGTCTGGTCCGACACCCTCCCCCAGGTCACCCTGGCTCCCCTTCTGACCCGCCCCGTCCACCTCCTCCCCCTGGCCGTCGACGCGGAACTGCGCCCACGCGCGCGTGCCACCCGCCTGCGGCTGCGCCTGCACGAGCTGTACGGGCGGGTGGCACAGGCGGGCCCGGAGGCGGTGGAGGTGGAGTGGCGGGGACGGGAGGACGGCCGCACGTCCCTCTCCTGCACGTCCCCACTCGTCCCGTCCCACGACGGCACATGGTCGGCGGAGGTGCCCCTCGAACTCGACGCCCTCGGCACGGGCACCTGGGATCTGCGGCTGCGGCTGCGCTTCGCCCACGGCGTGCACCGGGACGTCACGGCGCACGCGGTCGCGGGCGCCGGTCTGCTGCGCCGACGCGCCGTTCCGAGCGCCCGGCACGGTGTACTGCTCGTACAGCCGTACGCCACGCACTCGGGGGCGCTGGCACTGCGCGTGGCAGCCGGGACACGGGGGGTCGTGGCCGTGGCCCGCGGAAGGCTGCGGCGCCTGCTTCACTGAGTTCCGATCGGGTCACTCTACGAGGGGACGGCCGCACATGACCTGGCTGATCACCGGCGGCGCCGGCTACATCGGGGCACATGTCGTACGGGCGATGGCCGAGGCGGGTGAGCGGACGGTGGTGTACGACGACCTGTCCACCGGCCTCGCCGAGCGCGTGCCCGACGGAGTCCCCCTGGTGGCGGGGTCGACGCTGGACGGAGACCGGCTGGCGCGCGCCCTCGCCGAGCACTCCGTCACCGGTGTCGTGCATCTCGCGGCGAAGAAGCAGGTGGGCGAGTCGATGGACCACCCGCTGGAGTACTACCGGGAGAACGTGGAGGGTCTGCGGGTCCTCCTGGAGGCGGTGACGGCGGCGGAGGTGCCCTCGTTCGTGTTCTCGTCCTCCGCGGCCGTGTACGGCATGCCGGACGTCGACCTGGTGCGGGAGGAGACGCCGTGCGTGCCCCTGTCGCCGTACGGCGAGACGAAGCTGGCGGGTGAGTGGCTGGTCCGCGCCACCGGCCGGGCGACCGGGCTGTCCACGGCCTCGCTCCGCTACTTCAACGTGGCTGGCGCGGCCGCCCCGGAACTGGCCGACGAGGGCGTCTCCAACCTCATCCCGATGGTGTTCGAGAAGCTCACGGAGAACCTGGCCCCGCGCATCTTCGGCGACGACTACCCGACCCCGGACGGCACCTGTGTGCGGGACTACATCCACGTGGTGGACCTGGCCGAGGCCCATGTGACCGTGGCCCGCGCCCTGCAGTCCTCGGCCGGCCACGATCTGACCCTCAACATCGGCCGCGGGGACGGGGGTTTCGGTCCGGGAGATGATCGACCGCATCAACGCGGTCACCGGCTACCACCGTCCCCCGACGGTCACCCCGCGCCGCCCCGGCGATCCGGCCCGGGTCGTCGCCTCCGCCGACCGTATCGCCATTGAGCTGGGCTGGCAGGCCAAGCACGACGTCGAGGACATGATCACCTCGGCGTGGGAGGGCTGGGTCCGCACACATCCGGAGGCGGCGCGCACCTGACCGTAACCGGAGGGCCTTAGTCTGCCCGGATGACCGAGTCTCCGCGCATCGAACGCGCCATCGGCGCAGTGATCGGCTCCGCGGTCGGCGACGCCCTGGGCGCGCCCTTCGAGTTCGGCCCCGAGGGGGCCTTCTCCGCCCGCTTCCCGAAACCGGGACAGGGCGGCGAGATGTGCGGAGGCGGCGGCTGGGACCCCGGCGAGGCGACCGACGACACGCAGATGGCCGTGCTGGTCGCCGAGTCCCTGCTGGAGTGCGGCGGGCTCCGACTGCCCGACCTGTTCCGGCGCTTCCAGCGGTGGGCGGCCGCCGACCCCAAGGACATCGGGCTGCAGACCGAGGCGGTGCTGGGCAGCGGCGACCCGTGGGACACGGCGGCCGCGCTGCACTTCCAGAGCAGCCAGCGCGGCGCCGGAAACGGAGCGCTGATGCGGGCCGCGCCGTCCGCCGTGCACTTCGCGGGCCTCGGGCGGGACGGCACCATGGACGCCGCCCGGCGCATCTCCGCCCTCACGCACGGGGACCGGGCGGCATGGGAGGGGACCGCGCTCTTCCACGAGCTGGTGCGGGTCGGCCTGGACGGCGGCGACCCGCTGGACGCCGTACCGGAGGCGCTGCGGCAGGTCCACCCCGATCACCGGGTCCGGTACGCGGACGTCCTCGCACCCGACTGGCACCCCGACCTGGCCACGGAGTTCAACGGCGCCGTCTGGCCCTGCCTGGGCTCGGCCGTCTGGGCCCTGCGGACCACGTCCACGTACGAGGAAGCGATACGCACGGCCGTCGACCTCGGCGGCGACACGGACACCGTGGCGGCCGTCACCGGTGGCCTGGCCGGCGCGGTGTACGGCATCGACGCGGTCCCGACCCGCTGGACCGAAACCCTCCACGTCCCACTCCCGGGCTTCGGGGGGCGGGTACTACGGGCAGAGGAACTGACGGAACTGGCACGACGCCTGGCGGATTAGGAGCCGCAAGCCAGTAGCTGTCGTAACTGCAGGCAGTCGTGCCTCCCCCAAGCTCTTCGAGCAGGGGGGACCCCCAGGCGGCACGGGTGGGCGATGGGGGTCCCCCCTGCTCGAACGAAGTTGAGAGCTTGGGGGAGGCACCCCGC